>CAVRKW010000018.1:0-241192 GCA_963721845.1 uncultured Acidobacteriota bacterium | reverse complement strand
AGGTGTGAAGAAAGTGCCGCCGTTTCCGTTACACCAGCGGCAGAACGAGCTGGATTCCCGAGAAACATATCTGGTCGCAACACCGAAGCTTGGGTGATCTGCGCAGATTGACGTGATATCGAGGGCGTTCCATTCGTGTCATCAAAGGCAACATTCGGGTAAAGGCCCGAAGTCGGAATAGAAACGACCAGTTTGGCCGGCGCTGCATCAAGCAAAGCATCAACAGGTTCCGTGACTTGAGCATGCGCTGGACTAGCAGCTGCGAATAGAGCCATCGCAACGATCGTGCACGCCGCCATGTACTGGACGAGATTCTTCGTGAATCGAAATGCTTTCATATTCGCAAACCTCCCGTGTGTGACTTCGCTTGAATGTTTTGGGCGGACGATGCCCAAGACTGCTCAGTGGCTGTGGTGAAATGCGAAAAAGTAGCCGAGTCCAGCCATCACGGCTCCCACCGGAATCAAAACTTTTCCAGTCGTATCCAAGTCGTTGCATGCTCCAGGCGCGGTGGGGCTCGAACAATGCGAAGAGTGCGCGAGAGCGAGCGTCGTGATACCTCCCGCAACGCCAGCAGTACCGAGGATCGCCATCGTCAGGAATGCGCCGTGGTGCTTCGGTTTGGTCGAGGTTTTGGTGCTGGATTGTTGAGTATCCGGCGATTGGCTGGATTGCCCCCAGCGCGAGATGCTTGCAAGGCTCGAGATTTCGGAGATTCCGAGAGGTGAAAATTTAACTGCCTCCGGAGCAGTTAGCATTGGGGCGCGGGGTCGAAATGTTTCGCCTGGGGCCGATGACTGCGCGATGGCCAATGCCGCTCTAGAAATCGACGGGGCTGCCTCAGTCGAGCGCTCGGAAACTCCTGAGTTGAGATCAGAACTGGACGGCAAACCGTCGGTCATAGCCGAAATGTTATGCGAAGTGAAAAGCGCGGCGCCTGGACTCTGTGCCCGGACCGGGCGGGCACAAGATACCAGTAGAGCGAACACAGCGAACCCGACAACTGCACCGCGCAGTGTTGAGCGGCCTCCGAACAGGTTTCTCGTCCTCATTTCCATCCTCCTTATGTGCTCCCCGTCTATGCAGGGCGCAATTCTGTTTTTGGGGAGACGAGAACCTTATTGGCGTCTTCCCTCGATTGCTCGCGCGCAAAAGAACTCCCGGTGCAACGGAACTTCTTTCGCTGGCTAGAAATTCCTTCACCGCGTTCCGAACGGTACTGCAGTACGGTCACGCCGAAGGGTCGGGCTTGCACTCCATCCAGCGGCCATGCAAGAATCCTCGTCATCTACTAGGTTTTCCGGACCGCTGTTCCTGGCCGACCCGGTGTTCATTCGACTGCCCTGGCGCGATGGGATTACATCTTTGGCTCGGGGAATGGCAAGCGGAAGGGCACGACAAACGACGACACTCGGCGACAGGGACGCGTGACAAGCCGATGACCCAATCAAGCAATCCCCAACCCGGAAGCCGCCGCCTCGATTCCTGGAAAGAAATCGCTGAGTTTCTTGGCCGGGACGTCCGTTCCGCCCAGCGTTGGGAGCGTGAACGGGGCTTGCCAGTCCACCGTGTTCCAGGTACTAAGGGCGGTGCCGTATTTGCCTACGTTGAGGAAGTGGAATCCTGGCTGCGATCGGGGAATGGAAAGGTCACCTCGGCCGAAGCTGGTTCAGGCGTCGCGGCGAATGGGTATCCGAGACGAGTCTCGATGTTGGTTGCTCTTGGAGCGGTGATCTTGGCCGCGGGTGTGCTGTGTGTCCTTCTGATCGTCCGAACGGGGTGGTTCACAACGAAAGATTCGGAGGCGTCCCATAGCCATGTTGTGTTAGCGGTGCTTCCGTTTCAAAATCTCAGCGGTGATGCTTCTCAGGAGTACTTCGTGGATGGTCTCACTGAAGAGATGATCACGGATCTTGGACAGCTTAACCCGGGCGCGCTGGCAGTGATCGCCCGCACTTCATCAATGAAATACAAGGGGACACACGAAGACGTCAGCCAAATCGGCCGGGAGCTTGGAGCCAACTACGTACTTGAAGGAAGTGTGCGCCGCGAGGGCGATCAGGCCAGAATCTCAGCGCAGCTCATTCAAGTCAGCGACCAGACGCACGTGTGGGCGCAGTCCTATCAAGCACAAGTGAAAGATATCCTTGGCGTTCAACAGGACGTTGCACAGAACATCGCGGATAAGATCAGGATTCATTTGAATGGCCCCGGAATCACTCATGCGAGTGGCTCGCACCCTGCTTCTGCAGATGCTTACGATAATTATTTGAAAGGACTTTACTTTTGGAATCGCCGCGACCCGGCGAGTCTCGCGGAATGCGTGAAATCGTTCGACCAGTCGATTGCGCAGGACCCGAATTACGGGCCCGCCTATTCCGGGCTCGCGCGTTGCCATTCACTGCTTGGTGTCGAAGGGCTAGCGGCGAGACAGGAAGCGTACTCGAAAGGCGAGGCAGCGGCGCTGAAGGCGATAGAGCTTGACGAGTCCTCCGCCGAAGCGCACACAGCGCTCGCAGGGTTCAAGGTTTTGTACGCTTACGATTGGTCCGGAGGAAAAGCCGAGTTTCTGCGGGCGCTCACGCTAAATCCCAACTATGCGCTCGCCCATCACTGGTATGCCAACCTGTATCTCGATCCGGAGGGCGACAATGACGATGCGATCGCGGAAATGAAGCTCGCGCAAGAACTCGATCCGATGTCGCTGGTCATCAATACGGATTTGGGATACGCGTATTATTTGGCTGGCGAGTGTGGCAACGCACTGGCGCAGTTCCGGAAAGTAGCGGCGATGGATCCAATGTTCGGCCCCGCGTACAACGAGCAGGTCCCTTGCTACGAACTGGAAGGAAACTATGACACTGCGTTCGAGGAAAAGCACAAGGCCCTCGGTTTACTCGCACCGAATGTAGTCGATACTGCCGACCGAATCTATCGAACTGCTGGATACAGAGGGCTGTTGAAGGTGATGGCAGATTCACAAGGGACACTGAATCTCGAATCGCGGAAGGGACATGAAACCCCGTGGGGCACGGCGGAGTGTTACGCGTTATTGGGTGAGAAGGACAAAGCCGTAGCGGCGCTAGAGAAATCATATGAGCGGCGCGAACCAGGAATGATCTATCTCAAGGTAAATCCTCTTTTCGCTTCGTTACATTCCGAGCCGCAATTTATTGCGCTCGAAAGGAAGATGGGTTTCGAGCCGTAGCGTTTCTCGTGAGGTGCCATGCGCGCGCGTAATTATAGACCACGCAGCACGTTCCACACGAATCCGCAAATTCTGGAAGGTTTGTCGGCAAGCCGGAGGTAATCCGGCTACTTCCGCATCGCCCGTTAATCGGGAATTGGGCCTTGTTTCATTGAACGCCGGTTTTAAACTGTCTGGAGATACGCAGGAGCGAAGACCCTTGCGACAAATGATTCGAGCGTAGTGGATGTCGTATTTCTTGCCGAGCGCTCCTGCTGAGGTACGATGAGGCCCGCATTCGCACCATCCCACATTTCAATAATCAATTCTGCGGTCTTTTTAGGTAAACCCATCTTCAAAAGGGCCGTCTCAAGCATCATGCTCGGCAATTGCACATATTCGAGATTGGGCTTGCCGATAGCGTTGCCGACGATGGAAGCAGCCTCCTTCATGGAGATGTCGCGCTGTCCGTGTAGCTCCTGGATTGAACTTCCGGAAAAATCGCGCGCGGCAAGCCGAGTGGCGGCATACGCGCCGATGTCTTGCGTGGCAATCCACGGCATTGGCACTTCGGCTCGGAACCCTCCTGGCAGCGTCCCCATCGAGCGCAACGGGGCAATACTCATGAAAAGATTTTCCATAAAATACGCTGCGCGGAGGTGGAGGACGTTGAGCCCAGCGACTCGATCGAGCTTTTGCTCCTGATCATGCAAGCCGACGATGGGGCCGGTGTTTTTCGTGTGCTGCGCGCCGATACTGCTTAGATTAACGATAAACCGGACTCGGGCGTTGGTGATTGCTGCGGCGTAGGAGTCGGAAACGCGTTCTTGATGCGCGCGCAAATCCTGTTGTGACATATCCTCGGGCAGAACCAGGTAGACGGCTGAAGCGCCGCTGAAAGCTTTCGTCATTGAAGCGACATCTTCGACGTTTCCGACGAAGGGTTCCGCACCTAGCTCTACGAGCGGCGTCAGCCTCTTCGCGTCTCGCCCAACCACGCGAACCTTTTCGCCTTTGCCGCGCAACGCTTCCGTTGCCGCCCTTCCCGTCCGTCCCGTTGCACCCGTTACGGTAATCATTTAATGCTCCTTCCAGGGCGACGCTCTCCGCTTACGATGCCCGAATTTTATAACACACCGCGGGTTAAGTCCTCAGTCGTCGCTAGCCTTGTCGGCAACCCGGAAGTTATCCATTTCGTCCGCGGTTCTGCGGTAGATTGACGGTGCCAGGTGCAAGTTGACGGGATTCGAGATGACACCGATAGCGCAGTACCACAATTCTGTTGAGATGCTTTCGGAGTTCCCAATGAGGAACCAGTGGATCATCCAGAGATTTTTCTCTGCCGTGGTCTCCGCACTTCGTGGCCAGAATTCTGGGTTCGAGGGCGTCGCTACGGATGATGACCCGAAAACTGCGTCCCAGCGGGTAACTCCAGTTCTCTGAAATGGGAAGGAACACAGTCAAAGTCTTCAGTCGCCAGTGGCGTCATCTTGATCGGCGGCACAGCAACGGCCTCGTTTATTCCAGCGGGTCGGGCATCGCGCGTGGATCCGAAGATCGCTCTGCGCTAGGAGTAATCGTGAAGAACCGAGAATGCTTTCGAGCGGCAATGCCGCAAGATGTAGTGATTTAGCGCCTGCCGGGAGGAGCGGGCGCACTCAGTCGCGCTTTGCAGAATGCAATGGAAGTTCACGCAAAGGATAATCCACGACAATAACCTTCCCTCGTGAGATCGCCTTTACGGAATGCAGAGTATTGGCAGGAACGATGCCGACGATGCCAGAAGTTATGCGCTCGGTAACGCCACTGATAGTTATTTCTAGTTCGCCTTCAATGACTTCATAAACTTCTTCCTGTGCGTGCGAATGCTCATGGATCGACGAGCCTGCATCGAATTCGTAATGAGCAAACGTCATGCTAGGAGAATCAAAATCGCGGCCTCTCCAGCCTGGCAGGCGTTCGGTAACTGGCAACTTGTTGGTATCGATGAATGTCATAGCGATCCTTCGGCTTTTCGTTCTGATTCTACGTGAACCCTGCACGGTTCGCTCGCGAGACGCGCTTCGGGTTTGCGGTTTACGCTGTATTTGTCAAGAGGGATCCTTTACAGGTTTGTATGGCGGAACGAGTTCTCGAACTCGTTCCGCTGGCGTCTTCCCGTTGAGCGCGAGATGAGGCCGATCCTCGTTGTACTCGGTCTCCCACCGCTTGAGTTTGCGAGCAAGATCCCTTTTATGCTTGAAGTGCCTTCCCTGGTAGAACTCTTGAGAATCCGTTTTATGGCTCTGCTCGTAAACTGGATTCTTCATCCCGAACCTCCTGCGGTGGGTTGGAAGAATACCCCACCTGTCCGGGATGTCTATTAGCAGCTACAAGGAGCGTTCCGAGATCTCTACTGATAGGTTCATAATAGTCTGCGACCTCAGGGAAGCACATCCCTCACTTTATTCAGGAGGTCGGTGGCGGTAATTGGCTTCGGGAAAATGTTGAAGTCCTCTAGCGCCACTCGAGTTTTAAGTCGATCATCTTCAATGAGACCGCCCAGCATCAGAACCCGAAGTCCCGGGCTCTTCGTGCGGAGAAACGTTGCTGCTTCAAACCCGGACATACCTTCGACGTACAAGCGAATTATCAACAGATCCGGCTGATAGTTTTTCAGCCAGTCAACAGCTCTTCCCAAGTCGCCTGTGGCTAAAACTGCGTATCCCTTGGTTTCTAGAATGTCTTGAATAACTGAGCGAACGATTGCTTCGGAACTCAGAACCAGAATAGTAGTGTTGGTTGTCGTCTTCACGGCTTGGTGTCCGAGTGCGGAGACCTCGGAGCAATTCCCAGTTTGAATGGAGAGTTAGCTGCCGCAATCGGCGGGAAGAACGGCCAACGAGCGAGAAACTTATTGAAGTTTCGCTCTCTCGGCTGATGGCGGCGGCTCATCTGTCTCTCACCGAGTCCCGGTTTCCGTTGAAGGACTGACAACTATGCGATACAGCCACGAAACTCCCTTTGACGACGAATGCGGTGCTCGCTCGATACCGAACCTAGAAACTTGAATACAAACGTTTCCGTCGATATCACTATGCCATGAATGCTTACTTATCGTCCAAAGTTGTTGAAAATGAACTGCATTAAGAGTGGCGCGCCCAAGGGGACGATTTTAGAACTTTCCTGGGGGAGTTCGCGTCAAGTTTTTAACAGTTCGGCCGTCCTAAAGAATTGAGTCCGCGATTCGCGAATGATCGCCATTCGAGAGAGATGTCGGGAGCAGCGCTCAACTGTCGAACTGGCTGACCGACAAACGCTTAGCTGCCGGAATACGCAGAGAACCCAAGAGTGAAGGCCCGATCCCTGCAGTCACGTCTTATGTAAGAGCCAAGCGGGACATTGCGATCGAATCCGCCAACACTGCTCAGATCCTTGGCCGTATGGACCGTCGCGGCCCAAACGAGGACCTTGCTGTGACTCGGCAATCGAGAGAGCAGGCACCAGGGGTCTAGATACATCTATCGATCCGGCTCGGTCCACGTCACGTCTGGATCGGCCGCGTCCGATCGTTCCAACCTTCAAACGTTTTGCACCCACATCGTGAATTGATGCCAAAACGCCGCTTGGCCAAGGGGGCCCATTGCCGTCTGCATCAGAATGATGAGCGCCGACCCCCAAATCGTAGCGCTATGAATTCTTCTCCGCGACCACACGTCGTAAGCGATTAGGAAAACCAGGAACGAATCGAGGATGCCGAAGAATACGAACCAGCTTGAAAACACAAAGGCCCACGGCCAGCGGCTTAGAGCGGGGCCTAGGAGAGATGCTGTCGCAAGAATCATCAGGCGTTTGTGCGCGGCGCCGCTCCGGCGGACTCGCACAGCCCAGAAGACAAGCACCGCGAAGAGCGATAGTTGAAGCACGTCATCAGCAAAAAGCGATTCGATGCTCATTCCGAAGGTCGCATGCCTTCGCACCGCTGCAACCAACGTCATAAATCCGACGATCACCATCAGCCCGGCAAGAATCGCTCCCACGATTCCAAGCCGCTTGTGCCAGGTCACGCGGCCTGTAGAAATTAGCGCTATTTGCGTGAGCAGCAAAAGTATCCAGGAGGAAAAGATCGCTCCGTGCAGATGAACAAGCGCGCTGGGAAGCTTGGCGTGGAATACGCCGGCTAGAAAGTAAGTTCGAGCGAAACCGATGAACACCGTCGCGAGAATCAGTAAAGCCATTGCCGCGAAGAAAATATCGTCGCTGTGTTTTCGGATTGGGCGGTCTGCGGTGCTGGCCATGTTTTGTACAGATCGAAGCAATGAATTTCCCTGGGAGTATTGGGCGCGAATCGCGAGCAAGGCTATCACACTTAATGTCAGAATCGGTCGCTTTGGACATTGAGTGTCAGTTCCAGGATGGTCGCCAATCCGGAAGTAATCGCCTACGTCCTGATAAACGCGCTAACCGTACAAGTTCGAAACAGCAGCAAGCGCGGGCCGGGAAGTGATTCAAAATAAACGGCTAGAAGAGTGGCGCGCCCGCAGAGATTCGAACTCCCGCCCTACTGGTTCGTAGCCTTGGCAGCACAAAATCTAGGTGCTTTCTTTGGTGTCGCTTACGAACTGGAAACGCCCTTTGGACCTTCTCAATTGTCCGTAGATCGTCCGTAACCGTGGACACGGGATCGGAGACACGCTGGTTACACCCATTCTGGAATGTAATCTTCTCGAGGAAATACAGAATCTGCACAAAGAAGAGGCATGGCTGAAAGCACAGGACCAAGTTCAAAGACGCTCGTATAACATGCGGAGATGTGAATCGTTCTAATCGCCATGAAAAAAAAAGGTGATGCACGAGCATAAGACCACGGCGCGAATTTCAGTGCAAACTCTCGTGGGGCACATTCATCTGAAATTGGCTGACCGCGCCGTGGATCTGCCTACCGGACACCTAACCGCGCTCGATCCAAACGCAATGCATGGCGTTGAAGCGAGAGAAGACAGCGCGTTCTTGCTGACTCTCTCATAGCGCGCAATAGATTCCCAAACATGCGGCTCGCAAGCTTCATCTACAGGCTGGTGATCGCGTGGAATTTCTGCGCCTGACGGCGGGACATTTCGATTTGGAAGCCGCCTTTTAGTTTCACGAGGTAACCTTCGTTGGGCCATGGCGCGATGGACTCGACAAATTTCAGATTGATTATTTGTTTGCGATTGGCACGAAAGAAAATTGCGGGGTCCAGACGCCCTTGCAAATCTGTAAGAGAGCGCAGAAGCAACGGACGGTTGCCGTCGAAATGTAGGCGCGTGTAATTTCCTTCGGATTCCATCAGCGCGATATTTTTTATGGTAACAAACCAGCAGCGATCGCCGTCGCGGACGAAAATCTGCCGCTCGGCGTCCGCGGCGTTTTTTACGGTAGACTCGGATAAGGGTAACGCGCGATGCTCAGAAACTTTTGCAATGGCGGCGGCCAGGCGTTCCGGCGCTATTGGCTTTTGCAAATAATCGAGCGCGCTAACTTCAAAGGCTTTGAGCGCGTACTGGTCGAACGCCGTGGTGAATATGACGAGCGGCACACGTTCGAGGCGCTCGAGAAGCTGAAAGCCATTATCGCCGGGCATTTGAATATCCAAAAAAATTAAATCGGGATGATGATGCAGGATTTGCTCGCGCGCTTCATCTGAATTCTGAGCTTCGCCGGCAATTTCAATTTCGGGAAAACTCTTCAGCATTCGCCGAAGCTCATTGCGGGCGAGGCGCTCGTCGTCAATGATGAGAACTTTCACGCGCGCGCCACCTCAGCATGCGACGGCATTGAAATTTCGGCGACCACGGAATCAGCGCCGTCATTGTGAAGATCCAAGTGAGCGGCATCTCCGTAGAGCAGACGCAGGCGTTCGCGCGAATTCTGAAGTCCAATGTGAGTGGAATTGCCCGAGGTGGCGAGCTGACCAGAATTGCTGACCCGAATTTTCAGCGATCCATTCTGTAGCCAGGCTGCGATGCGGATTTCGCCGCCGTTCTTGCGTTTTTCAATTCCATGCTTCACGCCATTTTCGACCAACGATTGCACGAGCATCACCGGCACGTGAATTTTAAGCGTATCGGGCGCGATTTCCGTTTGCGAACTGAGCCGGCCTTCAAATCGGATGGATTCGAGCCGCAAATATGTTTCCGCTATTTCAAGTTCGGTTTTCAACGGGGCTGTCATCGCTTTGCCCGCCTGCAAAGAATAACGCAGCAGCGATGAAAGCGCCGTCACCATATTTTGCGCCTTCTCCGGATTTTCAACGATAAGCGCGCGAAGATTGTTCAAGCAATTGAAAAGGAAATGCGGATTGATTTGCGACACGAGCACCTGCAATTGCGCATCTTTCGCGACCACCGCGAGTTGCCTTGCATCAGCGCCGCAGAAGCACATCCCCCCAAAACTCCATAGCCTAGCACCGGCCCGCGGCAGGAAAATCCACGCTCCTGCAGTGAAGATGCCTCGTTCCGTGACATTTTGAGCAGAGAGTAATCAAATTCGCTTCGCCGTCGTCCCCCAACTTGCTCCGCGATCGGATGTGGTGGACGTGAAGATTACTTGCTGTTCCGCAGTCCTGGCAGCGCCATCCGTCGCGCGCAAGCACCTGGCGACACAGGCGACGATACGCTTCCAGCTCAAGCCGTAGCCGCGGCCGCTTTTTCTCGAATCCCTGCATCGCTGTGCCTCACCATTTCGAGTAGCTGGCACTTCTGTTCTCTGCCAAGCGAGCCGATCAGCCGCGTCAGCGCGAACAGCAATTTGTCTTCGTCACCGACTTCTATGCTCGCGCCAGCCAGAAAATCCGCGCAGATCAACTCGAGACAATAGCCGCGCGACTTGTCCCCTCCGAGCATCAGCGTCGCTGTTTCCAGCGCTTGTTCGATCACCGGCAACTGACTCTTGTAGACCTTGAAGTACAAAATCTCCGAGCGTTCCGTATCCTTGCCGGTGAGGTGCTTCGCGACCTCGTGTTTGAACTCTTCCTTCGGCAATTCGCGAGCTTTGTGCACCCAGGTTGCACACTCGAATTCCTGTCCATCCCTCCGCGCCACCTTCGCCAGTTCCACCGCCTTGGTCCAGCCCACCTGCTTTAAGTCCGACTTCGCTACCCGGTGCAACCGCTCCTGAATCGCCATTAGGTAATACGCTTTGCGCCGCGATTCCGGGAACTTCCGTTCGAGAAACTCATCGAACGATTTCAGGTTGTCGATCCTCCAGTACTGGCCTGCTCGGACTTCGCACAGATATCGACCCAACTCCACGAACCGCGTATCGCGCTCGCGAGTGACGTGCTGCTCCCAGGCCAGGATTTCATCGATCCGGGTGAGCACGATATACAGCTCTGCGGCGATTGAGCTTCGGAGCCACCCAAGGCCTTCCGTTACCCGTCAAGCTCGTTAAGCCAATCAAGATCACTTGCTCCAGGCCGCCGAATCAGTTTGGCGTCCACCAGTTGTGGGTTATCGAGGCACAGCCCAAGCTGTGAACAGCTGACGCAACCGTTTGCAGGAAACCGGATACCGGAATGCGAATGGAACTGGCCGGCTTCGATCTGGCCGACGGTGTTTCGAACCAGTTCCCCAAATTCCTGTCGTTGTTCTTCGGAGATCGTGGTCTTCAAGTATTGGATCTCCGGCATGCGCTTTCGAATGAAAGCGATGATGGCTACATCCGCGATGCCGCTCATCCAGGAGTAACAGATCAACTGCGGATCGAGTGCCAACAGCCCTTCCGGCTCTTCCGGATATCGGGCTGTCGTGGTTTTCCATTCGAGGAGCGTGGGCTTGCCATCGAGGGTTCCGATGCCGTCGATGTAGGAAACGAAATCGTTTCCGCTCGAGAGTGAACGCAAGAGTTTGACCTGCAAATCTTTCTTCGGATCGGCAACAACAATGCGGTTGTCCTGCGCCAGCCGTTCCAGCAGCTGAATGCCCTGCCGCAGCATGTGATCCCAGCTGTCTCCCTTGCTGTATTCGAGAGCCGCTTCCTGGTAGGCGGACCATTCCTCGAACAACACAACTGAGCTGTCTTTGCCTTCAAAGTAAGCGGCCAAAGCCTTTTCGAACGCTCGGCCGAAAACGAGTGAAGCGCGATCTCCTTTTCCTGCCATCCCTCGAGGTAGCGATAGCGGTAGGCTTTTGGGCAGCGAAGATATTGCGAGATCTGGCTGTGACTGAAGGTCATGGTCGTGCCTCTTCGTTGTTGTGCTTGAGGCACCGACACCTCTTCCCAATCTGCTGCCGGTGCAAATCCGGAAAGATTGAGGAAGTTACGGCCATTCAGAATGGTGCGAGAGACCCGCACCACGCCGCGCAGGCCAATCAGAGCTTTTTCATCCACTTCGTCTCGGCCCAACAGATCGGTGTCATAACCGAAATCCCGAAGGAACCACTCGAATTTCCAGAGGGCACGCGGCGAACAGTACAGACGTCCACTGAAGAACTGGCCTTGCCTCTCGGCAGGTTCGAGGATGACGAATCGAAGTAGGTAGAACGGGCGTTGCGGATGCCAGCGGTAATAGGCACGATCGAGGCGAACCAGGAATACGCCTTCGAGGACATCGTCTCCATTGCGGCCTTGGTGATGGAGTCCCGGGATCTGACGTTTCATGGCACCACCTCCGCAGATTTATTGAAGTTGTTGAGCTGGCAGATCAACGCATCGCGATCGGTGGATGCTTGCTGGGAAAGGTGATTCACAAACTCTTCGAGCCGATCGCGGCTGGCTTCGCGGAGTGTGGAGGTTCCGCAAAACTCAGCGGCATAGGATTTAACAAGAGTGGGATCGAGTCGATGCTGGCGGATCAGCAGGCAGAGCCGATCGCGGAGGCGAGGTTGGTGGTCATTACCGTGCGATCCGTCTCCATTCCTTCTCTTAGCATTCACTTCACGCGGCTGCGAATCAGAGCGTGGAGCCCAGCCAAGTTCTTCGACCGAACAAAGCCCGATGCCGTAGGCTTTGCGCAGTGCACGGTTGACGGCGCGCGTTTCGGCCACTCGCATCTCAGCGCCGCGAACGAGAGGAGAAACATTGGATGGATCGGCGTCCCCGAACCCGGCGAATCCCTTCGATCGAGGAGAGGTGTATACCGTAGCCTTGAAAACCCAACGGCCTATGACAGGTTGGCAAAACTGACGTACCTGGTGAACTCGGATGCCTACACACCGCCTGCGTTGTGCCAGGCGCAAGAGTCCCGCGTGGGTGATATACCACCCGCCGTCTAAGTAATTGAAATCCCCCCGACTCAGAGAGAATCCAAATGTTTTCGTGAGGTCACGCAGGCGGTTGATAGCTACTGCTCCCAATTGCCCCGCGACGCAATGCTTCGCAAGACGAATGTTCTGGCGCAATAAAATTCGTCGATTCCTGCTGTCCGCAATTCTATTTCTCACAAAACCTCCTTGAGTATCATTGATAACCAATGATAACCAATGACCAGATATCTGTCAAGCGACGGATTTGTGAAGGCTGAAGGACTGCCATAGAATGCGCTAGCCGTCATGACCAAAGACGAAACAATTGGAATCAGAGTACCTGCAGCGCTGAAGCGGGCACTAGTTCAAATCGCTAAGAAGGAAGGCAGAAGTCTTGCGCAGCTGTGCGAGATTCTGTTAAAGGGTTCCGCTGCATCATATAAGGAAGAAGGGCCCGCATATCTCCAGCGTTTACTCTCCCACCACAAAACAGAAGATCCCTCCGAATAGGCGCAATCCTTTTCCAGTCTGCTCCGTTATGCTCTTCCGCGCCCATCGCTCAGAAAACGCTCTGGAGTTTTGAAATAACTTGTCGTTGCTGTACTTGACGAGGCGCCAGAACGATCTGCGCCGAGTGACTGAATTTGGGGTCGACTAGGTTCGCCCTTTGACTTCATGTTTTTGCAAAAGACCTTTCGTCAGCGAGTTGCTCGAAGAGCGAAGGAGCAATGCAGAGGCGCGCGTTGCCGCCGCAGGTTGACCTTAAGATCTCCGCCAGATGTCATCGGCGTGGATCTATATGATCTATCCCCTATCGGCGCGCCGGCAGCCTCAGAGGCGGACCTAGACCCGCTACCGGAAACGGCAAAAGGAGAAATTCTGCAAAACGAATTTCCCTAACCTCAATGAAATCCGAAGCCTACCATTTTTCGCGCATTGCCGGACTCGCGCATTCGCGCCCACCACGGGAGAAATTGGGTCTCCGTATCGGTTCCGCCGTCGAATGCTCAATCCCTCTAAGCTTCTACTTCGGCTGCGCCAGCGACGACTGTGCAAACACGTAAATCCATCCCGGTTTCCTCCGCAAGTACACATCGCTGAACCACACAGTCTTGTCGAACGGCTTTCCATTCGCCGTGCCGCTCTCCAACAATTTCGCTGTGATCACCGCAGTGTCGCCCCATACACGCACCGTTTGTTCCGTATCTTCTTGATGCTCGTAAATCGTCGTACCGTCCCGCGCCTCCTTCACCAGATCGGCTTTCGTGTACGTCTTGCCGGAGCCGGTTACGAGAATAAAATCATCAGCCAGCAGCCGCTCCATGGTTACCGCATCATTTTTCTTGACCGCTGCCTGATACTCGGTGTCGAGCCGCGCAATGGTTGCTTTATCGGCTTCGTCAGACGGTACGGGCGTGCCGCTTTCTGCGTTCGTTTTGAACGCCGCAAAGGCCATTCCTACTGCGGTAATTGAAATAAGCGCGCTCCAGGAAAATATACTCACGTTGTCCTCCTCCGCATTTGCGGACCAGCTCCTAACTTCCTAGTTCTGGTCTGTTACGTCCGTCACTTTCCAAAAGCTGCTCGCTTACGGCTTGTGCTGCCGGAAAATCAGATCGAACCACGGCGTCCACGTTTTGCCGCCATCGATTCGATCGCACCGCAGTTTCGCGAACGCCGACCGCAACTGGTTTCCATTCGCCCCGCACGCGTCTCTCTTCACCGGTGGGTGCGCGATCTACATCGCTCAGCACAATACTTCCGGAGTCGAATTTTCCTTCGATCACCAGCATTGCGCCGCGGTTCGTCACCCAGCTCTGATGCCACACTTTTCTCGTCCCATTATAAGTGCTAGAACTTTGGCCGTTTGTTCGATCCGCGCCTTCATAGTTCTCGCGCAAAATGCAGCCATCCAAAATCCGGTCAACATGCACCCGCGCATTCTTCGCGGTCGCATTGTCAACATCAAACACGTCCCAGTCTCCAATCCAGAAATCGAACTGCCGGTACTCCGGCGCCGTGCACGAAGCGGATGCCCGCGGCCACGCCCCAACGAAGACTCTTTTTCAACTTAAATTCCTCCCGGTGCTCTGTTTCCGCAAAATCGCTTGTCTCTACCGCAACGGCCGGGAGTAGTGCCGCACAGACAGCGCTATCGGTAAACCTACGCAAAACCAGTGCTCCACGAATTCGCAGATCGGATAAATCAGCGCCACTTGGCGATGGTGCGCTGCCGAAAGCGGCAGCACCACTACGTGCATGAATCCATAAACGAGCGCTCCATAAATCAGCCCACAAATCACCACACGATCAATCAAGATCGGAAGTGCGCGGCTCGCAAGGTAATAAACTGTGGCCGCACCAATCGAGATCACAAAGTGCAGAAAAACTCCCAGCGCCGCGGATTTCGCTCCACCGCTAAATGCTTGCCTTCCCAGAAGTCCACTCGCGATCGATTGTCCGATGAGAATCGGTCTGCGTGGACTGTAAACAACGATCGCGTAGAGCAAATCAAGCACGCCAACAATGAAACCGCCAACCAGAATCGCTGGGACTGGTCTTGCAGCCGGACGCGCGGTCGCGCCGTGGCTGTCAATCGCAGAATCGGTCATCGATAATCTCCTGGTACGTCAGGAAAACGAAGGTATCGAATTACGCCCTGCCTTCGTCATGCGGATGTCTTGCGATTTGAGTCGCGCAACCCGTCCCAGGTTGGCCGCTGCGATTCACTCCACACAATTTCATCGACCGCCATCCGCGGGCTAGTGATTCACCCCATAGCGCCGAAGAATCGATTGCCCTTCTCGCGCACGAGCCATCGACGTCGCAGCATCTGTACGTCCATTTGTAGCTCGCTATCGATTGTTTTCAGAAATTAAGTGACGGAAGCGTGCGGATCAGGTTCGCACGTACTAAAAGTGTTTCGCACAAACAAGATTCGACACTGCGCCTCTTGTAGAAAACGCGATGCTCCATCGAATTGCCTGCTGCCGCGAAGGTGGCTGGCACGGCTCTCAACGGATCGAGCGATTATCGAGCACCATCTGGCCTCTGTCGCATGATTGCCTGCCTTGAAGCGCTGGCGTACTATGCTCGGACAGTGCCGGACACCTCCTCCATGGTCGGCCGCACGTTGTCCCACTACGACGTTCTGCAAAAAGTGGGCGGCGGAGGCATGGGCGTGGTCTACAAAGCCAAGGACACACGTCTCGGCCGAAGCGTCGCACTGAAGTTTCTTCCTGACGACATCACGCACGATGCTCAGATGATCGAACGATTCCGCCGTGAAGCGCGGGCGGCATCCGCACTCAATCATCCCAACATCTGTACGATTCACGATATTGGAGAATTCGAAGGTCGGCCATTTATCGCGATGGAGCTACTCGAGGGCCAGACTCTCAAGCACCGTATTACGGGGAAGCCCATTGAAATATCGGAGTTCTTGGAGATCGGCATTCAGATCGCCACTGGACTCGATGCAGCACACTCGAAAGGAATCGTCCACCGCGATATCAAGCCGGCGAATATTTTTCTCGTGGAATCCGGGCAGGTGAAAATTCTGGATTTCGGATTGGCGAAGCTGACGTCCGTGATTCGGCCCGCTGCCGAATCGGTGGCCGCCGGATCCGAGCGCACGCAAACGCATGTGCTTAATGACGAGCAACTGACGAGTCCCGGCAGTTCCATGGGCACAATTGCGTACATGTCGCCAGAGCAGGCGCGCGGCGAGGAGCTGGACGCACGCTCAGATTTATTTTCGCTCGGTGTGGTGCTCTACGAGATGGCGACTGGGTCGGTTCCGTTTGGCGGTGCCACGTCGGCGATGATTTTCGACGGAATCTTGCATTCCGCCCCCTCGCCGGCGAAGCAACTAAACCCGCGTCTGTCAGTCGCGATGGAAGGAATTCTCGGCAAGGCGCTAGAAAAGGACCGAAATCTTCGCTATCAACACGCGGCCGATGTGCGCGCCGATCTCCAGCGGATCAAGCGGGACATCGATTCCAGCCGCCGGCCCGTGGCCGAGAAAAGCTCATCGGGTTCTGGAGCGCATGCGGTTTTAGTCCAGCAAAAATCAGTCGCAGTGCTGTACTTCGAAAACCAGAGTGGCGCGAAAGAGGACGAATACTTTCGCGACGGGATTACGGAAGACATTGTCACAGAGCTTTCGAAGATCAAACAGCTGGAAATCTTTCCCCGTTCGGAGATGCTAGCGTTCCGCGACAAGCCGGTGACAGCACAGCAGGTGGGCCAACAGCTTGGGGCGGCCTATGTGCTCGAGGGCTCCATCCGCCGCGCCGGCAGCCGCGTGCGAATCACGGCGCAGCTTGTGGAAGCGTCGACGAGGCATTCGGTGTGGGCCGAGCGCTACGACCGGCAACTGGAAGACGTATTTGCCATTCAGGAGGAAATCGCGCGGAGCATCGCGCAGGCCCTGCGGATCACGCTTACGCCGCAGGAAGAAAATACTATGGCACGCAAGCCAACCGAAAACCCGCAGGCATACGATTTTTATCTGCGCGGAAGGAGCTACACGCGCCGCGAAAATATAGACTACGCGCTGCAAATGTTTGAACAGGCCATCCATCTTGACCCGAATTTCGCCCTGGCGCACGCCGGGATTGCGAACCTGTGCGGGCTTATCTATGTGATTCGCGAACAGAACCCGAAATGGATTGAACGAGGACTGGCTGCCTGCGACCGAGCTACGGCTCTTGCGCCCGACCTGCCGGAAGTGTTGGTCGCGCACGCCCACCTCTTTTATGCCCAGAAGAAGTATAACGAAGCCGCGCTGCTGGCCCAGCGCGCGATCGAACGCAAACACGACTGTGAGGGATCCTGGAACATCCTCGGCCGCGCGTATTTCGCCTCGGGCCGTTTCGAGGAGGCTGCGGCGCTCACGGAGCGGGCGCTCGAAGCCAACGGCGACGACTATAATACTTATGTCCCTTTTCTCAACGCGCTGGAACGGCTGGGACGAAAAAAGGAAGCGGAGCACGTTCGAGACCGGATTATCAAGGTTCTTCGCCAACAACTGGAGTTGGTACCGGAAGACGTGCGGGCTCGTATTTTGCTGGCTGGCCAACTCGCCTATATGAAACAAGACGCAGATGAGAGCATCCGGCACCTCCAGACCGCCGTCGCGCTGCGTCCCGGAGACCCCAACACGCTCTACAATGCCGCCTGCACCTACGGCATTCTCGGGAAAAAGGCAGATGCGCTCGAGACGCTCAAAAAGGCCTTTGTGTCTGGATTCGCCAACCCGGATTGGGCGGCCAAAGATTCCGATCTTAATTGCCTGCACGACGACCCTGAATTTCAAAAACTGGTCGGCATCAGGGAGGGCGCGGCGTAATAGTGAAGCAAGTCTCTATGCACTTTTGACGCGCGGCGGCCCAACATGACAAATTGATCTCCCAATGATTGCGGCTGGGAAGGAAACGGAACCGAGAGTAAGGCCAGCTCAGAACTGAGTGGTCCGTCGCTCTGGCCTGCACGCAGCCCTTGAATTATTGTAGCTTCGCGTACTCTGCTTTGGCTTCTTTCAGGATGGGAATGTCGGTGTCGGCGTCTTTCCACAGCGCGAAGAAATCCTGGTAAGTGGTACGCGCACCGGCGGTGTCGCCTTCCATCGCGCGCGCACGTGCCAGCCCCAAACGCGAAAGCGGCGCGCTCATCGAATCTTGCACGATGCCCGGATGATCGATCACCTTTTGAAACTCCGCATGCAGCTTCCTTGCCTTTTTTTAGAGCCAGATACGCATTGCCCCGTAAGTATGCCGGCCCAAGGTTTAGGATCCCGCCTGACTCGTACCGCGCCACCGGCTGCAACAACTCGATACTGGCGGCAGCGTTGCCACGATCCAGTTCAAGTTGCGCGCGCAGCATCGGGAACAACATTCCGTGCATCACAGTATTTTCCGGAGCTACTCCCTTTGCAAAGTCGTCCAAAATCGCCTGAGACCCAAACGCATCCCCGGCGATCCCGAGCACTGCGGCAGACGTAAGTTGCACATCGGACGTTTTAGAAACCGCTGCTGCTTTGTGCGCTGCGTCGCGCGCTGCCGATGCGTTGCCGATACTGGCCTCGAGGAATGCAAGATACGACTCAAAACGACCGGCGAGGTCTTTGTTGCCGCTGATCGTAGCCGCTGCGAAGCCCTGCTCGTAGATTTTTCGCGATTTGGAAATGTGGCCCAGAAAGCTGTTCATGGAAGCTACATCAAGCTCCTGAAATACCTGCCAACCTGGAAAGTTTTTCAGGTTGTCTAGTTCCTTTTGAGCTGTAGCAGTGTCCCCATGCTCAAGAGCCATTTCATAGAGGAGTGTGACCAAAGTTCCCGAATCAATATGTTCGCTGCGAGCCTGAGTGATCACCTGCTTTGCTTCGTCTTCACGCCCCAAAGCAACATATTCACTCGCGATATTTCCATAGACTAGAGCATCCTTTACACCCTCCCGCATTGCATCCTGGTTGGCTGACAGCGCTTTGTCGTGTTCCCCTAGGTTGGAATACAGAGTTCCCATGTTGATATCGGCTGTCACGGAATCGTGAGGATAGGTCTGCTTCCAAAGCTGGTAGGCTACGAGAGCGCGCGGGAAGTCCGCAATGCCGTTATCGAGATAGTGAGTCTCGATGTAAAACTTTTCACGCTCACTGACGCGATCGCGCAGTCCATAGGCCTTTTTCGCGTTCTCCTGCATGGGGTCGTGCTCGCCGATATCGCCGTAAGCGGCTGCCATGCTTGCGTACGCCATAGCGAAATTGGGATCCAATTCAATCGCACGTTGAAACAGCGAAATAGACTCGGGAAACTTAGCACCCAGAAGATCTTCGCGGCCGAGACTGTAGGACTTCAATGCATCCAGAGATGGCGTACTCGCCTGTTCGAGCGGCACGTCGTACTTCTGTATCGTGCTCAGAGATTCGCCCAGTTTGCTTCGCATATCGGAAGCCATCTTGCCCAGCGCACCAAGCACATGGTCTTTGTCCGCAGCTTGTGATTCAGTGCTCACAAGCGTTGCGCCCGTCGCGCAATTGAGGGCTTTCAAGATCAAACTATATTGACTCCCGATTTGCGCGATTGAGCCTTCCAGAGTCGCAGCGCTGTTCGTTCGCGAACACACCTGGCGCGCGACGTCGGCCGTGAGTCGTGTAGTAGCTGGCTGGCCCATCATCGAAAGTGTCGCCGCCACTTGCCGGTCCGGAAGGACGCTGAGGTATGGCGATTGCTCGAGTTGTACGGAAAGGCCTTGCCTCAACGCGTCGTCAAAAACAGCATCGCCCGTGGTGTTCGCAAACTCGGCGACTACGATTGCGCCTTTTCCGGCCAGTACGACTGTGCGATGCGAAAAATAATAGGCACCGCCTGCGCCAAGCGCGACGACGACGGCGGCCGCAGCCGCGAGGGCCTTCCAGTTTTTCTTGCGCGTTGGCGCAACAGACGTTGCAACGGTCGCGGCTGGCGCACTCGCCGCCGACGCAGGGATTGCCGCAACATTGCCGCTCGATTGGGGCACCGGTTGCTGATCCGGCTGCGGATCCACGGGACGGTACACCGCCGAATGGGACGAATCCGTTTCGCGCTTCAGCCGTTTCAAATCCGTGCGCATCTCGGAAGCGTGCTGAAAGCGCAGATCGCGATCCTTCTCAAGCGCCTTGTTGATGATCTCTTCGAGTTTCGCGGGAACCGAAGGATTCAGCCGCACCGGAGCAACCGGAGCGCGGCTCAGAATCGCTTCGAAGATCACTGCCGAAGTATCTCCACGAAACGGCAACGCGCCAGTGACCATCTCGTACAACACGGAGCCGAACGAAAATAAATCCGTGCGCGCGTCGAGTTCCTTTCCGCGCGCCTGCTCGGGAGACATGTAAGCCACAGTGCCAAGAGTGGTCCCTGGACTGGTGAGGTGTTCGGCCTCGGCCCCGAGTGTGGCCATTGCGGTAGCGCCGCCCATCGTGCCCGCGCTGGAATCCGCTAACGCAAGTTTCGCCAGCCCGAAGTCCAGAATTTTTGCGTTGCCGCGCGTGGTGACAAATAGATTTGCCGGCTTGATGTCGCGATGGACGATGCCCTTCGAATGCGCCGCATCGAGCGCGTCGGCGATCTGGATACTCAGCTCGAGCACTTGCTCGATCTCCATCGGCTTTCCGCCGATGATATGCTTAAGCGTCTTCCCCTCCAGCAGCTCCATCACAATGAAGGGATGCCCCTCCACTTCATCCACTTCGTGAATCGTGCAAATGTTCGGATGGTTCAGCGCCGAAGCAGCGCGCGCTTCGCGTTGAAATCGTTCCAGTGCTTGGGAGTCTTTCGCCAGCTCGTCCGGCAGGAATTTCAGCGCGACGAAGCGGCCGAGCTTCAAATCTTCCGCCCGATAGACGACGCCCATCCCGCCGCCACCGAGTTTGTCGATCACGCGATAGTGAGAAATTGTACGGCCGATGAGAGCTTGAGCTTCCGCCATGCTTGGTGCGCATCTTAGAACGCGGTCATATTCAAGTCAACGCACAGGCGGAATGCTGCCTTCGCGTCACTGAAGCCTGGCGTACTCCGCTTTGACTTCTTTCAGGATGGGAATGTCGGGGTCGCCGTCTTTCCACAGTGCGAGGAAAACGTGATACGCCGCCTTGGCTTTGGCGGTGTCGCCCTGTAACGCATATAGTCTGAGCCACGCATTTCGCTCATATCCGGTATCGCTTTTGCAATAACTCAGCGCTGGCTTCGCGCTGCATTTGAATGTAAAGCTGGGCGTCCTTAGAAAGGCGCGTTCGCAATTGCTTAATCGTTCGCTGCCGCTCGAGAAAATAACCAAACAGAAGCACGTATAAGACGCAGAAGCCGAAAAAGGCGGTTTGTAACGAACGCTTACCGGCAAAGTCCTCGTGAGAAAAAACGACAGGGTACATCAGCAACACCATGCCCCCATCATGACAACGAGTATGACTGAGATCAGCAGCGATAATTGCCGCTCGTGGCGTTCGATATCTTCCGGGCGTGTTGCGCTTGACACTCGCACCCTTTTCGCCTCGCCTTGATCACCAAAGTCGCGAACAGACGCTCCTGCTGGCGGCGGAGCGGCGTCTAGAATTGTCCGGCAAACCAGGGAGAGGTTCAATTGTGGCGAAATGCGCTGTGGCAAAGATGTTGCTAAAATCAGATTGAAACTGCAGTTGGCCTCCAGCATTTCAAGGCCGCCGTAACTCCTGTGGACGCCTCGAGGGATCGCGTGAACTTGCAACGCAGCAGACCGAGCAGGATCTTCAACTGGAACCAAAGTAGCGAGGTAGCAGTTCCCGAAGGGAATGTTTTCCGTCGAGCCCAACACTTTCAAGCTACGCTCTGAAGCGTCGATCACATCCTTCCCCTTGAACTTTGTTCTTATTTCCCTGAATGAGGTCTGAAGTAGAGCATGGGGCTCAGGTTGCTCTTCCGCTATGGATGACATCGGCACACGGCCGCGGCCTTCGGCCAACACATGATCTTTCGGATCTGCCTCGCCGAGGCATGTTTACGGATTGGTGATTAGAAAATCGAGAGCACCTGTCCTAGACCAGATCACCCCAGCAAATAAACTCCTGTTATCCTCACCTATTATGTCCGATCAACGAAACACTCTGCTCAAGAACGAAGCTAACACCAGGCGCAGCCAGCGGGTGCTACTGCGCATCCGCGTGCACGTGCGCAAACGGACGGACGACGAAGGCTTTCTGACCGAAGTCGGCCACACGTTAGTTGTGAATGCCCACGGCGCCCTCCTTGGTCTTTCTATGAGGGTACAGCCCAATGAACTCCTTGTCGTCAAGAATGTAAATAGTGGGGAAGAAAGACATGGCCGAGTGATCGGAGTCCAAGAGGAGACAGCAAGTCAGAACGAGGTTGCTATCGAGTTTACAGAGCCCGCACCGCACTTTTGGCAGATCGATTTCCCACCTGTTCGTTGGAAACCGGCATAAACGTATTTCCTTTCCAGTTTTTGCGAGGGATGTGTGAGCAATCAAGAGCAGATCCAATCATGCGCAATCGCTTTCGTTCGGGAATCTGCCTTGGATGCTCGATAACTTCAGCGCCTTTTGTCCCTTCTTCATTTGCACTCAGTGCATTCAGCGGCGTCTATTCACTTACTCTTTTATGCGGAATCCGCCCAAAAGAGTAAGTTCAAAAAAGTAAATCACGGCAGCCCGACATTTGCCCTGACCACTCTCCTCTCTCTCGTGAGATAAACCAGAGCCCCTGCCTCGTCACGGTAAGAGCCTTTGACGAGCAGAATGGTTTTCAGGATGCCTTCTAACGTTTGAGGAGACAAAGGACCTCCGCGCTGGGAGACCCGTTTCTTGAGGGAGACGAACAGGTGCTTCAGGAGGGCCTCATTTATCTGGTCAAGGCGCGTATCTCCGATCGCAGGAAGAGCACACCTCAAGTAAGACAAATACTTTTGCAGTGTGGCGAAGGAAATGGGCCGGTATTCTCTCGAAGTGGCTTCAACTGCCCATCTCTGAACCTGTTGGCTAAACGTCGGCTGCATCCATTCTTCCGTGTGAAAATTCCCGCGTGAAAAGGTATGCGCGGCCCACCTCAAGATCGATCATTCTCTCTTCGTTCAGGATCAAGGGAGCAAGCCTCCGCGCCCTCCTGCTAGGAACGGCTCGGCACGGGCAAGCGAAGCGGAAATGGAGACCTGCCGCTCAGTTGTTGGTCGGGTGGATCGTCAAGCGAAAACCTGCCGAGTCCAACTTCAACTTCGCCGCCAATCCTTCGACACGTTTTTTGAAAATGCGAGCAAGGCGACGAGACTCGGCGATCTGTTTCTTCGTCGCATTTTTGGGGACGACAACTCCAGCGAACAAATTCGCCACCCGTTGGAACGCCGAATCAATTCGCTGTTTCTCGCTCCGTTCGGTTGAATCAGGCTTGGCGTTCGCCTTGGCGATGACGCTCGCAACGACTCTTTCCACCTTGGCACGATCACTCCCCGCCGCAACGGTTTTAGTTCGAATAGACTTCGATCGCAAAGCGCGATTGAGTCTTTCGATATTCCGAGGCCGGCTTACGTCGGCCTGCTCGAATACGGCTTTGGCAACGGGATTGTCTTCAATTTGCAGACGGCTCCGTTGATATATTCTTTGATACTCTTTGGCGCATGTAGCCGAAATTCCCGTTTGTTGTTGACAACGGTTCGAAAGCCACCAGCTCCACAAGCTCCCGGCGACGCGTTGAATCTCGTCGAAAGACTGGCCAAGTTTTAACAAGCTTGGGCGCAATCTCGTCTCGATGCTGCTGATGAGCGAAATTGCCGCAAGAAATCGCTTGTCGGAGAGCAGCTTCGTTTGCTCCGGCGAGATCACTAGTTGCTTCGGATTAATTGCTGCACTTGCTGTTGCCATGTATCGTTCCTCCTTACGGGAAGCTATTGCTGACAAACTGCAAACGCGCCTCGATCGCTAATCGCGACTGTTTGCTCGATGCGGACCATTGCTGCCAGCCGTGCCTCAGAACGGGTCTTTTTCAAGCCATTCCTTCATCCGGTATGCCGCTCGTTCTTCAGCTTGATTTGTTCCAATTTTTCTGGCATTCCGTCCCTTCGATTCAACGGAGGAAAATGATGCACCAAGTACCAACCGCTTTTTTACGGATTGATACGAAAAAGGAAGGGGTGGGAACCCGTAAAAATTCGTCCGAGTTTGATGCATTTGAGAAAGCGTGGCGCGATGGATTGAAGGCTCGAGGAACATACTGGGAGGGCAGACGTGCGGTCGCCGAACTGCAGCGAAAAGAAATGTTCGAATTCCTGATGGCTGAAGGTGGAGCGCAGCATCGCCACGCCACGCAACATCTCATCAGGCGGATGTTTCATGAAATCCGGTGCTACCAGAAAGAGCTTGGAGGGCGACTCTTAAAGAAACGCTTCGAAGGAGTCGACGAATTCCTTGAACGTATAGGAAAAAATCTTCGGGCAGAGGAGCGCCTGGCAAAGGACAGGGAAATTGAGGAGATTCTCCAGCGCCTGGGAGCGGACATCCTCAAGGCACGAGGCGCCCTCCTTTGGTCCAAGTCTAAGCGGAGGGAACTGCATTTCGGATTCTTGCAGGAACTTCTGTGGCCGGAAGTTCCCAGAAGGGAATTGGTTTCAAGAAGAATCGAAATCGATACGCGCCTCCAGGTCGGACTGGGAAAGGTGCTACTGCTCTATCTGCGGCAAAAACGCGTCAGCCTAGAAACGGTCGCCCGTTTGATCCTGTTGGCATATTTCGCGGGAGGTCTTTTGGAAGATGCCGGTGTTTTCTATAAGTCGACGCTTACCGGTAGGAACCTGAGTGTCAGAAATATTCGCGAGAATTTGCGGGCCGCGAAATTGCACAAGGCACCGGGTTTCAAGACCGAACGGACTGCAGTGTTGATGGCTGAGTTAGAGCAAGCTAGAAGAATTCTAGGACCCGCAAGCTCAAGAATCGGGGTTTTGCCGCGTCTTTATTTGACCAAAGTCGTAAAGAGGTTTCATTTGAAGAAACAGCAAATCACCCGCTTGATTACATCTGGCGCACCGGCCAGAGCGGAACGCCGGTAACTTTTATCTCCGGAGACTCTCGCATGCAGCTATGCAGCCAACGCCTTGGCCGCAGATGCCGGCTCGCGATGTTGACATGACCTAGTCTATCAAACTAGACTCTTTGTTGGGAGGCTGGCATGATGGAAGTCAACATCCACGAAGCCAAAACTCAACTCTCCAGATTGCTCCAACGGGTCGCCGCCGGTGAAGAAGTCACGATTGCGAATCGCGGGATTCCCGTGGCCCGCTTGATTTCGGTGGCACAGCCAAGCAGCCGCCGCGTACTTGGGATCGAGAGCGGTCGTCTGAAAATCGCGAAGGCGTTTGACGCGCCACTTCCAGACAATCTCCTGGGCGGTTATCTGGGCGAGACCAAAAAGGAGGCGACCAAGAGGAGAAAATGAAATTCCTACTCGACACGAGCGTGTTTCTTTTGGCATTGGCCGACCCTAATAAGTTGAACCGCGAAGCCCGTGAACTGTTATCCAACGAACGCGACGGGTTGTTCCTGTCAGCGGTGAGTTCCTACGAAATTAGTGTGAAATTCAAGCTTGGCAAATTGCAGTCGATTGAAATTCCTGCGCAGCGTATTCCCGCTTGGATGCAGAAATGGGGGATTCATCCGCTGGATATTACTCACCGTCACGCGCTGGCGGCGAGCGAGCTACCCATGCATCATCAGGACCCATTTGACCGAATATTGATCGGCCAAGCCATGATCGAGCAGATGAAATTGCTCACCGCTGACCAGATGTTTAAGAAGTATTCGGTCGACATCTTTTGGTGCGGGGCTTGAACCTCGGTCGGCTGATCGGTGCGCATCTTGATGATACTTAAATCAGGCTGGCTCGATTCTCAAATTAAGCTCGGCTGTGTATGACGGACGATCTCGCGAAGAACTTTTTGGACGTCAGATTTGTCAACGAATCAAACGGGGCGGACGATGCCGGACACGGCGCTCCCTCTTTTTTTGATTCTGGGGGCAAGAAAAAGAACCTTCAGCCACGGGAGTGTGTAGCGAATGAAGGGTGGTAAAAAATCCGGACCTCGCTCGGACAAATCCGTTTCGCATACCGGCGACAGAGTGTTTCCCAATGGCTCTATATTGGAGCTCGTCCAAATTTCGAGCGGGGAACTAAACTTTCTGCACTGGGACGGGAAGGCAGGTAAAGTCGCGGGGCAATTCGTGGCGAACGATGAAACACTGGTCCCGCTGCGCTTGGATCCCACAATCTTGCGTTCGATGCATCTGCCGAGCGGGGTCGCGGATTACGGAAGTACGCGGAAGCTTTTCACCGAAATTTCCGACCTGATCTTGCGTGTGACCGGGATGGGCGACAGCGTCGCGCTACCGTTGACGTTTTTCGTGCTCGCGACGTGGATGGTCGACCGTCTGCCTATAGCGCCATTTGTTTGGATCGTTGCTCCACCGAATGTAGCCAGCGCACCCATTGTGCGATTGCTCGGATTGCTGTTCGGCGAAAAGGATCTGGAAGTACGAGTTACGCCGCGCTCACTGTGTATCACCGGCATGCGAAACGTTTCATCAGACCTTGAAGGAGAGACGATATATTCCGAACGGCGCCACAC
This sequence comes from uncultured Acidobacteriota bacterium, assembly GCA_963721845.1. Classification (GTDB taxonomy): domain Bacteria; phylum Acidobacteriota; class Terriglobia; order Acidiferrales; family UBA7541; genus DASTCZ01. Next base: position 214,666 of record CAVRKW010000018.1, on the reverse strand, counting down.
ACATATCTTTCGCGTGCTGACTTTGCCGTCGGAGATTGACCCAGAGAATGTGATCGTAACGGCGTGCGGCGGCTTACTTGAAATCAAATTATTGAAGGTGGGATCAGGCACGAAAGTTCCCATCCTCGTCAAGGCTGCCTCTGCCTAATCTGGGTCGTTCGGAGGAGGCGCCGGACACCAAAAACTCCGGTCGCCAAAACAGTGACCGAGCAAAGTGGAATTAGTATCCGCGGTTCAGCACTTCGCTGTGTCCACTTTCAACCGGTTTCATAACCTTCTCCACTCGATCCGCCTGGACGCCCGCGTCATTATAGTGCTTCGCGAAAGTGCTTCAGAAATTGATCGAATTGATCGTCATGTAACCCTTGTTCCCTAGGGTTGAGCAAAACAGCGCCAAACAGCCGACTTCGTTCGATCAGAAAAGAAGCCATAATCGCCCTAATGCCCTAATGAGGATCAGTGGATTGCATCACCGTTACGATCGAGCTACATGAACTTCGAATCTGTACCTTCAGCGTGTTGATCCTGGCGCATTCCGCTGGAATGCCGAAGCCTCTGCGTATATTCTCTGTCACTCCATACGTTGGATCAGTATTTGAACTTCGCAAGCGACGTGAAAGTCTTTCACGTGTTGGACGTAAACAGAAATTTTAGTGCCGGATAGAGTTTTGGCTAGGCACAGGCCAGGTCTACTCGAATTGTTTTCGAAACGCCGCGAACTGCTGTTTCAAGTCTGCGACATCGTTCTGCAGCTTTGCAATTTCATTCTCCAGATGCTCGATTCGTACGGAGTCGGACGTGCGATGGCCCGCACTCGGTTCTGACACAATCTCTCTTGATTGAGTCTCCACCGCCCCAGATAGCAGGTGCGCATATCGCGCCTCCTTCATACCGGGCTGGCGCGGCAGAATCGACACGACCGGTGGCTCTCGCTGCGATAGCCGCAGCAATGTGGATTGCACCTGCCCCAGATCGTCGAAGTGGTGCATGCGTTCAGCCCTGCTGCGCAATTCTCCCGGAGTCTGCGGTCCGCGCAATAGCAATTCGCAAAGTACGGCTGTTTCGCGCCGATCGAAATTAAACGCTTCCTGCAGCCGGTGCTCGTACTTTGTCACGCGGCCATCCATGGAATCGGCGCGGCCCGCGAGTCCTTCTTTGTCGAGGCTGCGCAACGCTTCGCTCACCGTGCCGTCATCCAGCTTCATCTCCGGATCGCGATTCGATTTTTGATTGCACGCGTTTACCAGCGCGTTGAGCGAGAGCGGATAATAATCTGGCGTGGTGAGTTCTTTCTCGACCAGCGCGCCGATGATGCGTGTTTCAATTTCGCTGAGATTTTTCACAGGCCAAAATCATACCGCAAGCGCAAGATGTTCCAAACGATTGACGAGCGCCGTTGTGCTTCACATTCGCGCCTCGCGCGAGTTTATTTTTGCTCGGCATCTGTTGGCGTCTGTGGACCTTCGCCTACAATTTCCAGCACCGCCTCCACATCTTTCGCGCCGTCGTAGTGGATTTGCTTGGCGAAGTGTGTGACGAAGCTCCCCGCTGGCATCGGAGTCGTCGAATCCGGATCGAATTTCGGCCCTGTGCCCACCCACCACGTTCCGGAAATCACATAAATGAATCTGTCGTTCGGATGAAAGTGCGGATGGCTCATGTGGTGCGGGCTCCACTTCACGAGTATCACGTAAAGTCCCGCCTTCGAGGGATCGCCCGCAAGCACGGCGGAACTCGCACCGTTTCCGCCATCCTTCCATTGAATTTGGTCTGGCAGTTTGTAGGCAAGCACCGCGGGATCGGGTGTGTGAGTTTGTGCGGTCTGCCCGGCTCCACTGCTGGAAGTTTGCGCAACGAACAGGATCACCGCTAGTAGCGGCAGCCCCAGCCACAATTTCCTCAACGATCGAAACAATTTCATCTTCATCCGAGTCTCCTCGATCTTTTGCGCGAAAGATGCCGCAACAGTATCATTTATCGGAACACGATGAGAATCGCGATCGTAGCGGACATCCATGGCAATCGCCGCGCATTCGAAGCTGTGCTCGCCGATCTGAAACAAGCTGCGCCCGATCTAATCGTGCATGGCGGTGATCTCGCGTCCGGCGGCGCGCATCCCGCGGAGATCATCGATCAAATTCGCGCGCTCGGATGGTCCGGCATCCGCGGAAATACCGACGAAATGTTGTGGGCGCCCGAAACGCTCGCTGCGTTTGCCGCAGCGAATCCGGCGATCGCGCCGCTGCTCGCGAAAGTCGCGGAGACCATCGCGCCAACGGTCGCGGCGATCGGCGAAGAACGCTTGCGATGGCTCGAAAAACTTCCAGCGATGCACACGCAGCCGGAATTCAGCCTCGTCCATGCCAAGCCAGGCGATTTGTGGCGCGCTCCGATGCCGAATGCCAGCGACGAAGAATTGCGACGCACGTATGCACCGCTGAACGCCCCCCTCGCGGTCTACTGCCACATTCACGTTCCGTACGTGCGTCGCCTCGCCGGAATGATCGTCGCGAACACAGGCAGCGTCAGCCAATCCCACGATGGCGACCGCCGCGCGTCGTATTTGCTGATCGATGGCGATAGCGTCAGCAATCGCCGCGTCGAATACGACGTGGAAAGCGAAGCCCGCGACATGATGAATTCAGGAATTCCGCACGCTGAGTGGATCGCGCGGATTTTGCTGGCAGGGAAGTACGTCCCGCCGGAATAGTAGAATTGCTTTTCTTGCCTTGTAAGCTTTCGCGAACGTGGCGCTGCTTACTTCTTGGCCTTCCGGCTGCTCTTGCTCATCTTCTGCGCGGTATTCAGCAATAGCTGCCGCTGTTCCGGCGTCATCTTCTCCAGATGCCGCATGAACTTTGCCCAGCGTTCGATAATCTTTGCCGGAATTGCCCCAAAGCTTGGGGTCCTGTGCGCGCTTCGCCGATTGCGGAATCTCCGGATGTTCACCCACTCCAAAAAACAGCTGGTAGATGGGCACCTCCAGAGCGCGCGCGAATTTTTCAAGCGTCTCGATGGCAGGCACGGTGTGGCCGTTTTCCACTCGCGACACGTAGGCGCGCAGCAATCCGGTTCTGTTTTCGATTACACCCTGCGACATTTTCTTCTCTTCGCGCAAACTGCGCAGGCGTTCGCCGATCATCATGATGTAGGGCTCCTCGCGGGCATTCTAGTGCCTCTGCCACTCAAAATGAAAGAGTTAGAATTCGATGTACTTAGCTTCTGATGCACTAATCCCGTAAACGAAAATGCTGTCCTCAAAATCGCAGCACCAACCCCGTCGAAATCCTCACATCATTTTGCCCCGCGCCGAATAAATCGCGTGTGCAGGAAATCAACTTGCAGCCGCGCGCTCACAAATCGAATCAGCTGGTAGTCCAGCCCGCCGCCAACTGCGTCGCTTAACGAAGTATCCGATCCGAGCGGCGGTCCTCCGCCTACGTGCGAAAGCCCCACAAGCGCATGCGCAAACGGCCGGAATTTTCCCACCGAAACTGATACGCGCGGGCCGAACAAATAATTCTGTTGGTGAACACCGACGCCGATTGGTCGTGCACGTCGGCGACATTCCCACCGGCGTGACGCAAAATGTTTCATCCGTCGAGCCATACTGTCCGCTGACGTCAGCAACAATTCCGAGGAACGGCAGCACCCGGCCTTCAAACGACGCGTTCCATCCATTCAAACTTGCGCGGCTGGAAGAATTCAGATCGGTATTCAGGTAGGAGTAGCCCACAAAAATGCTTGCTCCGGGAACCCCTTGCGCGTGAACAGCGCCGGCAAGCAGAAAACATGCGATCAATACCGCAAATTTTCACAATCCGATTCATACACGACCCTCGCTACAAATTAGGACGCCTAAAATTAGATGGGAGTTGTTCGGATCCGCTCACGCGATTCTTCCAATGTGTTCCGTTGTGCTTTTACGATAGACCCGGGCCGCGACATGGAGTAGAGTCCGCACAAGACGGGCAGTACTGTTCCAGATTCAAAACAGACATCCACCGGAGGAGAAAAAATGAAATACAAGATTCTGTGCGCGTGTGCGTTATTTGCTTTTGCAGTCGCGGCGACTCCTGCACAAACGAAAACCACCATGTCGGGCAAATGCGATAAGCCCAGCATGGCGCAATCTGCACCGGCCGGCGACAAAGATGGCCATGCGTTCATGCTTCAGCAGGGGAATTGCACCGCCGTCGGTGACGTGGGCGACACCAAAGGTAAGAGCGGCGTATTTACCGAGCACGATGACGCCACCGGCACTCACGTAACGGGCTGGGGCATGTACGTCGAAACTCTCGACAGCGGCGACAAAATTTTCTACTCATACATCACCAAGGCCTCCACAAAAGACAACATGATCACCACCGGTGGAAACACTTATAAAATCACCGGCGGCACCGGCAAGATGAAGGGCATCAAGGGCTCCGGCACTTGCAAACTCACCGGCAATTCGGATAACACGTTGAACTTCGATTGCTCCGGCGATTACACGATGGCAATGGCGGCGCCAGCCAAGAAGTAACCAGCATCACGCATCACGATTTGCAAAGGGCGGCCTGTAAGGGCTGCCCTTTCGTTTTTTAGATCTACTCGCGGATGATCGCGTTCTTATCGACCTCGGGGCTGGCGTCTATCTTCGCATTGGTTAACGAGACGCGAACATCGCGCGTGTTTTTTCCCGCAACGTGAATTGAGTCCGCACGCACGGCGCGCAGCGTTGCGCCCGAAGCATTTGCCAACTCCACTGTCGGCGCGGCCGCTTAGATCCCGGCACGGAATGCACATCCACAGTATCCAGCCGGAAATTTTCCACGTCCTCCACGATCAGCCCCGTCTTCCAGGTCTCCGCCGGCTGTTTCTCCCACCCAATTTCCGAATCCTTAATCGAAAAATTCCGCGCCTGCTTCACTGTCATCGCATTTCGCGTACTCTCGTACGGAGCATTTGGATCGTGCGAAACAAATAGCCGCACATTATCGAAGTGAATGTTTTCCAGCCAGCTATCGGGATGTCCATTGATCACAGAAGTTCCCGTGCCGTGCGCAATCACATTTGAAATCGACACATTTCGAATTTTTCCCGGCGGCGGCTCATTCTCGATTCTCTTTCCATCGACTTCGCTTCGCTTTTTAATATTGAAATGAATCGGATCGCCATCGCCCCACCAAAACCAGTCGAACCGCGGCGTCTCAATCGAAACATTCGAAATCACCACGTCTTCCACAATCCCGCCCTGAAACGTCATGAACGCCAGTCCGCGATTCGATTTCGTAATCACCACGTTATCTACAGTCACGCGACGGATCGCGTTCGAATTTCCATCGCAAAATTTCAAAGCGCTCGACGCCGAAGATAATCTGCAATTCGTGATGGTCACATTTTCGGTTGGCAGCGCAGGCCCCCAAATATCCGCCGACCACAGCACGATTGCATCGTCGCCAGTATCAATCGTGCAGTTCGCGATTCGCACGTCCGTGCATCCGTCGGGATCGATTCCATCCGCCCACACGCCTTCCTTCGGACTCGAATAAATGTAGCAGCCATCGATCACCAGCCGCTTGCATGCATACGGATTTCAGCGTCCAGCTTCGCGAACGAATTATTTTCAGTCCCGCGATCCGCACATCTTCGCAGCGCAACAATAAAATGTTTCGCGGATAAACACTTTCCTTCTCGAATCCTACCGGGAACGATCGGGAAAGCGGTTTGCCAGTTTTCTCCATCTGAAGTTGATTTGGCCGAATGTAGTAATCGATAAAATCTGGAGGCGTCGTGCCCCAATAGTACGATGCCTGCCCATCCAAAGTGCCGCGTCCCTCAAGCGCGATGTCGTGCAAATCTTCGCCGTAAACCAGCGCCGATTTCGGCGGCGCATCAAATTGCTTTCCTTCCAGCGACGCGAAAATTGTCGCGCCCGCCTCGAGGTACAGCCGCACTCCCGATCGCAAATGAATTTGCCCCGAGGTGTATTCACCGGGAGGCACATACACCGTCCCGCCGCCAGCTTTTCCGCATGCGTCGATCGCCTGCTGAATCGCGGGCCGCGCATCATCTTCCTTCCGTCCAGAAGCTCCGTGATCTTTCACGTTGAACACCGGCTCGGACGGCGATACCACCGCAGGCGCGTAGGCTTCGGCTCCAATCGCGCCACCCAGCACGGACGCGCCCGCCACTCCCGTTGCGGCAGACGCCAGAAATCTTCGACGATCAATCACCAGAATTCCTCCTATCGCGTTGAAGCGCGAATCGTATCGTCTGCGCCCTCAATCGGCAAACGATATCCACGCCTACCTTAGCCACGCGTCATTCAATTTCTTCGAAATGTAAAACTCTATTCATCAGCGATCCCATGCAGTATCCGAAAATATTCCTTCGAAGCTTCGCCGTGGTGTGCGCGGGAAGGGAATTGCGCGCGAGCTTCGCATCGTGCCAAATGTCAAAAAAGTTCGTCGCATTCGCGTTCGCATTTTGTGTTGTCTCATCTTTCTCTTCGTCAGTCCGCGCGCAAGAATCTTCACGCAATAACTGCGCGCGCCCGCCCATCGGCAGCGAAGTTCCCGAGCCGGCGGATCTCCGCAGCAAAAACGGCATCCTGAAAGTAGATCTCACGATCTACAACCACGCGGAGCCAGATGGTTCCATCCGCTACTGCTACATCGACGCAACAGGAAACCAATCGCCAAATTTAAGAGTACGTCCCGGCGATCTCGTTATCCTGAATCTGAAAAACGATCTCGCAGAAACCGATCACTCAGACGCCGCCGCGCCCGAACACGTTCACGCCACCAAAGGCCCCGAGAAAAATAAATCCGCCTGCCCCAGCTCAACAATGAACGCAACGTCCACCAATCTTCATTTCCATGGACTAACCATTCCTCCCATCTGCCATCAAGACGACGTCCTCAACACTTCCATTACTCCCGCCGATCCTCCGTTCGAATACCGTTTTCGCATTCCGCCGAACGAGCCGCCCGGCCTCTACTGGTATCACCCACACATTCATGGCTTCACGAAGGCTCCAGTTCTCGGCGGAGCCTCAGGCGCAATCATCGTCGAAGGAATCGAGCGCGCAAATAAAGAATTGGCCGGCCTGCCCGAGCGCGTTCTCATCATCCGCGATCAAGACTTGCTCAATCCCAACGCGCCGCCTTCGAAATCCGAGCCTGTCGTTCCAAAAATGCTCATCGATCGCGATGGCGACGCAGCAAACAATGGCACCGGCTTCGGCAAGCCCGCCAAAGATCTCTCAATTAATTTTGTTCCCGTTCCATATCCGGATTATTCGCCGGCATCCATCAAAATGAAGCCCGGCCGAGCGCGAATTGTGGCGCGTGCTCAACGCGTCAGCCATCACATATCTAAATTTGGCGGTTCTATTTAATCGCGCGCCCCAACAGCTTGGCCTCGTCGCCCTCGATGGTGTCCCACTAAACAAAAACGCCACATCACGCGACACCATCGATTGGCAAGACCATCTCGGCGTGCCTCCCGGCGCCCGCGTGGAATTTATTGTCACCGCGCCCGCGGAGGGAATTTCCGCGCTGCTAGTCACTCGCACAGTCGACACCGGCTCCGGCGGCGAAAACGATCCCAATCGCGCGCTAGCCCGCATCACAGCTACAGACGACGCACCACCGCCGCGCTCGACACTTTCCGCCAATCCGACACCGCTTCCCCAATCCACAGTTCCCTGGCTCGGCGATGTCACGCCAGTTCGCACGCGAAAACTTTATTTTTCCGAAACGCTCCTCGATCCCAAAGATCCCAACAGCGCCACAACATTCTTCATCACTGTCGACGGCCAAACTCCAAAAGTTTTCGATCCCAGCTCAGGCGTCCCAAACATCATCGTGAAACAAGGCGACGTGGAAGATTGGATCATCGAAAATCGCTCCACCGAACTTCACGCTTTTCACATCCATCAAATCCATTTCATGCTTCTCGACTACGCCGGCACTCAGGTGAACGAGCCGTTTCTCCGCGACACGGTAAACGTCCCCTATTTCAACGGACGCACTCTCGAATATCCCAGTGTGCGATTGCGAATGGATTTCCGCGATCCAAATACGGTCGGTACTTTCCCGTTTCACTGCCATCTGCTCGAACACGAAGACGGCGGCATGATGGGCCTAATCCGCGTCGATCCCAAGTAACGTGTCAACAACTTCCTCTTTGCCGCCAATCTTCACCGCAGCATTACAATCGCATGAAAGAATTTTCATCTTCGCGCCTTCGATTTAATTTCCAGTTCATTTAACCCGCATCCAGTTGCAACACCAACGGACTATTACTACCTCCGCTCGCGGCAGACTGCCGCGAAAAAAACAGGAGGGCGAATGTCCGTGAAGCACGTTGCATCAACCGCATGGCACTATTTCCGCGCAGGAATGGTTTCGCTGGCGCTTTTGCAATACACCGTCGGAGCTTCTTTGGCCGGAGCACTTCCCAGCCAGGCATCCCGAGACGCAGAAACTCGTTCGCCGATCAAGCACGTAATCGTAATCATCGGAGAAAATCGCAGCTTCGATCACGTTTTCGCCACCTACGTTCCCAAGCGCGGCGAAAGCGTCTGGAATTTGCTCTCCGAAGGCATCGTGAAGGCGAATGGCGCTCCCGGCCCGAACTTCTTCAAAGCCGAACAACTCGCCGCGAAAGATGCCGCACCCGACGCGTTCCAACTCAGCCCCGAAAAGCAATTGTTCCAGCATGACGCTCTCCCCGCTCCTCTCGTCGGCGGCCCCAAAGATTCCTACATCACTGGCGATAGCCTTACCCTCGCGCAGCAATCCGAAAATGGTTTGCCCTCGAGTGTCTATCCGTCGCTGATCACCGGCGGCACGGGACAAACTTCTAAAACTCCAGACGCGCGCATCACCAACGTGAATTCGCTTCCTCCGGGCCCGTTCCAACTCACAAACGGCAACACGTTCACTTATCTCGATTACGCCGCAAGCCCGGTTCATCGCTTCTACCAGATGTGGCAGCAACTCGATTGCAGCGTGGAACATTCCACTTTCGAAAATCCCTCCGGCTGCAATGCCAGATTGTTCCCCTGGGTTGAAGTAACGGTTGGCGCGGGCGCAAACGGAGTCGCGCAGCCGTCAATTTTCAGCACGGAATATTCACCAACCGGCCTGACCACCGGCGAAGGTTCCACCGCCATGGGCTTCTACAACGTGCAGCAAGGCGACGCTCCCTACTTCAAGAGCCTGGCCGACCACTACGCGATGAGCGATAACTTCCACCAGTCCGTCAATGGCGGCACCGGTGCGAACCACATCATGCTCGGTCACGGCGACGCCATTTATTTCAGCGATGGAAACGGAAATGCCACACCGCCTCCACACAACGTTGAAGTCGCATCCGGCACCGCAAATGCAGGAGTGGTCGACGAAGTCGAGAATCCGAATCCCGCGGCCGATACCAACAACTGGTACACGGAAGATGGCTACGGTGCTGGTTCCTTTCGGCTCGCCTTCATTCCGGCGGCGGTTCATACACCGATTGCGCGGATCTATCCCAGCCGGGCGTCGCTCCCATCGTTCATTACCTCCGCTCGCTCCGCCGTCCAATTCCGTCGCGCTGCGAAGCCGGACACTACTACCTGCTCAATAATTACAATCCGGGCTACTTCGGCGATGGCAGCAACGCCTTCACCGATCCAAATCCCAACAACACTGTCTTTACAATTCCTCCCTCGTCCGTTCGCAGCATTGGCGATGAACTCCTCGACGCCAACATTTCCTGGAAATATTACGGAGACCAGTGGAATAACTACGTGCCCGATCCTTATCAGCTCAACTACGGCGCGATCGGCGCGAATACAGATGAGTACTGCAACATTTGCAATCCGTTCCAGTACGACACTTCAATCATGGCCAACGCCGCTGTCCGCACTGCGCACATTCAAGACACGGCCAATCTCTACGCGGATATCCAGAGTGGAAATCTGCCGGCCGTTTCTTTCGTCAAGCCCAGCGGTCTCGTCGACGGCCATCCAGCGTCTTCGAAACTCGATCTCTTCGAAGGCTTCACGAAGAAAATTGTTGATGCCGTGCAGGCCAATCCAACTCTCTGGCGCGACACCGCGATTATCATCACCTTCGACGAAGGTGGCGGCTACTACGACTCCGGTTACATCCAGCCGCTCGATTACTTCGGTGATGGCACTCGCATCCCGCTGATCGTCGTCTCGCCATACACAATTCCGGGACACATCGCGCACGACTATTCCGATCACGTCTCCATCCTCAAATTCATCGAGAGGAATTGGAACCTCGGACCGGTCACGCATCGCAGCCGCGATAATTTCCCCAACCCCATCGCGGAATTCCGCAACCCGTACGTTCCGCTCAACTCACCGGCGATCAGCGACCTGTTCGAGCTATTCGATTTCCGATAGATCGCGCTAGGTAAGTGATCAGATCGCTGCAGTCCAATCGGGTGGGGCCCGTCTTAACCGGCAGGCCCCACCCATCATCATCCAATCACTCATTCCTCTCCCCGTGAGCAGCAGCCCGCTCCTGTATTTCTCCGTGTTCTCTGCGTCTCTGTGGTGAACGCCTTTCCGTTCTGCTTTGCTTCTTGCCGTCGCCGCTGGCGTCTATCGGTGACCTAAACCCGCCATAGCCCTCACAAACGCGAAGCCGACGGCGGGCCAGAGCGCCAATCTCCGCATTGGCGCCGTTGACTCTGCTTTTGGTGTCATCCCGAATCCCCTTCAGGGGGTGAGGGATCTGCTGTCGTCTTTGACCTCTGCCTTTGAACCGAACCCGCCTTCGCCTTCGCAAACGCGAAGGCGAAGGCGACTCCCATCCGGAGCGCCACAGGCGCGACACCGAAGAAAGCCCACCGCGTGAGAGTCTGTTACGAAACTGGAAGCGCTGGGTAACATTCCTCCCATGAAGAACCTCCGGAGCCCCCGAGGGGTGGCACCAAAACCAATCGGATTTCGTATCGCCAACTACCAAACCCTGACCGCCCCATCATAAATCTCGCCAAAAATATCTACATCCGCCGCAATATTCTTCTTGACATCAATATTCGAATATGAGACAATTCGTTATAGGGGAGAACCGCATCCCGCGCCACCGAGCGCGGGTTTTTTATTTATGGGGAGCGCACAAACGCTCTAAGGCCCGTTTTTGGCCCGTATAACAACAAACACGCGCTCCGATGTCCGATAATATTTCGTATTGCAAACAAAGGACTTACGCCGGTGCAGGAGCAAAAAAAGGCCTTACAAAAGTTAAGTGTTCATTCTAAAGAACTTAACTCAAAATTCAACGTAAGTGTTCATTATAAAAGACTTACAGCCGCAAAATGCTCCAAAGTCACAAAAAAATGTAGTTCGGCAATCCGGCTCCCAGATTATGTTGGATTGCGAATTTCGCGTAGATCTCCAGCGTTTTCGCTTTGGAATTTTTGGCCCAACCGACCGCCATTCGTTGACAATGCCAGACTCCGGCCCCTAGAATCAGCCCATTCACACGCGACACGATCACCCTTGCTGCTGCGAAATTTTCGCACCGGCTAAAAAATGTCATCGAGCCAAGCCAAGCCACGCATCGCCATCGTTGACGATGAAGCACCCCTCCGCGCGCGCCTAGCTTCATCTCTGCGCACAGATTTCGAAATCCTCGAAGGCGCAAGCTATGAAGACGCATTCCGGCTTTTGCAAGACGCGGAGCTCGACGTTCTGCTGCTCGATATCGAAATGCCGCCGGCAGGCATGAAGGATTGCCTCGATCTCCTGAAGCAACTCGGCGAAAGCGAAATCGACACACTCGTGATCGTGATGAGCGATGAGGCGAAGAAATCGCTCGCGCTCAAAGTCCTCGATTCCGGCGCCTACGATTGTTTCTTCAAGCCGGTCGCAACCGATGTCCTGCGGCCGTATCTGCATCGCTCGGTTGACAAGTTGCAATTGCAGCGCGAAAACCGCCTGTTGCGCGCCGAAATTCAGCGCAAAACTTCATTCGGCAACATGATCGGTTCCACCGAAGTAATGCAGCGGCTTTCGAAATGATCCAACGCGTAGCGAAAAGCGCCACCACCGTTATCGTTCGCGGCGAAAGCGGCACCGGAAAAGAACTCGTCGCTCGCGCGATTCATTATTTCAGTCCGCGGAAATCCAAGCCGCTCATCGGACTCAATTGCGCCGCGCTGCCCGAAAGCCTGATCGAAGCGGAGCTTTTCGGCTACGAAAAAGGCGCATTTACCGGCGCCAACGAAGCCAAAGAAGGTCAGATCGAACTCGCGCAGCACGGCACGTTATTTTTAGACGAGATCGCAACTCTCACTCCGCCGCTGCAAAATAAATTGCTGCGCGTGATTGAAGAACACGAGTACGTTCGCCTCGGCGGGAAAAAACCAATCAAAGTCGATTTCCGCCTGTCACCGCGACAAACGAAGATCTTGAAGAAATGGTGAAGAAGGGAACCTTTCGCGAGGAACTTTACTATCGCATTCACGTAATCCCGATCGTGCTGCCTGCGTTGCGCGAACGCGCCGACGATATTCCGCTCCTCGCCGATTATTTTTTGAAAGCCTATTGCGCTACGAATCAGCTGCAACTGAAGCGTTTCTCGAACGAAGCTATGGAAGCACTCAAGCACTACGCCTGGCCCGGCAACGTGCGCGAACTGGAAAACGTGATTCAGCGTGTGATCTTGATGACCGAAAAAGACGAAATCACCGCCAAGGATCTCCCACCCGATGTCTATCGGACCCCGGGCCGTGACGGGAAGGGCCAATTTCGCATCGCCACTTCGGGATTCCGGCTGGACGACGAACTCGAGGAGCACGAAAAACGCTGTGTAGAGGCCGCACTTTCGCAATCGAACCGTATCAAATCGGAAGCCGCCAAGCTGCTCGGAGTGAACCGTAACCGGTTCGATTATCTCTGCCGCAAATTCGGTCTTTCCTGAATAAGTCATTGAATTTATGAAAAAGTCATGGGGCTTGCCGCGTCAGGGGCCTCGATGCCGGTCGTTACAGCCTGCAAGTTGTTCATTCTGCGTGATCCGCTGAAAACATTACGCACGCGAAGTTTGGCCGCAGGCGTGCTATATAGCTATGCGTAGCCGGGCCAACAAATCCCAGTTGAGAGGAACATCACAATGGCAATGAAGAATTCGAAGTCGACCAAGAGTCTGAAAAAGGGAACCAAGCTGGCAAAGTCTTCCAACCTGAAGGGCGTTAATTCCTTGAAGGGCGTCAATTCGCTCAAAGGCGTCAACTCTCTGAAGGGTGTCAACAGCTTGAAGGGTGTGAACTCGCTGAAGGGCGTCAACAACCTCCGCGGCACTTCGACCCATTAATCAGCAGAAGCCCTACAGAATTCCAAATTACAGAAGAGGCTGCCTTTCGGGGCAGCCTTTTTTGTTCCCGGGGAAATGTTGATCGGGGAGGTCAGCCGGACTGCTCTACCAGATCAGTGATCGCATCCAGCGGTACATCGCACGGCCCGTCCGCCATCCCAGCGAATGGCTCGGACCATATATTTTTGCGGTGCCTGTAAATCCTTCGTGAACACGCCGTCTGGATTCGGAAAATCCAACACGACGCCAATGAAATTGGTCGTCTCCTGGCCGAAACGCACCAGTTTATTTTCACCGACCGGAATATCGGAAGTTGCCGCGGGCATAACTCGTCTGCACCGAACCGGAATAAGTTGTGTATGGATACGCCAGCACGTTCAACTTTGCGGATTCGCCAACGTGCAACGTCCGCGATTTCCCAGTCGCGCACAAGGATTCGAGCTTTCATCTGGCTGCGATCGGCAAGCTTTAACACGCCGCGCCCTGTTCGACGTATTCGCCGACGCGCTGTTCGATTTGCGGCGTGGCAATCAGTCCGGAGAAAGGAGCGTGTATCACCAGCGAATTTTGGCGAGCTCGAATCGCATCCAGTTCTATACCAGGGTTCGCGCCTTCGCCGTTTGTTCCGCGGCTACCTGCTGTTTATTCGTGGCCTGCGCCGCTCGATCGCGCCTTGCGCGCTCGCGAATTTTTCTGAAATCGACTGAGGCCCGCGCGATCCAGTTCCGGATTTCGCAGCACGGCAAGCACGTCCCCCGCTTGAACGGCTGGCCTTCTTTCACAGGCACGGAAGAAATCCAGCCGGGAACTGGCGAGTGAATTTCCGCGCGCCGCACGGGCTCCAACACGAATTCGGAGGAAACTTTCGTGGCTCCAGGCCATGCGAAAAACACGAGCAGTAACAATCGGCCGCCACGGCGAGCTTTATGCCGCTCGATTCCATCTCATTAGCTTTTCCTTTGTATCTGCCACGCGGAATGCATGGTGGGAAGTGCCCCGCGAATTCTTTTCGAAGCATGTAATAAAGAACGAGCGCCGTTGCGAGATAGCCCCATGTATCGCCGTACCATTTCACAAACGCATTGCGTACCCATCCGAGCACGATGAGCAAGACAAAAATGGAATACAGAAACGCCGCGAATCCGAACACCAGATAAATTCGCCGCTGCTTCTTGCTCGCGGCCGGAAGGTCGATATCATTGAACAGCAAATATTTTTTTGCCCAGGCCTGCACGTACGCGATCGAATCCTCGCGCATGTTATCCATCTGCAGGTATTGGGCGATCGCGTAGTAGCCGTCAAATTTCATCAGCGGATTTAAGTTGAAAAACACGCCGGAGACGCCCGTGATCAGCAATGTTTTGTAAAAAATATTTCCCCAGAAAGAACCGGGAGGCATCAGCGCCCATGCAACCGTCGCAATGCCGCATAAAACCAGCTCGATCCACATGCCCGCGAAAATCACCCATTCCTTTTTCGCGGTCGTATCAAACAGAAGTTGATCGCTCGTCTCCGTGAAAAATGCCGGCATGAAATACAGAAGCAAAAATCCCATGCTCTCCACGTCGCCGCCGTAATGTTTGCAGGTGAGCCCGTGTCCGCACTCGTGAAAAAAACTCACCACCAGCAGCAGCACCCAGAAGAGAAACAGATCGTACGGAGCAGCCGTTGTAAGGCTGTAAAACGCCAGCGTATCGGCGCGAATTCGCGAGTAATCCAGAAAAATAATCGCGAACATCACGGTAAACAGCGCAACACTTGCGATCACGAACCCAGGCGTATAAATCCACGAGAGATATGGATGTACTTCGGCGAGAAATCGATTTGGGTTCCAACCGGTAATCGCGATGCTGGTGATGCTCGATTTATCGACGCGTCCTTTGCGCTCGTCGCGGATTTTTTGCAGTACCGCGATGTTGCGCTCGCCGAGACTTTTCTCCCACATTCCGGGATCGGTTGCGTCGATGAAATCCAAAACGTCTTGCTCGGAAACGCTCGCGCCCGGAACGTAATTCGGAAGTTCCTCTGCGAGTTGCGCGGGAGTGCGCGTCCCGTCGCAGAGTTTCACCAGTTGATATTCGAGTTCACCGTACCGCGCGTAGGAATGTGATTCGGGAATTTTTATGACGTAACTTTTTTCGCCGCCGATTCGCTGCTCGCCAATTCTGAGTGTCGAGCTGATTTTCGGCTGGCGCAGCCCTTTGGAGAGCACGCTCGCGCGTTGAATGCTAAGGGGGCCGTAGCGCATCTCGAAAAACTCAGTGGCGAATCACAGCCGCTGCAGCAGGAGGCCACATCACTCGCGCCGCCATGCCCGGCCGCAACGCGCCGAGATCGCTGCCGCTCAGTTCCGCGGTCGCGTCGTACGCGCCGCTAGCGGGATCGATCGTCGGACTGATTCTCACGATTTTCGCGGTAAACGTTCCACCGGCCGCGCCCGCCGCGACCGTCACTTTTTGCCCGACTCGCGGAGCCGCTCCTGCGCTTTCCGGAACCGCAAACTCCACCAGCAGCGGACTCATCTGGCTAACGTGAAAACTTTTATCGCCGCGCGTGATGCCTTGTCCCTGCCGAATGTAGCATCGCGCCACCACCCCGGAAAACGGCGCAGAATACGAGTCTTATCAAGTTCAGCTTCAGTAACCTTAATCGCGGCATGATATTTTTCCACCGCCGCATGCCAGCTTGCCAGATCATATTCGGCGCCCTTGGCCAGAAATTCCGCTTGCTCCAGATCCGCTTCGCTGTTCAGTCCGGCCTCGCGCATTTGTTGCGCGCGGCGATAGCCAGCTTGCTTGGCTTTTAATTCGGCTTCGTTGTATTGCACGTTGTATTCGGCAACTTTCAAATCGTCTTTATCTTTTTCGAGTTGCGCTTGCAAATCTTTGTCGTCAAGTTGTGCGAGGATGTCGCCCGCTTTTACATTTCCGCCTTCGCTCTTCAGCACTTGCATCACGGTTCCATCGCGTTGCGCCATCACGTCCACTTCATGTTCCACAGTCAGCACCGTCGGCAGTCCCATCGGCGCCGCAGCAGATGGAATCGGTGTTGGTACCGTCGCTACGGGAGTTTGGGCAGTCGCAGGCGCGGCATTCACAGCAGGGCCAGTCATAGTTGGAGCAGATGTTCCGCCACATCCAGAAATTGCGAGAGCCAATGACACCGCCGCGAAACACAAATTGCGTTCCATGCATCGTCTCCTTCTATTTCCTTGCGTGCGATTCGGAGCGCTCATGGCATCCACGACCAAACTTTGCGCCAGCCCCAGCGAAACGCCGACCGGCCCAGCACATATCCGATGGGATACCAGCCGCTTTTCAGCCAGCCGCCTTCCGCGGTAATTTTTCCTTTTCCCACCATTCCTTCGCGCGCGGTTCCGTTTGGATTGTTGAAGAGCACGCGGACAACAAAAAGTTGCTCGCCCTCTTCGGTGATCGCTTGTGTTCCAAGCCGCTCCACAGTTCCTTCAAATGTAGTGGTCGGATACGCGTTCAATTTCACTGCAGCCGGTCCGCCATCTCGAATCATCGCCAAATCGCCTTCGGGAACATTCATCTCGGCGGCCATCTGATCCTGCTCCACAATTTGGCAAAACGGGTCGCCCGCCGTCAGCAGCTTTCCAGTCTTCTCTTCAATTTTCGGAGTGACCACGGTTCCAGCGATCGGCGCTTTCAGCTGCGCTTTGTTTACTCGCTGCTGATAGAGCGCGATCTCCGCTTGATGTTGCTGCGCTTCCAGTTGCGCCTGCGCCGCGGTGCCCATGTCGCTGTGCTCTTGCGCCAGCGCCATCGCGCGTTGTGCAATTCCGAAATCCGTTTCCGCTTGCGACAGCCGAATTCGATCGGCGGCATCATCCAATTGCGCAAGTGGCTGCCCAGCTTGCACGCGATCGCCTTCGTGTACGAAAACTTGCCGAATCACGCCGCTAGTCTCCGCGGACACCGCCCGCCGCTGCGCAGGCACAACGGTGGCATTTGCTTCCACGCGCATTTTCCACGGAACCACAATCAGCACAATCGCAGCCAGCGCCACTTTCAGCGCGAGTTCGCCAAATCTCCCGCCGCCAAGTTGCGAAAGCTTTCCTTTTTTTCCAGACCGCGGCTTGAAGAGTCCAACCAGTGGCACTTGCTGGTACAGCTGCGCATTTCGAATTGCGACGGTCGCCTGGTTTCCAAGAATCGCGAGAGTTTCCAATTGTCCCGCATTCAAAAAGTCCGGCTCGTGCGAAAGCAACGCCAGCACGCCCACGCTGCCCTGATCATCGCGCAGCGTCTTCGCGTAAAATCCGCCGAAGCCAAATTCGTCCAGATACGGAAACAGCCGATCATCCACTTGCGCGGGATCTGCAACCCACTCGCCTTCGCGCTTGTCGGCCGAAATTGCGTCCTGCTGATCCGCTGCCCAAGCCATCAAATCACGCAGGCGGTCCATCTCGCGCGTCTTCGGAACTTCCGCTTCGCCGGAAACGGCTCCCAGCGAAAATCGCCCGCGGTCCACAAATCCGATCGCGCATCGATCAAATGGAACCACAGTACCCGCTTGATTCACAACGGTCGTGAGCACATGATTCAAATCCAGTGTCGAAGTAATTTCTTTGCTGATCGTCAGCAGCGCGTCCAGCTCGTGAACTTTTCTCTCGGCGTTCAAAAGATTTGCGTTGTTCAGCGCAATCGCCGCTTGTTCGCAAATGCTGCCGAAGAAAAATTCTTCTTCGTCGCTGAATGGTTCGCCATCAGCTTTGTTCAAAACCTCAATCACTCCAAGCACGTCCGCGCCTTTCAGCAGGGGAGCGCCCATCCACGTTTGTATCGCGAAATCGCCGGTATCCTTCTGCCGCTCCACTAGCCATTCGTGCTCTTCGGGATTTTCCACGCGCTGCGGCCGGCCCATTCGTACAACTTCTCCAAGCAATCCCTCGCTCACCGGAATTCGTGCTTCCAGTTCAGCCGAGGGGTCTTCGCCGAATTGTTGCGAAAGCTCCAACTCGCCCGCTTCTGGATCGGCGAGCCACACGTTGCAAATCGACGCATTCAAAATATTGCAGATTTTTTCGGCGACAACGGGAAGCAAATCCTGCAGCTCAAGGGTGGAATTAAAAACGCTCGCGATGTCGTAAAGCGCAGTCAGCCGTTCAATCGTACCAAGTTGATCGTGGTGATCTTTTTCGAGCCCAAGCCGTTCTTCCAGAGCCAGCCCGGTAATGCGCGCGGCTTCCTGAGTGAACACAATGTCGTCGGGAGAGAAATCGCCCTTGCGCGGATTCAATATTTCTACGACGCCCGCATTTCCAATCGCGCCGGGAATTGCAACGTACAGCGCAGCCCGAATTCGCGCTCGCGACAATTCGTCCAGATGGTCCAGCGCCGCGCCCTCAACTTCCTTCGCCCTGAATACTTGCGGCTCGCCCGATTCCAGAACTTCCGCGAGCACCGCCGTTCCTTCGGTTTCGCTGGCGGGATCAAAGCGTTCGCCAGCTTCCAGCGACCGCGCGCGCAGCACCATCCGCTCGTTGGCCGGATCCCACAGCCACACCAGCACCGCCCGCGCGCCAAGCTGCGCGGCCAGACGGCCGGCAAATGTTTTGAGCAATGCTTCAGGATTACGGCACGAGTAAAATACCGTAGCCAGTTCAAACAGGGCAGACGAAGACGCCATCGCTCTCCCCCGAGAAGTGCTTCTCCACCGGAACGCTGGAGCTACTGTTGCGAGTGAAAATGACTTTAGCGGTGCGAGGCTAGCAAATGAGAGAATACGAGTCAACAAAACTAACTTGTCGGCGAGCCTTTGTTCAGGTAGCTTTGGGCAGCCTCAAGAGGGGATAAGGTGAAACTAAACATCCGCAAGGCCGGGAACGCCACAATTATCGAGCCCGAAGGCTCGTTGAAACTCGGCGAGAGCGAACAACAATTTCGCGATGCAGTGCGCGAGCTTACGGGCTCGGGAGTCACGCAGCTCATTGTGAATCTCGCGGGCGTGCCCGAGATGGATAGCTCCGGCATCGGCGCCGTAGTTCGCGCATACGTTTCGCTCAATAAAATCGGCGGCAAGTGCGTGATTTGCGCGCCCACGCCGCGCGTGATGATGGTGATGAAAATCGCGCGCCTCGATACGATTTTGAATCCAGTGAAGGATGAAGCTGCTGCGCTGGCTTTAATTTAGAGGATTGCGCTTCGCCTTACGGATTTAGCGTCAATTCTCGTAAGTGTGATTCGCGAACGACCCGTTCGCGAATCCAATTTCGCAAATCACGAATAAGACGCGGCACTACTTCTTTCCCATTTTCGCCGCCATATGCAGCAGCATCTGCCGCGACGCCGGAGAAATTTTCCCGAACGCTCGCCGGAATTGCCGCATCATCTGCGCATCTTTGCCGGAGATGCCCCAGCGATCCGCCTTTTCGTCGGTCGCGCCGGGTAGTTTCAGCGGTTCGGCGGGTTCATTGCCTTCGTAAAATAAAATGTAGATGGGAATCTCAAGAGCGCGCGCGAATTTTTCCAGCGTATCCACGGATGGAACGGTGTGGCCATTTTCCACGCGCGACACGTAGCACCGCTTCAATCCCGTACGCGTTTCGATATCGCCCTGAGACATGTTTTTGCTTACGCGGAGAGCACGAAGCCGCTCGCTAATGATCATGCAGAGAATTATGTCAAATAATGCCGACAGATGCAAGTGTATCTACGTCAATATTGTGTGGCGGCCATCTGCTTGCGCATCCTTAGAAAGGGGTCGTAGATCGTGAACGATTGTTTCCGGTTCGCGCGCAATTGCTCTATGATTCGCGCCGTGAATAGAGCGATTCGCTGCGGCGGTTTTGTGTTTGCGTTTCTATTTGTCGCGATAGCTCCGTCCCGCGCGCAAACTCTCGCACTCAAAAACAATCACGTCCTTGCGCGGTTCGACCAGCGCGGGTTGACCTCGTTGGAAAACCTCGATTCGCACAAAGTCGTGAATTTCCGTAGCGACGATCTTTCGCTGACGATCGGCGACTCCTCTATCGATAGCGCAAAACTCTTGCCGATCCCGACGGCAGGTGTCGGTCCGCACAAAGTCGCGTTCATCTTGTCAGCGGATGGATACAGACTCGAAGTCACTTATGAACTCGAGCCAACCTGGAGCTTCCTCAGCAAGCAGATTCGCGTAATCACCGCGCCGCAGAAAAGTTTCGTTGTTCATCGTGTTGAACCGATTCGAGCGCAGTTCGGCGCGCCGATAGATTCCCGCTTTATCCCCGGAACTAACTATCCGCACTTTGGCGAGACGCGCGAACAATCGCGCGCGGGTTCAACCACCAGCGACTACGGTGCATTTCTCCGATTCGCGAACAGCACCGGCGTCATGCTCCTCGCCCAGAATCCATTCTTGAAGGCCGCAATTGGGCGCGATTCCGCATCGCTCGAATACTCGCCAGAAATCAAATGGAACTCAGAGTGGGGACCTTTTACAACTGACGCAGCCTGCATCGGCGTCTATTCATTAACAGGCGATCGCTTGCCCGCGGAAATGGTTCTCGAATGGAAACCAGTCTCCACGCCGGAAAAACATGATGGCGCTGACCGCGCTGAAATCTCTGCGTTCACCGAATGCGTACGCACATATCTGGTGAATCCCGCGCCCAATCCGATCAGTGTGGTAGTCGGCTGGACGCTCAACGATTATCAAATCGATGTCGCCTCCCCCGAAGGTCGCGCCGAATATAAACGCGTGATGGATACCACCGCATCGCTCGGAATTCGCAATCTTCTCTACGCGCCCACAAATAGTGTGCTGGCATTGAAAGCAAACGACACTGACGACTGGCATTGGGAACACGTTCTCTGGCTCGGCCTCGGCCAAAAAATCAGAACAGGGAAGTGGAATCCAGAAAGCGACGAAATCCCAGCGACAATCACCGAAATGGTTGGCTACGCGAAATCAAAACAAATCGGCTTGCTCGCCTATGTATATCCGTCGTTGCCATTTGTGCAAAATCCGAATTGGATCGTAACCAAGCCCGAAAAGAAAACAAGAAACGCATATTCCACTTTGGCCTCGCGCGAATTTCAGGATTTTCTGATTCGCGAATTGCTTGCGTTCAAGCGCCGCACCGGAATCGCAGGCTTCGCTTTCGATTACGCGTTTATGAATCTTGCCCGGCAGCAGTTCGTACGCGCAGTGGCTCGGCTGGCGTCGCGTAATGGAATCGCTTCGCCGCGAAGAACCAAACATCGTGATCGATGGCCGCCAGAGCTACCAGACTTACGGCCCGTGGAGCTGGCTCGCGGGCAGCTATCCGCATCCCACTGGCACAGACGAGCAGCCCGAAAGTTTTACTCCATTTCCAGATTTACATTTCGATCGTGTTTCCGCCGATCGCGAGCGCTTCGTCGACTACTGGTATCGCAACTATCAGTTCGCGCCCGAAGAAGTTATCCCCGGATACATGACGCATCAGACTGAGCGTTCCAGAAATGTTCCCGTCACGAAAGACGGCGTCACCCACCAGGAAGAAGTAATGGTCGACACCACATTTCGTCAGCGCGACTGGGATTATCTCGGCTTTCGCTATTCCGTGCTCTCGTCCATCGCGACCGGCGGCTGGAACAATGTGATGAATATGATTCCGGGCCGCGATCTCGCCGAGTTCAAAAACTTTTCCGCGGCGGACAAATCATGGATTCGCAATTGGATCGCGTGGACCATCAGAACACAAAGAGTTCCTCCGCCACACGCAAACTATCCTCGGCCAGCCGGCTGTCGGCAAAGTAGACGGCACGTCCGCAATCCTCAACGATCGCGGCTACATTTTTCTGTTCAATCCCAATTACAAGGAACTCGATGCCAAGTTCACACTAAACGAAAGCATCGGACTGAAATCCGGCAAGAATTTCCTTCTCCGCGAACTCTATCCGCGCCGCGGGAATTTGATTGGCGCGCCCCGCGCGGGCGTGTGGCGCAATGGCTCCGAAGTCTCGCTGCCGATGCACGGAACCGCTGCGATGGTTTTCGAAATCGAGTCGCTCGACCAAACCAAATCTACTCCCGTCGTCTTCAACGCGGGCGAACGCGGAACCGCAAAACTTAGCGGTGGCGCACTCAATATCGAACACGCTTCCGGCGAACCCGGCACAGAAAATGAAATCGGCATCCTGCTTCCAACGGACGCCAAAGTTCTAACAGTCACTCTCGATGGAGCGAAATCCGATTTCACGCAAGTCGGAAAATATATTCAGATCAATGCAAAGTTCAGCGGCGCGCAATTCACGCAAGCGCAGCAAGTCGACGTCAAATCCGCTGCCGACGGATCGCTCGCTGGCACATTCATCATTCCTGCGCGAATTTACGCGCAGCTGAAACAGCGCCAAGCGGACTGGCCCATTCCATGGACCGACGAAGACTACAGTACGACATGGCTGGCCCCGCAACGCCTCCTTCTGTTCCTGCAATTCGCGGAGCCCTCTAACAATATTCATCCTTCGCTTGAGATCGATGGCCACCCAATAGAATTAGAAAAAGGCTACTCATCTGTCCGTGAGCACGCAGAATCGCTGGTCGGTTTCTACTCCGACGTTTCTTCGCTCGCGGCAGACGTGCCACATAGCGTGGTTCTGAAAATTCCAAGCCAGAATGCAAGCCAGTTCCAAGGAATGTTTTTTGATAATGTGGAACCACAATTCACAGAATCGATTGCCGTTCAGCGCGCACCCTCAAATAATACCCACCATTGATTCGCCAGATGGTTCGGAGTAACGTCCATTTGCAGAATCACACGAAAGTCGAGGCTTGAATGAACCGAGACGTTCTTGCAGGGCTTGCCATCGCCGCTTCACTTATAATGGCCGCGCAATTTCCTCAACTCAAAGGACCGACTCACGTGAAGAGCGGCACTTTCGGCAAAGTTTCAGACGGCAAAGAAGCGCATCTGTATACGCTAACGAATAAAAATGGAATGGAAGTCGCCATTTCCGATTACGGCGCCACAATTGTTTCGATCAAGACCGCCGATCGAAGCGGAAAGTTTGCTGATATCGTGCTCGGCTACGATTCCGCTGAAGGATACGAAAAGGGTGACGCATATTTCGGCGCCACAATCGGCCGCTATGGAAATCGCATCGCCCACGGACAATTTGTTCTCGACGGACACACGTATACTCTCGCGAAGAATAATGGCGAGAATAGCCTCCACGGCGGCGCTGCCCCGTTCAACAAAGTTTTCTGGGCTGCGAAAGAAACTCCGTCGGCCGATGGCGCTGCGCTGCAGTGCAGCTACCTCAGCAAAGATGGCGAAGGCGGCTACCCCGGAAATCTTTCCGTCCGCGTGACGTTCACGCTGACTGGCAACAACGAACTCAAGATCGAATATTCCGCGACCACAGATAAAGATACTGTCCTGAATCTCACCAATCACTCGTATTTCAATTTGTCGGGCGAAGGTTCCGGCGACATTCTGAAAGAGCAGATGCAGCTTCACGCGGCGCGTTTCACTCCCGTCGACGAAACGCTGATTCCCGCGGGAGAATTGCAAAGTGTGGAAGCCACTCCCTTTGATTTCCGAAATTCCACAGTGATCGGCTCGCGCATCGATAAAGACAATCAGCAGTTGCAGTACGGCCGCGGCTACGATCACAACTGGGTGATCGATGGCACAGGAAACGGAAAAATGGTTGCAGCCGCGCGGGCTTATGATCCCGCAAGCGGCCGCGTGCTCGAAATTTCAACCACCGAACCGGGCATCCAGTTTTATACCGGCAATTTTTTGGACGGCACAATTCACGGCAAGGGTGGAAAAGTTTACGTGCATCGCGGAGCATTCTGCCTGGAGACTCAGCATTTTCCCGATTCGCCGAATCATCCGGCGTTTCCATCCACAGAATTGAAGCCCGGAATGAAGTTTGATTCGACAACGATCTACCGCTTCTCAGCGAAGTAGCCATTCGATCCGATCTCGGAGGAAGTAATGAAAAACTCGCGAAAACTAACACGCAGGCAGGCCTTGAAAGCCAGCGGCATCGCGGCAGGCGCTGCGATAGGAGCGTCCCTTCTCCCCGCAAAATGGATTGGAGCATTCGCGCAAGATCCGGTGATCGACACTCTACGCAGCAAGGGCGGTCCGAGCCGCGAAAAAATCGCGTTGAAGGTTCAACCGTTTCCAATGACCGACGTCAAGCTCCGCCCCGGTCCGTTTTACAACATGATGCAGATCAATCAGCGCTATCTGCACACGCTGGAGACCGACCGCCTTCTCCACACGTTCCGCATCACTGCGGGATTGCCAACCAGCGCGCAGCCATACGGCGGATGGGAAGCGCCGGACGTCGAGCTGCGCGGTCACTACGTCGGTGGGCATTATCTTTCCGCGGCTGCGTTCACGTACGTCACCGCAGGTGACGATGACATCAAGAAAAAAGCCGACACGGTAGTCAGCGAACTCGCAAAGTGCCAGCAGGCGAATGGCGGCGGCTACATCAGCGCGTTTCCAACGGAATTCATGGAGCGGTTGCGCAACGGCGGAAAAGTCTGGGCGCCGTTTTATACGATTCACAAAATCATGGCCGGGAATTTGGACATGTATTTGTACTGCGGCAATGAACAAGCCCTCGACGTCTGCGAAAAAATGGCGGGCTGGACCGCGAATTACCTGAAGCCGGTTTCAGACGACCAGTGGGCCATGATGCAGCACACCGAACACGGCGGCATGATCGAAACACTTTTCAATTTGTACGCGATTACAGGAAAAGAGGAATATCTGGCGCTGGCTCAGCGCTTCGAGCACAAAGCATTTTTCGGACCGCTCGCCGCGCGTCGCGATGAATTAAAGGGCCTTCACGTCAACACCAACATTCCGAAAGTTATCGGCGCCGCCCGCGGTTACGAGCTCACTGGCGACGAACGCTACCACACCATCGCGGACTATTTCTGGCACGAAGTCACCAGCCAACGCGCCTATGCGACGGGCGGCACCAGCAACGGTGAATCGTGGCAAACAGATCCCGGCCAAATGCAGAGTCAGCTTGGCACTTCAGCTGAAGAATGCTGCTGCAGCTACAACATGATGAAACTCACGCGCCACCTTTTTGGATGGACCGCTGATCCCAAGGCGATGGATTACTACGAGCGCGTTTTGTTTAACGCACGCCTCGGCACGCAGGATAAAGACGGCATGTACATGTACTATTTGCCGCTCGCGCCGCGCGCGTGGAAAACATTCGGCACGCCAACCGAATCTTTCTGGTGCTGCACAGGCACCGGGTCGGAAGAATATTCGAAAACCAACGACTCGATTTATTTCCACGACGCGAACGGAATTTACGTGAATCTTTTCATCGCGTCCGAACTCAATTGGAAAGAAAAAGGCGTGAAGCTGGTCCAAGATACAAATTTCCCAGAGCAGGATTCCACTACGCTTACACTACAAACACAAAAACCCGCGCAATTGACGCTCCACGTCCGCGTCCCCTACTGGGCCACGCGCGGCGTCTCCGTAAAAATAAATGGACATGCGGAGAAGGTCGACGCGACTCCGTCCAGTTATTTGGCGCTCAATCGCGAATGGAAAAATGGCGACAAAATTGAAATCTCAGTGCCGATGAGCCTGCACCCCGCGCCGATTTCCGGCGACGCCACGCTGCAAGCTGCGATGTATGGCCCTCTAGTGCTCGCGGGACGTTACGGAGGCGAAGGTCTCACGCACGAAATGATTTACGGACAGCTCGGTCCGCACATGAAACCAGCTCCGGGTCCGTCGCCGGAAGTGATATCGAAATCCGGTGATGTCACCGCCGCGATTGAAGCCGCGCCCGCCGGCAAACTTTCCTTCCGGCTTGCGGGGCAGCCCGAAGCAACTCCGCTCGTCCCGCTCTACCAGATTTCGGGCGAGCGCTACGCTGTCTATTAGAAAGTGAATTCGTCGAAAGCGTAGGGGCAAATCGTCGCAAAGATGCGGAATGTGAAATGGCCGCTGCGAAATCACGGCTCGTGAAAATTCTCGATCGGCTCGAGAAATATTACGGCAAGTCTGCAAAGCCGTGGCCCACTGATCCGTACGAACTCGTAATTCTTCGCAACAGCGGTTACCCGCAATCCGACGCGAATTGCGCGAAGGGGTTCGAGTCTTTGCGCAAAGAGATTGGCATCAAGCCTGCGCAGATTCTCGCTGCGCCGAATGCAAAACTCATAAAGGCGATTCGCCCCGGAGTGATGTTTCCCGAAATTGCTGCGCGACGACTCAAAGAAATCGCGGCGATGGTAGAAGGAGAGTTCGGCGGAGATCTTCGCGCGGTACTGAAGCGCCCGTTGGCCGAAGCAAAAAAAGCGTTCAAGAAATTTCCGACCGATCGGAAGTCCGATCGCAGACAAAATACTTTTGTTCACAAAAACCGCGCCGGTTGCCGCGGTGCCATCAAATTGCGTTCACGTTCCGCTGCGGCTCGGCTTCGGAATGGCAGGGAAGAATTACGCGCAGGATTACCGCGCAGCGCAGGAAGCAATTCTGAAAGAAATTCCAGACGACATCGCCGCTCAGCTTCGCGCGTATCTCCTGATCAAAGAACACGGCCAAAATCTGTGCAAAACCGCGCGGCCGCGCTGCGATGTGTGCCCCGTCTCGAGCGACTGCCTCTACTTTCGCGCGACGCGCGGGATGAGCCGGTGCGAATTTTGAAAAATGGGTGGGGCAAGCCCCACTCCTAGCGGCAACTTCTATTCGTAACGCAACGCCGTCAACGGATCCACGCGGGTAGCGCGGCGCGCCGGGATGTAGCACGCCGCAAGTGCGGCGGCTGCG
Organism: uncultured Acidobacteriota bacterium; assembly: GCA_963721845.1. Lineage (GTDB taxonomy): Bacteria > Acidobacteriota > Terriglobia > Acidiferrales > UBA7541 > DASTCZ01. The sequence continues at coordinate 187,579 of CAVRKW010000018.1, read as the reverse complement.
AGCAGCGCGCTGACGGCAATGAATGTAGTGGGATCGGTGGTGCTCACACCAAAAAGTAATTTCTTCAGAAGACGAGTCGCCGCCCACGCACCGATTAATCCGACGCCTACGCCGAGGGTCGCGAGCAGAATTGCCTGGCCCATCACGAGCTTCATCACGTCGCGAGTTTGCGCGCCGAGCGCCACGCGAATTCCAATTTCGCGCGTGCGTCCCGTGACGATGTACGAGAGAACTCCGTACGTGCCGATCAACGCGAGAGCCAACGCGACGCCAGCCATCATTCCGAGCAGCACGGAATAAAAGCGCGGCTCGGCGATGGATTCGCTGAGCGTCACATCAAGCAAGCTCATATTTTGCGCGCGAAAATCCGCGGCCACTTGAGCGAGCACGCCGCGAACCGCCGGAATTGTTTTTTGCGCATCGCCGCGAGTTCGAACAATTAAATTGAGGGGACGCGCAAATTTCATTCCGCCCATGGCTACCGCTGCGGAGAGTCCTGGGCGGTAGATCATCGGCGCAGGATCTGATTTCAATCCCATCTGGTGGACATCGGCTACCACCGCGATGATGTTTGATGGTTGCGGCCCCATGAGCACTTGTTGGCCCACGGCATCGCGTCCCGAATAATTCTTGCGCGCGAAATGATTCGCTCACGGCCACGGCGCGATTGTCCGCGATGTCTTGCTGCTGTGAAATCTTGGCCGGCGATGATCGGAATTCCCATAGCTTTGAAATATCCGTCGCTTGCTTCCACGACCATCGCCGTCGGCGCATCTTCATGACGAGTTGGCGCACTTCCGGGAATTCCGTAGGTCATGCGCATCATCATTCCGCTGCCGGGCAGCATGATAGACAGTCGCCGCAGCGTCGACGCCGTCAATGCCGCGGACGCGATCGAGAAGTTCGCGGCACGCTTGCTGCGAAGTTGCAGCATCAGCTGCGCGTCCTGTTGGGCGAAGGCCGGCAGTGATCACATTTCGTGGATTAAATCCAGGATTCATGGTGGCCAGGTGCATGAAACTGCGAATCAATAATCCCGCGGAGACGAGCAACACCAGCGAGAACGCAATTTCATTCACGACGAGCGCATTGCGCAGCCAGTGACCGCGGCCGCGTTGCCGGAGCGCGTACCGGTGATGCCGGAAAGTTTTAGAGTGCCGGAAAGATCGGTGCGAGAAAGGCGCAGCGCCGGTGCGAGTCCGAAAAGAATTCCGGTGACGATCACCATCGCCGCCATGAACAGAAGTACGGTTCCGTCCATGCGAACTTCGGCGACGCGCGGAATATTTCCGGGATTGTACGCGATGAACAATTTTGTTCCGGCTAGCGCAAGTCCGACTCCGGCGATCGCGCCAAGCCCCGCGAGTATCCAGCTCTCTGTGAGCATCTGGCGCGTGAGACGCGATCGCGCCGCGCCAAGCGACGCGCGGATTGCGAATTCACGCTCGCGAGAATCGGCGCGCGCCAACAACAAATTCGCGACGTTCGCGCAAGCGATGAGAAGTACGAGTCCCACTGCGCCAAGAAATATCAGCAGAGTTGGCCGCACATTTCCAACGATCGCATCAGCGAGGCGCATAGTTACGACGGGCGCGGCCATTGGCATTTGGCGATCGTGATCCATCTGCGTGGTGATGGATTTCAAATCGTCGCGCGCCATTTCGAGAGAGACGTTCGGTTTCAATCGCGCGATCACGATCAGATTTGCCAGTTCGATTCTGACACCCGAAGGCATCGCCGGAATTGTGAACTCCCGCGGAAACCAAACATCCTGATTATCGGGAAACTGAAAATTCGGCGGCATCACGCCGACGATGACGTTGGTTTGATTCTGCACCGCGACGGTGCGGCCTACTACGTTCGGATCTCCATGAAGTTTGCTTTGCCAGAGTCGGTAGCTAATCAGCAGTTTTGCATTGCTGCCGGGTTTGTCGTCGCCCGCAGCGAAGGAGCGACCGCGGATCGGGGCGACACCGAGAACATCCATCAGCGTCGCGCTCACGTCGGTCGCTTGAATTTCGTCGCCCTCGCCAGCGCCGGGAGTGAAATTCAGCTGCACCGTGCGCGGCGAGTAAGCTCCGACATTGCTGAACGAGTGGTTGCGCTCGGTCCAGCCATTGAAATCATTCACGGAAACAGCCGGCGCGCGATCGCCGAGATCCGGGCGGAATCGCCACACACGCACGATCTGGTCAGGCTGAGAGTAGGGCAGCGGACGAAACAGCACGCCATACACTACGGAAAAAATCGCGGTGTTCGCACCGATTCCGATCGCGACTGTGAGAATCGCAATGAGGGCGAGACCTGGATTCAAACGAAGCGTCCTCAGTGCGTACCGAATATCTTGCCAGACGGATTCCATAGCCCCTCCTGAGAAGACTTCTGAGCAGGCGTTGTGCACATAGCGAGCGGCGCGCCAGCGAACCGCTCGCCGCACGAGCACACTCTTAGCATACTGCGGGTTTCGACGCGCGATACAAAACGTGGTGAGCAGGGAATTCATGAAATTTTGCGGTCACGGCTTGTGTCGAGAAGAGGAAGAAATTAGATTTGGGAATGGAGGATGAAATCGTGGAGACGAGACCCCCGCTGCCGCCGTTCGATCGCGAGAGTGCAATTCAAAAGGTGAGACTTGCCGAGGATGGATGGAATACTCGCGATCCAGAAAAAGTGGCGATGGCGTACTCACCGGATTCGCGCTGGAGAAATCGCGCTGAATTTGTGAACGGGCGCGCGGAAATTGTGGCATTTCTAAAACGCAAGTGGGTGAAAGAATTGGCCTATCGATTAATCAAGGAAATGTGGGCGTTTGACCGAAATCGAATCGCGGTGCGCTTTGCCTACGAATGGCACGATGATTCGGGGAATTGGTTTCGTTCGTACGGAAATGAAAATTGGGAATTCGGCGAAGATGGATTAATGCGTGTTCGCCACGCGAGCATCAATGATCTGCCGATCAAAGAGTCTGAACGCAAATATCGATGGGAACTTGGGCGCCGTCCTGACGGACATCCAGGTTTGACAGAATTGGGATTGTAAATTCACGACCTCGTTTAGTGGACGAAATTGATGGCCACCGCCGGAGTAATCGATGGAGTCGTGTTATGGCCAAACGGAATTATTCGCGTGCCAAGAAGAATTCCCAGGTTCGAGCTTAAATTGTATTCGATCGCCGGAGCGAAGCCGAATGCTTCGCTCGATCCCGAATTCATCACTACGGTGGGAGGATACTGGATGCTCGTGGGGTCGAGGATATTGTAGCCGCTGACGCGAGTGTTGGAATTGTGGCCGTACGTAAGATCGAGCGCGAGTACCCAGTGGCGCGTGAGGCTGTATTCCCAGGCAGCGTCCACGCCGGAAGATCTGCCGGGAGTTGCCGTGCCGCGAAAACCGAGTGTGGTGCCGTAGACGCTGACGTCTTGCACGTTCGCGTCGCTGGAAAACGATTGTGAAATATCGAAGCGCATGCGAAGAATGCGGCCGTTGGGGAGCCAAAATAATTTCTGCGAATTCAGCGCAACGGTAGTGGTGTACACGCCGCTGCCGAAGCCGTTGTTCGGGCGGTCTCCCAGGCGATCGTAGCTGGCGGTGGGAAACGATTGCTGGATATTTACCGCGGTCGCGGGGATCCAACCGTGGTCGTGGGATTTTGTAAGCCCGTACTGCGCGACCAAAGTCAGGTCCCCCATGCCGATACGCGAACTGCTCGGCGCGCCGCTTGTTTCGTCGAAGCTGGTGATGGGAATGAAACCGACCGTCAGCTTATCGAAAAGTCCGTACAGAACATAGGAGCGCGTGCCAAAGCTGTCTGAATGGGCGGAGTGGACATCGTAAAAGTACGGCTCCACCAAAATATGGCCCCGCGGCAGCGTCCCTGCTGAGTTGGCCAACATCGGACCAGTCCACCAGGCATCGGCGAGCGACTGCCGGGTTTCCGCGCATTCCGGTGATGCCTGTTGAGCGGCCGCGATGTTCGGCGCGAATGCGAGTACCGACGAAATCACAATTGCCGCGAGTAACCCGTGAATTGGGAGATGTGAAAATCCGCTCGCGAAGGGTCGCGACAACAGAACGGCGCTATTTGTTGATGTCATCATGGTTTTGCAAGCGCCGCACGAGATCGGCATGAGCAGATTTCAGATTTTCCGGCGACAGAGACTCGGCGATCGTCATCTCTTTAATTGCCATATCAAAATCGCCCTTTGCGGCAGCGAGACGTGCCGTGTCGTTGTGCCCGATATAAGTGTTTGGATCTTTTTTGATATTGATGCGGAACAGCTCCAGCGCCTCATCCGGATGGCCTTGTGCCTGCAGCCCGCGAGCAAAACTGTGAACTTGCAGTTGAGTGCCTAGCGTGATCGCTTTGTCACGAGCCGCAAGAGCTTCATCTTTGCGTCCAAGTACGGTTAGCGCGCGCGACCGTGTGATTTCATTCTCGAAGCGATCTTCGTTAGCTATGGATGTGTTTACATCGCTCAGAGCCTCCTCCGCGCTGAGGTTGTTGTCGAGCAGGTATGTGGCTGCTTCCATCCACGGTGACCACTCGAATTGCGCGCGAGTGCGAAGCTGGTTTCGCAGGCTCTGAGCGGTGATTTCGGGAGTGTTGACCTCAACTTTGAAAGGAACGGCAACTTTTTCCCAGCGCATGGTGATGAGCACAGAATTCTGTGTGGGATATTCGAAATCGTACAAGAGCACTTCGTGGTTCTCGATGGCTTGCGGAGTGACAGTGACGCGCAGCGCGTCTTCAGATTTGTCGTAGGTGAAGCTGCCCCAGGAGGTGTGGTTGTTCGAAAAAATCACGATCCAGGAATTTTCGCCCGGAATCATGTGGAGTCCATACACCCCTTTGGGAAGCGGCTGGCCGTTGATCGTGACGGGATCGCTGATTTCGAACAGAGTGTTCTCGTTTGCGCCTGCGCGCCACACTTGTCCGTAAGCTTGCAGCCCGCCGAATATTTTTCGGCCATTAACAAGCGGGCGATGGTAATCGACGGTGATGTCGGTGAGTCCGATTCGCTGCGTGAAACGCGCGTGCTGGCTTGCGCGCGGAAGATTCAGAATCGCGGACTGCGCGTGTGCGCTTGCAGCTCCGATTGAAATCGCCGCGAAGAGTGCCGCGAACATAAACGCAAAAACAATCTGTGGTCTTCTCATTACGTGAGCCCCTTTGGCGTTCTTACAAAATTGATTTGGCGCGCTTCAGGATGGCGCACGCTGTGATATCTTCAAACGTCCACTTTCTATGCAATTGGTGATACCACTTTCTAAGGAGGGCGAGCCGCTTTTCCGGCAGGTTTACCTGTGGTTCCGTCGGGCGATCTTGCAAGGAACGCTGGCCAGCGGCGAACGCTTGCCCTCAACCCGAGAGCTAGCCGATCAACTTCACGTTTCGCGAACGGTAGTCGTGCTGGCGTACGAGCATCTGCTGGCAGAGGGGTTCGTGGAGGGCCGCGGCGGATCGGGAACCTACGTGGCCGCGGGGTTGGCAAAGGCCAGCGGAATTCGGCGAGCCAGCCGAACAAATGTGAAGGTGTCGCGATTCGGTTGCGCAGCGAGAAATGCCGTAGAGAGCAGCGGCTCGCTAATTCCGCGGCCGGCTCCGCAACGGTATGACTTTGCGTACGGCCGGAGCGACATGGCCATTTTTCCGTCCGAGGCGTGGCGGCGAATTTTGCTGAGGCACGCGCGAAAAGCTCCGGTGCGAGAATTTGATTATGGTTCGGCCGCCGGAACGCCGGCGCTGCGCGAAGCGATCTGTGGACATGTGCGGCGGCTGCGGGCGGTAGTCTGCGAGCCATCGGAAATAATTGTGGTGAGCGGTTCTCAGCAGGCGTTGGATCTCGTCGCGCGCGTTTTGGTGGAGCGGGGCGAACGCGTGGCGATCGAAGACCCGCAGTACGTCGGCATGCGCGAAGTATTACTCGCTGCCGGAGCTCGGCTGCAGCCGGTGCCAGTGGATCGCGATGGATTGAATCCTGCGGAGCTTCCGCACGACACCCGGCTGGTGTTCGTTACGCCATCGCACCAGTTTCCTACCGGAGCAATTCTTCCGATGGCGCGGCGGCTAACGCTGCTCGAATGGGCTCGCCGCAAGAACTCGGTGATCGTAGAGAACGACAACGCGGGGGAATTTCATTACGAAGGCCGCCCACTCGAATCATTGCAAGGACTCGATCGAGAGGGCCGCATCGTTTATATCGGAACATTTTCACGAACAGTTTTTCCGTCGCTGCGCATCGGCTATCTGATCGTGCCGAAATCGCTGGTACCCGCCTTTACGTCGGCGAAATGGCTTTGCGACCGGCACACAGCGACGCTGGAGCAGGAAACTCTTGCGGAATTCATCTCAAGCGGAATGTACGAGCGGCATTTGCGGCGAGTGCGGCGCAGAAATTCCGCGCGCCGAAAAATCTTGCTGAACTCGATTCACAAATATCTTGGCGATCGCGTTGCAGTAACCGGCGATGGCGCTGGCGCTCACGTCGTGCTGTGGCCGCGAAAGCGTATCTCAGAGGACGCCGCGATTGCGCAGGCGGCTGTGCGAAGCGTTGGAATCTACGGAATTTCGCCATACTTCTTGGAGCGAAATCCACGCACCGGCTTGATGCTCGGGTACGCGCGAATGAACGAACAGGAAATTCAGGAGGGAATTCGCCGCTTGGGCGAATTCCTCTGAACATCTCTCGTTACGCTGGTGCGGTCGCCACCGACCCTGCTCATGCGTTAATGGATCGCGTAAAGATTGCCGTCGGTGCTACCGAAATAAATTGTGTCGTTCACGATCACTGGAGACGAAATGATCGCGCCCACGCTGAACATTTTTTGAACGCCGGTGACGATGTCGTCGTAAAACGGAGTTGGCATCGCGACGGCGTAATCTGGCTCGCCATCTTTGTCTGTGAATTCCGCGCCGTTTTTCTTTGAGCCTGCGGTTTGGAAAGTCCACGCGATTTTCTGTGAAGTGAGATCGATCGCATAAAATTTTCCTTCATGGGTGCCGATGTAAAGAAAATTTCCGGCGATCGTTGGAGACGAAAACGCGGGCCAATGAAGATTTAGCGAAAAGATTTCGGTTCCGGAATTTGCGTCGACGACGTGAAGCCACGCGGGCTCGGAGGTCGCGAAATAGACTTTGCCATCTCGCACCGCGGGTGTGCCGATGACCCACGAGGTCTTGTTGTAGAAAGCCCATTTTTTTGCGCCCGTGTGCGCATCAAGTGCGTACAGATTAGAATCGCGGCAGCCGAAATAAACGATGCCATTTGCGACGGAAGCAGAAGATTGAATGCCAGTTTGATTGTGAATTTTGACATCTTCGCCCGTCTTGAATTTCCAGAGTTGTTTTCCAGTAGTAGCGTTGAGAGCGTAGAAATACGTATCCCAGCTTCCGATGTAGAGTACGCCGTCTGAAATCGCGGGCGATGCATGGACGACGTTGTCGGTGTGAAATTTCCATTTCAGCGCGCCGGTGGCCGCATCCAGTGCATATACGTTGTCATCGCCGCTGCCGAAATACACGATGCCGTTTGCGATGGATGGTGAGGACAGATAGAAATCGAACGGATCGGGCATGGATTCGTTGGCGGGCTCCGCGCCGTGAATGTTTTGCGCGGCGAAGCGTTTTTCGCCTCCCGTTGCGAATTTCCATTTCAGTTGCCCGGTGAATTCGTCGACAGCGTAAAAATTGGAATCGTAGCAATTGAAATAGACGAACCCGTTGCTGACCGCGGGCGACGACGCGATGCGGTTGTGCGCGGGAAACTTCCATTTTTCCGCGCCAGTTTCCTGGTCAAGCGCGAATAGACGTCCGGCGTTGTTGCCGATGAAAATCATTCCGTCGGCTGCGGCGGGCGAGGCATAGATCTGGCCGCCCGAATTGAAGGTCCACTTCGCGCCATTGAGCTTAGGAACGCCGGCAGCATCGTAGACGCCCGTGTGCGCGGGATTTCCGCGAAACATCGCGGTGTCAGCTGAGAATGCTGAGAGAGATCCAGCAAAAGCTAGCGCTATCCAGAGAGACAAATTGAAAATGAGTTTTCCGTTACGTGAATCGAGTCGTATGGATTTCATATTTCTCCTGTTGCTTCTTTGTAGGCTCGCTCGATGAGCGGGCCAATAAAATAGGCTTGAAGTTCAGCGGCGCGGTGCTCGTCGCCATGCGTGAATTGATCGGCAGCGTCGAGCTTCACTGATTTCTTAATTTCTTCGAGCGACTTGCCTAGAGCTGCAGCGCGTTGCACCTGACTAACGATGGATTCCATCGATGCGAGCACGAGTTCCAGATATTTCTTGTCCCGCTGCGGATCGCCGTGGCCTGGAAGAATCAGCTGCGTATCGAGGTGATCGAGTTCTTTTAGCGATTCGATCCAACGCAGCGGATATGAATTGAATGCGTAAGGAATTGGGGCGACGAGCAAATCGCCTGTGAAGAGAATTTTCTCTGCGGGCAAATAGAGAGTCGTGTCTCCGGGCGTGTTGCCGACGAACTTCGTGAATCGGAATTCACGCGCGCCGCGAAACAAAATTAAGCGGCGATCGTAAACAAGAGTTGGCAAAGCGGGATGTGCGCTCTGCAGCTCGGCGACGAATGCGGGTTGCTGGCCAATTTTCTCGAGGATCTCATTTCGTTTTTCCGGAGTGATCGGCTGGCCGGCGGCATTTGTGCCACGATCAAGCTCGTCGTGCAGTTGTTTGTTGGCTCTCTCCATTGCGCCGGAGAGATCGCGGATGTATGCGGCGGAGACATTTTGCATGATGCGGCGTGCATCATCGTTGGCGATGATTTCGACATTGGGAAAAGCCTTCACGTAGGCTTCATTCCCGAGCCAGTGATCATAGTGCCAGTGGGAATTCGCGACGTACCGAACAGGCTTCGGAGTAATTTCGCGAATGGCCGCGATGATTCCTTGTGCGACGCTTGGGGATTGGTTAGCATCGAAAACGAAAACGTCGTCGTCATTTACGATCGCGTAGGAATTGCCTTCGACGCCGATGAATCCGTGGTCGGGCGATTGGAAAAGGTAAATGCCGGGCGCAACGTCTATTGCCTTTGGCGCGGGCGGCGTTTGCGACCCGACCGGCAAACCAGCCGGGAAAACGGACAATCCGATGGCAGTCAAGATGAGACAGATTGCCGACTTTGAGCGTATCTCCATTAGCCTCTTCCGCTGATGTGGCGTGTTGCGATGCGAAAGTACGGGGGCTCGCCGGCGGCTGCAAGCGACATTAGGCGACACTGGCGCGATTTGGCTTGGTTAGGACACGACTTTTGCGGAATTTACGCTAGCAGAGCAGGAAAATCGGTAACCACAAGGACGGCCAGGGCGATCACGTGAGCGTTCCACTCGAACAATTTCCGCGGCCAAGTTCGCGAACCGCGCCGAAAGACCAGCGGCTCGATTCGTGGAAAGAAATTGCCAGCTACCTGGGCCGCGAAGTGCGCACTGTGCAGCGCTGGGAAAAGGCGGATGGTTTGCCCGTACGGCGGCTGCTCCACGCCAAGCGCGGGTCCGTCTATGCGTTCGCTGCGGAATTGGACGCGTGGGTCGCTTCGCGTGAGCCGAATGGCGACGTGACCGCAACCGGGAACCCGGATGTCGCGGACGTGCGCGGGCCACGCGGAAGTTGGGCGGCCGTAATGGTTTGCTGCGCGGCGCTTGTTTTTGCTTTGGGAGCGCAGCGTGTGGGTACGCGTGCCTTAGACATCCGTGCAAATCGCACCGCTGTGACGCCGGAGAGCGCCGCAGGCGCTGCTTATCTTCGTGGACTGTACCTACTGAACCTTTTGACGAACGAAGGCCTCACGAAAAGCATCCCTGAATTTCAAGCAGCGATTGCGAAGGATGCGCAATTTGCGTCGGCTTATGCTCGAATTTCGCAGGCGCATACGTTTCTGAGTTTTGGTGAACAGCGCGAAGAAGAGCTGGCAAGTGCGCGCGATTTTGCGCAAAAGGCGCTGCGTCTCAATAAATCTTCCGCGGAGGCGCATGAAGCAGTTGCGCTGCACCGCGCATACGGAGATTGGAACTGGTCGGGCGCTGAAGCTGAATACAAAACAGCTCTGCAACTCGATCCGAATTCAGCTACGGCGCACAGCAATTACGCGCAGCTCGAAGCAATTCTTGGACGCCACGATTCCGCAATCGCTGAAGCGAGGCGCGCGTGGCAATTGCAGCCGCTCTCGCCGACGATGGGGGCGAGTCTCGGCTGGTTCTTCTACTGGGCGCGCCGATTTGATGATGCAATCGCGACCTCGCGACAAGTGCTGGAATCACAACCAGGGTTCGAGAGCGCGCAAGCGTGTATCGTGCGGGCGCTGGTGGCGGAGGGAAAATTTAGCGAGGCGCGCGCTGAACTCGTCAGCCAAATGCAGCAGGGAAATCCGGACATTCATGACTCGGGACTGGACGTGGCGTCGCCAGAAAAAGCAATTCACAATTATTACTTGTGGCAGTTGAAGAAATTGAACGCACTGCGGAGACAGGGCGAGGCGCCGCTATTTGAATTGGCGCTGGCATACGCCGCGGTAGGAGCGAAAGATTCGCTGATGGATTGTTTGGAAGAATCTTACGAGCGGCGAAAGTTCATCGCGATGCTCATCAACGCGGAGCCGTATTTCGACGCGTATCGCAACGAGCCGCGTCTGATTGAAATCGCGCGCAAGATCGGATTGCCGGCGCCGCAAGTCAAAATAGGCGCGGCTGCACGATTTCCGCAGCCTTAGTGCGGCGAGCCTGTTGCGACTGGTGTTCGTAGAATTTTTGTGAGTCCGTCGATCTGGCCATCAATTGCGCCGATCTTTAATCCGAGGATGTCTGCGATCAGCGGATAAAGATCGATATTTTCAAATGGCGCGACGGTAGCACCGGGTTTGAAGTCGGGCCCTTCGGCATAGAAACTCGCGAACATTTGCTTCATTTTGTAGGGATCGTATCCGTGCATTCCTTTGCTCATGCGTGCCGCGATCGCCGGATCGGACGGCGCATGGGCGCGAATCAGATAAGGTCCGTTGGCGATGACGATGGGATCTCCTTCGCGCGGATTGCCGTTGTAGTGGAGATTTGCGGGAACATCCTTGCGGCGATAGACGGTGAATTTGTCGCTTGCGCCCTTTAGCTGCTCGTAAACTTTTTCGGCAGCGGCTTCGTTCGGCGCGTAGAGGAGGGAGCCAGCGGACTCGAAACCTGCGAGGTCCGCGAACTGGTCAAGATTGATCCAATTTCCTTCAACGGTTGCCATGCCGTGATCGGAAACGACGATCACGTCGACGCGCAGCTTCACCGCAGCGATGCCGGACATCAACCGGCCGATCGTGTCGTCGAGATGATGCACTGAATCTTCGACCTCTTTTGTTTCAGGACCGAACTCATGTCCATTGTGATCGACGCTGTCGAAGTAAAGCGTGAGGAAATGCGGGCGTTGCGCCGGTGGCAGTTTTAGCCAGTCAAGCACTTGATCCACACGCGCTGCGTCGGGAATCGTGCCGTCGTAGCGCACATAGTAAGTGGGACGCTCGCCGGCGATTTCAGCTTCCGCTCCCGGCCAGAAAAAAGTGGCGCTACGCATACCTTGCTGTTCGGCCAGAGACCAGAGCGGGACGCCGCCATACCATTTGCCGTCCGTGTTTTTTTGCGCGTCATTGTAGGCGTATCGCTCTTTAGCCGCAGGATCGTAGAAAGCGTTTGCGACAATTCCGTGATGTTCCGGATAAAGACCCGTGACGATCGAAATGTGATTCGGGAATGTGACGGACGGAAACGAAGGAATCATTCCTTCTGGCGCGCTTGCGCCATGAGCGGCCATCGCAAGTAAATTCTTCGCGTTGTATTTCTGAGCGTAGTCCCAGCGGAAGCCGTCGAGGGATACAAGCAGTACGTAAGGCTTCGCCTGCTGCGCGACGAAATTTGCACCGTGGTCTACAGTGACTACAAAACTTTGTTGCGTCTGCGAGTGAACGGAGATCGAAAACAGAATTGCTAACGCTATAAAGAATTTCGAAATGCGAAAATTGCGTACTGACGGCATGAATTCTCCGGTTCCTCTTCTTGAATCCAATTCATAGTACCGCAGGTTTAGCTACGACTGAGGAACGTCGCAGATTTACGCAGCCCACAACGGATTGGGAAATATATCCGGGCTGATGGTCGGTCCGGTTCCGCACCCAGGAATTTAGTTTTGCGAAATCGACGTGGGGACACGTTATTATTCCTTTGTTGCCGTATGGAGCGAGGTGACACCGTGGCGAGAACGCGCAAAAAATTTACAGCGTCGAAGGAAGCGCGGCGTCGCGCACGGTTGGCCGCGGGTTCACCGCCCGCAGCGCGAGTGATTCCTGACAAGCGATTGAAACCGCCGAAGCACAAGAAACCAGCTGGATTTATGGGTGAGCCCTGACACCCGGCTACGTGTTCACCGGATCGCGCTTCTCTGAATTGATTTCAAGTTCTTTGATGGCCTTCTGAACCACAGACGCCTGAATTTTTCCTTCAAGCTGCAATTCGTGAAGCGTGGCGAGCGTGATGAAGCGCGCATCAATTTCAAAAAAATCGCGCAACGATGCGCGGCCTTCGCTGCGGCCAAATCCGTCTGTGCCGAGAGCTGCAAGGCGCCGTGGCATCCACTTCGCGATGCTGTTTGGAAGCGCGCGGAGATAATCCGTGGCGGCAACCAGCGGTCCGGGCGCGTCTGCCAGAGTTTGAGTGACGTACGGCACGCGCGGCTTTTGCGCTGGGTGCAACAGATTCCAACGTTCGGTTTGCAGCCCGTCCATGTATAGAGATTTGTAGCTGGTCACGCTCCATACATCGGCGGCGACGTTGTATTTTTCCTGCAGGGTTTCTTGGGCCTTCAGCGCTTCGCGCAAAATCGCGCCGCTGCCAAAGAATTGCGCGCGAAGTTTTGATTTTTTATTTGCGGCCGGACGAACACGGTACATTCCGCGGAGAATTCCTTCCTCGGCGCCCTTTGGCATCGCGGGCATCGCGTACGGTTCGTTCATCACGGTGATGTAATAAAAAATGCTTTCGCCATCTTTGTACATGCGGCGAATTCCGTCCTTAATGATCACGGCGATTTCGTAAGCGTACGCGGGATCGTAGGCGCGCATATTCGGAATCGGTAGCGCGAGGATGTGGCTGTTACCGTCCTGATGTTGCAAACCTTCGCCCGCGAGCGTGGTGCGCCCCGAAGTGCCGCCAAGCAGGAATCCGCGCAGCACGCATGTCGGCGGCGGCCCACACCAGGTCTCCGATTCGTTGAAGGCCGAACATTGAGTAGTAAATGAAAAAGGGAATCGTGTTGATCCCGTAGGTCGAATATGCAGTACCCGCGGCAGCGAAAGAAGAAACGGAGCCAGCTTCCGTGATTCCTTCTTCAAGAATTTGGCCGTCCTTCGCTTCCTTATAGTAGAGCAGCGTGTGGACGTCCACTGGCTCGTACATCTGGCCACGGCTGTTGTAGATGCCCACTTGGCGGAAGAGCGACTCCATTCCAAAGGTGCGCGCTTCGTCAGGAACGATCGGCACGACAAGTTTTCCGATTTCAGGATCGCGCATCATTTTGCGGAGCATTCCGACGAACGCCATCGTCGTGGAGACTTCGCGTTCTTCGCTGCCGGTAAGAAATTCCGCGAATAATTCGTCGTGATCGGCTACGAGAGGCTTCGCGCGCACAGCGCGTTTTGGAACATAGCCGCCGAGTTCGGCGCGGCGCTCTTGCAGATATTTAATTTCGGGGCTGTCATCCGGCGGTTTGTAAAAAGGAGTGTCGCCGATTTGTTCTTCGCTGACCGGAATGTTGAAACGGGTTCGGAAGGTGCGAAGTTCTTCCTCGTTCAGTTTCTTTTGTTGGTGGGTAATATTTTTGCCTTCGCCCGCTTCGCCGAGGCCGTAGCCCTTGATGGTGCGCGCGAGAATTACCGTCGGGCCGCCCTTGAATTCGGTGGCGGCTTTGTATGCGGCATAAACTTTTCGCGGATCGTGTCCGCCAAGCGGCATGCGGCGAAGCTGGTCGTCCGAAATATTTTCTACGAGTTTCAGCAACCGCGGATCGCTGCCAAAATAGTGCCTGGCGAATGTAGGCGCCAGATTCGACCACCATTTTTTGATAATCGCCGTCGAGGAGTTCGCCCACGCGCTTAACGAAAAGTCCTTCGGTGTCCTGTTCGAAGAGAGGATCCCAGGCGCGTACCCCAAAGAACTTTGATTACGTTCCAACCAGCGCCGCGAAATGCAGCTTCGAGTTCCTGAATGATGTGACCATTGCCGCGAACGGGGCCGTCGAGGCGCTGCAAGTTGCAGTTCACCACGAAAATTAAATTGTCGAGTTTTTCGCGCGACGCAAGAGTGATGGCGCCGAGCGCTTCAGGTTCATCGGTTTCGCCATCGCCGAGGAAGGCCCAAATTTTCGCGTCGGACACTGGTTTCATGCCGCGATTTTCGAGATAGCGCGCGAATCGTGCCTGGTAAATCGCCATGATCGGGACCAAGTCCCATCGACACAGTGGGAAATTCCCAGAAGTCCGGCATCAGCCACGGATGCGGATAGGAGGAAAGTCCGCCGCCGGGTTTCAATTCGCGGCGGAAATTCTCTAAGTTTTTCAACGGAGAGCCGGCCTTCCAGAAATGCGCGCGCGTAAATCCCGGGCGACGCGTGGCCCTGGAAAAAAATCGTGTCGCCTTCATGTTTATCGGAGCGCGCGCGGAAAAAATGGTTGAAGCCGACTTCGAAAAGTGTGGCCGCCGAAGCGTAAGTGGAGATGTGCCCGCCGATGCCGTGCTCTTCACGATTCGCGCGCACAACCATTGCCAGCGCGTTCCAGCGAATGATGCTCTTGATTCGGCGTTCGAGTTCCTGGTCGCCGGGGAAGGGAGCTTCCTGGCTGACGGGAATGCGTGTTCACATACGGTGTGTTCGCGGTGAAGGGAATATCCACGCCCGTTACCTGGGCGCGCGCACGCAATTGGCTAAGAATTTCGCCGGCTACTTCACGGCCGCCGTCTTCCACTACGGAGTCGAATGACTCCATCCATTCGCGAAGCTCGGGCTCTTCCACTTGGGCCTGTTTCGGACTATTGCCGTTGTCTGCCATAATTTCCTCATGCACTTTGCAAAAATAAGGCTCGCGCCCTGCGCTTACAGAATGAGACGCGCGCTATCGCATAAATTCGTCGTTCTCTAAATATACCGCAGTTTGTCGGGCTCTGCTGGCACTTCCGAGGCTTATTCTTGCGCAAAAAGTTGTCTGACACGTCCGTGCAAGAAAGTCCAAAAATAATGGAACTTTCGTGCCTTCTCAAACTGAATTGTTACTGGAAGCAAGCGGCACGCGTCCAACGAGTTATGGCGGAAGCCCCGAACGCAAGGGACTCGGAATTGCTCCGCTGGCTCGCTGCCGGCGATGAGAACTCGTTTGTATTGTTTTACCGCCGCTATCAAGGCGAGCTTTACCGCTTTGCATTGCATATGACTGGATCACCAGAATCGCCGCAGATGTAGTCCAGGAGACGTTTCTCGCTGTCATTCGAGGGGACGCGAGATTCGATCCCGAGCGTGGAGCGGCCCGTGCCATTTTTGTTTGGGATCGCGCGGAATCATGTGCGTCGAGTTGCAGGAAAAAGAATCGCGATTTGTGCCGCTGGCAGATGTGGACATTTGAATCGATTACGGCGCATTCGAACGGAAGCTCAATGGAAACGGAAATGGAAGTACATCGCTTCGCTCATTCACATGGCGAGCATCGGGACGGAGCCGAGTGGATCTCATGCGCGGATGAAATCGTCGCAACGACTGCGCGCCGCGATTTCGCAGCTGCCAGAGCATTACCGAGAAGTGGTTACGCTGTGCGACTTGGAAGGGAAGACTTACGAGCAGGCCGCTGCGCTTTTGGGTTGCCCGATTGGTACGGTTCGATCGCGCCTCAATCGCGCGCGCGATTTGCTGATGGAAAAAATAGGTTCGAAAAATGCAGTTGGCTATAGAGCCGCGACATCAAAAGTGGTGCGATCGACTGGAAGGTGAGTTGTGGATCGTTTGCAGTTGTGAACAATTTTCGGAACATGTCCATGCGTTAGTTCGCTTGGAACTACTCGACACGGATCTTCGCGAACGGGCGTTCGCTCACGCGCGAATCTGCGGAAACTGCAGTTCACAACTTGTGGAAGCGCAGGCGCTTGCCGAGGCGAGCGACAAGCTTCGCGACTCAGCGAGTCGGCTTGAGACGCCGCTTTTTGTAGAAGCTGGGCTGTTGCTGGCGTTTCGCGGGCAGCACGGAGAAATCTCGCGCTCGCAACGCGAGCAACAAATTTCGTTGCTGTAGCGGCCGCAGCTTGCCTGCTTGGTCGCAGGGCTGGTTGGATACGCAGAATGGAGCCGCATCGCGTCTCAGAAAAATCGGGTCGCGAATAACACGCGAGGCTCGCAGACCGCGCCGAGTTCTCCCGCGGCGTCTCAATCCCTTTCAGGGACTGGCGTGGCGCTTCCCGAAGCCAAAAACGATTCTGCGAATGACTCCGATCAACTCGCGAATTTTGTCCCGGTTCCGTTTGCCGATGAGGCAACCATGGACGATCCGGGCGTAATCGTGCGCGTACAACTAACGCGCGCCGCCCTGGGCAAGCTTGGGTATCAGGTCGAGCAGGGCAAGGGCAAAGAGCTTGTGCAAGCGGACGTTCTGGTCGGTGAAGATGGCTGGCCACGCGCCGTTCGCCTGGAGCAATAATATTTTGACATTACAACCTGAATCGGAGGATCACGCATCATGAATCGAAAGCTTTTTGTAGCAGTAGTCGCAGCTCTCGCAGTCATTGGCACGGCTCCGGTATTTGCACAGAGCGATGCAGGTAATCCGCCCCCTCCGCCACACGCCTGGGGCGGCCGCGGACCCGGACCCGGTGGATTCGAATTTGGCGGAATGGCACGCGGCTTCGGCGGCAAGACGGTTGCCGGCGCACCATTTTCACGCGACAGTCACGAGCACGCATTCGGAGAAACTTGCCGACGGCAACTCGATCACGAATACAACGAATGGCACGCTTGCCCGCGACAGTCAGGGACGCACGCGCCGCGAAATGAGTTTGCCGGCGATTGGGCCACTCTCGTCTAAAGGCTCTGCACCGCACCTCGTGTTCATCGCCGATCCTGTTGCGCAAACAAACTTCACGCTCAACATGGATAAGAAAACCGCCCAGCAATTTCCCGCTCATCAACGCGGGCAGGGCGGCGCTATGCGCGGCGAGGGCGATGCCACCACCGGGCCGCGTGGTGGAGGCGAGCGTCCGAACGTGACCATGCAGAATTTGGGCACGAAATCAATCAACGGTGTGAATGCTGAGGGCACGCTCGTGACGCACACTATTCCCGCCGGGAAAATGGGGAATTCTGCCGCGATCGTGATTACTTCGGAGCGCTGGTACTCGGCCGAATTGCACATGGTGGTTTCAGAGACGCATACCGATCCGCGCTTTGGCACCACGATCATATCAATTGACGAATATCAATCGCGCCGAACCTGACGCTGCATTGTTCGCGGTGCCTTCGGGCTTCGCGGTGACGCAGGGAAGAGGCGCGCGCGGGAGGCACACGGCCATCGCCGCCGAGACTCAATTTCGAGTTAGTTACGCGATAGTCAGTTTTTTGCGGCGCCGAGTTTTTAATTGAGGCGCCGCAATCGAAATTACTCGCGCTGGCCTCAGAGGGGGGCCACGATTTGAGGAACTGCCGGATAATTGCGCCGCCGGCTCACTCTTCGGATTGCGCGAGTAACTCCTCATCCTTCCGGGTGATCCTATCGCCTGGGAGGATGAGGACTTTTTTTCTTGGGGCAAAGCCGATTCAACGCGCAACAAATTGACGCAGTTCCTAGTTGTTTCATGGATCTGCGGGAAAGGCTCGCACGGAGCCTAGTTTTTCGACCCTCAACCAGGTTTTCGAAGAGGGAACGACTTCCCCGGGCATGAACAATGGCAGTTTCAATCGTTTAGTCGCATCCGCGAGTTCCGCGTCGATTTTTTCGAGCTTGCCCTTGTTGAATCCCACCGATGAAACTCTTCACAGTGCCATCTGGAGCAATCAAGAAAAATGGTAGGGACATTTGTGAGCGCGTATTCATTCGAAACTGCATATGAACTCTCATCATCGATCAGAACTGGAAATGTCACGTCCGAATTCCTCGCAAAATTCGGAGGTGTCGGCCGCATCGTCCTGCGAAATGCCCCAGAAATGTGACTGCAGTTCCTTTGTAGGTCTGATAGAGGCGCTCCAAAAACGGAAAAGTGAATTGGCACACCGGGCAGCTGATTTTGAAAAACGCAATTACCACTGGACCCTTGTGCAACGCCTCTTTGAGAGAGTGCGCCGCACCGCCGAGATCGGGAAGCGTGAACAGCGGAGCTTGTGTGGCCAGCCAGAATCTTTGGTCATGCGTATTCCCGCGTGCATTTTATATTCCTCTTATGTTAACGCATCTGCGCGCAAGGGGAACAGATACGCTCCACGCGGTTGCACATAATTTCACTGTGGCCGCGCAATTCTGTAGAATCTGTTTCGGTACATTTGCCAATGGCAGCTTGGATTGAAATTGCGGACTACAGATTCCCCGGCGGCTGGAATTCGGCTGCCGGATCGGCCGCTGATGCGCGAGCGAGAGAGGCATGCCAGCAGCTCGAAGCTGGCGGCATTTTGTATTTCTCCGCGCCGCCGTTTGAATTCACCGATGCCGATCGCGAATTTCTGGTCGCGCAACGCCGCGCAGATTCCTCGGTGCACAAAAATGTTTCGTATCGTCCGTCGGAAGATGCACTGCGTGGATTTGAAGGCTCATCTGAAGTTACAGCAGCATCTGCGGCAGGTCTTGCGGAATTATTCGCAGCATGTTGTTCAGTTTGTCCGCGAATTTCTGATGCCCTACGATGGCGAGCTACACGCTCGATTACGCCAGCTTTCGTCCGATCGAAGAAGATGGCCGCTCACTCCCGCTGCACAAGCGCAACGACCTGCTTCACGTGGACGCCTTCCCCAGCCGCCCCACGCACGGCGGCCGCATCTTGCGTGTATTTACGAACATCCATCCCACGAGAGCCGCGCGTATGGAACGTAGGCGAGAACTTTTCCGGTCCTGGCAGAACAAACTGGCGAGGATGCGGGGCTCGAATCGTTCGCCGCGCAGGGGGCACGTCAACCCTCTGGGCCGGATTATTCAGGCGCTCGGCGGGCCAGTCCCCAATCGCTCTGCTTACGACCGCTTCATGCTGCATTTCCACGATTACTTGAAAGAGAACGCCAATACCAGGCCAATTGCCGCAAAACGCGAATCGAATTTCCGCCCATGTCAACGTGGCTGGTCTACACGGATGGGATTCCTCACGCCGTGATGAGCGGCCAGCACGCGCTTGGAGCAAACTTTCATTATTTCGCGTGCGGGCTGGTCTCGCCGGAAATCTCGCCAATCGGTGTGTTGGAATCGTTCAGCGGACGGCTCGCCGCGCGCCGCTAACAGAACGTGCGGATCTTCGCCCCACACCTTCGCGGAGCGACCGTCCTTCGTGAAATTACCAAATTAATTCTCGGGATTGCCTGGCTTAGTGAATGTGCCGCGTCTTCCGCGACATGAAATCCATTAGCAGGTATTGCCCCAGAGTGTAGGGAGTGGTGAAGTACGCTTTACCGCGGCAGAGTTGCGCGACTTTCTGCACGAAATTCACCAGGCTGTAATCGCTCGCCAGCATGAATGTATTGATCATGACTCCGGATTTTCGGCACTTGCCGACTTCTTCCAGAGTTTGCGACACCACCAGCGGATCGAGGCCGAAAGCATTTTTGTAAATGCGGCCGTCTTCCAGCGTCAGCGCCGAAGGTTTTCCGTCCGTGATCATCACGATCTGCTTCATGTCTTTCTGCTGCCGCGACAAGAATTCGTTGCGCCAGACGCAATCCCTCGCGCGTATTCGTGTAATACGGGCCCGACTTGTACCCGCGCCAATTCGCCAAGCGGAACTTCTTCCGCGCTATCGTGAAAAAGAACCAGATGCAGCGAGTCGCCGGGAAATTGCGTGCGAATCAGATGAGCCAGCGCCATCGCCACCCGCTTTGCGGGCGTGAAGCGATCTTCGCCATATAGAATCATGCTGTGCGAGCAATCGAGCATCACCACGGTCGCGCATGAGCTTTGATATTCACATTGGTGAACCATCAAGTCCTGATAATCGAGCGGGATGGGAACTTTCGCGCCCTCGCGGCGCACCGCGTTGAATAACGTCGCGCTGATATCAAGATTCAGAGTGTCACCAAATTCGTAGGGCCGCGAAACGCCGCCCGATTCCACTCCTGTGGCCAAATCGCGCGTATCGTGCCGCCCGAAGCTGCTCTTGCCCAGCGATCCAAGCAAATCCTGCAGTGTCTTGAACCCGAGAAAATCCATGGTCTTATCCGTGATCTCGAAACGAACATTTTCATTTTTTCCGTCGCGTCCCACGCCACCGCTGCGGTGTTTGCGACGGCGGCGGAGTGATGTGCGGTGGCTGGAGGGGGTTGATGTATCCCTCGTTCATCAGTCGATCGACCAGCTTGTCGATCAGCTCCTCCATTTTTTGCTGGCTATCTTCCGCATCGAGCATTTGTTCCAGCATGTCGTCCGGAAGCAGATCGCCATTTTCCAATGCGCGGCGGATGGCTTCGCGGAGCTGATCCATCGTGTGCTCCGTATCCATTTCCGAAAAACCGTAATACTGGCTTTCAAATCCGCTTTGCAAAAAGAAATCCGAGAGCTGATTGACCAGATCATTCAGATCGATCGAGTCCGCTGCTTCGCCCGTATATTTTGTGTATTTGATGTACTTCATGATGCGGCTCTTCGGTGTCGCTTAATTGTATTGCCTTCGCGGAGGGCGCCCCGTTGGCTCGCGCGGCTCCAGGAGCTTTCTGGCGTTCCGCGAAATAGCCGCGCTCTTCGTTGCGGCTGATCCGTTTGTGCGCCCACAAACCTTCCAGAATGAATTCGCCCGCGGCAGCGACTTGTCCTGCGCCCGATTTTGGCGCGACGCCAAGCCGATCGACATGTTCCAGGAGTCCCTGTATCTTGCGCAACTCGGACAAGCGATTGCTCTGCCGTGGCGTAATCTGGAATCTTCAGCTCGCCGCCCATCTCAAACCATTGCACCACGGATTGCACATCGGCGTTCGCCATGTGCCGTGAATACACGCGGCCGACCGCGCCGCGCACCAGTTCGCGCGCGATTGTCTCCGCGCCCTTCAACTCGCCCTCGTATTCAAGTTCGAGCTTTCCCAGTGAGCGCGGGAAGTGACGCATACACGTCGGACACGCGCGCCACTGCGATCGCCTCGCCATTTCGCGCGGCGCGTTGCTCGGCGTTGCTGATGGCAGTCTCGATGCACGCGATCGGCAGACGCTGGCTCACGCCAGAGCGTTTGTCCACGCGCTTGTCTTCGCGCGCGAGGAACGCAATTTGCTCCACCGCCTCGCGCAAATAATCCGGCACCACAGATTTGCGGCCAGTGCGATTTGTCCAAGCTTCCTGCGCGGTGATCGCCATGCCTTCTTCAACCGTCGCTGGGTAATGCGTGCGAATCTCCGCGCCGATGCGATCTTTCAACGGCGTGACGATTTTTCCGCGCGCGGTGTAGTCGTCCGGATTCGCTGTGAAAACCAGCATGCACGTCCAGCGGCAGCCGGATCGGGTAACCCTTAATCTGGATGTCGCCTTCCTGCATGATGTTGAAGAGCCCCACCTGAATCTTTCCCGCGAGATCGGGAAGTTCGTTCACGGCAAAGATTCCGCGATTTGCGCGCGGCAACAATCCGTAGTGAATGCTCAGTTCATCGGAAAGTGAATTTCCCGTGCGCGCTGCCTTGATGGGATCCACGTCGCCGATGATGTCGGCGATGGTGACGTCAGGCGTCGCAAGTTTCTCCACGTAGCGCTGATCGCGGGATAGCCAGGCAATCGGAGTGTCGTCGCCCGCTTGCGCCACCAGTTCGCGGCATGCGTTGCATATCGGCCGAACGGGTGATCGTGAATTTCGCACCCTGCGATGTAGGGAATTTCGGCGTCGAGTAAATCTGTCAGGCCGCGCAAAATTCGGCTCTTCGCCTGTCCGCGCAGCCCCAGCAAAATAAAATTGTGCTTCGCAAGAATTGCGTTGACGATTTGCGGAAGCACAGTCTCTTCGTATCCGTGAATTCCAGTGAAGAGAACCTTCTTCTGCTCGAGTGCGCAGAGCAGATTGTCGCGGATTTCTTCCTTCACGCTACGCGTTGCTTTGTGCGCGTCAAAATTGCGGCGCAGCTGGCCCAGCGTTGTTGCGGTGGTACCCGTTGCTTGTGCGGATGTCATGAGGCCGGGGAATGCGTGTCCTTTCAGACGCGAGACGTCCCTGAAATTAAGGAACGCTGTGTACAGTATAGATGATTCGATGAGAGGTGGGGTTACTCGCCGGTCGCGCGAGATTTTAAGATGCGGCGCGTGACCGTTCCCAGCGGCCTTCACGCGCGTGCGGTCCACCCGTTCTTGTCTCGGGAGCCACTCGATCAGCGCTTTGATCAGGACGGCGCGTCGCTGACTCTCGTCGCGCAGCTCGAGCAACTCTTGTTTTTTCGAAAGTTCGATGGGAAGTTCCGCCGCGAGCCGGTAGCTGAGCAAATCGTCTGGAAAATCAGGCGCGAGTGGACTTGGCTTCCCAAACGCTTTTTGGTGGCACTTCTGAAAAACTGCGAGTAGTTCTTCTCGTGCGGGCGATTTTGCTGCGCTCGTGTCCGGCTCTTCGTTGAGATATTGCACGAGCGCTTCGAAGTATGGCTTCTCATCGACGACGCGAATGATTCGAATCACATCCGCACCGCGAGTCAAAATGTCCAGGCGGCCGTCGGCATGTTTTCGAAGTACTTGGCGAATTTCCGCGGTGCAGCCGACCGAAGCGATGCCGCCTTCTGGAGCGTAGACAATTCCAAATGCAATGCTTTCTTCGATGCACCGCGCGATCATTTCCTTATATCGTTGCTCGAAGATATGAAGAGGCAGCGCAGCGCCTGGAAATAGAACCAAGTTCAGGGGGAAGAGAGGAATGCGTTCAGGTTTCATACTATCGATCCGTCTAGTTGTTTGGATTTAATGCGGTAAATCAGCAAGCGCCGTCGAAATTTCGGATGCCGCGTGTGAATCGCCAGTGCGGCCTGCAGCAGCGATACCAGATTCGAAGATCTTTCGAGCTTCTTGATTTTGTCCAAGTCTCGCCAGTAGCTGTCCAAGTTGGAAATAACCCGTGACATAGTCCGGATGGGCGATCAGCAGCTCGTTGAAATTGGAAATGGCTGCCTCATTGTCACCCTCTCGGGCACATTCCAGCGCGAGTCCATAACGTGCAAATGCATCGCCGGGATGTCCGGCCACAAATTCCTGTAATTTCTCTCGGCGCGATTTCGTCTGTTGGGTCATGGCGCGAAGCATCGTATCATACGCGTCGAGCACATTTTTCAAAGTAGCGGAGGCGAACAATTCGATGTCGCAGCAACCAGACAAACCACAAGCCACTGAAAGTATCAATACCGCCGCATCAGTTGGCCTTCCGGTGAGCAAGTCTCGCTCTGAAATGACTGAGGTCGTGCTTCCGCAGGACGCCAATCCGCTCGGTTACATTCTCGGCGGACGCGTGATGCACTTGATGGATATCGCGGCGGCGATCGCGGCACACCGTCATGCGCACAGCCACGTTGTCACCGCTTCAGTGGACTACGTGGATTTTCGCAATCCGATTCGTGTGGGCGAACTGATCGTTCTCAAGTCTAGCGTCAATCGCGTTTTCAAAACCTCGATGGAAGTGGGCGTAAAAATATTTTCGGAAAATTTCCTCACAGGCGAACGGAAACATACTACGAGCGCTTACGTAACTTTCGTCGCGATTGACGAAAATCGTCAGCCGCGTGAAGTGCCCGCGCTCATTCTCGAAACCGAAGAAGACCATAGGCGATACAAAGATGCAGGCGATCGCCGCGAAATTCGCCTCGCGCATCGCTATAAACGCGGCCGGTAATGGGATTTCTCAAGCCGGCTTCGCTGGAGCGTTCTCCTCAGCACGTGTAGCGGAGTGGATCGCACCGTGCGATTCGCTCTGAAAATGGGCCGCGATGCTAATCGCTTGCGGCCGCGTCACGACGCGAGCGAGTTCTTCGATGCTGACTTCTTTCACTCGCGCAATACTTCCAAATCGACGCAAAAATTTTGCAGCTGTTCGCGCGCCGATTCCAGGTATGCCCGTCAATTCCGTGTCGAGCGTCCGCGCGCTTCGGCGCTGCCTGTGAAAGCCGACGGCGAAGCGATGCGTTTCATCGCGGATTTGCTGGACCAAATGCAAGACCGGCGAGTGATGATCCAGCTTGCACGGATCGTCTTCCTGGCCGAGAACGTAAATAATTTCTTCTCGCTTCGCGATGCTCGCCATCGGCTGATTGATGATTCCCAGATTCTCGAGCGCCTGCGCTGCCGCGTGAAGCTGACCGATGCCGCCATCAATCAGAATTAAACTCGGCAGAGACTTTTTCTCATCGAGCAAACGTTTGTAGCGGCGGCCCACCGCTTCGCGCATGGAAGCGAAATCGTCGACGCCTTCCACGCCGCGAATAATAAATTTACGGTACTCGCCTTTTCGCATGCGGCCGTCTTGCCACACGACCATCGACGCAACCGTATCGGCGCCTTGAATATGGGAAATGTCGAAACTCTCGATCCGTTTCGGCGCCTCCTGCAAATTGAGCGCGCTCTGCAATGATTCGCGCAATCGCTTTTGACGTGGGCTTGAGTACGCGAAATCGCTGATTGAACGAGTGTTGTGCGTTCGTTTCCACTAATTCCAGAAACGCACTCTTCGCTCCGCGGCGCGGAGTGTGAATTTCCACTTTGTGTCCGGCGCGCTCACTCGAGCACCTCTTCCAGCAGTTCTCGATCTTCGAAATCCATCGGCACGTGAATCACGCGCGGACGATACTCCACATCGAGATAGAGCTGTTTGAGCAGGGAAGGCAGAAATTCAGCAGGGTCGAATTCACGCAAATCTTCCCAATAAAAATCGCGCCGATCGACAACTCGGCCGCCGCGAATGTGAAAAAGATTTGCGGCGACATACGGAGGCTCTGCGTACCAGCCGATCACGTCCGTGTCGTCACCATCGGTGGCTGCGATTTTCTGGCGTTCATCAATCGCTTCAAGAGTCTTTAATAAATCTCTGTAGCCGCCGGCTTCTTCGTATTTTTCTTCAGCAGACGCGCGCTCCATGCGTTCGTGAAGCCGCGCGGAAAGTTCGCTACGCTTGCCTTCGAGAAAAGTACGCGCATCCTGCGCCGCTTCTGCGTACCGTTCAGGAGACACCAGTCCAGGCACGCATGGGCCGTGGCAACGATGAATGTAATATTGCAGGCACGGTCGCGCATGCGCGCGTGTTAAATCGACAGTGCACGAAGGAACCAGAAAATGCCGGTGAATAAAATGCACGATGCGGTATGCGAGGCTGTGCGGAAAGTATGGGCCAAAATAGAGCGAGCCATCCTTCAACAGACGGCGCGTAACGTAGACGCGTGGAAAAGTTTCAAAAGCCGTGTATCGAATGTACGGGTAAGTTTTATCGTCGCGCAGCAGAATATTAAATTTCGGTTTGTACTGCTTGATCAAATTGTTTTCGAGCGCCAGCGCCTCGCGCTCGTTGTCCACAACGATGTATTCCACGTCCGTAATTTCTCGGACGAGCGAACCAGTCTTCGCATCTAAAATTTTGGAGTCGAGGAAGTACGATCGCACCCGTTGCCGCAGCGAGCGCGCCTTGCCTACGTACAGGATCGTCTCGAGCGCATCCTTGAAAAGATAGACGCCTGGCTCGAGCGGCAAATTCGCGAGTTTTTCCTGAAATTCCATGCTCGCCTAAATCGTGCGGAACAGCGGTAGAATCAAGCTGCGTGTGAATCCAACCTTGATGATAGCAAAGCGAATCTAAGCGATACTAGAGAGTGCTGGCTCCGCAAATTTGAAAATGAAAATCATCGCACGCATCGCCCTTATGGCATTCGCGAGCTTCACATTGCTCGCGGGTCTGACGTTTTCGCAGACAAAAAAAATCGACCCGAGCGTGCCTCCTCCCCCTCCGCCATCGGATCAGGCCGCCGCGAAAACTGATGCGCCTCCTCCAGCGCCCGCATCAAAGATGGATCCAAGCGTGCCCCCGCCTCCGCCGACTGAAGAGGCCGAGGAAGAGCCGACGAAACCCGATTTGCCCGCATACGATCCTCTTGGAGCGGAGCGCAGCATCACAGTCGGCCAGTTTTATTTGAAGCAGGGAAATTACGATGCGGCGATCGATCGTTTTTTGGAAGCGACGAAAATGCATCCGAATTACGGCAAGCCCTACGAACTTCTGGGCGAGGCTTACGAAAAGAAACGCAATTTCGCGGACGCGATAAAATCATATCAAGAGTGCCTGCGCGTTTATCCGCGCGATCCTGACCGCAAGAAACTCGAAGCACACATCGCCGACTTACAGAAAAGACAGCAGGACGATTCGAAGCCCAACCACTGAACGTAAATCGCTGTGCGGCAATCCCGCCCAAAAAAAATCAATTCATTCGTTCGATAAATTTCGTTGCCAACTTGTACGAAGCAAATCGTTGCTCTTCGCGGCGAAATGCAGCAGAGTGCGCCTGCAATCCGCAAGCCGCGGCGCGGATCGGATGCTTCACGTGGAGCATCTCGTGGTACAGAACATATTCCACCACGTATTGCGGAACGCTTTCTCGATCGAGGCGCCGATTCAGCACAATTTGTCCCACGCCGGGATCGAAGCAGCCCAGTTGCGCGCGCCACGAACGCGAACTCCATCCGAGACGTGGGCGATTTAATCGCCCTCCGAAATAGGTGCGATTGATCGCGGAAAACATTGGCGCGAGATCGTACACCGCGCCCTGCGGACCTGTTTTCACTTTGCGGCCGCGGCGTTTGCGCGTGCTCATCACGCGGCGGCGCGTGCTTTTCGATACGGAGTAGCGGCGATAAGCGTCCACAAGTTCGCGCGGTGCGCGGCGCCGGTACAGCCGTGAAAGAAGAATCGCAGCCGCTGCTTCGATCACTTCGAATGAAGCGCCGCGCAAAATGTCAGACACGCGCACATGCGCGGTATCTTCGCGAAGGCGCACGGTGTGAACTAGATTTGCGTAGGGATGAAATTCCACCACAAAGTGCGGCGGACGTCCGTGGCAGCCAAGGCGCGTGTAGATGCGCTGAAACATTGCCGCGCCGCCGGGAACCTGCATGGGGTCTGGCTCAGGAAATTTCAGAATCGAATTGTGGACTGTCTCTTCCAAAAAGTTCGCTCCGCTCGATTTGATTTTCCAATCTTGCGGCGTTGCAGAGCGTTCGTCAATAACGAATCGCGCGTGTGTTTGTGTTTCATTCATCGTGCGTGAAAACATTTTTCCGCGGCGCGCGATCAGTGTTTGTGACGGATGGGCGCGGAAATTTCTTTTTCTGCTTTCGTTGCGGCATCCAAAGCGTCTTGCGTCGCTTGAATCGCGTCGTCAAGATTTTCCTTGTAGGAATCCAGCTCGGGTCCCGTTTTGTCGAGGTCTTGCAGATACGCGACGAAATCTGGAATTTTCGCTTTCACTATTTTCAGCCCAGCGCGAATGTCGGTTTGTTTTTGTCGCGCCAGATCCACGAGATCGGCAGCGTCATCGATGCATCCAGAGTACGCGTTGATCAAGCCATTGAGTTCTTCCGCGCGATTGCGCGAAAATTCTTCCGGATGCGCCAGCGTGTACTTCAGTTTTTTCAGGCGATCATCCGCGAAATCCATAAAAAGCTTGATACGGTCAGAAGGCGTTTCCGCGTCGCGGATTTTATCCGCCTCGGCTGACGTTAAATAATCCTGCTCGGGTTTTTGCACACGAATTGCGTCGCCTGGCAGCGTGCCGCGTGCGGTCGCAGCACTTGCAAATCCCGTCGCGCCGCCGAACAGCGCAGCACAAATCACCGGCGCAATCAGAAATTTAGCGCGCATTGCTTATCCTTTCGGCTTTTCCTTCCCGGCGCCCGCTTCGTGCGGAAAAAGCATGTGTACCAGTTGCGTTTGAATTTCTGTTAAGTCGTCGCCCAGCGCGTGAAAAGCCGCGCGGCGCTCTTCGGGGATCACAGGAAATGTCCGTTCCATTTCCCACAATCCTTTTCGCAAAGAAATTTGCAGTTGGCGGAATCCATCGGAGTGGCGTTCGGCATCCACTCCCGTCGCACGCAATCCATCGAACACAATGCGCGCTTCGTCGCGATAATCGGTGAGCGTTTGAAGAGCTCCATCGTAATTGGCATCGATCGATTGCTTGTTGAATTGCGTAATTTGCGTTTCTCCCAGTTTCTGAAAAAGTTTCGCTTTCCGCACAGGATTTGTTTCCTGATTAAACTGCGCGCGATCTTGCGCGGAAATCATCGAGCCGCTAAATAGGATGCAAAAAGTCACGATCAAGACTGAGGTGGGAGAAATTCGAAACGATGGCCGGGCCCGCATAGATAACCTGCTTTGAACTGCTGAGTTGCTTACGGTCGAACTCTAAACGATTCTCCGACAGAAATGCTTGCACGCCGGCGCTGCGCCGCACCTACAGAGATCGTTCTAATCTGGCGGGCACTCGGGCAAATCGATACGAACATCGTATCAGGGAAACGGCTCAATCGAGAAGCCCTCAGGCCGGCGCAGCGGCCACACCCCGGCGATTCATGCGGTGAGGCCCGCCCCTACGGATGTTTGGTGGCGGGTTTTACTGGGATGCGAGAGTGGCCGTTTGGTTTGGGGCTTTTGGCCAAAACGGGCGCAAGAAACTTGCCTGTTTGCGATTGCGGATTGCGCGCAACTTGCTCGGGGGTTCCGGTTGCCACGATGTGGCCGCCGCCGGTGCCGCCTTCGGGGCCGAGGTCGATCACCCAGTCGGCGGATTTGATCATGTCGAGATTGTGTTCAATCACGAGGACGGATGCGCCGGCTTCGATCAATTTGCGAAATGCTGTAAGAAGTTTTTGGATGTCGTCAAAGTGCAGGCCGGTGGTGGGCTCATCAAAAATATACAGTACGCCCGCGCTGCTCTGGCGCGTGAGGTGCGACGCGAGTTTCAGTCGTTGAGCTTCGCCCCCGCTCAGCGTGGTGGCGGATTGGCCGAGGCGAAGATATCCGAGACCAACTTCGTCGAGAATTTTCAGCCGCGAAACCACTTTGTGCGCGCCCGCGAAAAATGTAAGCGCCTCGCGCACGGTGAGTTGCAACACTTCGTGAATGTTGCGGTCGCGATAGCGCACGTCGAGCACGCTGGATTTGAATCGCGTTCCTTTGCATTCGTCGCAGATCAGTTCGATATCGGCGAGGAATTGCATTTCCACCGTGACGGTTCCGTCGCCCTGGCAGGCTTCGCAGCGGCCGCCGGGAATGTTGAAAGAGAAATGCCCGGGAGCAAATCCGCGGCGCTTTGAATCCGGAGTGGCGGCAAAAACATCGCGAATGGAATCGAAGGCCTTCAAATATGTAGCCGGATTCGAGCGCGGCGTGCGGCCGATGGGTGACTGATCCACGATCACCGTTTCGGTGATGTGCTGGTCGCCCTCGATGCGGTCACACACCTCCTTGAAACTCGAGTTGTTGCGCTGCGCTTCCAGCGCTTTGAAAATTACGTCGTAAACCAAGGTGGATTTTCCAGAACCGGAGACGCCGGTGATCGCGGTCATATTGCCGAGCGGAATCATCACGTCAATATTTTGCAGGTTGTGAGCGTGCGCGCCGAAGATGCGGAGGAATCGGCCGTCGGGCTTGCGGCGCGTAGCGGGGATCGCGAATGCTCAATTCACCGTTGAGATAGCGCGCTGTGATTGATTGCCTGTCGGCGAGTAATCTATCGCGCGGTCCTGCGAAAAGAATTCGGCCGCCGTGTTCGCCCGCGCCCGGGCCGAGATCGAGTATGTAATCGGCGGCGGAAATTGTGTCGGGATCGTGTTCCACCACGAGAATCGTGTTGCCGAGATCCCGCAACGATTCAAGTATTTTGATCAGACGATGCGTGTCGCGCGGATGCAAACCGATGCTCGGTTCATCAAGCACGTAGAGCGCGCCGACGAGTTGCGAACCGAGCGAACTTGCAAGCTGGATGCGCTGCGCTTCGCCGCCAGAAAGAGTTGAGGTAAGGCGATCGAGAGTGAGGTATTCGAGTCCGCTTTCATCCAGAAAGCGCAGGCGCTGCGCTACTTCTTCCAGAATTTTGCCGGCGATCGTTTCTTGCGCTGGCGAAAGCTTGAGCGACGCGAAAAATTCGCGCGCCACAGTGATGCTCATCGCGCAAACTTCAGTGATGTTTTTCTGCTGCACCAGCACGGCTCGGGCTTCAGGACGCAGCCGCGTGCCGTTGCAATCGGGGCATCGCGCATAGCCGCGGTATCTGCTGAGAAAAACGCGGATATGAAGTTTGTATTTTTTCCGCTCGAGCCAGTCGAAAAATCCCTTCACGCCGGGATACCCCGCTGCGGCATCGCCTTCGGTAATTCGAGTCCGATCTTCTGCACTGAGTCTTCGAAATGGCACGTCGGTGGGAATCGACTTCAGGCGTGCGTATTTCATCATTTCCTGTGCGAGCCCGCGATATCTTTGGCTTGGTCCACGGCTCGATGGCGCCATCTTCGAGCGATTTGCTGTGATCGGGAATCACTTTGCCGATATCGAAGTCGATGGTGTTGCCAAATCCCTGGCAGCGGGGGCACGCGCCGGCGGGATTGTTGAATGAAAAGAGGCGCGGCTCAGGCTCCTGATAAGCGATGCCGCATTTTTTGCATTCGAAACGCTCGTTAAAAATAATCCGTTCGGCGCTGCCATCGGGTTTCGCAGCGCGGAAATTCCAGTATTGTTTCGCCGCCGCCTTCGCGATAACAAATTTCCACGGAATCGATCAGCCGCGAATGCGAATCGGGAGAAACGGCGAGACGATCCACCAGGACGTAGACAGGCTGCGCGAACTCTACGTCAAGCAGCGCTTCGGGCGATGAAAACTCAAAGATGCGATCGTTTTGATACAGGCGATTGAAACCGCGCTTCTGCAATTCTGTGAGCGCTTGCTTGATCGCGTCTGGAGCGGGCTTCTTCGCAGCCACTCCGCGCTTTCCTGTAGTGGCAGGAAGTTGCAGCGCGATACAAAACGTAAAACCGCGCGCCAGCGGGAAGCGAAGCGACGCGCGCGGCGATTTCGTCCATCGTATCGCGCCGCACTTCGCCGCCACATTTTGTGCAATACGTGGTGCCGACGCGCGCATAAAGCAGTCGGAGATAATCGTAAATTTCGGTGGCAGTAGCGACGGTTGAACGCGGATTGCGCGTGGAATTTCGCTGGCGAATTGAAATTGCCGGAGCGATGCCGGTGATTTCATCGACGTCGGGCTTTTCGATACGTTCCAGAAATTGCCGCGCGTATGCGGAGAGTGATTCGATGTAGCGCCGCTGGCCTTCAGCGTAAATCGTGTCGAATGCGAGGCTGGATTTTCCCGAACCGCTGACTCCTGTGACCACAGTGATCGAATTGTGCGGAATCTGGAAGCTGACGTTTTTCAGATTGTGTACGCGCGCGCCGCGAACCGAGATGGCGTCTTTCGGCTCGGCGCCGTCGGGCGTTCGCGTGTAATTCGGAGCTGTAGCAGATTGCGGCAAGCAGGCCCTCACAGAGCGCGCCAAAACATGGCGCTAAAACTTGTGATTATAAGCTGTCGGTGAAATCGCAGCAAATCGGAGATTTAGCGCGCAAGACGATAACTACTTTGCGTCGCGCAGAGCTAACACGGCGTAGGCCGTGGCGGCGTCGCTCATGAATTTGCCGACATCGGTGGAAAGGTCCCGCTGCTTGTTCAAGGAGTAGGCGAGCCAGCGGCCTTCGGTTTTGTCCTGATTGGCGATCAACCACGCGCGAGCGCGTGCGATCTGCGGCTGATTGTGCGCGTCGCCAATCAGCTCGATCACGTAAGTGATGAGTCCTGTTGCGTAGCCATCGCTTTTCGTTTCGAGCGGCGTGTTGTCTTTGCGAGTCCACGGTTGCACGAACGACGACAGACTGAAGCCCCCGTCTGGCTGTTGCTTAGCGAGCGCCTCATTGGCGATCGATTTTTGCTGAGTGGGCGACAGCATGCCGGGCAGTTTCGTCGAGATCCACACCAGCATCATGCGATCGATCAAAACCTCAGAATTATTTTCGCGGAGAAGATATTCCCGCAAGGATTTCAGGCCCGCCTGAATCTCTGGCGAGGATTTGTAATTTTCAGGCGCCATGCCAGTTGCGAGCGCCGCGATTTCCGCTCCGTAGTATTGTGAATTTCCCTCCCACGGCGAATTGTGGAATTCGATCCACGACCAAGCGCCGCGCGTGTCGCCGGTTTTCGATTGCAACGCCCACATATTTGCAAGCGCGAGGCGGGAATCGGCGCTGAGCTTCCCGCCGGAAACGTCACTGGCGATGAGAACCATCGCGTTGAGAATTGATTCAGTGCCGCGCGATTCGGCGGTCTTGGGAGCTCCGCGCGCTTCGTCAGAATAAAACGGCGCGACTTCATTCCACAGGCGCACACGCTTGGTGACATTTTCTATGAGGCTGCGTTCGGGCGCCGGTTGATCAACTTCGGCTAGCGTAGCTCGCAACGCCGGCCGCGCCATCGCATAGGGAAGAACTGTGTGACACGAAACGCAATACGTATCGTGATCGCGCGCTGCGACGGACCAAGTGGACCACCACGCTTCGCGCTGATCGAGATAATTTGCGGCAGCTTTTGGATTCCAATTCAGAGACACATCGGCGTGTTTGGGATCGCCGTTTGCAAACGCACACGCGGCGAGAGAAATCGCGGTTACAGCAACGAAGAAGTGAGTTGAGCGCATCGCGTTTCGGATGGCAGCAAGTATATCCCTGTCGCGTTAGAGAACAATGACGATTGTTTTTCCTAAAACCGAGGGCGGGCAACCTCCGCCCTCACGAAGGTCGTGCGCCAAGTTCCCAGCGGGAATTATTTTTCGCAGACCAAATTAATTTGGCCGATGCCGCCTTCCACGGTGATGCGAAGTGTGATCGGCGTTTTGCCGTACGCGTCGTTCGTGTACTCGTCGCCACTTTCGTGGAGTCCGGTCGCGTCAACGGAACCGATGCCACCGGTGGCGTGGACGATCACCCCGACATCGTTCGGAAGGCGAATGGTAGCTTCGCCCACGCCGCCGTGAATCGTACCAGTGAAATCTTTTTTCCACGGGCCGCTAAGATCGAGGTTAAGTTCACCGGCGCCCATTTCAACTTGCAAGCGCGTGAGCTGCAGCCCCTGCATGTGCAAGTCGCCTTCGCCCGCTCCCATTTTCACCGTGAGTTCCATTGGAGTGTCGTCGGCGAGCTTCAGCTCCCAGTGGTTTGATTCGTTGCCCCAATGAATGCCGCCTTCGTGCCTCTGCTCAACGGACAGATTTCCAGTCGTGCCCGACGTGTAATATTTCACTTCGGGCGCGCCTTCCACTTCGTTGTAATCAAATTTTGATTCGAGCAAGTGAGAGGCGCCGCCGGAAAGGTCGAGCTCTCCCGCGCCGACATTGAGACTTGCGATCACGGATGTTGCGCCCTGCAGGTCAATTGTTTTCGAATCATGCAAAACATCCGCGCTGACCGAACCACGATGATGGCGCAGAGGCCCTGCGGAAACTGCGGCGAGAATCAAAAAGAAAACGATGAGCCCGACAATCCATCCGGAATCGCGCCCGCCTTGCGTGCCGGAACGCATGCGGTCGAGGAGCGTGGCGACGCCGAGCACGATGAGGATCACCGGCCAATAGCGATAGACAAAGAAGCTGAGATCGAGATCCGGACGAAGATTGAGAATCAGAAAAAATATTCCAAACGCGATGAGGCACATCGCGAAGACGAGCGAACTGCGCCGAGGGCTACCACCAGCGGTCTGGGCCATCTCGCACCCCCTATAGTTAATGCTACGAGAATTGATCGGGAATAGTTTCGTGGCTCGGTCACGGAAGGCGGGTCGCGGCCAGGTCGCGCGCGCCAGCGTGATAGAGTCTAAATTGACTGTGGGAGGCGCGGTGGCGGGATTTTCGCGAGTGATTTGGATCGTGCTGGATAGTGTGGGGATTGGCGCGCTGCCGGATGCCGCGGAATATGGCGATGCGGGACGCAACACGCTCGGGCACATTGCGGCGTCGCGTCCGCTGGCGCTGCCACATCTGCTGCGGCTGGGTCTGGCGAATATTGCGCCGCTTGCGCATCTCGCGCCGCCGGTTTCGCCAATTGGGTGCTACGGAAAGGGTGCGACGCATTCTCCGGGAAAAGATACGACTACCGGACATTGGGAAATGGCGGGAATCTGGTTGGATCATGCATTTCCAATTTACCCGCACGGATTTCCGCGTGAGTTAATCGAGAAATTTGAGCGCGCAATTGGGCGCAAGACCCTTGGCAACAAGCCAGCGTCTGGCACGGAAATTCTGAAAGAGCTTGGCGAGGAGCATGTGCGCACCGGCTTTCCGATTGTTTACACGTCGGGTGACAGCGTGTTTCAAATTGCGGCGCATGAAGAAGTGATTCGCGTGACGGACCTGTATCGCATTTGCGAAATCGCGCGAAAGATGCTGGATGGGCCGAATCGAGTGGGGCGCGTGATTGCGCGTCCATTTATTGGAACTGATGCCGCGAATTTCAAGCGCACTGAGCGGCGGCATGATTATGCGGTGGAGCCGCCGCGTCCGATGCTGATGGATGTGCTCGCGGAGCGCGGCGTCCCAGTATTTGGCATCGGCAAGATCCATGACATTTACAACGGGCGCGGCGTGGATCGTTACTTGACCACTCGAAACAATGCGGATGGCATGGCGAAAATTGCCGAAACGATGAAGGCGCAGAGCGGTGGATTAATTTTCGCGAATCTTGTGGATTTCGACATGCTGTATGGTCATCGCAAAGATGTGGAAGGATTTGCGAGGTCGCTCGAGGAATTCGATTCGTTGCTTGCGAAATTAATCCAGAATCTTGCGCCCACCGATCTCTTGATGATTACTGCGGATCACGGATGCGATCCTGATCCGGCATGGCCCACGACGGATCATTCGCGCGAATACGTGCCGATCATTGCGTACAGCAAAAGTGGCGAGCAGGGAATTGATCTAGGAATCCGCGACACGCTCGCCGACACGGGACAAACTGTCGCGGACAATTTCGGCGGCGCGATTCCACACGGCGAAAGTTTTCTGAAACTAATCTCCGTGCCGCGCTGAATCTCCTGCGTGCGCCGGTCTCTGTTTCTAGCTATCGCGCCACACGAATGTGCCTGCGATGAAATCGTGCAACGCCTGCTTCTTCTCTGTGAGTCCGGCGAGAATCCAGCCAATCGCAAATGGCACGAGTCCCGTGATTAGTTTCGCGAAAATACCGGCCCGACGCGTGGCCGAAGCTGAGCCGCTGACCATTATTGTCTGTGACGCGCAACGCAAGGATAGATTTGCCCAGCGTCGCTTGCCGCTCTGAGCTTTCCATCCCCGCGAAATAGAGCCAGCTGATTGCAAGTGAGCAAATCGCGATGATCGCGAAGAGTCCGAACATGCTGACAAACACCGCAAGTACTTGCGCTGGATCAGGATTTGGATTCGTGGGGAATCTGAGCTGCGAACGCGGCGAAGCCGCCGGTCATTATGATTGCGACGACCGCAATGATGGCCGACGGAATTCCGACGATGAGGCCATCGATTAGGTAGGCGACGAAGCGCAGCCAGAAGCCCGCGTACCGGTGGGCCATCATTGGCGGTGCCGAGACGCCCGGCTGGGCTGCGTAGGCTGCTGGCGCGGCGTAGCTCACCGTTTGGCCGCACTTGGGGCAAAACCTGTCTGTGGATTGGACTTCGCCACCACACACGCTGCAGAACATGCTGGGCCTCCGGAAAACGCAGAGAAAGGGTTGCGCGGTTATATCCCAGCGGAGAAATTGCGTCAACGTGTGAAGGGATTCTGCCGTATTTCATTCGCACGAACTGAACTGGAGAGGTAAGAATCGGGCTGAAAATAGGGTGAAATTGCGGGCATTTAGCGGGAAGATTGGCGCTACTTTTGGACTAGAATGCTTTGTAAACCGTTCTATTTCAATAATTTACCGTAGTGTCCGCGAGATCTTGGGTGCGGCCACCCCTCACCCATTGTTTTTGTAAAATGATGAAACTACAGGGGTTACCTAGTACTATTACTAAAAAGTTGTTCATTCTAAAGGACTTAGGTCCGTTTTAGCCTCACCGTGGGGGTTGCTGAGAGCTCGCGACCGGAACAGGAGTGGCGCGTGGAGTGGAGTTATCGCTGGCGGTGCTGGAGCCTTTGGCGTAATAGCCGGTGCGGGTGCGGACACTTAGCTTTCCCTGGCCGTGGGGAGGGGTGACTTCCACGCGCACGGTACGGAAGGTGCCGTCGCGCTTCGAATTTGTAGGGTAGTAGCCCAGTGTGTATTGGCTGCGGATATCGTGAGCGATTTCCTTGCAGATGGATTCGGTGTCGCTGACTTCTTCGGGAAAGAAAGCGACGCCGCCAGTGGCATCGCTCATTTCGACGAGCGCACGCTTGGCGTTGTTCTTGGTCTTGCGTTTTTCGTCTTTACCCAGGAGGCCGATGGTGTAAATCACGGTGTTCGAGTGCTCGGCGTTTTCCACGACGTCTTTTAACGTGTGGCGGCTCATGTTGTCTTCGCCGTCGGTGACGACGAGCAGGACTTTTTTGTCTTTCGAGCCCTTTTTGAGCCAGTCGAGCGAGCCGAGGACGGCGTCATAAAGCGCGGTGCTGCCGCGGGCGTCGATGCGTTCGAGCGCCTGCTTCATTTCGTTGACGTCGCTGGTGAAATCGTGGTCGGTATCGACGTAGTAGTCGTCATTGAAATTCACGACGAAGGCTTCATCTTGTTTGTTGCTGGCTTCAACGAGAGTAAGCGCGGCAGCATTCACTTCCGGTCGCTTGTCACGCATGCTGCCGCTGTTATCGATGACGAGGCCCATGCTGACGGGAACGTCTTCTTGTTTTGCGATGGAGAGTTTTTGCTCGACGCGATCTTCGTAAACGTGGAACGCGTCTCCGGGCAAATCGTTCACGAACTCGCCGCGCGCGTTGAGAATGGAAGCGCGCAGAACGACAAGATCGACTGG
The DNA here is from genome assembly GCA_963721845.1 of uncultured Acidobacteriota bacterium. Lineage (GTDB taxonomy): Bacteria > Acidobacteriota > Terriglobia > Acidiferrales > UBA7541 > DASTCZ01. The sequence continues at coordinate 150,370 of CAVRKW010000018.1, read as the reverse complement.
AACGCGCAGCGTGGAACTGCCCGGCGATGGCTGTTGCTTCGCGGCCGGTGGCTTCTCGACCGGCGGAGCCGGCGGCGGCTGACTTGGATTAATTGGCGGCGGAACTTTTTGCTGAGTCTGGGGCGGGTTCTGCTGCTGAGTTTGTTGCTGGCTCTGCTGGCCGCTCTGCGCTTGACGCGCGAATGCGTGACTCGACCAGAGCAATATCGCGCCAGTGAGAATCAGCAGTGAAGTGAAAAGTACGGGGCGAGCTTTCCCAGCCTCGCGACTAGTGATCCGGCGCGAAATATCCGGTGCGGGAGTAGACGTTGAGAGGAGGCAATCCGCGGGGCGGCCGGATCTTGACCTTGATCTTTCTCCAGTGGCCATCGTTGTTTTTGTTAGCGGGCTTATATCCCAGGACATATTGGTTGCGAAGCTCCATGGCGATCTTAGTTGCGATGTCAGGTAGAGCGTCGAGGCTGTCCACTGGGAAGACACGCCCGCCGGTCATGTCGCACAACTCGCCGAGAAGGGAAGGACCTTCGACTTCCTCTGTCGTGCCACGCGATCCGACCGAGCTGAAAACGCCCATCGCGTAAATCTGAACATCGGATTCCTTCACGAAGTTCCGAATGTCAGACTCGTTGTACCTGCTATGATTATCGCCCCCATCCGATATGATGAGCAACGCACGTTTGGCGTTGTGTGCACCCCTCATCTGTGACAGGCCGAGGTAGATCGCATCGAGAAGAGCAGTACGTCCTTTTGCCGCGGTAAACATCATTCGCGTTTGCAAATCTTCCACACTGTTTGTGAAGCGGCTGGCAAGTTCCGCGCGGTCGTTGAAGGTGACCAGCGAAAATTCGTCCAGCGGGTTCGCGGTTTTGAAAAATTCGACGGCGGCTTCGCGAGCTTTGGCGACTTTGTCGGACATGCTGCCGCTCATGTCAAAAACTACGCCGATGGAAGTCGGCACGTCTTCGCTGGAGAAGTAGGCGACTTCCTGTTCTGCGCCATCTTCGAAAACGCGGAAATTATCTTTTTCTAGGCCGGTGACGAGGCGATTGTATGGATCGGTGACAGTGGTATTGACAAGCACCACGTTCACGTCGACGCGCAAAGGCTTGCCGCCTTGAAGTTTAGTGGAATCTTGTTTCGCGGCTGGAGGTTTTTCAGGGCCTTGCGATTGGGATTGCGCGTGCGCGGAAACCAAAAGCAATGAGGCACACAAAGAAGTGGATGCTATGCCGACCCAGATCTGAGCTGACCTTTTATTCACCACCACCCCCACAGCTTCCGTCTATCTGCGTGGCTTGGTGCACAAGCGAAAACTATTGAATCGAGTCTACCACTCGCCTATTCCAATGCAATAGAGACCTGCTGTATTCCCAAGATTTATTTACGGTACGGCATGGGGTAGTACCAGTCCGGTGGTACCAGGTGGATTCCGTATGTGCGTCCCTGTGTTAGCATGAAATTGATTTCGTATAAGGATTGTCACAAATGGCTGAGACTCCCGTGAAAATTTGGGTAGTGATACCGTCCCGCTACGGTGCAGTGCGCCTGCCGGGTAAGCCGCTCGTACAGATCGCTGGGAAGCCGATGGTCCAGCGAGTTTGGGAACGCGCGGGCGAGGCGAAATTGATTTCGCGGGTGGTGGTAGCAACCGACGATGCGCGCATCCGCGATGCGGTAACCGGATTCGGCGGCGAAGCGATCATGACCCGTCCTGATCATTCCTCGGGAACATCCCGAATCGCTGAGATTGCCGTGTCCGCGCCAGAGGCGGCGATCTTTATTAATGTGCAGGGCGACGAACCGCTGGTGTCGCCGGAAGCAATCGACGAATTGGCTGCCGCTATATCAGATGATGAGTCGGTGCAATTGGCGACGCTGGCGACACCGCTTGTGAATCCGAAAGACATCATGGATCCAAACGTAGTGAAGGTGGTTCTAGATTTCGATGATGACGCGCTTTATTTTTCGCGAGCGCCGATTCCATGGGTGCGAGATACAAATTCGAAAGTGCATGTTCGTCATTTGAAGCATCTGGGCTTGTACGCATATCGGCGGGAGGCGCTGCTGGAATTTGAGACGCTTCCTCCGGGAGAGTTGGAGAGGATTGAACAGCTTGAGCAGCTTCGCTGGCTTGAGAATGGATTCAAGATGCGGGTAGCGGAGACCATGCATGATTCTGTGAGCGTGGACGTGGCGGAAGACGTTGTGAAGGTGGAAGGGCTAATTCGGGAGGGGAGTTCCAATTGAGGATGCCGGATGGGGAAGGAATCGGGGATATTTCTTTCCTCACGATGCGCGTTTTCGCGATTGCTTTGGCGCTGAACGCTTTTTTGGGGACGCGTTTTGTAATTTGGCGAAATTACTGAGCACCTCGTTTGGGCGGCGGAGTTGCTGATCCTGCGGAGTTTTCGAGAGATGTTTGGCCACCAGACGATTGAATTCGAGCATGAATTCGTCGGCAGAGATCTGCTTTGGAGCCACTATTTTCCTGGCTTTTGTTGACATTGAACTTTCCTCGCAGCCGATTTACAGCTTTACGATAACGCTGTTTACGATCAGGAGTTCGCCAAAATATTGTGGATGTGAGTCATAGATCAATCACGCGCCGGTCGTTTCAAAGAAAGTGGGGGGTGGAATGTATGTGTGATGGGGACTGGACAAGGTTGTGGAGTGGCGGCAGACGTGCGAGCAATGTGGTGGATCAGATTGTTGTCGGTTCGAGGCTCTAGCGGGGGTATTGTATAGAAGGATAGGGTGTTAAAGTGCTTGACAAGGGAGGGAAGGAGGGTTAGGGTGAAGGTAGAGATTGAAGGGTTGGGAAGCCTTCGCGGACAACGAAGACCCCCCAAGAGCCTTCCGCGGCTACCGATGGACTTTGAGGTCTCTCAGGTAACCGAGTAACGCGACAACGGCCAGCACAGCCGTCGCAACTGCAATAACCCACTGCATGCTGTCTCCTTTCTTGAGAGGTACCCGATGCAAGGCACCGGGTGTTCCATCCACGCGATGGAAACCCTTTTGGGGGAAGGAGTAAACCCCAAATTCGAAGCATCTGTCCGTACGGGCGCAATCGTAGCACATAAGATGAATTTGTATAGTGCTATGTAGTAATAATTGTATGCCTGACGTTGCGGTGATTTGGCTCACCTTTGGACCGATTCCCCGGGAATTGACAGGCGCGATTTCTACGCGCATAATACGTCGTACCTCCGAGCTAACCGGACGTACAACACGACCAGACAGGAATGCAACAACAGACGCCTCACCAGCGCCCCAAATATATTTTTGTAACCGGAGGAGTTGTCTCCTCTCTCGGCAAGGGTGTCGCAGCCTCTTCGATCGGCTGCCTGCTTGAAAGCCGCGGCCTCAAAGTTACTCTCCAGAAGTGCGATCCTTACTTGAACGTTGATCCCGGCACGATGTCGCCCTATCAGCACGGCGAAGTGTATGTGACCGATGATGGCGCGGAGACCGATCTCGACCTTGGGCATTACGAGCGGTTCACTTCGACAAAGCTGACGCGCGATCACAATTGGACCACCGGTCGAATCTACGAAAATATTATTTCGAAGGAACGGCGCGGCGATTATCTGGGGAAAACCGTGCAGGTGATTCCGCACGTCACCGATGAAATCAAGGCTGCGATTCGAAAAGTGGATGACGATGTGGATGTGGTGATTGTGGAAATAGGCGGCACGGTGGGGGACATCGAATCGCTGCCATTTCTCGAAGCGATCCGGCAGATGCGGCTTGAGCTCGGGCCGGAAAACACCGTTTTCGTTCACGTGACGCTGGTTCCGTTTATTTCCGCAGCAGGTGAATTGAAAACGAAGCCGACGCAGCACAGCGTGAAAGAAATGTTGAGCATCGGTGTGCAGCCCGATGTATTGCTGTGCCGCAGCGATCGCTGGATATCTCCGGATTTGAAACGCAAGATCGCGCTGTTTTGCAATGTGGCGGAATCGCGAGTGATTTCCGCGCAGGATGTGGACACGATTTATGCAGTGCCTGCCGAATTCGCGCGAGAAGGATTGGACGAGCAACTTCTAAAGCAGCTTGGAATTACCGCGCCGCCATCGGATATGCGCGCGTGGAATGAATTGCTGCACCGGATGCACAATCCGGCGGGCGAAGTTCGCATCGGCGTTGTGGGCAAATACGTTCAGTTGGAAGACGCGTACAAAAGTTTGCGCGAAGCAATCATGCATGGGGGCCTCGCGAACAATGTGCGCACGGTTATTGAATGGATTGAAGCGGAAGAACTGGATTCTCGCGCGACTGCGGCTGCGCGCCTCGCTCATGTGGATGGGATTCTTGTGCCCGGCGGATTCGGAAAGCGCGGAATTCAGGGAATGGTGTACGCGATCGAATATGCGCGGACGAAAAAGATTCCGTTCTTTGGAATTTGTTTGGGGATGCAGTGCGCGACGATTGAATATGCGCGCGACGTGAGCGGGCTTTCGGATGCGGATAGTACTGAGTTCGATCCGACGGCGCAGCATCGCGTGATTTACAAGTTGCGCGAATTGCTTGGCGTGGATGAAATGGGCGGAACGATGCGGCTGGGCTCGTGGCCGTGCGTGCTACAGCCCGGATCGTTCGCAGCCAAGGCGTACGGAAAACTTGAAATTACTGAGCGGCACCGGCATCGCTACGAATTCAATCGCGAGTACGAAAAAATTCTGACGGACGCTGGGTTTCAGATTACCGGAAAAACTCCGGACGGGACTTACGTGGAAATTGTTGAGGCTCCCGAGCATCCGTGGTTCGTGGGCTGCCAGTTCCATCCGGAATTTAAGTCGAAGCCGCTGGCCCCTCATCCGTTGTTCGCGGCGTTTGTGGGCGCGAGCGTGAAGCATCGCAATACCGATAAAGTGGAAGCTTCTAGTTCTGCGGGCGCGACTGATTCGACCGCTTCGCGGCAAGCTGCTGCGGCTCCTGTTGCTGCTGATCCCGTTGCTGGCGACAACGCCCCGGCCGCGAATGCAGCGGCTGCGTCTGGCAATCGATAGCCCGATACAACCGCTTTGCGTTCGCCACTATCTGACAGAAAGTAACTTCACTCATGTCAGCCACACGAATCATCGGCGGGATTTCGCTTTTGTGTTGTCTGTCTCTCATAACTTCTCTGGATGCGCGGCCGTCCTCTACCGAAACTCATGATAAGGCTCTCGCAAAAATCAAAGCGTGCCTCCGGCACAACGAAGCTGGCAGCCGTGAATGCCGCGATCTGAACAAGGATGTCGAAACCTTGATCGATGTTTATCGACACGGCGACAAATCTGTATTGCCTACGCTGTTTCGCTTTCCCTACCTCACGGATTTCTATGGTGATGCGCTGCTGGCTGATCCAGAGGGTTTTCTCGAAGAATTGACGAAGCTTTCGGTAGCTGATCAGCAGGGAATTGCGGAGTGCTTAGCAGGGGGACGTAGGAGAGGACTTGAGCAGGAGCGGTTTAATGCACTTCGTGCGGTGTTGGCCAAGATCCCCGATTTGTCTAGTGCCAAACAGGCCGCAGTCGTCTGTTTGAAAGCGCTCGAAAGGATCAACGCCTCGCGTTTAGTCACCTACTTTCCCCCACAGACATTCGCCAACCCGTTGGATTCTGAGTTTCTTTTGCACTGGTTTTCTCGCGAGATGTACGCACTTGGTGAGAAGCCACTGTGGCCGCCATCTTCGGATGGTGAAACAGTCTTTCGGCTCACATACCTCCCCGCGTTCAGGGGACCGACATACATAAGCATTAAGATTCAGCCAGATGGAACGGGACTAGTTCATATCAAGACGATCGACGGTTTCCGCCAAAGCGCTACGCTTGATAACGACTCGGCGGTGCCGCAGGACGGCACAGCCAAATTTCTTTCCGAATTGAATCGCGCGAATTTCTGGGACGCTCCTGCAGAATTAGTAAAGCGTGGCTACGATGGCGCGGAGTGGATTCTCGAAGGCGTGAAAGACGGCAAGTATCACGTCGTTGTCCGTTGGTGTCCGGGCGAGTACACGAAGGACGCCGACGAGAAGGCATTTGGCGCGGCTGCGCGGTTGCTGTTTGAACTGGCAGGACAAAAGAATAAAGGCGGCTGCTGAATCAGAACATGTGCGAATCTCTATTGATTCTTCGTCACGTTTTTCTGCCATGTTCGCGCGTTCGAGTGCGACTCAGTTGATGTCGCGGGAGAGCATCAATTTGAAAGTTAGTTTGTCGGCGCCGGATGTGACGCCGATTCCCACACCGGTTTCGATATTCAAGTATTTCGTATTGTGATCCATCACTGCCCATATTTCGTGAAATTGATTGTGCGCTGAATCGAAATGGCGGAGCGGGCCGAGGTCCGCATACTCTTCGGCAGCGACGGCCCACTTGTCATTTAAGTTGTAGGCGACACGGGTGGCAGGAACGAATTCGAGATTCTTGAAGCCGCCGGTGTAATTTGTGTCGACGATCGGATTGAAAATAAGATCCCAGGGATGAAGATGGAGTCCGATGATGGGACGGACTTCGGACGTAAATTTTCGCGACTCCCAATAATGATAATTCACGCTGAATTCGAAATTTACGCCATAGAAAAAAGTGTGATCTTTGGCGTGAGGGCGCACAAATAATTCGCGGATTTTGAATCCGTCAAGCGAACCGCCGCGGCCGTGCGAGTATGCGGTGTAGACGGGGAAATAGAGTCCCTGCTCGAACCAGCTTGCCACGCCGTAGGCCCACTCGACAGCACCGTTTACCGAATCGTCGGGAATTATTCCGCCGGGAAAATCGGCGGTCTTGCGTCCGATGGGAGTGAAGTTGCTGTGAATCATCACGTTGAATTTACCGTGATCTTCGATTTCGGCGTCGTAGACTTGGATTTCGTCGGTCTGCGCTTGTGCTGCTCGCGGGATTGCGAGGAGTGCTATCGCGATTAGCGCGAGCTTGACGATCGTAGCACTTCGAAGGAGTTTCATTCTATTTTCTGCGCCGACGCGATTCGTCTATGCGCGTGCCTTTTCTAACATTTTTTCCCAGATGCCTTTGGATTTCATGATTAGTTCGATCGATTCGCGGATCGCGCCGCGGCCGCCGGGGGCTTTGGTGACGAAGTGGGCTGCGCGTTTTGTTTCTGGAGTGGCGTCACCTACAGCTACGGCTAAGCCGACACGCTGCATCACTGGGATGTCGGGAAGATCGTCGCCCACATAGGCTACTTCGGCGTCTGTGGCGCCGGTGAGGCGGAGGATTTCTTCGTAGACGGGAATTTTTTCCGCAGCGCGTTCGTAGAGAAATTCAATTTTCATTTCCTTTGCGCGGCGGCGCATGGCTGGCGACTCGCGTCCGGTGATGATGCCGGTGCGGATGCCGGCGGTGGTGGCGAGGGTGAGGCCAGCGCCATCGTGCGCGTCGAAAACTTTCATTTCGACCGCGGATTGATCGTCGGGTTCAGAGATTAACCAGACGCGGCCATCGGTGAGGGTGCCATCGGCGTCCATGAGAAGGATGCGGATTTTCTTTGCACGAGTGCGGATGGCGGCGGAAATTTTTTGATTGCTTGGCGGCAATGAGATGCTCCTGTTTTTTCAGTTCCTGCTGAACCACAAGGGCTAAAGCCCCCTCAAAATGGAAACGAATACGGCACGAGCAAGCTCGTGCCCTGACACAAGAATCGATTTCTGATGCGCAAAACCAACCATTGATACGTAAGCCCACGTCTGCCACAGAGACCTACCCGAAAATCCTAATAAAGTTCCAGAGTCCAGAGATCGTGGAGGTGGACTACTCCGCAGACGCGGGAATCGGCGTCGACCACGACTACGCTAGTGATTTTTCTTTGCTCCATCAATGCTGAGAGCGGTGCTGGCTAATTCGCGCGGAGCGATTACCGCGGGATTGCGGGTCATTGCGTCCGCGGCTGTGAGTTCGAGGGTTGCGCCGCGGCGTTTTTCCATTAAGCGGCGGAGATCGCCGTCGGTGACGATTCCTTCGAGGCGGCCATCGGCGCTGAGGACGGTGGTCATGCCCAATCCTTTTTTGCTCATTTCGTAGATGACGTCTGGCATGGCGGCGAGCGGGGAAACTTTTGGAAGTGCATCGCCAGAATGCATGAGCGATTCGACGCGCATTAATTTTTTGCCGAGTCGTCCACTGGGATGAAGAGCGGCGAAATTTTCGGAATCGAAGCCGCGGCGATCGAGTAGTGCGACGGCGAGAGCATCGCCCATGGCCAGAGCGGCGGTAGTGGATGCTGTGGGCGCGAGATTTAGCGAGCAGGCTTCCTCTTTTACGCTGACGTCGATCGCGACATTGCTGGCTTTTCCCAGGGTGGAATCGGTTTTTCCGGTGAGCGCGAGGATCGGAATTTTGATGCGCTTAAGATTTGGAAGCAGCGCGATGATTTCTTCCGTTTCGCCGCCGTAGGAAATTGCGAGAACAACATCTTCATCGACCAACATACCGAGATCGCCGTGAAGCGCGTCGGCGGGATGCATGAAGAAGGAAGGTGTTCCGGTGCTGGCGAAAGTGGCGGAAATTTTTCTGCCGATCAGTCCGGATTTGCCGATGCCGGTGACGACGACGCGGCCTTTGCAATTGAAGAGGAGCTCGACGGCTTGTTCGAAGCGTTCATCAAGGCGCGCGGATAGATCTGTGATGGCGGCGGCTTCGATGCGTAGAACGCGGCGTGCGGCGTCGAGCGTCATTATTTTCCGCCCCGCTTTTCGTTTCCTGCCAAATTACTCCATTGGCGGTCGAGAGAGCTGAGTGCGATTAATTTTTCGAGCAGCGGGCGCAACTGATCGAGGGGGAGAGCGTTGGTTCCGTCGGAAAGAGCTTTCGCGGGATTGTCGTGAACTTCGAGGAAGACTCCGTCGACACCTGCGGCTACTCCCGCGCAAGCTAGCGGCTCGATGAATTCTGGCTGACCACCGCTGGCTTTTCCTGTGCCGCCGGGAAGTTGGACCGAGTGAGTGACGTCAAAAATTACGGGATAGCCGAGCTTGCGAAGGATGGGGAATGAACGCATGTCGACTACTAGATTTTGGTAGCCGAAAGATGCGCCACGCTCGGTGATGAGAATATTCTCGTTGCCGGCGCTTTTTACTTTGTCGATCGCGTTGGACATTTCCCAGGGAGCGAGGAACTGGCCCTTTTTCAAGTTGACGGCGCGTCCGGTGAGAGCTGCTGCGACGATGAGGTCGGTTTGTCGCGAGAGGAATGCGGGAATTTGGAGGATGTCGCAGATTTCGGCGGCTTGGGCGATCTGGTGGACGTCGTGAACGTCGGTGAGGATGGGGAGATTGTAAGTATCTTTTATTTTGCCGAGGATGCGCAGACCTTCGGAAATTCCCGGGCCGCGGTAGGAGGAGATGGAGGTGCGGTTGGCTTTGTCGTATGAGGCTTTGAAAATGTAGGGGATTTTCAGCGCTGCGGCGATTTGCGAGATGCGCTCGGCCATGCTCATGGCGTGAAGTTCGGATTCGATCACGCATGGCCCGGCGATGAGGAACGAGAGGGTTGGGTCCGCCGATGCGGAAGGAGCCGATTTCGACTTCGTTCGTGTGGGGCATGCGAGGGTCAAGACTATGCGGGAGTGGGGATTTTATCAACGGGGGCGAGGCGGGATGTGCTTTTTCGTTGGAATGGGGCGCGGAGACTAGTACTTTGAAAAACTGAGAATTCGGGGAGGAATTTGATAAGGCGTTTGTTTTGTGGGGGATAGGTTGGCGGAGGGTGCGTTGAAAAACTTCGCATGGTTTGTGGATGTTGATGATTCTGCTGGGGTTAGGTAGTACTATGATATGTAAAGTGTTGATATATTTAGTGTTAGGGTTAATTTCGGGGTAGGCGGTTAGATGAGTACTGGGACTACCGCGAAGGCAAGTGCGTTCACCACAGAGACACAGAGGACACGGAGAATTTGAGGCGAGTTGAAACGTCGGCGCGGAGATTAGTTCAGGTGACGGGCGAGATTGGTTGGGTTGGTGGGGGAGCATCTTGGATTGAGGTTTGTGGTGTCTGGTACGGTCAATAGTTACAGTATACGATATCATAATAAATGGTAAAATACAAGATGGATGGTTTGGTGCCGCGCCTACGGCGCTCCGGAAAACCTTAATCTTGTGGGGGTGAGTTACCCAGCGCTTCCACGCTGGGCTGACGTTTGGTGGCGGCGCTGCGGGCCTCCGGAAGGCGCGCCAACAACGGATCGATCTATGGGGCCGATGTAGAACGTGATTACGCAACCCACGTTCGCCCGCTTCGCGGGACGAACATGGCGGCACTTCGCACAGCCTGAGAGGCTGTGCCACAACGTCGCGATTCGGAGTTAGCGGAGATTTAGGATGTGGCCCATTTTTTTGGCTTTGGTTTTTAGGTAGTTGCGAGAGTGGCGCGTAATTGTGGGTTCGCAGGGGATGCGCTGGACTACTCGGATGCCGGCGGATTGTAGTTGGGAAACTTTGTCGGGGTTGTTCGAGAGCAGGCGGACGCGGCGGACTCCTAAGGCTTTTAGGACGGAGGCGGAGAAGGAGTAATCGCGCGAGTCGGCGGCGAAGCCGAGGCTCTCGTTCGCTTCTACTGTGTCCATTCCGTGGTCTTGGAGTTCGTAGGCGCGGAGCTTGTTCATGAGTCCGATGCCGCGACCTTCCTGGGGAAGATAGAGAAGAATGCCAGCTCGGGCTGAGCCGATTTTTTTCAAGGCTAGCTCTAATTGGGCGCGGCAATCGCAGCGCTGAGAAGTGAACACGTCGCCGGTGAGGCACTGGGAGTGAATGCGGACTAGCGGCGCGGACTTAGCGCGGATATTTCCGCGGACGAGGACGGCGGCTTCTTCGTTGGCTCCGCGACCGCGGGCACCCATGACGGTGAATTCGCCGAAACGGGTAGGCAATTTGGCTTGCGCGACGATCTCGACGGCGGGGCGTTTGCTCCGTGATTTGTTGTTCTTCGGCATCAGGAAGTTTTGAGTATAGCAGGCGGGGATATTTTGGCGTTTTAGGCGCAAAAAACGTGGATGTCCTGAGTTGTCACGAATTGCCCTGACGCGTCCCTTGACGTTTGTTTGGAGATGGCATTTATGTCAGCGTGGAGGTTCACGTGACTCTTTCCCTCTTCTCAATCCCCCTACTTACAGCATTATTTGTGGCTCGGGCCGGTAGGTTTGCTGGAGCACTGAAGGCTGCTCGCGTTCGCGCGAGTCTACTGTCGGCTGTCTGCTGCGTTTTGTGCACGGTGGGAGTCTCTGCGCAGACGACGTATCGCGATCCGGGAGGAGCGTTCACGGTGTCGGTTCCTGCGGGTTGGAAGGCAGAGAAAGAGCCTGATTCGAACCAAGTGACGCTGACGAAGGGCGAGGTCGCTGTTGCTGTGCAGGTGAATAATATCGGCGACGGTCCGACGCCAAAACCTCGAGAGGTTTTGGACATGATCGAGAAGGATATGAGGCAAGACCCTTGCACCGACGTATCTCACCGCGGAAATACGGTGGTTGCGGGCGAACAGGGTGAATATTTTCTGATCTCCTGCACGGTTTCCGGGCACGGGGCCATGGGGGATACGGTGGCGGTGGCCGTAGCGAACGGCAAAGTGATGATCGTGACGACGGCGGCTGTACCTTCGCAATTTGACGGGGCGAGGGCCGATATTCAAACAATCACGAAGAGTTTTCAAGTGACCGATGGCGTGCCCGTAGCGCCCCGAAGAGAACCATCAAACCCTTCCAGACCGAATCGTGGGAATGGCGGCAGTGACAGCCCGGGAGCGGGGCCGAACGCGCAGAAGCTGAAGGCGTTGGAGGAGGCATGCGCTTTGGGAGTGATGCCGCCATCGGAATGCGACGCGAAGCGAGCGGCGCTGATGGCAGGAGAGTCGGCAAATCCCCCAAACGGTGGGGGTAACAGCGCGCAGCTACAGGCGCTTGAGGGGCTTTGCCGGACGGGCGTGTACTCCGCTGATGAGTGCGCGGCGAAGCGGGCGGCGCTGATGGGAGGCGGAGGAAATCCGGGGCAAGGCGAGGGGAAACGGTCCGCGGCCGACGGGGTATGAGCACACGCAAGCAGCGAATGGCGGCAGTATGTACAGAGATCCACAGGGCGCGTTCAGCCTGACGATTCCGCAGGGATGGTCGGCGAAGGCGGAGCCGGGTTGCTATGGACCGCAGGAAACATGTCCACAGGGAGCGAATGGAGTAAATATCCGGCAGGGACAGAACTGGGTTTTTATCGCGCCGATTTCGGCGAAGGTGAGCGGTCCGAAGGATGTGGTGTCAGGTGTCGCGGGAGATTATCAATCCCAGTACAAGAATTTCCAGATGACACAAAACGACGAGAAACAGATCAACGGAGTGGATGTGGCGTTTGCGACGTTTACGGGTGTTGATCAGGACGGCGTGCCAGTGTCGATGATCATCGCGGGAGTGGCTGCGCAGAACGGGCGGTATTTTGTGGTGGCGTCATCGATGCCACAGAACGCGCCGCAAACGACGAGCGATGATTTGGACACGATGGTGAACAGTTTGCGTTTTATTGGCCGATAACTTTCGCTGAGACGGGGGAGAACATGCGGACTAAATTTGCGGCGCTGATCCTGGCGGGAATTGTTCTCGCAGCGGGAGTGTCAAGCATCTACGCGCATGAGCAATGGCAGCAACAGTCAGACGCGAATTCCGAAAAAATTGCGGCGCTGAAAGAGGCATATCGGACGGGATTGATATCGCAGCAGGAATATGACGCGAAGATGCGGGAGCTGAATGGAGCGGGTGGCCAACAGGCGCCAAGCGCGTCTGGCGGGTCGCAGACGCCGAACGTGCCGGTGACGATGCGAATGGCGCGATTTCCCGATCCGAATCTGCGGATGGATTTCGCGCGGCTGCCGGTGCCGACGGATTGGAATTTTCAAGGCGGATTGATGCAGTGGACTTCGTGCAGTCACGTGGTGACCGAATTTTATCGCGTGACGAGTCCCGATGGATTGTCTGGAGTGAAATACCTTCCGCGATTCGACTACGCGTGGTCTGACGACGGTTCTTACCAAACGGGGCCAAGATCAGACTGCATGTCAACGCGAGGGCCGATCTCAGCGAAGGATTATTTGAGCTACATGATCGGTCAGCTGAATTTGCACTCGTATCCAGGATTTGGATGATGCGCCGAGCGGAGGAAACGGAGGACGGGGCGGCGGACGAGGGAATCGAAATAGTGGAACGGCGCGAGCGATCACCGAGTTCAAGATCAACGGTATTGGTGGAGAGGCAACTCGTATCCATATTGATTGGATGCACGGATTGGCCGGCGACCCGGGGAATGCGCGGAATGTTTAACCACAGCTGTACCGTCCGCGTGACGTTAATTTGGGCGCCGTTCGGAAAACTGTTCGACGTATTCAAGATGATGAACGAGAAGATGAACCTTGAGTACAACCCTGCGTGGACTCAGTTGAGAGCGTGCGATGACGAATCAGCAAACTCAAGCGTTGGTAGGCCAGATCGTTGCTAATGGCGAGGCATTTCGGGGGGAGCAAGACGTGCGGTTCCAACAGCACGAGGGATATATGCGCGGCGCAGCAACGCGGAAGCGACATGAATTTGGATCGATTCAAAGCACGACCATGAATGCGAAGCAACAAATGGCCGATGACGAGTGCGACGCGATACTTGGTCAGCAGAAAAGATACGATCCGTCGACGAGGCAGTTCTATAAAACCGACAGCGAGTACACATACGATTGGGTGAACGCCGAGGGGAAGCACTATCTGACTAAAGACATCAACTATAATCCGAACGGGCGTGGCGATGGTTATTACACGTTTACGATGAACGTGCGCTAAGAGGAGAGAATCCGAATTGGCGGCGAAAGAGGCGATCTCTGGAGGGGCACCATGGATTTGAAGACCCATCTGACGACCGGGAAAATCCTCGGGTTGGCGATCGGTGCTGATACTTGTGATCGCGGGTATCTCCCGGGGCTGCGGTGGAGATGCGCCACGGTATTCCGACGCGGATCAGGCGAAAATTGATGCGTTGAATGATGCGTACAAAAATGGATTGGTGTCGCAGAGCGATTACCAAGAAAAGCTTAAAGAGATAAAAGAGAACGCCGTGTTAGTCGATGCGGACGATTCGGACAATCCGGACAATCCGCCGAAACATGGGGGAAAGGTGGAGATATCGGGCCGGACGAAGACTGTAGAAGTGCAAGATCCGGTATTCCAAATGACCGCGCTGCGAGCACAGGTTCCCGCGGATTGGAATTTTGAAGGGACTGTGATTCGCGACGATGGCTGCCAACTGGCTCCGAGCTTTGCGTGGAGATTGACGAGTCCCGACGGGCTTTCGGGCGCGCAATTGATTCCACAGTTCAATTCGGCGTGGTCAGACGATCCGATTGTACATGGATGTTTTCGCGAAACGGCACTGCAAGACAATGGAGCCAATGTCGGCGGAGGATCTGCTGCAATATATCGCTCCGTTTACGCGGCCAGATCCGACGATCGGACCGGTGGAGCCGATCGAGAACGCTCAGAAGTGGATCGATCAAAATAAGCAAACGAACCGGTTGGCGGATTTCAGCGCGGTTCACAGCCGAATCGAATACGAGTATCGCGGCCAGACGATTGAAGAGGATTTTGCGGTGCGGATGATGGTATCGAAGCATGCCGGGAGTTACTCGCCAAAGGGACCAACCACCGTGTGGACCACGACGGCGTGGATTACTACGTATCGCGCGCCGAAGGATCAACTCGACAAAGTGATGGCGGCGCTTATGCCGCTGGTGGGCGGGGACCTGATACCTGACGAATGGAAGAAACGGTCATTTCAAAAATTAAAAGCGGATATGGATGCAGTGACGCGGTGGACTCAGCAGCAGAACCAGCAAACGTTTGAGGCGCTGGAGAGGAACCATCAGGCGTTTATGCAGGCGCAGCAAGAGAAGGTGGATCAGGGGAAACGCAAGAGCGGAGGAGCAGATGGAAGCGATGCATCGGAGCGCGCAGGCATATGTATTGTATGCGAGCGACGAGCAACTGTTTCGCAATCCAGATACTGGAACGGTGATCCGGGCGCCCATTGAGTATGGCGATCACGCGTGGCAGGACCCGATTAGCAGGAACATTTTGATGTCTGATAGTCCGGATCTGAATCTGAATTTGTTTTTGCGTGCTAGTTGGACGCAGTTGGAACACGTGAATCCGATGAATCTGGATCAGTAGGATTTCTGGCGGTGTTTTTGCGGACGCCAGAAGTTGAGGTTGTTTTGGGAAATCGCCGCTTTGCGCTCTCGCGCAGAGCCAATTGCAAGCCCGCAAATTCCGCGAAAGATTCTCTGACAAGCCTGCGAAACGTGTAGCCCGCTGCGCGAAATACTGGGCCGTGTTCGCGCCAGACGATGCAGCATGTGCCGAGCAAGAAATAGTTTATGTGCAGCGGCGTATGATGCGCTGAAGTGCCAGCGGGCGCTGGCTGATTCAGACGTCGACATCATCCAGCTTTGATAACGGAGATGGCCCGGCTTCGTCGGCGAGGATGCGACGGCAGATTTCATGCAGCAGCGGCGAGCCGTGGCGCCTGCGAGCGCGCGGTAGTAGGGAACTGCGATGATTTCGGCGGTGCAGAGAACTCGGAGAGAAAGTTCGAGGCCTGCGAGATGGCGGAATCCGCGGAAGGCGCTATCGATCCAGTGAGTTTTGACACAGGGGATTTGTTGGCTGCTCCATGAAACGCGCTAGATAGCGGCTGTGGCGGCGCTCTTCGCGAATGAAGAGGCGGAGCGCGGAGACGAAGTGCGGATCGTTAGTGCGCGCGGCGAATTCGGCGCCGCGGGCGAGAAGGCGGCGGCCGCTGGAGCCTTCGCCGAGTTGAAATTGCTGGATGGACGCGGAGATCGCGATTTTTTCGAGGGCGGAGATCTGGTACGGATCGTCCCAAGGAAGTTCGTTGGCGGCGATGCGATTGCGCAGGAAGTGGGCGCACCAAGCGAGTGAATCCTGGGATCGGGCGGGTATATTGGGTTCCATGGCTTTCGACTTTACAATACAAAGTACATTGTGGCAAGGAGTTCGTGGCTTCGGGCGAAGCGCGGATCTGCGGTGCGCTGGCGCGAGGGTGGCCGGAACTTGGAAGGGAATTCGGAAATGGGCGGCTATGGGCGCGTGATAAAGTACGCAGAACCGCGGGCGAGTCGATCGCTGCGCGGCTTTCAGAGCGAGATGAATAATCCGAACGGGTGGACAGTTTTACTTTTCACGCTGCTGCTGAAGGTGAGCGCGTCGGCGGCGCTCGCGGCGATTGTGGTGCGCTCGGCTACTTTTCGCAAAGTTTTGTTCACCGAGTTTCGCGATTCCGATCTCAAAGTAAAACTGATGCTTTTTTTGACGCCGCCATTTGCGCTTGGCGTGCTGCTGCGGTTGATCGGGCAGCCATATCGATTCGCTGATTTGATGCTGGAGGGATCGTTCATTCTTGGATTGCTGGGCGGGCGCGTGGTGGGTCCGCTGGGCGGATCGCTTATCAGTTTGCCGGCGTTCGCGCATCGCGAGTGGCTTTCGATGCCGGTGGCGGCTTCAGCGGGATTGATTGGCGGGCTGGTGCGGCAATTGATGACGAACACCGAGGACATTTGGAATTTCGGGCCATTCACATTTTTGGGGATTCCGCGATCGATGGTGAGGCTGGCGCGGCAGCGGCGCGTGCCGTGGGAAATGGTGCCGATGGCATTGTGCGCACTGCTGGAGGTGGCGCGAATTGAGTTGGGCCGCGCGACACATTTGCGCTGGCTGTTTTACATCGATCCACAAGGGCCATGGCAATACATCTTGCTGGTGCTGGGCACGACGATGTCCGTTGCGGTGGCGATAAAAATTTGGAATAACACGCGCATCGAAATGAACTTGGAGCAGCACCAGCAATTGCTGCTCAAGGCGCGCATGGATGCGCTTTCCGCGCAGATCAATCCGCATTTTCTGTTTAATACGCTGAATACGGTGTCGTCGCTGATCCGATTCGATCCCGATATGGCGCGGATTGTGGTGCTAAAGCTGAGCAATATTTTGCGGCAACTTTTGCGGAAGCACGAAACGTTTGTACCGTTGCGTGACGAACTGAATTTCATCGACGACTATCTGGACATTGAAGTGGTGCGGTTCGGCCGCGAAAAATTGCAGATTGTGAAGGAGATCGGCGAAGAGACGATGGAAGCTTTTGTGCCGAGTATGTTGCTGCAGCCGATCGTGGAGAATTCTCTGAAGCACGGGCTTTCGAGCAAGCTCGAAGGCGGCGAGATTACGATACGTACTGCGATGCGCGACGGGCGACTGATTGTGGAAGTGGAAGACAACGGCGTGGGAATTTCCGAGACGCGGATGCCGCAGGTGTATGTGGATGGAATCGGCATCAGCAACGTACACGAAAGGCTCCGCGTACTTTACGGAAACGATTTCAAGATGGAAATCACCAGCCGCGAGGGCGAAGGCACGCGGATTCGGATCGAAGTGCCTGAAGTTGTGCCTACGCTTGGGCGCCCCATACTGAGTTCGTCGGCGCGCTGTCTTCCTGGAACTTATTGCACTTTTACGATATCCATTTCGTGCGTTCGACGCAGTTTTCCCGCCGTTTTCTGCCTCTTCAATTGGAGTAGTAGCGCCTAAGTCCCTGCGGACGAAATCCGGTTTCTGTCCACTCCATGTGCAGTGAGCCAATCTGTGACGGATTGAGCTTCCTTCTGCGATAAAAATAAATTCTCCGGCGGAATCAGACGCGTTGAACGCGTAGGCCTCGACTCGAATTTTCAACGAGGGGTCGCGCGTGAGCAGTGCGGTAATTTCTCGAGAGGCCGTCGTCCGAGCCGTCTGCGATGGCGCCTTTATCGTCAAAATGAATTCCTTTTATCGGAACGCGGCCGCCGCGATTCAGAACTTCGGCTGTGAGCGAGCCATGCATTGGGCGGGCTGCGTCTGCGGCGAATTTACGATCGTTTCGGTATAACCTGCGGCGGTGGTTTGAATTTCGCACCACATGGATTGCTTGTGTCGCGGAGATGAGTTTTGGCGAGTCTTCGAATACGACGGTGAAGCCCGCATTTTTAACGATCGTTTCGAGAGCGGTGAATATCTTGATCCGCCGTCATCCCTTTGGCCGCCTTGTATTCCAATTCCTGTGATTCGCCGCTTACGGTTTTTTGAGTGAGGCGAGCCGCTGGCCTCTTTGCCGACTGGAATTTGAAGCGATGCGTCGGGCTTGGAAGCGCAACGAGTGAGCGTGCTATTTGGCAGGCGGGGAATCGCGGGCGAATCGGCGCAATTTTTTGCGTCATCTGGATTAGCGGCGGCGTGGAGCGATTGCCGAAAAGCTCGGCGCAAAGAGTGGCGCGAATAAAAGCGAAACAGCAAGAAGTGATGGCAGTTTCATGGCAAAGGCCTCCAGGGGCGACTTCAACTGATTAGATTCGGCAGGCGGTTTCAGGACGGCGATACAGGATTTGACTGGATTGCGCGGCAAAATTTCGAGGAGCGCTGGCGGAAGCGTACGGATGCCATGAGGCAGAGAGGCGGCGGATTATTTTCCTTGACAGCTTCGCCCTCTCTACAGTATATTCTGTCTAGACAGAAATAACGGAAAGGACCGCAATGCCTGAACTCACATCCGTGCAGCAAAAATTTATCCTCCACTGGGGCGAAATGGGAGCGCGGTGGGGAATCAATCGCACCGTGGCGCAGGTCCATGCGCTGCTATATCTCTCGCCCGCGCCGCTGCACGCCGAGGAAATCGCTGCGTCGCTGGGGGTGGCTCGATCGAACGTGAGCAACAGCCTGCGCGAATTGCAGGGGTGGGGAATTGTGCGGGTGACGCACAAGCTGGGCGACCGGCGCGACCACTTTGAGACGCTCTCGGATGTTTGGGAAATGTTTCGCATCATCACGGAAGAGCGCAAACGGCGCGAAATCGATCCTACGCTGCGGATGCTGACCGAATGCGTGGAGGAACTTGGAGATGGGGAAGCGGACCGATTTACGCGCGAGCGCGTTGCGGCGATGCAGGAGTTTATGACGTCTGTGGTTGGACTCTATGATGAAGCGAAAACATTCCCGGCGGGGGCGCTGAGGGGATTGATCCGGTTGCGCGGCAAGTTGCGCGGACTCGCGGGGAAGGTGACTGCGGGAGTGATCGTTGGCGCAAAGATTTATGGAGTGGGCGGCAAACGAGGTCACGAGAAACGGAAGAAGTCGGATTGAGTTGTTGTCGCTTAGGAGGCCGAGAAGGAGATAGCCATGATTTCGCTCGCATCGGAATTCACCGAGAGCAAAGGGAGGCACGCGCGGGGCTGGCTTTTTTATGACGCAGAGTGCGGATTTTGCTCTCGATTGGCGAAATGGCTCGCGCCGATATTGTCGGCGCGCGGAGTCGCGTTGGCTCCGCTGCAGGATCCGCGAGTTGCAACGTTGCTTGGGCTATCGCGCGAAGAGTTGATGCGCGAAATGCGGTTGGTGATTGACGACGGGAGCGCCACCGGCGGTGCGGACGCGATGATCGCGCTCGCGCGATTGATTTGGTGGGCGGCGCCGCTGGCGTGGCTGTCGCATGTGCCGGGAGCGAAGCGCGCGCTGGATGCTGGCTATCTCTGGGTGGCAGAGCACCGGAGATGTGCGGCGGCGGCGTGTACGCCTTCGGAGGCGAAATGAGCAGTAGGTTACTGAGACTTTGGACACTCGAAGGAAGAATGAGCCGAGTGCAATATGCGCGCGTCGGTTTCAGCGCATTTGCGATTAAGTTCGTCATCGACTGGTGCGTGGCGCATTTCGTTTTCCACCATTCATGGAACCTGCTGGATTACCTGGTCCCGGTCAGCGCGGGCATCACTTACAGCGGCGTTTTGCGAAATGAAATCGGATTCATGCTGACGATGGTCGCCGTGGCATTGCCGTTTATCTGGCTGGGCATCGCGTGTTCGACTCAGCGATTGAGAGATGCCGGCTTTCCGTTGTTCCTTGTGTTTCTATTTCTCCTGCCGGCGCTAAATATCATTTTTGTCGCGGTGTTATGTTTCGCCGTTTCGCGCGAGGCGCGATTCTCTGAAGTCTTGAAGGATGCGGCCGTCCGGGAATCGGCTGCCTTCCACACGCCTCCGCGCTCAAGATGCAGCGCGAGCGGTAATGATTTCCGGCGGAATCGGCTTGTTGCTCACTCTCCTCAGCTTCAAAGAGTTCGAGACGTATGGGTTGGGGCTGTTCGTAGCCTTACCGTTTTGCATCGGTTTCGTTTCCGTCTTGATCTACACGCGAACAGGCCCTGTGACATTTGGACAGTCGGCCAAGCTGTCTATGCTGGCGGCGTGCGTATCTGGACTCGCCCTGCTCACTATTGGTTCCGAGGGGGTCATGTGCTTGATGATGGCGTCGCCGATTGCATTTTTGCTGGCGTTCGGCGGTGGCTCCACGGCATACGCGCTACGCCGCATCGGGCAATCCCGGCGGAGCGCCACAGCAATGTTTTCCGCCATCCTTGTAGCGGTTCCTTCACTGATGGGCACCGAAGCCGCGCTTCATCGAACGCCGCCGATTTTTGCCGTGAAGTCCTCGCTGGTCGTGAACGCTCCTCCCGAAGCTGTTTGGCAGCAGGTGATCGCGTTCACAGAAATACCCGAGCCGCGCGAATGGATTTTTCGCGCTGGAATCGCGTACCCGATTCGCGCCGAAATGATCGGGCGCGGATCAGGCGCTGAACGCCACTGCATTTTCTCAACTGGCGCGTTCGTTGAGCCGATTCAAGATTGGGACGAACCCCGATTGCTGAAGTTTTCGGTGACGTCGAATCCACCGCCGATGCGTGAGATTTCGTTCTATCGAAATATTGATCCGCCCCACTTGCACGGATTTCTCGAATCGGTTGGCGGGCAGTTCCGTCTCACTGAGCTGCCGGATGGACGCACGAATCTCGAAGGAACAACGTGGTACCGGCACAGTATGTGGCCCGCGTTCTATTGGAAATTATGGTCCGACGAGATCATTCACAAGATTCATTTGAGGGTGCTGACACACATAAAAAGCGAAGTTGAGAGAGGTAATTTGTAGCAGCGATGCATGGCGCGCCGATGCGAATCGCGATCACTGGCGGGGCGGGATTTGTGGGACGGCACTTGGCGCGGAGGTTGGTGAGCTCCGGGCACGAAGTTGTGCTGATCGCACGGGGAGCGGATCGACGCGATCCGGCGATTTATTCGGCCGATCGCAGTACATTTTTCGCGGCGGATCTTTCTAGCTTGAGCGAACTGGAACGGGCGCTCGCGGGTTGCGAAGTGGTGATGCATTGCGCCGGGATTAATCGCGAGATCGGTGCGCAAACTTATCGCGCGGTGCATATCGAAGGAACGCGAAATGTTTGCGAAGCGGCGCGACGCGCGGGTGTGCGGAAATTTATGGTGCTTAGTTTTTTGCGCGCGCGGCCTGACTGCGGATCGGCGTATCACGAATCGAAATTTGCGGCGGAAGAGATCGTGCGAGCGTCAGGGCTTGATTACACAGTGTTCAAAGCTGGCGTGATCTACGGGCTGGGCGATCACATGCTCGATCATTTGAGCCACGCGCTGTACACGTTTCCGATTTTCGCGCTTGTAGGGATGAAGCAGCATGCGGTGCGCCCGCTGGCGGTGGAAGATCTCACTTCTCTAATGCAGGCTGCGATCAACGACTCGCGGCTTTCCGGAAAAACAATTGCGGTCACGGGTCCCGACCAAATGATGTTTCCGGAACTCGTGCGACGCGTGGCCGGGGTGATCGGAAAGAAGCCGTTCATGTTTCGCGCGCCGCTTGCGTTTCATTACGTGCTGGCGTGGATTGCAGAGCGCACGATGAAGATTCCACTGACAGCCACGGCGCAGGTGCGGATTCTTTCCGAAACTCTCACTGAGCCACTGCCGCCGTGCGACGGACCTCCAGCGGATTTGGCTCCACAGACTTTTTTCACGGCAGAGCAGATTCGCCGCGGATTGCCGGCGCCCGGGCGATTTGGGTTGAAAGATCTGCGATGGCATTCGTAATGGAGGCGATATGAGCGAATCCTTTGATGTTGTCACTGGCGCATTCGGATATACCGGGGCTGCAATTGCGCGGAGGTTGGTTGCGAGCGGCCGGCGAGTTCGCACTCTGACAAATCATCCAGACCGCGGCTCACCTCTTGCGAACAAAATCGAAATCGCGCCCCTCGCATTCACGAACGCTACGAATTTGCGGCGTTATCTCGATGGCGCGGAAGTTCTGTACAACACGTATTGGGTGCGATTTGAGCACGGCGAGGAAACATTTGATCGCGCGGTGGAGAATTCGCGGCGCTTGATCGAAGCCGCTGCCGCAGCTGGTGTTCGCCGGATTGTTCACGTAAGCATTTGCAATCCGTCGGAGGACTCTCAGCTGCCTTACTACAACGGGAAAGCGCGCGTCGAGAGGGCGATCCGCGAATGCGGACTTTCGTATGCGATCTTGCGGCCGACGGTGATATTCGGCGACGGCGGAATTCTGATCAACAACATCGCGTGGTTCCTGCGGAAGTTTCCCGTCTTCGCGATACCCGCGGGCAGTGAATCAAAGATGCAGCCTGTGTTTCTTGAGGATTTTGCGGCCCTGGCCACCACACTTGCAGTAGGATCCGACAATATCGCGGTTGACGCAGTTGGTCCGGAGCAATTTACATTCGAGGAGCTTGCACGTCTGATTGCGAAAGG
Source organism: uncultured Acidobacteriota bacterium (assembly GCA_963721845.1). Classification (GTDB taxonomy): domain Bacteria; phylum Acidobacteriota; class Terriglobia; order Acidiferrales; family UBA7541; genus DASTCZ01. The sequence continues at coordinate 127,689 of CAVRKW010000018.1, read as the reverse complement.
TGTGAAATCACGCGCGGTTATTGTGCATGCAAATCGAGCCTTCCTGCGGCCGATGCTGTGGGTGCTTGATAAACTCACAGGTGATGTTGTGCTGACGCGCGAGGAATTAGATGGACTCGCCGCGAATCTCCTGGTGTCACGCGAGCCGCACACATGTCCGACCAAGTTCAGCGATTGGTTTGCCGCAAATGCTGAGACGGTCGGGACGAAGTATGCCTCCGAACTTGCGCGGCATTTCAATCACGCGAGGGGCGCGGGGGAATCTGTGGATCTCAAAGAAGGAAAGCTCAGCGCGAAAAATAGCCCGTCCGCGATCGCACGGTGATATCGGGATTCTTTGGGCGAATCTGCACTTTGCGGAAGGTATTGTCTTTCGCGGGGTTCGGCGGGTAGTAGCCAATTTCGTAGGTGGAACGAAGCTCTTCGCCGATTTGCTTGAAGTAGACGTGAGGGTCAGTGTGAGAAGCGTCGACATGTGAGCCACCGGTTTCTTTGGCGACGCGGTCCATTACTCGGATCCCATATTTGTTGCGGGCGTTGAGCTTGCCGTGGGAAATCTGAGTGTAGCGAATTGTATAGACGCGGACGTCCGCTGCCTGTGCAGTTTCGATCGTTGTCATCATGTCGTGTGAACTGGAATTATCCTCGCCGTCACTAAAGACGAGCAGGGCGCGTCGGCCATCTTCTTTCGCGAGCTTTTCTGTTACGGGGTAGTAGATAGAATCGTAGAAAGCGGTGCCGCCATCGCGATCGTCGTCGGGCCCTACTTCTGGAAAGGCCCCAGAGTGTTTCTGAAATTGTTTTAGGTGAGCGAGTAAATCGTCGATAGATTCGCCAAAATCACTTACAAGGCGAATATGGCCACCGAAGCAAACCAAGAACACTTTATCTTTTGCGCGAAGCACTTCGTGTAAGAAGACCTCCAAATCTTTTTCGTGGTCTTTCAGGACGTGACCCTGGCTGCTGCTCGCATCGAGAATCAGCCCTAGCGTCAAAGGAGCGTCGTCGCTGCGCGCGAAATAGGAGATGGCTTGTTTCGCGCCGTCTTCGAAAACCTCCACGTCATCCTGTTTCAGGTTATCCACCAGAACGCCGTTCGGGTCTCGCGCTGTGAACGAGACTCCAACCAAATTTACCTTTACCTGGATTGGTGTTTGTCCGAACACCAATGTCGCGGCGAGCGCGCAGAGTAAAAGTGCAGAAGGCGCTGCGGCGCCGGTAGTTCGCAAAAATGTGCGCAGATGTAGACAGCGATTCATCGGTCTGTGAGTTAAACGAAAACTGCGGTGTAAAGGTTCCGCATCCGCGCTCGAAGAACTTCGCTGGAAGAGATAGGTCGGGCTACGCGCGAGCTTTGGCTGAATTCGAATTCAAAATGCGCTCGTAATACGCCTCATACATAGGGATGATGTCGTTGGCGCAAAATTTCTTGCGTGCATTGATGCGGGCGAGTTTTCCCATTTCGCGGCCGCGATCAGCGCGCGTAAGTATGTCGAGCACGCATTTCGCGGCTGCATGCACATCGCGCGGCGGTACGAGAAAACCGTCGACTCCGTTTTCCACCACTTCCGGCAAGCCCCCGACATTCGATGCGACTACCGGAACTTCGCAGGCCATGGCTTCCAGAGCGGCCAGACCGAACGATTCGAGATCGCTGGGCAGAAGAAACACATCTCCGGCCCCAAGTTTCTCGTAGATTTGATCCTGCTTGCCGATGAAGAGAACATCTTTCGCGACGTCTCGCTGCCGCGCGAGCCACTCCGCAGCGCCGCGGTCGGGACCATCGCCAATCATCACGAGCTTCGCGGGCATCTTTGCACGCACCATCGCGAAAATTTCCACGACGTCTGTAACACGCTTCACCGGCCGGAAATTCGAGAGATGCAGAAGGATCGGCTCGCCATCCGGCGCCCATTCGGCGCGAAGTTTCTGGTCTGGCGGTCGCGTGTACAGATCGCAATTCACAAAATTTGGGATCACTTCGATGGGGTGTTTTACGCCGAATTGATCGAGCGTTTCCTTCTTCAAATAGTTCGAGATGGCAGTGACGCCGTCGCTTTCTTCGATCGAGAATCGCGTGATCGGCAGGTAGCTGCGATCGCTGCCTACGAGGGTGATATCCGTACCGTGCAACGTAGTGATGAATGGCAGCCTTCGCGGTGCGGACATGGCGCGCGCGAGATATGCGCTCACCGAATGCGGGATCGCGTAATGCACATGCAACAGGTCGAGTTCACACGCATCGGCGACTTCCAACATTTTCGTGGCCAGCGCGAGCGTATATGGAGGGTGATCGAAGAGCGGATACGAAGTGACCTCCACTTCGTGAAACTTGATATTCGCGTGGCCATTCTGCAAACGAATCGGCTGTGCGTAGCTGATGAAATGGATGTCGTGCCCGCGGGCGGCGAGTTCCATTCCGAGCTCGGTGGCGACGACGCCAGAGCCTCCGTACGTTGGGTAGCAGGTGATGCCGATGCGCATATGGTTGGCCTGTGCCGGTTCGTGCAGAGTTGAACCAGTCTGTACGTGATGCTAGATTGCCGATGCTTCTAGTTTAGACGCTTTGGAGGGTATCCAGGTGACACGGCTCGCTGGCAAAGTTGCGCTGATTACCGGTGGCGGTACGGGAATTGGCCGGGCGTGCGCGCTGCTGTTTGCCGCGGAAGGAGCCAAAGTTGCGGTGGCTGGGCGACGCAAGGATTTGCTGGCGAGAGTTGTGAATGAAATTGCGGCTGGCGGCGAAGCGATCGCGATTGATTGCGATGTTTCGCAGCGCACGAGCGTTGACCGAGCTATCGCGGCAACAGTTGAGCGATTTGGGCTGCTCAACGTCGTCGTTAACAACGCTGGAACCATGACTCCAGGAACGGCGGAAGAAACCAGTGACGAGCAATGGGACGCGATGATCGACATCAATTTGAAAGGCACATTTCTCGTTTCCCGCGCGGCGCTTGCGCCCATGCGCCGTGCCGGCGGTGGCAGCATCGTGAATATGAGTTCTGTTTATGGTCTTGTGGGGCAGACTCGGCGCGCTGCTTATGCGGCGTCGAAAGGTGGAGTGACTTTGCTCACACGGGCGATGGCGCTCGATCACGCTAAGGAAAACATTCGTATCAATTGCATCTGCCCATCGCTTGTCGAAACCGAAATCGCTCGCGCGCTGTTTGCTGCGGCGCCCGATCCTGCGGCTGCCCGCCGCGATAGGCTTGCCTCCGTGCCGATGGGACGCGCAGGAACTCCGGAAGAGATCGCGGCGCTCGCGGTCTTCCTTGCTTCGGACGAATCGGCGTGGGTGACCGGCGCTGCCTACTCGATTGATGGCGGGCAGACAGCGCAATGAAACGCGCGAAAAATCAGAAGGCTTCACGAAGTAGTCCTTTGCGAAGTGACACCAATCGCAAAGTGAAACAAAACGAAGCCGGCTTCATTGACTTCCCAACCGTGCGCCGCGCGATGCGCGCGTCGGTTGCCGGCAAGCTATTCGGATTTGAGCTCGACCTGCTCGATCCCGGTCGTGCGGTGATGACCATGCGCGTTCGCGATCGCCACCTGCAATTGCACGGCATGGTGCATGGCGGATTATTCGCAGCGCTGGCGGATACCGCAGGCGCTCTTGCTGCCTACCCGATGCTTCCGCGAGGCACGCAACTGGCGACAATCAGCATGAGCATCAACTATCTCGAAGCCGTCGCGAACGGATCGATCACGGCAGAAGGCAAGGTCGTCCGACTGGGGAAAAATATTGTGGTGTCGGAGTGTGACGTCAAAGATTCCAAGTCACGGCTCGTCGCAAAATCGTTGATGACATTTTCTATCCGGTTGCCGCGCGATCCCATGCCTCCGAACAAGAAACGCCGCTAGTCGCGATATGAGTATGCATCGCAAACACGCAGGTCCATTTACACACTCATTCCATGAACCGTCTGATGGAACACGCGGCTCTATTCAGGCGTATGATTTCGCAGGTGCGCATTTCTAACTAGCCGATACGCGAAAGAGGAGATCGCGATGGAAACTTTCTTCAAAGACATTCGTTACGCCGTCCGAATGCTTATCAAGAAGCCGGGTTTCACTGCGGTCGCGGTGCTCTCACTCACTCTTGGGATCGGCGCGAACACCACTATCTTCACGTTGATAAAAGCGATTTTTCTTCAGTCGGTGCCAGTGAAGGATCCGTCGCACGTCGTCGTCGTGTTCTCGAATCAGCAAACTAGCGACGGTAAGGTGATCGACTTCGTCCCCTCTTCCTATCCCAATTCGCGCGATTACCGCGAAAAAAACACGGTGCTTTCCGGCCTCTCAATCGTATGGGGCACCGGGGCGAATCTTGACGTTTCGGGAAACCAAACAAAACGTTTTCGTGCAGCTCGTCAATCACGATTACTTCGACATTTTGGGAGTTCCTCCGGCACTCGGCCGCGCGTTCTCCGCCGAAGAAGATCGGACGCCCGGCGCAAACCCTGTCGCGATTCTCAGCAATGGGCTTTGGAAGCGCCAGTTTGGAGGCGATCCAAAAATTCTTGGCCAGACAATCCGCCTGAATGGTCAGGATTTCAGCGTCGTCGGAATCATGCCGCCGCAATTTCGCAACCTGGGCGTTTTTGGAAGTCCTGATATTTGGGCTCCGATGATGATGCACGATCAGGTTGTCACTGGCGTGTCAAAGAATTGGTACACAAAGCGCGCATTTCGAATGGTATTGATGGTTGGACGGACGAAGCCGGACGAAACGCTCGCCCGCGTGCAAGTGGCGATGCACGCTCTCGGCGTACAACTCGCCAGGGAATACCCAACGGACAACTCAGGCCGCAACGTCACACTCATGCCGATCAGCGAAACGTCGATTCCGCCCGCACAGCGCGCGACCTTCGTTCTTGCGGGCACGCTGATGATGGTGATCGTAGGATTTGTGCTGCTCGTTGCGTGTGGCAACGTGGCAAATCTTCTGCTGGCTCGCGCCACGCAGCGCCGGCGCGAACTAGCCGTGAGGCTCTCGCTTGGCGCTTCCAGAATGCGCATCTTGCGTCAATTGCTTACGGAGAGCTTGATGATTGGCCTCCTCGCGGGCGCTCTCGGAATTCTCACGGCGTTTTGGGGACGCAATTTACTGAGCGCGTTTTTACCAGCAGGCGTGATTCAGGGACTCGATCTCAGCATCAATGTGCAGGTGCTGCTCTATACGCTGGCGCTTTCGTTGGTCGCTACCGCGGCGTTCGGATTGATCCCGGCGCTGCAAGCCTCAAAAGTTGATCAGATCTCATCGCTGCGTGATCGCACAGACGCACCCTCTGGGGTGGGACGCTGGTACGGATTGCGGGGAATTCTCGTGATGGCGCAGGTCGCAATGTCGCTGATCGCGCTGGCGGGAGCGGGCCTCTTTATCCACAGTTTGCGAAACGCGCAAAAGATGGACACCGGCTTCGAAACGAAGCACGAGCTGCTGGTTTTTCTGAATTTCGCCCAGTTGCGCTATATGCCTGCGCAAACGGAACAGTTGGAACAAGCGGTCACAGATCGCGTGCGCGCGTTACCCATGGTGCTTGCCGCTGGCATGGCTGATACCGCGCCGCTCAGTCCGAACACATCTTTCACCACGTTTCCGGATGGCACCGACTCTTCCGATCCGCGCAACGCGAAACTAATTCCCGCCACCATCGCGCAGCCCGGATATTTCGCGGCGATGAATATGCCGATTATCAAAGGACGTGATTTCGATGACCACGATGATGCCAACGGCGCGAAAGTTGTCGTCATAAATCAGGCTCTCGCCGACAATATTTGGCCCGGCCAGGATCCTCTCGGCAAACGTATGAGTTTCTTGGCGCAGCCGGATAAAGTAACGGTCGTCGGTGTGGTGGCTACGGTGAAATACCAAACGCTGGGCGAGCCGCCGCAGCCGGTGAACTATTTCCCGATGAAGCAGCGGCCGCAGCAGAATGTGACGCTTCACGTGCGCGTGAGCGGCGATCCGAATGCGGCGATTTCAAGCATTGGCAGAGCGATCTCCGATGTCGATTCAAATCTCCGCAATCCACAAATGCGCACGGTGCCTCAGCTGATGGAGCAAATTCTGCAGCCCGAAATGACCGAAGCGGAATTGCTTGGCGGATTCGGTTTTCTGGCGCTGCTCCTCGCCGCGATTGGAACGTACGGAGTGATGTCCTACTCGGTAAGCCAGCGCACGCAAGAAATCGGAATTCGCATGGCGCTCGGCGCACAGCCGCGGCGACGTGATGCGATTAATGCTCGGCAACGGCATGACGATGGTGCTGGGAGGAGTGGTTGCCGGTCTGATTATCACGATGCTCCTCACGCACAGCCTGAGCAGCCTGCTTTACGGCATCGGAATTTTCGATCCGGTGAGCTTCTTTGTGACGGCCGCGTTAATGATTTTCGTCGCGCTGATCGCGTGTTGGATTCCTTCGCGTCGCGCGATGCGGGTAAGCCCGATTATCGCGCTGCGCTACGAATGACGGGCGTGCCGACAAAATAAAATGGCCGGCATCGCTGCCGGCCGTTCTACGAATACTCAAATTTAGTTGCTACGACGATTTTTTCGCGCGTCGAAATCTACTACGACAGATTTCCGTTTGATCCGCCCGAAGAAGCCTCGTCGCCATCCTTGTACACATACTTGATGTGTTCCTTGTAGATCAAAAGGTTCGGACTCCCGTATCGCGTCAACTTGATGCAATCGCGGTCGTACCATTCCACCACTCCGTGCAGCACTTCACCATCGAGCAGGACAACCGAAATCGTGGTTCGCGCCTGCATCTGCTTCACCCAGTAAAAACTTTCAGCGTGGGTCTGTTCAGGCGGCGTAGGTTTTTTGGAATGCTGCGAAGCTGCGCCATGGTGGCCGCGCGGGCTTGGCGCCTCTTTGACCTCCGTCATGGATGGCCTGAATAGTCTTCGATTCACCATGGCGATCAACCTCGGAAAGTAAAAATGCCTTCAGGGTGCTTTGCGTCTAGGGGTGAGATGCGCCCGCCGCAAATCGCGTTACAGCGAATGCGAGAATTATTGAGGGCCTTGAATTGGTATCGTTCGTACGATGCGAAGTGGCCTTATTGCGTCGACAACGACACTCCCAGCGCATCTAATCCGAGCTGGCGGTTGATGTTGCGGTTCATTCGGCCATACAGCCGGTCCATGCCCGATACTGCTTCGAGCCACCCACTGGCATCCACTTTTGCGGCTAGCACCGCGAGTTCCTTGTGGAGGATGGGTTTCGAAGCCGCGAAGCCGAGCTCTTCGAAGCGGCGTCTTCGGCCGCGGTAAGTTCCACCAGATCGGTCAGCAGACTCGAAAAATCTCTAACACGTGCTCGAAGCTGTCTTCTTGTTTTTCGTTAAGTCCGCCGTTTGCGAAAAAAGCTGTCCCGATTTTCCATCTGCGGATAATTCCAATACCCTCAGCGCCGCGCGCCGCAACTCGAGTTCGCGATCCACGTCCACGGAAATCGCCGAACCCAGGCTTCCTTCGGAAATCCTGCGCGGCCAGCCGTTCGCGCTGCGGGCGTAAGGTCAGTGCGTCGCTTCAGCGCAGCCTCGATTTCCTCGCGCTGGCAGCGGCGCGAAGAAAAACTGGAAGCATCGCGAAACAATCGTCGGCAATAGTTGATATGGACTCGGCGCCAGCAAGAATCAGTGTTGAAGATGGCGGCGGCTCCTCCAGAATTTTCAGAAAAACATTGACAAGTCCCATCCGCATCGTGTCCGCGCCATCCAAAATAAACACGCGCCGCCGCGCCCCCGGCCGGAAATAGGCAGCCCGTTGAATCGCGCGGAGCTGTCCCATGTGAATCACCGGCCGCGCCACTGGAGTTTTCGCGCGAACTGGATCCGGCACAATCGCCCACACATCCGGATGCGTCTGCAAAATTAGCGGCGACGCGTTCCACCGCTGCCGAGTCCGGACTCTCGCCGCGCTCGGCAAGCCCACGCTCAATCAGCGGGGCCGGATCCGCAAGCTGCGCGATCTTGCGGCATGTCTCGCACTGCGCCGCAGAAATCGTCCTGCAGCCGTTCGCAATTCGCGGCCTGCGCGAACATCCGCGCCAGCGTGTATTTGCCCACGCCCGTGCGCCGGTGAAGAGCATTGCGCTGGGCACGCGCTCGTTCGCAAGCATCCCGCGCAGCGTTGTCACAATTCGCGCATTGCCCAGAAATTCCGAAAAGGGCATTACGCGCCGCCCTTCTCGTGCCGCGTTTTTCACGGCGCTTCGGCACTGCCGCGAACTTCCGGCACGCGCGCATCGATCATCGCATCGCCGCCGCGTGAATTTCTTCAGGGCGCAAGCATCTCGCCGCATCCGTCAGATCTGCTTGTGCATGCACTCGATCGTCGCCCAGTTCGGCTCCAGCGCCAGTCGGTCGTAAACCGACGCTGCTTGCTTCAAATGTGAACTGTCCGCCTCATGCAAATCCCGCCGAAGCGAAGTGTATTCCCGCGATTCCTTCATCCCCACCAGCCGGTGCGCTTCCGCAACATTCATGCCGCATGTACAACACCAGGTCCTCCTTTGGCAATCCGTACAATCCATACTCGAGCTGCTTCAGCCACGCCAGAAACTCTTCGCGCTGCTCCGCCGCAACCCGCGCCGTCTGGTGCGCCAGATTCGAGCCGATATATCGGTCGGCGAGAATCGTCTTTCCCGTCGGCCAGCGCCGATTCAAGTTCGTTCTTCGATTCGAATCGATCGCCCGCGTACAGCAGCGCCGATAAATGCGCGTCCACCGATGCGAGTGCTGCCAAATTCCCCGTTCAAATATCGCGCCACCAAGTTTTCCAAACGACGATTCGTACCTCGGAAAACTGAATCGCGCGATACGCAATACCGCGTTGATCGAACGCCTGCGCCAGCAAATCGAGTTGCGTGCGCTTGCCCGAGCCGTCTATCCCTTCGATGGCGATGAATTTTCCGCGCGTGGTCATTTTCAAGTTGTGAATACCGCGATGCACATCCCGCTCAGAGTCTATCTTGTCGGCAAGACACGCCGCAACGTCGCCGTCATGCACCCAAGCTTCACACGCATCGCGCATGATAAAATCGCGCCGTGTCCGTCACACTGCACGCTCTCGAAGCAAATCTCCTTCGCATCCACGCGTGTATCGACGCGCGCCGCCGAAAAATCCGGACGCCACGCCAAAGACATTACCCTCATCGCCGCAACGAAAACGCAACTCCCGAATCCATCCGCATGGCGCTACGACTCCGGCATTCGCCATTTCGGCGAAAATCGCGTCCAGGAGTGGGAAGCGAAAAGAGCCGCATCTCGAAGACCTCGCCGCCACTTGGCACCTCATCGGCCATTTGCAGACACAACAAAATTGCCCGCGCCCTGCGCCTTTTCAATACCCTGGATTCGATCGATTCGTTGCCTCTCGCTCGCAGAATCGATCGAGATTCCCCAGAATGACGAAGCGCTTACCAGTCCTCATCGAAATTCGCATGGACCCAGTGGCCTCAAAAACCGGCCTCGACCAGGAAGCTCTGCCAGAAACGGCCGACGCGATCCTCTCGATGCCGCATCTCGAATTGCGCGGCCTGATGTGCGTTCCACCATTTTTCGAAGACCCCGATCAGGGCCGGGTCTATTTTCGCCGTTTGCGCGAATTGCGCGACGCACTTGAACGTCGCTACCAAACTCCTATTTCCGGTCCTCAGCATGGGCATGTCTCACGATTTCGAAACCGCCATCGAGGAAGGCTCGACGCAAGTTCGCCTTGGCACGGCACTTTTTGGCGCGCGCCCTCTCGCATGAGCGCAATCCATCACATGGCAATTGAAATTTCAGCGAACCGGCGACGCTCGTCTCGTTTTCTGTCCGCGTGCAACCCCGCGCCAGCCGCGACGAAATCGGCGGCGAATGGTTGGGCGCTCTAAAAGTTCGCCTCACCGCCCCGCCCGTCGACGATCGCGCAAACGAAGCGTCTGTGCCGCTCTCTTCGCACAGCGTTTGAACGTCCCTCTCGCGCGCTGTTACCATTGCTGCTGGCGCGCGCGGCAGAAGCAAACGCATCGAAATTCGCGGCGTGACGCCCGAACAAATCAATCGCGCTGGCCGCAGCGCCGCGCAAATCCGGCTGACTCTTTTGGTTTGCAATGCATCTCAACCAAACGTCCCTCCCAAACAAATTCGGGGACGTAGAAAGCGCACACAGCCCATGCCCGAACACAAAACTGCTCCCCGATATCGGCGCCATTCAACGCGCTCTGCGCGAAGAGAAAATCGATGGCTGGCTCTTCTACGATATTCTGCACCGCGATCCCATCGCCTATCGCGTCTTGAATCTTCATGACGTGATGGCCAAGCGCCGCTGGTTTTATTGGATTCCCGCGAAGGGCGAACCGCGGAAGCTCGTTCACCGAATCGAATCCTTTGGACTCGATGCTCTTCCGGGCGCAAAGCTTCTCTATTCCGCGCAAGACGAACTTCGAAAGAATCTTCCCAAGCTTCTCGGCCGTGCGAAAAATCTCGCCATGCAATATTCGCCCGACAACGCGATTCCTTCGATCTCGGTCGTCGACGCAGGCACCATCGAAATGATCCGCAGCTTCAAAATGAAAGTTGTCAGTTCCGCGAACTTAGTGCAGAAGATTCGAAGCTGCGTGGACTCCGGAGCAACACTCTTCGCATCTCGAAGCGGGCCGCCGCGTCGATAAAATCACCCGCGCAGCATTCGACCGCGCCGCCCAGCTTGTACGCGATGGCGTAGCCTTCACCGAATTCGATCTTCAATCATGGATGCTCGAACGATTCCGCGAAAACGGTTTGATTGCCGATAGCGCGCCCAATGTCTCCGTGGGACCGCACAGCGGCGATCCCCATTACGAACCATCGCAAGTCGTCCGCTGCGCCCATCCGCAAAGGCGATCTGATGCTCCTCGACGTTTGGGCCAAGCTCGATCAGCCCAATAGCGTCTATTACGACATCACCTGGATGGGCTATCTCGGCAAGGAAGTCCCGAAAAAATATTCCCAAATTTTCGAAGTTACCAAACGCGGCCGCGACGCCGCCATAAATTTCGTCACCGAATCGGTGAAAGCTGGCCGTGAAATTCAGGGCTGGCAAGTGGATAAGGTTTGCCGCGATGTGATTCGCAAAGCCGGTTACGAAAAACAATTTGTCCATCGCACTGGCCACAACATCGGTCAAGAAGTTCACGGCGCGGGCGCCAACATGGATAATTTTGAAAGCCACGATATCCGCCGCATAATTCCGCATACCTGTTTTTCCGTCGAGCCCGGAATCTACAGCCCCGAATTCGGCGTGCGCACCGAAGTAAATATGTACGTGGGCGAAAAAGAAGCGGGAGTTACCGGAGCGGTGCAGAACGAAATTCTCGCGCTGCTCGACTGATCAAAGTGTCTGACGAATATCCCAACTCGATTCCCCAGGGCGATCCACCGGTCCCTGAAGATATCGTTCCGGCATCTCAAGTTCCGTCCGATCCCGAGAGCGATCTTTGCCAGGGGTCTCGACCGGCGCCGGAATCCTTTACTCCCGGCAGACCGGATGTGCCCAGCGAACCAATTTCGCAGCCCGGCGATGTGCCGCGCTCAGCTCCACCTCGGCGTCAGTCCGGAAACGAAATTTGGTCTCTACTCGTAGCCGCCGCGGCATGGATTATCCCCGGCGCCGGATATTTGCTCCAGCGCCGATGGGCTCGCGCCGTCGTCGGATTCGCGGCAGTCGCCGCGCTCGCGGTGATCGGTCTGAAAATGCGCGGCAATATTTTCCCGCCGCACGGCACCGAGCCATTCGATTTTCTTGGATTTATCGCCGACGCCGGCTCCGGCATTTTTTATTTCTTCGCGAAGAATGTGGAAGCCGCGGGTCCCGATGTTTCTCGCGCCGCAGGCGACTACGGCACGCGTCTCTTCGCCACCGCAGGCATTCTTAATTTTCTTCTCGTTCTTGACGCCGTCGAAATCGCCCGCGGAGAAAAAGCCTGAATGGATGCGCGCGCCCCGCTTTCTCTCACGCACTTTCAGTCTATGTGCTTGTTTGCGTTCATCATCTCGCTCGCCTTCGCGTTCATGAGCCGGAAACGCATGGGCGAACGCCTCCGCTACACCCTCTATGCATTTCTCGCGTTCCTCTTTGTGGCCGTCGCGATGGGCTGGCTGATGTATCCCTCTTCCCACTAGAAAGAATCTGCAGGGGCCTGCTTGTCCCGCGCGGCATTTCGAAATCGGTTGCGCACATTCTAAAGTGGTCGAACGCCGCAGTACACATCGCGAAATGCCAGTACTTCTGCGGGTTTGACGCTCGCCTGCGCGGATGCTAAGTTTCTTGAATCTCGAGCCGAGGTAGCTCAGTTGGTAGAGCAGACGATTCGTAATCGTCAGGTCGACGGTTCAAATCCGCCCCTCGGCTCCAGAAATTCGTCCCAATTCGTCACTTCCTGTTTTGTCTCCGAAACAGACTAAACGGAAAGAAATAGCTCAAGCCGGACAGCGTCCCGCTCATAAATTCGCCAAGTTGCCCCTTGCGCGCAAGATTCACTGCAGCGATTCCAACAGGAATGGCTAACGCGAATCCGTACGCCCACACTACAGGGGGAACTCTTGTAACCCAATGTGGTAGCCAGTGGCGCGAATCGAGATATTCCCAACCGAAAGCCGCCGAGATTCCAACTACGATGATTAGTATCGAGGCAACGACTGCAAGAAAGTTCTCTCCAACGCGTGCGGCTGCCTCCATCCCCGCATCGACCATCACCGACAAATAGTGATCTTCTTTCTGAAGATTGCCGGCAGCCGTCGTCCAGCTTGCCGTAGTTTCGCTAGATTCGCTCCGTGCCCTCTTGAACGCATTCTTCACGAGTGTGGAAATCTTTTTCTCGTACGCGGCGCTGCTGTACTGCTCGTCGAACGCATCCGAAATCCCCGCCATATCCGGCAGCGTTGCCTGCGTTTCGGTGAAATAGAGCATCTTGCGCTCAATTTCAGACAACTCGATTCCCTCGCGCCCAGCTTCTTCCAAAATTTGGGATATTAGAAATTCCTTCGCCTGTTGCGCCCGTAGTTGTTTTTCTGTCGCTCGGGCCTCGTGATCTTGCCTCATGAGTGTGCCGGACGCGGATCAGTGCGGCACCAGTCTCACCGAAAAACTTCCGAAATCTTCATCCAAAATGCTCGAATAGATCACGAATAACCCAACTCCTCCGTTCACGACAAAAGACACCACGAGTTGGACGATCAGACCGGATACAGGTCCATAGGTGAGCATTCCTGTGATGAACCCGAGTGGCACTGACGCAACCAATCCAGCGATTAGGCCATACACGATTGATCGCCAGGTAAACGCAAACCATACACGCAGTCCGTGTTCAGTCGTCGTTGGAATCGAAACCTGATCTGTTGAACTCGATGCCGGAAATATCGCAATTCGAAACCGACGAAACTGCGTTCGCAAAAGATACTGGAATACGAATAGACCGGTCACTGCGGTCAAAATTATCGGAATTATCCGAAGTATCCAAACGCTCGTCGACGGCGACAGAATCGTGGCGCCATAAACTTTTAGGAGCGTGTACGTCAGTGCGTAACTCGCGGTTGATCCGATCAGAAATGTTGGCCAATAGTAGGCCCACCAGATACGCAGTCCATCAAGAAAAGTGGGAGTAATCCAATCGCTGGCGGAATAAGGTTCCGTGGTCGTGACCGTCGAAGCAACCGCGGATGGCGCGAGGGGTTCCATTCCAAACGCGCCGAATACTCTCCGATTAGAGATTACAGGTCAAGCACTTTCACTGACCGTTGTTGGCCGCGGTGGAAGTATGCTGCTGATAGCGATGCATAAACCACGAAGATAGAGCCGCGCAGCCTGCCGCTACAATTTTTTAAGTCTCAACAAGTACAAATCCTCTTTTCCAATCCGTTCCTCCGCTTTCGCCATGGCATCAACATCATCCGTTACCGCGAAATATCTCCCCGAAAGCACATCCGCCGCGCCCGATGCCAGCTTCACCACCAATTCCGCTGCGCGTTGCGGCAGGAAAATCCCGCCCGTCTTCGTATAGCTTTCGAATACCACGGCAGCCATTTTTCTCCCTCGGGCGAATACAGCGCGAATTCGCCCATCGCTGTCCGCACTGGCCCTGGAGAAATCGTAAACGCGTACACACCGTGCGGTTTTGCTTCTGACGCGATGCACTCCGTAAATCGCAGCACCGCCGTCTTGCTCGTCACGTAGCTCGACATGTAGTCCAGCCCCATCCCAAGTCCCGCGCCGCTCGACACGTTAATAATTCGTCCGCGCCCGCGCGCCACCATTCCCGGCATTACCGCGCGCGAACAAATCGCCACGCCGCGCAAATTCACATCAATTCCACGAAGCCACTCATTCAAATCGTTCTCCCAAAAGGGACCGATCGGTTGCAGCACGCCGGCATTGTTCACCAGCAAATCCGCCGCGCCCAACGACTCTTCGATCTGCTTCATCGCGCTCGCGATCGCCGCAATATCCGTGACATCCGCGACAAATATTTTCGCGCGCCCGCCGCGCGCTGTGATCTCAGCGCGGCTCTCCGCAAGCTCATTCGTATTTCTCGCGATCAGCGCAACACTCGCGCCTCGCGCCGCCAGTGCTTTCGCGATCGCTCTACCAATCCCGCGTCCCGCGCCGGTAACCACTGCAGTTTGCCCATGCAACGCGCCATCGTTTGTGTTCATATCGCCTCGCACCATATCACGCCGCGCAAAATCCCGTCCCGCGCGTTGACACCCGAATCGCCGCGCGCCTATTCTTGTGCCGCCCGAGCTTCTACGTCACATACGCTTTGAAAGTGATCCGTGATTCACGCAGACGTCGAAAGTGATCGCGAACGCTGGCACAGGAGAAGGTAATCCCAAATGAAAATTCGCGTTTGCAAACAATTCACTCAGCTTCTTGCCGTTGCATTTTTGCTCGCTTCCGCTGCATCTGCTGCGGAGCCGGTCCGCTACGAACTCAGCTTTGAGCACTCCAACACGCACATGTTGGGAATAACGATTCACGCTGCCGGTCTCGACGGCAAGCAAGTCCGATTCGCGATGCCCGATTGGCTCCCGGGCGGCTATGGCATAGCAAATTTCGCCCAAGACGTGCAGGGATTCGGCGCGACAGATCCTGCCGGTCACGCGCTCGCATGGCGCAAGACCGATAGCCAAACCTGGCAAATAGAATTGCACGGCGCACAGAGTGTGAGCATTCACTATGAGATTTACGCGAATGGTCACGGCTCCACTTACAACGAACAACATGCGGCTTTGCAAGGCCCCTCGACGTGGATGTACTTGGTCGACGGAAAAACTCGGCCCACCGAATTGAAAATCGACACCGCTTCGCTACCCACGAATTGGAAAATCGCCACGGGCATGAGAAAAACCGGCGACAATATGTATGCCGCCGATGATTACGATTGGTTTGCGGACGCACCAATCGAAATCGGAACTTTCGTGCAGCGAGATTTCACCGCGCTTGGCACGAATTATCATGTCGTTGTTCATGATGAACTCGGCAGCGATGAGTTCCCCGAATTCCTCCAGGGCATGCAGAAAGTAATCGAGAAGGGAATCGTTCCAGTTCTCGCGCCCGTCGTCGGCGGAAAAACTCCAGCTCCATTTGCCGACTATTATTTCATCATCCACATCAATGGCCCCTGGCGCGGAACTTGTGGCGGCCTCGAGCATCTGAACTCCACAAGCATCGGCTGCTTCAACGAGCTCGACGATCGCCGCCCCACCAATCGCCACTTTATTTTGAATACGTACCAGAACACGCTCGACGTCGCCGCGCACGAATTCTTCCATGCATGGAATGTAAAGCGCCTCCGTCCCCGCGAACTCGGGCCCTTCGATTACACGCAGATGGTGCACACGCCTTCGCTCTGGATCTCCGAGGGCATCACTGACTATTACGCCGCCGTCGCGCTTTCACGCACCGGCGTTTTCTCGCCGCAGGATTATCTCGATCACATGGCCCGCGTGATCACGTCGTTCGAACAAGCGCCCGGCCGCAAGGAACGCAGCATCGCCGACACTAGTTGGGACACCTGGTTCGGCGGCGGCGGATTTGGCGGACAATATTCCAGCAATCTCGCCAACACGAATTATTCTTACTATGACGGCGGAAATATTCTAGGTCTTCTGCTCGATCTCGAAATCCGCCACGCTACTCAGAATCGAAAATCGCTCGACGACTGGATGCGCTTGATGTATCAGCGTTACGCGCTGCCGAAGCCGGGCTTCGAACCCGAGGACGCGGTCCACGCAGCTTCCGAAATTGCGGGCACCGATATGTCCGCATTTTTCCAGCATTACCTCACCGGAAAAGATCCGCTTCCTTACGATCAAGATCTCGCCTACGCAGGAATCCAAGTCGAAAAGCACACGTCCAGCGCCGCATGGCTCGGCGCGACGATCGACGCTGATTCCGCGGGGCACGCACTCATCACCAACATTATTCCCGGCAGCCCCGCGGAAAAAGATGGACTTGACCGCGGCGACGTGATCACCGCCCTCGATGGAAAGCCAGTTGACCGCAAAGGATTCGACGCTGCAGTCGCGGATGGCCACCCTGGAGACAAATTCAATCTGACCGTTACCCGTTTCGCGAAGCCGCACGAGGTATCGGTGACATCCGCGGCCGATCCATCGATCACGTATTCGCTGAAACCCATGGACAATCAAACGGAATCGCAGAAGAAGATTTACGACACTATTTCACGCCGCAATAAAAATTGTGTTTGCGTGATTTGGCCGCTCGCGATACAAGATGTATCGGGCTCGGCTATCAAAGGTTGATGTTTTTCAAGGCGGCCGAATTGCAGAGGCACTGTAATCACAAAGGCTCGAATCTCATTTTCCGTGCATCAAATAAATGTATGGTTAGAAACTCGAGGAGGGAATTGCGAATGAAAACGCGTTCGGTTTTTCTGCTCATGTTGGCATTCCTATTATGTGTTTCAGTCTCTTCAGCGCGTAGCCCCCAGGAACGCGGTGGACAGGCGCACGCCGCACCGCCGGCACACGCTGCTCCCCAAGCAAGCCGTCCGCGTGCAAACCAGGGCCACGTTCCGCCGGCTCCTAAGGCAAGAACCGATAAGGCCGCGCCGCGTGAACCCGAGCATTTTTCCACGGGGCACGTCAACGATACGCCGCACGTAAATCACAACACTTGGTATGGCCACGAGCCGGCGAATGACGCCAGGTTCCATCTCGACAAGCCGTTTGAGCATGGCCATTTTGCGCATGTCGGCCCGAACTATCGTTACCGCGTCTCGAGATTTGACGCTGCCAATCGTGAGTTCTGGCTGCCAGGTGGTTTCTTTTTCCAGATAGCGGATTTCGATTGGGCGCTCGCGTCTGACTGGTGCTGGGATTGCGGCGATGATTTTACCGTCTACGAAGATCCGGATCATCCGGGATGGTATCTCGTCTACAACGTCCAAACCGGCGCGTATGTTCACGCGCAATACATGGGCGGCTAGCAAATCGAGCAGTGGTTGAAAATAAAAACGCGGCTCGCGAGCTTCGGTTTCGCGAGCCGCATTCTTATTTACGCGCTTCCAAATCCGCTAGACAAATTCGATCACGATGATTTCGGGTGTGGTGCCGACCCGAATCGGCGGACCCCAGGTGCCCGCTCCGTATGAAGTGAGCACCTGCAAGTTTCCCATGCGGTGCAGTCCGTGGACGAATTTCCCAAACATCTTCGACGTAATCCAGGTATATGGAATGAACTGGCCACCGTGCGTGTGGCCGGAAACTTGCAGCGATATTCCAGCCTGCTCAGGAATATTCAGGCGATGCGGTGCGTGTGAAATCAAAACACTTGTTCCATTGCGATCAATGGCTGCATTCGCAAGAACGCCGCGAAAAGTTGTGGCATCGACCGTCGCATGATAGTGCACTCCGACAATCTGCAATCCATCGACGACAACCTTTTCATTATTCAGTACTCGAATTCCGGCTGAGCGGACCGCCTCCAAATACTCCTCGTTGCTGCGAAACTCTTCATGATTCCCGTCGACGAAATAAATGCCGAATGGAATCTTCAGTTCACTCCACGGTGACGCAAGCCGCGGCAGATCAGCGTATGTGCCGTCATACATATCTCCCGCAATGAATACAGCGTCAGGATTCTCGCGCTGTACCGCGCGCACAATGCGGCTCACGAAACCAAGGTTCCGCACATGTCCGAGATGCGTGTCGGCAACGAGAGCGGCGGTCCGTCCGCGCCATGACGCCGGAAGATTCGGCAGCTCAACTTTGACGCGACGAATTCGTGGCCGCGCCGCATTAATCATTCCATAGACCGTCGCCAGTGCCGCTGCCACAAATAGCACCTGCGAGACGCGATGTACGTGTAGTGGAAGTGTAGTGGCACGCTCAATTCCGGCGGCAATCCAGCCCACGCACGACGCCCAAACAAGAAAGCTGCCAAGCCCCGTCCAAATCGCAGCAAGAGTGTAGAAGATCCGAACGAAAATATTGTTGACATAGAATGCCAGCGCCGAAGCGCAAACAAACCAGAACGAAAGAATCGCAAATGCAAGTTGCAGCTTCCATAGGTTTTCAGGCGCAGGCGACCAAACCAGATCGACCAGGCTCTTGTACAAGAAAAAATGCAAAGCGCAGAAAATCGCCTGGACGATGAGAAAAATTACCAGTATTCGCGATCTCAACCGGTATGACCCTCGGTGAGGGAAAGGAATCTCATAGGCATTTAGATGTTCACGCGCTCTCTGTCGCTACATTCATTCACCATTGCAACGCCGCGCACCCGCACCATACGGGTCTCCTCATCCCACCGCACACGGTTTTGAAATCGCACTCTATTCTTTCCCGCCCTCAAACCGATAACCCACCCACGGCTCGGTAAATATGTACCGCGGATGGTGTGGATCCTTTTCAATTTTCTTCCGGAGCTGATTAATGAAGACTCGCAGGTATTCCGTTTCATCGCCGTAATCGGGACCCCACACGCTCTGCAGCAATTTTCTATGCGGGATGGCCTTTCCGCGGTTTGCCACCAGCAGCCGCAGCAGATCGAACTCTTTCGGTGTCAGCCGGACCGATTTTCCACGCACCGATAAACTTCGCGCATCAAAATCGATATTCAGTTCGCTCGACGCAAACGCTGGCGTCGATTCCGCCGGAGACGATCGCCGCAGCGCCGCGCGAATCCTCGCCAGCAACTCATCAATCCCAAAGGGTTTTACGACGTAGTCGTCCGCGCCAGCGTCAAGCGCCTGCACCTTATCGCGCTCAGTGTTGCGCACGGTGAGCATGATGATGGGCACGTCGCTCGTAGCGCGAATTTCGCGGCACACTTCCAGTCCAGGAATTCCCGGCATGTTGATATCGAGCAAGATCAAGTCGGCGCGTTCGCGGCGCAGAGTTTCCATCGCTTCTTCGCCGCTGCGCGCTTCGAGCAGCGTATATCCTTGCGCCGCCAGCGTAGTCCGCATCACGCGGCGAATTTGCGGCTCGTCGTCCACCACGAGAATTGTTCCCGAACTCATGCGCGCATCACGCCGATGCCTCGGTGGGAAGAGTAAAAGTAAATACAGATCCCTGTCCGAGTTGGCTCGTCACATTCACCGAGCCGCCATGCGCTTCCACGATTGCCTTCGCGATCGGCAATCCCATGCCGGTGCCTTGTACGCGAAATCGCTGGTCGCGTCCGCGATAAAACTTGTCGAAGATCAGCCCGACCTCCTGATCGTCAATTCCGCTGCCACGATCGGAAACGCTCGTCGAAACAAACGTCCCCGCGCCGTCCGCGCTGATTGTGATCGGTTCGCCCGCCGGCGAATACTGGTTCGCATTTTCGATGAAGTGCACCAGCGCATCGCGCACCCGCGGCAAATCAACCTGCACTTTCGGCAATCCCTGCGCCACGTTCACAATGACTTCGCGCCCCCCCAACACACTTTTCGCGCGCTCGATCGCCGACGCAATCACTTCTTCAATCGCATGCGGCTCGCGATGCAACTGAACTTCGCCGCTCTCCAACTCGCTCATCTCCGCCGCTTCGCCCACAAGACGATTCAGCCGGTCGCTCTCTTCGTTGATCACGCTGAGCAGTTCGCGCTGCTGCGCACCCGCCAGCGGCTGCTCGCCAAGCAACGTCGTCACCGCTGCCTTGATCGACGTCAGCGGCGTCCGCAAATTGTGCGTAATCGAATCCAGCAGCGCCGTTCGCAACCGCTCGCTTTCGCGCGCCGCCTCGGTCTGCCCAAGTTGCTCCACCGCGCGCGCGCGCTCCACTGAAATCGCGATCAGCGTCCCCAGCGCTTCGAGCGTGCTCCGCGAAAGCGCGATTCCCGAAATCCCCAAACTCCCGATGGAACGCACTCCCAGCTTCACCGGCACAAAACAAACTCCAGTCGCCTCGTTTATCAGCGGAGCGTCGCGCCCAGCCGCCGCTCCCATACTCTCAATATCAAGCTGCGGCACCGGCGGCCCCGAGTTGTACATTTTTTGCTTCTCAGAAAGAAACAGCGCCGCCGCGCCCACTTCAAACACATCCACAATCTGCGCGGGAATTCTATTCAGCAAACGAATTACGTTGCCGCTCTCAAGAAGTTTTTGGCTGAACGTATATAGTTTTTCGATCTCGCGCCGCCGCGCCGAAGCCTCTTCCGCTTTTTGCCGGGCGCGCCACGAAAGCTGGCTGGCCAGCACCGAAGTCACCAGAAACGCAAACAGCGCCACCCAGTTCCGCGGATCCGAAATCGTAAACGTCCCAACCGGCGGCAGAAAATAATAATTAAACGCCAGCATCGCCGCGATCGACATCACCACAGCAATCGTCAGCCCCCAAACCGCGGAGACAATCAGTATCGCCAGCAGGTAAGTCAGCGCAGCCGTGGTCTCGTTGACGCTCGGCTTATCTCGGAAACAGCCACGTAATTACGCCCACCACTGCCAGCGCCACCACGTAACGAAGACCCCGCACCGCCAGGCTGAGTTTTTCCCACGCGCGCATTCTACCGTAGCTTTTGCATACCGCTATGCCAGAGAATACCGCCGTGCCAAAGACCCCCGAACAGTGGCTCGCCGAAGCGTCGCCTGCGCAAAACGCGCGCGGCACGCTGAAATTATTCCTCGGCTATGCTCCCGGCGTCGGCAAAACCTACAGCATGTTGAGCGAAGCGATTCGCCGCCACAGCGCGCGGCGAAGACGTAGCCATCGGCGTGGTGGAAACTCACGGCCGCAAAGGCATCGCCGAACTGGCCTCGCAACTCGAAGCAAATTCCCAAGCGCAAGAAATCGAATACAAAGGCACACTATTCGAAGAAATCGATCCTCGACGCTGTCGTCGCGCGCAAGCCGCAGGTGGTTTTGCTCGACGAACTCGCCCACACAAATATTCCCGGCAGCAAACATCGCAAGCGCTACGAAGATGTTTTCGAAATTTTCGCAGGCGAAAATCGATGTGCTTTCCACCGTCAATATCCAGCACATCGAAAGCATCGCTCCCACCGTGCGCACCATCACCGGAATCGCCGTTCGCGAAACTGTGCCCGATTGGGTTTTGCAGATGGCCAGCGAAACCGTGATGGTGGATCTCACTCCTGAAGCGCTTCACGACCGCATGAAACGCGGCGATGTTTACGCCATTAAAAAGTGGATCAGGCTCTGAAGAATTTTTTCCGCCCCGGAAATTTAATCGCGCTTGCGCGAACTTGCGCTGCGCCAGGTGGCCGAGCAGGTTGATCGCAGCCTTCGAATCCTACATGGTCGCCAAAGATATCCAGGAAAATTGGCCTGTGCGCGAACGAATCGCCGTCTGCATCAGCTCAAATCCGAAAGCGCAATACCTGATCGCTCGTTCCGCACGCATGGCGCGCCGCATGGATGCCGAACTTTATGTCGCGCACGTCGATTTCGGCCAGCAGGCAATCCGAGCAAGACAAAAAAACGCTCGCCGCAAATTTGCAATTTGCGGAAAGCCTCGGCGGCAAGGTCATCACTCTTAAAGGCGCGAACGTCGCCAAAGCGACTGCCGCATTTGTCCGCGAAAAACACATCACGCAAGTTGTTTTTGGCCGCACCGCCGTGGAAGGCTGGCGAAACTTCTCTACATGAACGCGATCAATCGTTTCTTAAGCGCCGCGCCCGCTGTGGATGTACACATCGTCACGCAAGAGCCGGACTAACTCTAAGCGCAATGGCACCGTGCCCGCTCAGTGCCCTCTGCCGCGGCGGTGGTGTTCCTCTACTCGCGCGTGGCCGGTGCGAGCAGCTGCGCGTTCTCGTTCGCTGCGTCCGATAAGCTCGTGCCTCTCATCGCCGCGCGGCCCGTCAAATCGATGGAACCCGGCATAAGGATGCACGTAGTCTCCCGCGATTCCCCCAATTCCGTCCCCAGTGTGCGCCGCCGATAAACACATCATGGCGATCCCAATAAAATCTGCTGGTCCCCCATCCCCACGGACGGAACGCGAAGCCGAGTGACACTCCATACCCAAATCCGATCGCGCCGCCGATAAAAAATCCTGGCCGCGGTGGCGCGAATACAATGAACGGGTCATACGCGGGCACGCAGATAAACGCAGGATTCACCGGATCGATCGCAATGTACGGCCCGCCCGAAACAATAATTTGGCTGTTGGATCGCAAGTACCCGTAATCGCGCGCCTTCTTGCGGTCTCGTTGCACCGCGTCCATCACATCTTGCTGCTGCGCGAGAAAGGCATTGCCCAACTCGGATGTCCAATTCATGTCGTTCGCCATCATGTCGAGCACAGACGGAAAGGGAAGCATCGCCTGAACACTGGCGTCCCACTGCAGGTGATCTTCGGTGATCGCGTGCGCGAGTTCATCGCCGGAAAGATAGTGGTGCTGGTCCGCCCATTTCGCGGCGTCTTGAATTTGATCCGGATAAGTCGCGGCAGCAAGCAGTTGCGCCAGCAATGGATCGGGGTACAGAGCGACGCGCGTCACGAGCTTTTCCAGCTCTTCGGGTGAATACGACGGTGGCGCTTGCCCTTCGGGTGCTTGTGCCGGCGCAGGCGCTTGCGCGGGGGGAGCCTGCGCGCTGACGATGGAAGGTACAAAAGCTACCAAGAAAAGTGCAAGCAAGATAAGAAAGTGTTTTCGTGTATCGCGAGGATGACGCACGTTTTTCTCCTTAGTGTCGGTCAACCATTTGATTCTTCTCCGCGCCGATCGGTTCCAGCGGGAACGCAATTTCTTACCGCGCCGCGCTCCGCCCGGCGGCAGCCGTCCACGTAGTGGAACACGCAACGCCGCATTTGGTTGCGGCGCCAAAAGCTATTTTGGAGGGGCCATCCGATTCAATTCAAGATTCAGCTCGAGAACATTGACGCGCGGTTCGCCCAGAAACGTGAATGTGCGCTGCGTAGTGTGCTTGGCAACTAGGTCGCGCACAGTCTGCTCTGAAATATGCCGCTCACGAGCCACTCGCGGCACCTGGAAATCGGCTGCTGCGGGAGAAATATCAGGATCGAGGCCCGATCCGGACGTCGTCACGAGATCAACCGGTATGGGCGTGCCGGGATTTTCAGCCTGAAGGCTAGCGACGCTGGCTGCAACTCGATCGAGCAACGCTTTATTCGTGGGGCCAAGATTCGACGCGCCAGAATTGAGCGGATCGTATCCCGTCCCCGCTGAAGACGGCCGCGAATGAAAATAGCCGGGCGACGTAAATGCTTGGCCAAGCAAGCGCGAACCCACAATTTTATCTCCGGACATGATGAGACTTCCGTTTGCTTGCCGCGGGAAAATTAATTGGGCGAATCCAGTCACGACCAGCGGATACACTATCCCGAGAAGCACGGTGGTGGCCAGCGTCATCCAGATCGAAATCACAGTAGTTTTTTCATTTCATGCCTCACCCAATGCCAACACGAGTGATGAACATGTCGATCAACTTGATCCCTAAAAATGGCACGATGATGCCACCAAGACCGTAGATGAAGAGATTGCGCTGAAGCAGAGCTTCCGCGCCAAGCGCGCCGATACCTCACGCCGCGCAGCGCCAACGGCACCAGAGCGATGATGATCACCGCGTTGAAAATAACGGCGGAAGCACGGCGGATTGCGGACGTTCGCAGACCCATGATGTTCAGCACGTTGAGCTGCGGAAAAGCGCCGGCAAACATGGCGGGAATAATCGCGAAATATTTTGCGACGTCATTGGCGACGGAAAAAGTTGTCAGCGCGCCGCGGGTGATCAACAATTGCTTTCCGATTTCGACTATCTCGATGAGCTTGGTGGGATTAGAGTCGAGATCCACCATGTTGCCGGCTTCTTTGGCGGCCTGCGTGCCGGCATTCATCGCCACGCCCACGTCGGCCTGCGCGAGAGCGGGCGCGTCATTGGTGCCGTCGCCGGTCATCGCGACGAGTTTTCCTTTTGCCTGCTCGCTGCGAATCAAGGCGAGTTTGTCTTCAGGTTTCGCCTGCGCGAGAAAATCGTCCACGCCCGCTTCGCGCGCGATGGCGGCGGCGGTGAGCGGATTGTCGCCGGTGATCATCACCGTGCGAATTCCCATCGCGCGAAGTTGATCGAACCGCTCGCGCATGCCGCCCTTCACGATGTCTTTCAAATAAATTGCGCCGAGAATTCGGCGGTCTTCCGCGACCAGCAGCGGCGTCCCTCCGGCATTGGCAATCGCGCGCACGGACTCCATAACTTCCGGCGGCACAGGATTGCCCGCTTGCGCCGACGTATTGCGTGATGGCTTCCGTGCGCGCCCTTGCGAATCTGGCGGCCATCGAGATTCACGCCAGACATGCGCGTATTCGCGGAGAAGGGAATGAACTCGCGTCGTGGCGGGAGAAATCTCGCGTCCGCGCAGACCGTATTTCTCCTTTGCGAGCACGACGATCGAGCGGCCTTCGGGAGTTTCGTCGGCAAGCGAAGCGAGCTGCGCGGCGTCGGCGAGATCGGTTTCTTTTACGCCGGGCGCAGCGATAAATTCTGTCGCGCGGCGATTGCCCAGAGTGATCGTGCCGGTCTTATCGAGCAGCAGCGTATCCACGTCGCCCGCAGCTTCCACCGCGCGTCCAGACATCGCCAGAACATTGCGCTGCACCACGCGATCCATTCCGGCGATTCCGATCGCGGAAAGCAGTCCGCCGATAGTTGTGGGAATCAGGCAGACCAGCAGCGACACCAGCACGAAAATAGTTTGCGGCGCGCCCGGAATAAATCGCCATCGGCTGCAGCGTGACCACCGCCAGCAGAAAAACAATCGTCAATCCGGAAAGCAAGAATGTTGAGCGCGATTTCGTTGGGAGTTTTCTGGCGCGACGCGCCTTCCACCAGCTTGATCATGCGGTCGAGAAATGTTTCGCCGGGATTCGATAGAATCCTGACTTTTATTTCATCGGAGAGAACGCGCGTGCCGCCGGTAACAGCGCTGCGGTCGCCGCCGGATTCGCGAATCACCGGAGCGGATTCGCCGGTAATCGCAGATTCGTCCACGGATGCGACGCCCTCGACGACTTCGCCATCGCCGGGAATAAATTCTCCGGCGGAAATAATCACCAGGTCGCCCGCGCGAAGTTGCGAGCCGGGAATTTCCACTTCCACGCCATCGCGCAGCAAGTCGCGCAACCGTTTCCGCGCGCGCTTTGCGCAGCGTGTCTGCCTGCGCTTTGCCGCGGCCTTCGGCCATCGCCTCCGCAAAATTCGCAAACAGCACCGTAAACCACAGCCACAATGTGATCTGCATCGCGAAACCAAATCCGGGCACGCGATTGATGCACTCCATAAATCAAATCGATCGTGGTGAGCGCCGCGCCGACTTCCACCACGAACATCACGGGATTTTTCATCAGCGTGCGCGGATTCAATTTGAGACACGGAATCCCACAGCGCGCGGCCAACGATCGACCACGTCCACAGCGACTTCTTGCGATGAGTTGCTTCAGTGATTGCGGCAGACATGGCTAAAAAGCCTTTCCGGCGTGCATCAACAAATGTTCGAGAATCGGACCCAAGGCTCAGCGCGGGGAAAAATGTGAGCGCGCTGAGGATCACCACCACCGAAATCAGCAGCCCGGAAAAAAGCGGCGTGGTCACCGGAAAAGTGCCCAGCGATTCCGGAACAATTTTCTTGCGCGCAAGATTTCCCGCGATCGCCAGCACCGGAATCACCATCAGAAATCGGCCGATCAACGTGTTGAATCCGAGCGTGACGTTGTACCAGAGCGTGTTTCCGTTGAATCCGCCGAACGCGGAGCCGTTATTCGCCGCGGTGGATGTGTAGGCGTACAGAATTTGCGAAAGCCCGTGCGGGCCCGGATTGCTGATGCTCGATTTTCCGTATGGCGCCATCAGCGAAATCGCGGTGAACGTGAGAATCGCCGAGCGAAAAAACCAGCACGCTTAGCATCGCCATCTTCACGTCGTACGATTCGATTTTCTTGCCCAGATATTCCGGAGTGCGGCCAACCATCAGCCCCGCGATGAACACGGCGAGAATCACGAACACGATCATGCCGTAAAGTCCTGAGCCGACTCCGCCAAAAACAACTTCGCCAAACATCATATTGATCAGCGGAATCATTCCGCCGAGCGGCGTAAACGAATCGTGAAACGCATTCACCGCGCCGCAACTCGCATCGGTCGTGACCGTTGCGAAGAGTGCGGAATTCGCGATGCCGAAGCGAACCTCTTTGCCCTCCATGTTTCCGCCGGATTGCGTGGCGCTCACTTGCTGATCCACACTTGCGAAGTTCAGGGATTGCCGCGAGCTTCCGCGGCGTATGTGCAAACCACGCCGATCGACGAAAAGCGCGGCCATCGCGCCCCACACTGCCCAACCGTGGCGCTGCGAGCCGGTCATTCGGCCGAGCGTGTACGTAAGTCCGCTCGCGATCGCAAAAATCAGAACGATCTGCACAAAATTTGTAAGCGGATTTGGATTTTCAAAAGGATGCGCGCTATTCGCGTTGAAAAATCCGCCGCCATTCGTGCCGTACATCTTGATCGCTTCCTGCGACGCCACCGGCCCTTGCGCGATCACTTGTTGCGTAACTTGCTGCTCCGTGCTTTTCCCGTCCGCGCCGGTGACCTGAACCGTCTGCGGGTCTACAAGCTGCGCCGTAGTGTAGGGCTTCAGGTTCTGAATCACGCCCTGCGAAACGAAAAATAGCGCGACGACGAACGACACTGGCAACAAAACCCATAGCGACGCGCGCGTGAAATCCACCCAGAAATTTCCGATCGTGTTGCTTTCGCGCCGCGCGATTCCGCGAATCACCGCGATCGCCATCGCGATTCCCGCCGCCGCCGAAGTGAAGTTGTGATATGCGAGCCCCGCCATTTGCGTGAAATAGCTCATGGTGTTCTCGCCGGAATAATTCTGCCAATTCGTATTGGTAGTGAAACGAAGCGGCAGTGTTGAACGAAAGATCAGCGGGCACATTCGCGAAGTGCTGCGGATTCCACGGCAGCCAGAATTGCAATCGCTGGATCGCATACAGCAGCGCCATCGACACCGCGCTGAAGAGCAACATCGCGACCGCATACTCAGTCCACTTCATTTCGCTTTTCGCGTCCACGCCGGTGAGCCGGTAAATCACACGCTCCACCGGACGCATTACTGGATCGAGGAATGTCCGCTCGCCCTGAAAGACGCGCGCCATGTAAGCGCCTAGGGGTCTCGTAAGCGCGAACACCACCAGCAGAAACAGTCCGATTTGAAACCAACCGTTCGCAGTCATGGCTAGAACTTTTCCGGCCACAGCATCGCGGCCAACAAGTAACCGAACACCAGAACGCAAACAAACAGCAGCAGCGCGTTGATCAACATTTCAAATCTTCCTCCACTTCAACCGCCCGCTATTTCAATCGATCGCATGCGCGCACGTACGCGATGCCAAGCAAGAAGAAAGCGATCGTCAGCACAACGAAAAGAACATCACGCATTTCACGCGCTCCTCAGCGATCAAAACTTCACCAGAATCGCCATCTCGATCGTCGATTGCACCTTGCGCAAGTCCGGTGTAAAGCCACCGGAACCGTCACACCCGGCGTGCCGGTATTTCCGCCCGAGGGTGTCAGTCCACCCGGGCCCGGTGAAATACGGCACGTTGGCCTGCCGATGGTCGTATTCCCAGCGGAAAGTGATGTATTGCTTTGGCATCCAGTCGAAATGTCGCAGACGCATCCCACGCTTTGAATTGCAGTCCTGGAGCTTCCGGGAAATATGGCGAGCCCGAAATCGCGTCCGCTCCATTGATCGGCGGCAATAGCACCAGATAGCGGCCGGGATTGTTCATCTCCCCGCCGCCCAGCGTCACTCCGAACTTGTCGTTGTGAAACCACAATCCGGTCGTAAACCATGAAGCCAAGAAAACTCTGCTTCGGCCCGCCCGGCGAATTGTGATAGCAACTCACGCCGCCGCCGTATTCGCATCCGGCGTCGCCTGTGAGCGAAAACGCCATCTTGTCGAGGACATTTTCTGGCTTGTCGTAATATTTCACTTCGACGCTGTAGTCCGCGTGCAGCCGCGAACGGTCCGGCACGCCGAGCGTGTCCGTGCCCATCCCGTAATTGTTGAACACGTAAGCGCAAGCCATCCATTCGGACGATAAATAATTTGCCCTCCCATGCCTGGCCATTTGTTAAATCTTCCGTACGATTGCCATCCGTTGATGTACCAGTATTCGATTTTCAATTTGTCGGTCGGGAAAACTTGCACGCGCAAGCCGTTGAAAAACCACGGAGTGTTCGAAGAAACGTACGAAGGCTGGTACGCCCAGTTGTCAAAATTGTAGTAGCTGAAAAGCCCGATGTAAGACATGAAAATTCCCGGCGTCCACATTGACTCCATGCAGCACATTGAAGTGATATCCGCCATACGCTTCGGAAACGTATCGATACGCGGTGTCGAGATCCCATTGGCCCACCGCTGGGCTTCCATCATTTCGCGGAGTCGTCTGCGAATACATTCCGAATTGCGTCATGAATCGCGCCCGCACATTGTCGTAATGAAAATCGCCGCCAACTCCCAGCTGCGTCACTTGCACTTCGCCGGATCGAAATATTTCACTCGACCCGCCAATCGTATGATCGCTCGGGATGATTGAAATCATACACGTAATCAATATCCGCGCGAATTTCTGGCGTGAAGAATTTCGTGTCCAGCGGCACATCTTTTTCACGCGAATTTCCGTTGAGCCAGCTAAAATCCGCGAACGCAAATGGATCCGAAGGCGCAGCCTTCACAGCTTTCGATTGATCCTGAACCACCGGTGAAGCGGTCGCTGCCGCGATGGACGCGGAAGCCGTTCCAGTAGTCTCGGCAGAGTTCGCAGCGACGGATGTTGCCGGCTGCGCAGACGCTTCGCCAGAATTCAAAGCTGCACTTGTGGCTGGCGCCGCAACCGGCTGCGGCACCGCCGCCGGTGCGGCCGCCGTCGTACCCTCCGTCGCAGGAGCAGCATTCGCCGTAGTGGAAGCCGCCGTAGTGGAAGCGGTGGCATTCGAAGTTCCGCTCGTCGCCGCCGCGTTATCCTGGGCAATCTTTTGTCGAAGTAGGGTTTCCAGTTCGGCGACTCGCGCCTTCAAGTCATCGAGTTCCCGCGCCACAGCAGGCGGAATCGCCTCGTCGCTCTTCGCCGCCGTTTTTGTATCCGGATTTCGCGGCCGGTTTCGAGGTGTCGTCATTCTGGTTCTGCGCGAAACACGCCGCTTGGCCGCCAGCCAGAGAAAATATTCCCCCGATTACTCCGGCAATCAGAACCAGCTTGCGAACCGCTCCGAAATTCAACATGTACCTCTCCTCTTGAAACCATTTCACCGCGCTTGATTTGGCCCGCGACTTTGTACCTCCACGATTCTCCGACTCACTTTTCAACCGTGGTTATGCTCAGACTAGGGATCCCTCCGTAATGAAGTCATAAGCGCCGCATAAAGATTTCATAAGGCCTCGTAACTACATCCTTTTCGCGATCCGCGCGAAACGTAGAGTGCATCCGTAAAGTCGGGGCTCGCATCAAACTCGCACGTGTTACGCGGAGGAAATCGATTGCACGACCGGACGGATTTGTTTGTGGTGGGTGGCGGGCCCGCAGGTTTAGCCGCCGCGATCGCCGCAAGCAAGCGCGGATTTAGCGTTACCGTCGCCGATGGCGGGATTCCTCCCATCAATAAACCATGCGGCGAAGGCTTGATGCCCGACGGTTT
This sequence comes from uncultured Acidobacteriota bacterium, assembly GCA_963721845.1. Classification (GTDB taxonomy): domain Bacteria; phylum Acidobacteriota; class Terriglobia; order Acidiferrales; family UBA7541; genus DASTCZ01. The sequence goes on along the minus strand of CAVRKW010000018.1, from coordinate 97,510 downwards.
TGCTGCCCTCAAATCGCTTGGCTTGCAGTTGGAGTCCGGCGATGCGCATCCTCTGCACGGGAGTCGTTTCATCGAAGGCGAGATTTCCGCCACCGCGCAATTTCCTCACTCCGCTGGCATCGGAATTCGCCGCACGATTCTTCATCAGCGCATGATCGAACTCGCCGAATCTTGCGGCGTTCGTTTACTGTGGCGCACCGCGGTGCGATCGATTGAGCGCGGAACAGTTCGCGCCGCCGGCGTGCTCACGCGCGCGAAGTGGATCATCGGCGCGGACGGAGCGCAATCGCAGGTGCGCCGCTGGACTGAATTGGATCGCGGCAGCGAGATCACACAGCGCTTTTGTGTCAGGCAACATTTCCGAATCGCGCCATGGTCGCATGAGGTGGAAATTTATTGGCGCGGCGACACGCAAATTTACGTCACGCCGTTGGCCGCGGAAGAAATCGGCGTCGTCGTGATTTCTGAAAAGTTTCCCCTGAATTTCGCGGAGGCAATTCGCGGCTGTGCGCGATTGGCTGATCGATTGAAATTCGCGGAGCCCGTCTGGCGCGCCGCGCGGCGCCGTCACCGTGATGCGCCAATTGCCTAGCATCTACAGAGGCAACGTGGCGCTGCTCGGCGATGCGTCAGGCAGCGTGGACGCTATCACCGGAGAAGGTTTGCGCCTCGCATTTTTGCAGAGCGAAGCTCTCGCGGACTCGCTGGCACAAAACGATTTGTCGCTCTATCAAAACGCGCATCGCCGACTCGCTCGATTACCGCGCGCAATGGCGCGGCTTCTTTTGCTCCTCGCGCGGCGTCCGATTTTGCGCCGCCGCACAATTCAAATCCTCGCGGCTGAACCGCACTTGTTCACCAAACTTCTCGGCGTACATTTGGGAGATGTCCCTCCGTCGAAAATCGCGGCGACCGGATTAGCGCTTGGTTGGCGCTTGCTCACCACATAAACACACCCAAATCAATTTCATGACGATTCAAATTGCACACCGGATTTTCAGACAATCAGATTCTTTCGCCGCACGCCGCGTGAAAATGATTATTGCGCTCTTCGCGATCGTCCTTTCTGTGTTGGCCTCCGGATTAAATGCCGAGCCAACCAGCCAGCCAATTCGCTCGGTGCAAACTGGGTCGTCGAACTCTTCACAAATTGTCTTTGCTCTCGTTCCCGCTCAATCGAAATTAAATTTCACATTGGGCGCCACCGCGCACGACGTGCATGGTGAATTCGATTTGAAACGCGGCGAAATTCGCATCGATTCGGCGACAAATCTCGTTACTGGCGAAATCGCCGCCGATGCCGCCAGCGGCCGCAGCGGCAGCGACGGACGCGATTCCAAGATGCAAAAAGATGTCCTCGAGAGCGCCAAATATCCCGAAATTGTTTTCAGGCCGGATCGCATCGATGGTTTCTCCCTCGTGCACGGCGCGTTCCACGCATCCATCCACGGAGTTTTTTCGATTCACGGTTCTAATCACGAAATAACCGTACCCGTCGACGCCACCGTTTCCGCCAATGCCTGGTCCGCGACTGCGAAATTCAAGGTTCCGTACGTGGAATGGGGCCTGCACGATCCCAGTAATTTTTTCCTTCACGTAAGTCAATCCGTCGATATCGAACTCGCCTTGGCGGGGACGCTTACAAATCCGGCCGTCGCGCGTTAGATCCCTTCGTTCTGTAATTCAGTCCTCCTCGCCGGCTCCTCCGTACGGTACACGACATATCGTTTCGAACCTCTGGCTCGCAGACTACTTGCATCCCAAGTGACTCGGGTTTAAAAGGGATGTGACAGCGGGACTCGTCGGCGGTTAACAGAATTTGAGCGAACAGCAGCCGCGGGCGGGCCCCGCTGTTTGTGCGCTCAATCGCGATAAACGCATTACTCATGGCGCAAAGCCGCCATCGGATCCACTCGCATGGCGTTTCGCGCCGGCACGTAGCACGCCAGCGCGGCGACTCCTGCGAGAATCACTGCGACTCCGCGTAGGTTATCGCGTCCAGCGGCTGCACTTCGCAAAGAATTGCTTGCATCAGCCGCGACGCGATTAGAGCCGCAACTAGGCCGATCACCAGGCCGCTTCCCGCAAGTTTCAATCCTTCACCAAGAACCATTCTCAAAACATCGCTCCGCTGCGCGCCGATCGCTACGCGAACTCCAATTTCGCTGCGTGCGTTCCGCAACCGAATAAGAAATCACGCTGTAGATTCCGATCGCGCCAAGCAAAAGCGCCAGCGCCGCAAAAAGCGCAAACAACGATGCTGTGGATCGCGGCGCAGAAATCGAGCGCGAGAGTACTTCATCCATCGTGCGAATCTGGCTGACCGGCACATCACTTCGAATTTTTGCGATCACTTCGCGCAAACTAGTTTCGGTGTCTTCCGGCCGCGCTGCGGTTCGCACGATCAATTCGCGCGTCCGAGATCGGCACGATGATTCCTTGCGCCGCGGGAAAATAAATGTCGCCGACCACTCTTTCAGATCCCTCTTGCGCGATGGAATTTTCGCGAACGTCGGAGACGACTCCGGCGACGGTGCGCCAATCTTTCATCCACGATGGCCTCACATGTTTGCCCAATGGATTTTCGTCCCGGCCACAACCGCTCGGCCATTTTTCTGCTGACCAGCACTACACCGGGCGCGCCCGCGCGATCGGAATCCAGAAAATCGCGCCCAGCGAGCAGAGGAATTCCCAGAGTGCGTAACAAGGTTGGGACTCGCCGTGAAATACCACGCGCTGTACGGCGACGCCGCGGAAAATTCGGGATGGTCTTCCACTGCGAGCGCCGTGGCGCCGACATCTCCAAACGGAACGGAATCGGCAATCGCGACTGATTCCACTCCCGGAACGCTGCGATTCGCTGCTGCACTTCGTTGTAAAAACCCACGCATCGATCGCCTTTCGCGCACATCGCGCCGTTGGGAGTGAGCAACGCCGTGACAACGTGATCGGACGGAACTCCAATTTCCAGATGCGAGAGCCGCCACAAACTTTTCAGGACGAGTCCCGCGCCGATCAGCAGCACAACCATCAGCGCGGATTCTGCGATCACCAGGGCTGCTGAAAGGCGCCGCCGTTCGCGCCCCGTGCCAGATTTTTGCGAACGTTCCGCGCAAAACAGTTTCAATATCGGTGCGCGATGCGCGCCACGCGGGCGCCAAGTCCGAATAACATTCCCGTGACCAGCACCAAGTGTCATCGTGAAACCACAGCACTCGAAGATCCACCGCGGTCTCCACCAGTCGCGGAGTATCAGCCGGCAAAAAGTTTCGCAGCAACGTAAGTCCGCCTTGCGCCATCGCCAGTCCAAGCGCGCCGCCACAAAACGCGATCAGCAGCGATTCCGTGAGAAGTTGCCGCATCAGCACGCCGCGTCCCGCACCCAGCGCCGTGCGCACCGCAATTTCTTTTTGCCGCGCCGACGCGCGCAGCAACATAAGATTCGCAACATTCGCGCATGCAATCAGCAGACACCAATCCTACTGCGCCGAGCAGCAACAACAATTTTGTTCGCACCGAACCCACTTCAGCGGATCTGCAGTTCCGTTGCGAGTTGTCCATTCCGCGTAGTGCGCGGGCATCGGCCACGGAAATAATTTCACCACTTGCGGCACCAGCGCGCGATATTCCGCGCGCACTTGGTCGATTGTCACGCCAGCGCGCATTCGTCCCAGCGGTATGTAGCGTAAAATCCCCCCATAGACTTTTTCCAGCCGGGATCCACTTGCATCGGAATCCAAAAATCCGTTTCGGCGGAAGGAAATCGAAACTCAGAAGGCATCACTCCAATCACTTGATAATTTGTGCCCTCGATCGTCACCCATCGGCCGATCGATTTGCGGATCGCTGCCGAATAATCGCTGCGACAGCGCATGGCTCAACACCACTACCTGGCTCTGCGATGGCAGTTTCTTCGCCCTGCTGAAAAATGCGCCCCGTTTCCGCATTCACTCCCAGCATTGAAAATAAATTTGTGGATACGCGGCTTCCTTTAAGCCGCAGCGGCTCGCTCAATCCCGTCAAATTGAATCCCGCATCGCGCGTATAGCCCGCGATGTCCACGGTCTGCGCGCGCGATTGCAGCGCCAGCAGCGCGCCCTTCGGCATCCCCATCTCCCACATGCTGACAAGCCGCTCGGGCTGCGAGTAGGGAAGCGGCCGCAGCAGGATTCCATTCACCAGGCTGAAAATCGCGGAGTTCGCTCCGATGCCCAGCGCGAGAGTGATCACCGCCACGGCGGTGAAGCCGATATTCTTCCGCAGCATTCGCGTGCCAAACCGAATGTCTCCCAGCAACGATTCAATCACGGGAATCCTCCACGGAAAGCCCTCCCGTTGGACGAGACGCTGGGGAGTAAGTCACGCCGCGCAGTTCACGTCGGTTTTACAAGGAATACTCCGCCGCGGTCGCTTGTGCGTCCTGCAACCGTTAGTTTTCTGGAGTTTTCTGACTACCCCCCACTCCCCCTGTTTTTTCGTAAGTGCGGATTCTAAAGGGGTTGCGGGAATCCGGGACACGTTTTGTGCGCGTTTGTGCCATTTGAGATTGGTTTGACGTGTCTTGCATATCTCCAATTCCCGATTCGGGACGGAATCGAGGTGTTTACATCGGGCAACGGGTTTTGTTACGGGGTTGGTGGCTAAAACTGGGGTGGATTATAACTTAGAAGGTAACGGTTGTCAAGAATTATCTTTAGGAGAATTAGATCGCGGGAGTTGGATTTGGAGCGTGCGAGTTGAAAGAAATGCCCCGGCCTGTTTGGTGCCGCCCTTACAGGGCTCCGGAGTATCCCTGATGGGATAGATTACCCAACGCTTACGCGCTGGGCTCACATTTAGTTGCGCGCTGATGGCGCTTCGCCCCGACACAGAGGGTCGGGGTGCAAACGGCGCAGAAAAACCTGATTTGTTATTCAGATTACCCAGCCCCTGCGGGGGCTGGGCTAATGTTTAGCGTGCGGCCCTACAGGCCGCAGGACGGAAAAGGCGGAGGCAACAGCGACGGCGACGGCCGAAGCAACGGCAACAGCAACGGCAGGCTCGATCTTGTTCGAAAGCTGCGGCGAAAAACTTAGAAGGAGTTATCTATAGGAATGCCCGATCTCTCGCCGACGCGCCGCGAAAGATTGGGCATTGGACTGGGTGGTCATGAGTTGGTGAGAGATTTCGTGGTGTCCGGATAAAGTTTTCTGTCGTCGCGAAGGTAGAGAGTGAGAAATTCGGTAAAAGAGCTTGCTACGACTGTCGGGATGTCTGTGCCCACATGGATGATCTCATTTGATTCCAATGGTTGACTCACCAGCCGGATTGCATACGCCCAGGACCATTGGAGGTAGTCCGCGAATACAAAATATTCCGCTGGGCGTTCGACGTTCGGCGGGCCACGCGGAGTTTCATGCATTCTTCAGTGGCATTTTTAATGCGAGCTAGCGGCCAGAAAGCAAATCCGTTTTGATCGCAGTCATGGCCGCCGATCTGGATCATTCCATCCACGGCTTGGAAGTAGTCCCTAAAATCAGATGGCAGGACGACTCGATTGCGCGTTTCGAATTCTTCCAACGCGGCATCTGGAGCCGGTGGGGCAATCTTGAGGTTCTGAGATTTCCAGTGACGGATGAGATTGGAAGTTTGAAGGTTCACTTGGTTTGCCAAAGGTTCGGTTGAGAAAGACAGATTACCGCAGAGACGCGGAGACCGCAGAGAGTAAATCAGAGTGCCGGAGCGAAGGAGCGGCTAGAAGCGGGAGGCGATTAGGAGGCCGCCGGCGATGGCTGTTGCGTCTTCGAGAATCGCGATTACGAAGTCGGGACACTTGAGGGCTTTTACGAGGCGGGTGCGGAGCTGGAAGCCGGCGAAGGCTCCTGCGATTCCTCCGAGCGCGCCGAGTATGGCGCCGGCGACGAGGGATTCGCCTCCGGCGGTGGCGAGGATTGCTCCCGCGAAGCCGCCGAAAATAAAGCGACCGATGAGTCCCGCGGGACTTGTGCGATTTGGAGCTGAGGGACGTTTATCGGCGATGATTTCAGCTGAGCGCAGCGATGCTGAAAATTATTACGGCGGCGGTTGAGCCCATAAAGGCGAGACGGCTTGTGCCGACAGTGAGCCAACCGAGACGGAGTCCCCACGCGACCGTAGCGGGCGCTGTGAAAGTGCGGAGTCCGGAGATGATGCCGATAAGAAATGCGAAAGCGAGCACGTAGCTGGGGGACATGACGAGAAGAGCATTTACCCGTGACGATGTGGATGTCAACAGGAGAACTGCAGCGCGCCGGGAGGAGAAATGAGGAGATAGCGGAGTGCGAATTCGAAACCTTGTGCTGAAGCATCCCACGTTCGCCCGAACGTGCGGGGCGAACATGGGGCACCCGTCTGCGCCACCCGCTCGGAAATGTGGAAACGTTCCGTCTGTCCCCCGGTTTCCCCCGTTTCCAATCTGTCCCCGAGTTTCCGTCCGCCGATTTCCCCGGTTTGTCGAAACGTTCCGTCTGTCCCCTAGTTTGTCAGTCCGTGACGATGTGGATGTCAACAGGAATCTGGGCGCACGCCGGGAGGCGAAGTGCGGAGATTGCCCGCAGACACATTCGGGCCGCGCCTCTGGAGCTCCCACGTTGCATTGCGCAAGTCAGGGCGCTGAGGCAAAAGATCTGCCACCCGCTCAAATGCGGAAACGTTCCGTCTGTCCCCCGGTTCCCCCAGGTTTCCCGGCTTTCAATGCCGGATCGCATGTAATGAGGAATCCCACGTTCGCCCGCGTTGCGGGACGAACCTGGGGCACCCGGCGGCTATGGTGCTGCCTGAGCAATGTATTGGTGTTACCATCGCCGCATTCCGGCAAGGCCCGCGACATTTTTGGAGTTTGGAGGCGCTGTGCGAGGAATTGTGATCTCTGTGGTTGCGCTTTGTGCGGCGATTGTCCCTGCGGCTTTGGCGCAGGAGCCGCTCACGAATATGGACCGGGGCCGCGCGGAGATTATGCTGCAGCAAGTACGCGATTCGATCCTAGACCATTACTACGACAAAACCTTTCATGGAATCGATGTGAACGCGCGCTACGCTCAGTACAAAACGCGAATCGATTCGGCGAAGAATCTACAGGAAGCGCTGCGAATCATTGCGGGATTTGCGATCGGCATGAACGATTCGCACACATTTTTCGAGCCGCCCGGACTCACCACGCGCGAAGAGTACGGTTACCGCATGCAGATTATCGGCGAGCGCTGCTTCATCACTGAACTGAGACCCGGAACCGATGCGGCGACAAAACTTCACATCGGCGATGAGGTCGTACTTCTAAACGGATACAAAGTGAACCGGCAAGATTTGTGGCAACTGGAATATTCGATGAATTTGCTTTCTCCGGTATCCGCAACGCGTTTTCAAATCCGCACGCCAGCCGGGGAACTGAAGGAGCTGACGGTGGACTCCCTGCAGTATCAGAGAAAACATTTGAAAGACCTGACGTTCGATATGGGCGACACCGACCTGATCAATATGGAATTGAATCAGCAACGCATGACGCAAATCATGCGGCAGAGATACGTGGAAATCGGCGACGTATTTATCTGGAAGATGCCGGAGTTTTTCTTGACCGATGCGGATTTGCAAAAGATGGTGGGAATCGCGCGACACCACAAAAGTGTAATTCTGGATCTACGCGACAATCCCGGCGGCAGCATCGAAGTGCTGGAGCACCTGGTGGGAAGTTTCTTCGAGCACGAAGTGCAGATTTCCCAGCCGATCGGCCGGAAAGACTTGAAAGCGATGGTGGCCAAGCCGCGGTCGCAAGTTTTTACAGGCGATCTGGTGGTGCTGGTGGATAGCGCGTCGGGCTCGTGTGCAGAGCTCTTCGCGCGAACGATTCAACTGAATCATCGCGGGACGGTGATTGGCGATCGCAGCGCGGGAAAGGTAATGGAGTCCAGGCTCTATCCCTTGCAGCAGGGTACGAACATCGTGCTGTTTTACGCGATGTCTGTAACCGAAGCGGATTTAATCATGGCTGATGGACAAAGTTTGGAAAATCACGGAGTGACTCCGGACGAAATTGTGGCGCCGACGGCGCAGGAACTGGCGGACGGAAAAGATCCGGTGCTGGCGCGGGCGGCTGAGAAATTGGGAGCGGCGCTGGAGCCGAAAACAGCGGGGCAGATTTTCGTATTTGAATGGGCTCCGCTGGATGCGAACCACTAATGCATCGAAATCGGCCCATCTTTTGGCTTCGCTTTGTGCATCAGGAAAACGAACGGGAGCATGATCAGGAACATCAGTCCGAGGATCATGAAGACGGAGTTGTAGGAAATCATGGAGGCTTGGCGCTGGACCAGGCCAAACATCGCGGCGCGGGCTTGCATTGCGGCCTGTGCGGGATCGGAACCATGGGCCATGAATCCCTGACGCAAGGCTGCGAATTGGTTTCTCGCGGCGGCGTCGTAGGGAGTGACGTGGCTGCCGAGAATTGAAGTGTTGGTTTGCGTTTTGCGGATTTGTAGAGTGGTGACGGCGGCGATTCCGATGCTGCCGCCGAGATTGCGCACCAAATTAAAAAGACTGGTGGCGTTGCCCATGGCTTCTTTGGGAATTGAAGCCATGCTGATGGTGGTGAGCGGAACGAAAAGCAAACCCAGTGAGAGCCCCATCAACATTTGAGGCCAGAAGAATTCCCAGTAGCCTGCGCTTAAATTCAGGCGCGACAACATCACTAGCGTGCCGCCGCAGATGACGACTCCGGCGACCAACAATTTTCGCGAGTCGACTTTCGTCATGATCATGCCGACGATGGGCATGGCGATGAACGAACCGATTCCGCGCGGAGCCATAGCGATGCCCGCCTGCAGCGGCGGATAGCCGAGCAGCGTCTGCAGGATCAGCGGAATTAATACGACGCTGCCGTAGAGTCCCACACCCATGAGCGACATCATGAAAACGCCGATGGAATAGTTGCGGTCTTTGAAAACGCGCAGATTTACCACCGGGTCGCGCGCGCGCAATTCACGAATGATGAAGCCGAGGCACAACAGGGAAGCGACGATTACTAGAACGGTGATCCAGGTGGTGCCGAACCAATCTTTTTCCTGGCCCTTGTCGAGGACGATTTGCAAGCTGGCGATCCAGACGGCGAGCATACCGATGCCCCACGAATCCACTTTTGCCTTTGAGCGTTTTATGTAGGACGGATCGAAGACGAACATTTTCGTCAGCAAAATGCTGGCGATTCCGATGGGCACATTGATGTAGAAAACCCAGCGCCAACTGTAGCTATCGGTGAGCCAGCCGCCGAGCACGGGGCCCAGCATCGGCGCGACGACGATTCCCAATCCCCAAAAGCCCATGGCCTTGCCGCGATCTTCAGGCGGAAAACTTTCCAGCAAAATTGCCTGCGAGATTGGTTGGAGTCCGCCGCCGCACGCGCCTTGAACTACTCGGAAGAAAACCAGCAAGCCGAGGCTGGGAGCGAGTCCGCAGAAGAAGGATGCAATCGTGAAACCGATTACGGACATCATCAGCATTCGCTTGCGGCCGAAATAATTCGAGAGCCAGCCGGTCATGGGAAGGATGATGGCGTTCGAGACGAGATAGGAAGTGAGCGCCCAGGTGGCTTCTTCTGGAGTGACTGAAAGGCTGCCCGCGATGTGCGGGAGCGATACGTTGACGACGGTGGTGTCGAGCACTTCCATAAAAGTGCTGAGCATCACCGCGACGGCAATCCACCAAGGATTTATGCCGCCGGGACTTTGGTGTGAGTCGTTATCAGCCATTACGCGCTGGAAGTTTGATGCTGGCGGGGAATTGTGGGTCACAACTGAGGTGCGCGACGGTTTACGGGGCGGTTGTTAAGGTGTGCTTCAGCTAGTTTGCCCTAATATGCCCGCACACAAGAGACGATGAACTTCCGGGACCTCTGTAACCTTGCAGCCGATTCGCTGGGGCGCAACAAGATGCGCTCACTGCTGACGACGCTCGGCATCACGATCGGAATTGCGGCGGTGATTTGCACTGTTGCGATTGGCAAGGGCGGCGCGGCGCAAATTCAGGCGCAACTTGCGGCTCTTGGCGACAATCTGGTGTGGGTGGAATCCGGCGGACGCAATGTGCAGGGCGTCCACACGGGCAACGGCGAGACCAAGACGCTGACGATGTTGGATGCGAAAGCGATCGAGGAAAACATCGCGTTAATCAAAAGCGTTTCGCCGAACGCCGATGGGCGAGTGCAAGTCGCATACGGGAATCAGAATTGGAATACGACATATCGAGGAGACTCACCGGAATACTTGGAGACCCGGCGATGGGATATCGCATCGGGTGGCGCGTTCACTCATCAGGATCAAGACAGGCTGGCGGATGTTTGCATGCTAGGGCACACCGTTTCGGAGATGCTCTTCGGCGGGCAGGACGGAGTGGGGCAAACGATCCGCGTGAATCAACTTCCGTGCAAAGTGGTGGGCGTGCTCGCGGCGAAAGGGACGAGCGCGGACGGCCGCGATCAAGACGATTTCATCATCATGCCGGTGACGACGGCGATGCACAAGATTGCGGGGAAGGACTGGCTCGACGATATTTATTGCTCGGCGCGGGGCCCTGAAGATGTGGAAGCGGCGGAAGCGCAGATTACTTTGTTGCTGAGGCAGCGGCACAAAATTCGTCCGGATCAGGATGATGATTTCAATATCCGGCATCCGGAAGATGCGCTGAAAGCGCAGCAGCAATCGACGCTTGACGTTGACGATCATGCTGGCGGCGATTGCGTCTGTGTCGCTGATTGTGGGCGGCATCGGAATCATGAACATCATGCTGGTGTCTGTGACGGAGCGCACGCGCGAGATTGGAGTGCGTATGGCGATCGGCGCGACGGAGCACGAAGTGCAGATGCAGTTTCTATTCGAAGCTGTGTTTGTGAGTTTGTTTGGCGGCGTCACCGGAATCGCCTGCGGAGTTTTTGGATCTCTGGGGCTTTCAAAATTGCTGGACTGGCCGATGGAAGTTTCGCCGGAAGCGATTGTGATAGCGGTTTTATTTTCGACGGCGATGGGAATTATTTTCGGATATTACCCGGCGAAGAAGGCGGCGATGCTCGATCCGATTGAGGCGTTGCGCTACGAGTAGTTTTGCTGGCTTGAAATAAAAACTCGCACCTTTACATTTCAAAGGGTGCGGCACCCGCGCGGATTCGTGCGATTTGGTTGGACGAAGAAATCCTGCTATTTGTGCTTCAGACCTTCAAGCAGTTCGAGATACACGGCGTTGGTCCAGCCGAATCCAATTGAGTTTTGAGTGTAGCCTGCTTCGATGTGAGTTTCGGCGGTGCGATGGACGACATCGTATTTTTCGCGGATGGTGGCGTCGCGTTCGAAATTTACTTTTACGGTGCCGAGGAATTCTTGGGAGATGCGATCGGCGTCGGCTGTGAATCCGAAACGGCGCAGGCCCTCGACGGCGATGAGTTGGAGCGGAGCCCAGCCATAGGGCGAATCCCACTGCGCACCGGTTACCTTTGTGCTGGCGGCTAGACCGCCGGTGCGTTCGAAATCTTTCAGATGCTGACGGACTGCTGCGGCTTGTTGGGGGGATGCAACGCCAGTCCAAAGTGGGTAAAACGTAGACGCGAATTCGTAGGTGGATTGGCGCGAGTGCGTGAAGTCGTAGTCGAAATACATTCCAGCGGATTCATTCCACAAATATTTGTTGATGGCGCGCTGGCGGGCGGCGGCTGTTTCGCGCCACTTGTGCGCTTCCGTTTCCTGACCGAGCGCGGAGGCCATTTCGGCGAGATCGTTTTCACTTTTGTAGAGCAGAGAGTTCAGATCGACGGCGGCGTAGTGATGAGTGAAGGCTCCGTAGGGGCCGAAGCGGAATGAAGTGTCGAAGCCGGATTCGCGCATGCTGCGATCGCCTTTGTAAAATTCGCGCGAGAGGGAGACGCGTTCGATCAAATTGCAGTGAACGGTTGGGAGGCCGGGAGTGTCTTCCGTGCTAGTTGGCGGGGAGCACGGACTTACATTGAAGACCGGTCCGATAGCGTCAGGCGATTCCGGGGAGACCAGGAGGCCTGCGGCATCTTCGCGATGCGTGGCGAAATATTCGGCGGCTCCGCGGTAATAATCCGGCGCGTCGCTGATTTCAGGAACCGGGCCATCGCCAAAATCAAAATAGCGCGCGAGACCGGTGTGGCCGGCGCGATGATCGTTGCTGATCCAGAGCGCGTGATCGCGAACCGCATAGGGATAGGATTCGCGGAGCCAATCGAGGGGAGTACTGGCTGCGTCTTTTGCCGCGGATGATTGCGAAGAGGCGGCGGATTTATCGGAGGCGTAAATCGCGAGGATCATTGAGGTGAGAAATGGCGGCTGCGAGCGCGTGAGGTAGTAAGTGCGATTGGCGTTGAGCACTCCGCCGTAATGATCAATTTCAAAAAAGAAATTGCGGACGATGCCGCGCGCGAGTTCGAGTTTTCCGGCACGGATGAGTCCGCGAATAATGAAATAGCTATCCCAGCCATACATTTCGTTGAAGCGGCCGCCGGGAACGACGTAGGGATTCGGCAAATAAAGCAGTCCGGGTGGCTGAATGTTGGCGGGAATTTGCTGAGGCGAAGTTGACTGGCCCATCGGAGGAATCATGTAGGGCAGGAGTTGAACTTTTACGTTGCAGGAAGATTCCAGATGAGCGACGAAACCGGGGACGCCGAATCCTTGGGCGAGATAGAGCGTTTGCGGGCCGGCGGTTTTGCGGTCGGAAAATGTGGAGCACTCGGACATGGAGCGAGTGAGAGCGCTCCAGGATTTTGCGATGTAATCGAGGACGGGGCTTCGCATTTGTGGCGGCACGTGGCGGAAGGAAGATGCTAAGGGCGGAAACGCCGCGAGACAAGCTCCGATTAGAAAAATGAACGAGATTGCGACGATGCGTCTGTGGATTCGCAAGCGATGCGAGTATCTCATAAGAGGTTTGTCGTGAGACGGGAGTTGGCGGAAATGCGTGGAGTTGATTGCGAACTAGTCGGCGCTGGAGGATGCGGGGACGTTTTGGGGTGCACGGTGGAGCTGGAGCCAGGTTTGGAGTCGATCGAGGTAGAGGTAGACGACGGGAGTGGTGAAGAGCGTGAGCATCTGGCTGAAGATTAAGCCGCCGACGATCGTAATGCCGAGCGGCCTGCGCATTTCGGAGCCGACTCCGCCACCGACCGCGAGAGGCACGGCGCCGAGCATCGCGGCCATAGTGGTCATCATGATGGGGCGGAAACGAAGCATGCAGGCTTGATAAATTGAGTCGACAGGCGAGTTGCCTTCGAGCCGTTCGGTCTGAATCGCGAAATCGATCATTAAGATCGCGTTTTTCTTCACGATGCCTATGAGCAGAATTATTCCAATAAGCGCGATGACGTTGAGGTCTTCTTTGAAGATTAGAAGTGCGAGCAACGCGCCTATAGCCGCCGAAGGAATTGTGGAAAGAATCGTGATGGGATGAACATAGCTTTCGTACAAGATTCCGAGGACGATGTAGACCGCGCCGATTGCGGTGAGTACCAGAAATAATTCGGAAGAAAGCGACTGTTGAAAGGCCTGAGCTGTGCCTTGGAATGTGGCATGCACATTTGCAGGAAGACCAACTTGGCGCTGGGCGGCAATTACATCATTTACCGCGGTGCCGAGTGAGGAACCAACTGCGAGGTTAAATGAAAGCGTGATGCTGGGAAAGATCCCCTGGTGATTCACTTGCAGCGGAGTGTTGGACATTACGTAAGAAGCCACGGCGCTTAACGGAATCAAAGTCCCGGTGGCCGGGGTTACGCCGGTAGGCTGCGAGGAAGTGCTTGAAGTAGGCGGCAGGCCAGTTCCAGCCACGAGGTTGTTGGTGGCAGTGATCGCGCCGACTGCGCCATTTTGCCCTGAACTCGCTGCAACGTTTCCCGCGGGCACGTAGATTTGTTTGAGAGCGTCCGGATTGCGCTGGAACTGCGGCGCGATTTCCAAAACGACATGGTATTGATTGATGCCCTTATAGATGTTTGAGACCTGGCGCTGGCCGAAGGCGTCGCTCAAGGTGTTATCGATCATGGTCATGTTGACGCCGAGACGCGAGGCGGCATCGCGATCGATTACGAGTTGGCTTTGCAAACCATGATTCTGTTCGTCGCTATTGGGGTCTTGGAGTTCTGGAATTTTTTTCAGGCGCGCGAGCATGATTGGCGCCCAATTATTTAGGTCGTCGAGATTATCGGCCTGAAGGGTGTACTGAAATTGCGAGTTGCTGCCGCGCGCGCCAACAGTGATGTCCTGCGGGACCTGTAAGAATAATGGTAGCGCCGGGGATGCGGCTGAGTTTGCTGCGCAGCCGGTTGATCACCTCATCGGTGCTGATCTTGCGGACGCTGAGCGGTTTGAGCTGGCCGAACATGCGCGCGGCGTTGGTGGAACCACCTCCGGAAAACGCCATGACGGTATCGACTGCTGGATCTGCGATCGAACGATCTCCTCGAAGGCGCGCATTTTCGCGGTGATTGCGGTGAAAGAGCTATCCTGATCGCCGATGATCGAGCCGGAAACCCGGCCGGTATCCTGTTGAGGGAAAAATCCTTTAGGAATGGTGTAAGCGAGATACAAGCTGACGCAGATGGTGATAATGGTTAAAGCGAGAATCGCAGGCTGGCGGCCAAGAACCCAGCGCAGGCAACGATCGTACAATTTCAACATGCCGTCAAAAATTCGCTCGGCGAAGCGATAGGTGGCGCCGTGCCCACCGGTATCGTGTTTCAAAAAGCGGGCGCACATCATCGGCGTGGTGGTGAGAGATACGACGAGGGATACGGCGATTGCGGCGCTGAACGTAACCGCAAATTCGCGGAAGAGCCTGCCGACAATTCCGGCCATCATCAAAATTGGAATGAAAACGGCCACGAGCGAAGTGCTCATGGAAATCACGGTGAAACCGATTTCGCGCGAGCCTTGCAGCGCCGCGGCGAAATGGCTTCATTCCGCTTTCAAGATGACGCGCGATATTTTCGATGACGACGATGGCGTCGTCGACGACGAAGCCCGTGGAGATCGTAAGCGCCATCAGCGAAAGATTGTCGAGCGTGTATCCGGCAAATACATGATGCCGAATGTGCCCACGAGCGAGAGCGGCACGGCGATGCTGGGAATGATGGTGGCCCAAACGTTTCGCAAAAACGCGAAGACCACGAGAATCACCAGGGCGATCGAAATTAACAGAGTAATTTCAACGTCGTGAATCGAAGCACGAATGGTGGTGGTGCGATCGTTGACGACGCGAACATCGATCGACGGCGAGATTGATGCCTGCAGCACGGGCAAAGCAGCGCGCACGCGATCGACGGTGTCAACGATATTTGCGCCGGGCTGGCGATTGAGGAAAATCAGGATGGCGTCGGTTCCGTTGGAAATGCCGGCGTTCTGAATATTTTCCACGCCGTCGGTGACTTCGCCGATGTCTGACATTCGCACTGCCGCGCCGTTTTGATATTCGATCAGCAGCGGCCGATATTCACGCGCCTTGAAAAGTTGATCGGTGGTGTTGATCTGCCACGCATGGATCTCGCTTTCAATTTCACCTTTGGGACGATTGGCGTTGGCGCTGGCGAGAGTGGTGCGAACCTGCTCGAGGCTGATCCCGTAGCTATTCAGCTGCATCGGGTTCGCTTCGACTCGCACGGCGGGACGCGCGCCGCCGCTTACGTTGACCTGTCCGATGCCATCGATCTGCGCGAGCTTCTGCGCGAGGATGGAATCCGCAGCGTCATAAATATCCTGGCGAAGAATCGTTTTGGAAGTTAGCGCCAGTATCATGATCGACGCATCTGCGGGATTTGTTTTGCGATAGGTGGGCTGGCCTGGCAGATTCGCAGGCAGCTGCGTGCGCGAAGCGTTGATCGCCGCTTGCACGTCACGCGCGGCGGCGTTGATATCGCGATTGAGATCAAACTGAAGATTGATATTGGTGGAGCCGAGGCTGCTGGAAGACGTCATCTGCGTGATGGATGCAATGTGTCCAAGCTGGCGCTCGAGGGGTGTTGCGACGGAAGAAGCCATCGTCTCCGGGCTCGCGCCGGGAAGGCCCGCACTGACGGAGATCGTGGGAAAGTCTACGGAAGGGAGAGGCGCGACGGGCAGCAACCGGAAACTGATGGCTCCAGCGAGAAGAATCGCAATGGTGAGCAGCGACGTCGCCACGGGGCGGCGGATAAATGGTTCCGAAATGTTCGCGGAAAAATTCACGAACTAATCGCCGGCTGCGGGCTCCTCGACTGGGTTGCCGATATGAAATCGCTTTCGCAGACGCTGCGAAAGTGAATCGAACGCCAGGTAAACAACCGGTGTGGTGTAAAGCGTGAGCAACTGGCTCACGAGCAAACCGCCAACGATCGTAATTCCCAATGGCTTGCGCAATTCGGAACCCGTTCCCGTGCCAAGAGCAAGAGGCAAACCGCCGAGCAGCGCGGCCATCGTGGTCATCATGATGGGACGGAAACGCAGCAGGCACGCTTCGTAGATCGATTCGAGCGAGGACTTGCCTTCCTTGCGCTCGGCTTCGAGGGCGAAGTCAATCATCATGATGGCGTTCTTTTTCACGATGCCTATCAGCAGAATCAACCCAATGAGCGCAATAACACTGAATTCCTGGTGACAGATTAAGAGAGCGAGAATCGCGCCGACCCCGGCGGAAGGCAGCGTAGAAATAATCGTGATCGGATGAATGTAGCTTTCGTACAGAACTCCCAACACGATGTACACGGTGATGACCGCAGCAAGAATCAAAATCGGTTCGTTTGCGAGCGACGCAAGAAACGCGGCGGCTGTGCCCTGAAACGCGGTTTGAATACTCGCAGGAATTTGCAGCTGCGACTTTATTTTGTTAATTGCGTCAACGGCCTGTCCCAGCGAGGCGTTGGGCGCCAGATTGAACGAAACGGTGACGACGGGGAATTGCCCCTGATGATTGATCACCAGAGACGTTGTACCGGTATTCTGCCGCACAAACGCGGAAAGCGGCACCTGTGTTCCCGCCGCCGACTTAATGTAAATATTTTTCAGCTGGTCGGGATCGTTCTGGAAGTTCTGCGGGACTTCGAGCACCACGTGATACTGGTTCAGCTGCGTAAAAATCGTGGAGACTTGCCGCTGGCCAAACGCGTCGTACAGCGTATCGTCAATCGTTTGCGGCAAAATGCCGAGGCGCGATGCGGTATCGCGATCGATATCGAGTGCGATAAGCAAGCCAGAATTCTGCTGGTCGCTGGCGACGTCGCGCAACTCCGGCTGCTGCTGCATTTTCTGAATAATCTGCGGCACCCAGTAGGCGAGTTCATTGGGGTCCACATCTTCGATGCTGTACTGAAACTCGGTCCGGCTGACGCGATCTTCAACCGAAAGATCCTGCACGGGCTGCAAGTAGAGCGTGATGCCATTCACTTTTTCGAGCTCAGGCTGCAGGCGGCGAATAATGTCTGAGGCGGAGATTTTCCGCTCTTCGATCGGCTTCAAAGTAATTTGAATGCGCCCGCTATTGATCGTGACGTTGGTTCCGTCAATCCCCATAAACGAGGACACTTTGTCGACCGACGGG
The DNA here is from genome assembly GCA_963721845.1 of uncultured Acidobacteriota bacterium. Classification (GTDB taxonomy): domain Bacteria; phylum Acidobacteriota; class Terriglobia; order Acidiferrales; family UBA7541; genus DASTCZ01. The sequence goes on along the minus strand of CAVRKW010000018.1, from coordinate 79,933 downwards.
TCCTGCAAAATAACTTTTACGAGTTGCTGCTGGCGCTCCGCCATCGCGCCGAACGAAATATCCTGCGGCGATTCCGAAATGCCCATGATCACGCCGGTGTCTTGCACCGGGAAAAATCCCTTCGGAACATAAATGTACAAAAGAATCGTTGCGACGAGGGTGGCCACCGTAACCGCGAGCGTAATTTTGCGATACCGCAAAACTACTTGCAGCGTGCGTCCGTAAAACGCGATTACGCGGTCGAAAAATTCCTCGGACTTTCTGTAGAACCATCCCTGCGAACTAGGCGGAATGTGCTTCAGAAGTTTCGCCGACATCATCGGCGTGAGCGTGAGCGATACGAACGCCGAGACGATGATCGTCGTCGCCAGCGTCACCGCGAATTCGCGGAACAGCCGGCCCACCACGTCGCCCATGAACAGCAGCGGAATCAGTACCGCAATCAGCGAAACGGTGAGCGAAATAATCGTGAAGCCGATTTGCTCGGAGCCCTTCAGCGCAGCTTCGAGCGGCGATTCGCCTTCCTCAATGTATCGGCTGATGTTTTCGATCATCACGATAGCGTCGTCCACCACGAAGCCTGTGGAGATCGTGAGCGCCATCAGCGAAAGATTGTCGAGGCTGTAGCCCAGCAGGTACATCACTCCAAAAGTGCCAACAATCGAGAGCGGGACTGCCACGCTGGGAATCACCGTCGCGGCAAGATTGCGCAGAAATAAAAAGATCACCATCACCACGAGTCCGATCGTTAGAACTAATTCGAACTCGACATCGGACACCGATGCGCGGATCGTGGTAGTTCGGTCGGTGAGAACCGTGACTTTTACCGTTGCGGGAAGCGAAGCCTGCAATTGCGGCAGCAACGCCGTAACGCGATCAACCACCTGAATAATATTTGCGCCGGGTTGGCGCTGAATATTCAAAATTACAGACGGATTCAGCCCCGCCCAGGCAGCTTGCTTGGTATTTTCCGTGCCGTCGAAAATTGTTGCGACGTCGCTAAGTCGCACCGGGGCGCCATTGCGGTACGCGATGATGATGGGCTTGTACGAATCGCTCGAAATTAATTGGTCGTTCGCGCCGATCGTAAAGGATTGCGAAGGCCCATCAATATTTCCCTTGGCTTGATCCACGTTGGCCTGTGCCAGCGCCGTGCGCACATCCTCAAGACCAAGTCCATACGAAGCGAGCGCCGTCGGATTCGCCTGAATTCTCACCGCTGGCCGCTGGCCGCCGCTGATGCTGACGAGTCCAACTCCGCTTAGCTGCGAAATTTTCTGCGCGAAGGTCGTGTCCGCGAGATCTTCCACTTTCGAAAGCGGCAGCGAATCCGACGTCATCGACAACGTCAAAATCGGCGCGTCGGCCGGATTAATCTTGCTGTAGATCGGCGGGTAGGGAAGATTCGTCGGCAGAAGCTGCGACGCACCGTTGATCGCCGCCTGCACTTCCTGCTCGGCAACGTCAATATTCAGATCCAGCACGAATTGCAGCGTGATGATCGAGCTGCCGAAGGAACTCTCTGACGTCATCTGGTTCAGCCCGGGCATCTGGCCGAACTGGCGCTCGAGCGGCGCGGTCACCGAAGACGTCATCACGTCTGGCGATGCGCCCGGATAAAACGTGACAATCTGAATTGTGGGGTAATCCACCTGCGGCAGCGCGGCCACAGGAAGTTGGCGATAGGCCACGAACCCTGCGAGCAGCACTCCCACCATCAGGAGGCTGGTCGCAACGGGCCGCAGAATAAACGGCCGGGACGGGCTCATTTGTTGTTACCGCCAGCCGCTGGAGTTTTCGTACCGCCGCGTTTCGATTTCGCTCCCGCTTGCTGCGAACCTGTGCTCGCTTGCGCTCCGCCAGCCGCTGTCACTTTGTCGCCGGTGATGGTGCGCTGATCAACTTTCGAGCCGTCTTGCAATTTATCTTGTCCGTCGGTAACCACCACTTCACCCGGATTCAATCCGTTGTCGATGCCAACATTATTGTTCACAGTGAGCGCCACATTCACCGTGCGCACTTTCACCGTGCTGTCCCCCTGCACCACGTACACGTACGTGCCCTGCGGCCCGCGCTGAATCGCTGCCGTGGGAACGATCGAAAGACCGCGGCGCGTATCCACAAGTAGATGCATGTTCACGAATTGATTCGGAAAGAGTGAGAAATCGCTGTTATCAAAAACCGATTTCAATTTGTAAGTACCGGTGGTGGGGTCGATTTGATTGTCGATCGTCAGCAGCGTGCCGGTGGCCAGCTTCGCTGTATTGTCATGATCGTAGGCGTCCACGGAAAGCTGCTGATTTGAACGCAACTTCTGATACACCGCGGGAAGTTGATCTTCGGGTAGCGTGAAAATCACAGCGATCGGCTGTATTTGCGTGATCACCAGCATGCCGTTGGTGTCAGAAGCGTGGACAATATTTCCCGGATCGATCAGCCGCAAACCGATGCGCCCTGTGATCGGTGCGGTGATGCGGCAGTAATCCAGATTGAGTTTTGCGCTATCGATCATTCCCTGATCGCTTTTCAGCGCGCCTTGATATTGCTCTACGGTAGCGGCTTGGGTATCCAGCTGCTGTTTGGCGATAACTTGATCGGTCCACAATGCCTGGTCGCGCGAGTAATTCGCCTGCGCGTCGTGAAGCAGCGCAGTGTCGTGCGCAAACTGCCCCTCGGCTTGCTCGAGCGAAACTTGATAGGGACGCGGGTCAAGCGCGGCTAGAACTTCGCCGGCTTTTACAATTTGTCCCTCTTTGAAATTTACGCTGATGAGCTGGCCATCCACACGCGAATGAATGGTGACGGTATTGAGCGGAGTCACAGTGCCAATACCGTTGAGCAGCACGGGCATGTCGCCCTTGGTGGCCGTCGCTACAACTACCGCGATCGGACCATTTCCCGCGCCGCGGCCGTGTCCTTTTCCGCCGGCGGATGTGGATTGTGTTTGATCAGCATCGGATCCAGATTTCGCCGAGGCGTTCCCGCGGTAATACCAGTACAAACCGCCGCCAACAATCACCAGGAGCACCAGCCATACCAACCAGTGCGATTTCTTCGGGCCATTGTCGTGCGTATCGGGCGGCAGAGAAGGGTACTTCGACTGCGGCTCCTTTGCCGGAAGAGTATCAATGTGCCCCATCGCCACGCTCCTGTGGGAAATACAATTTCAAAATGTAGTTCGGCGCGCTCGCCTCGCCGCTTCCGCTTGTGATTTTATGTCGTTCGCTTACTTGGCGCTGCGCAATGTTATGCGCTAGATGCATCGCGCGCTCAAATCTTTTTCGCCGACCCCGCCGATATATCGCCTTCAGCGGCTCTTCCGTCCTGTCTAGCTTAGATTATAAGACGGGGCGGAGGTTCAATCGGTTGCGGCTGTAAGCAGAAGCGGTGCCGTCCTCCCGAACTCTCTGAACCAGCGCATCCCGGCAAACAGATTACCGTGTCCGCCTTCAGCCCGCCTTCACTTTCCATTTGATACGAAGTTGTATACTTTGCCGGGAAATTCGGCGCGTGAGCGGAATATGGAACTCAAGGAGACGATCGTGAGAAGACTTTGTTTCGTATTGGCACTAGCGGTGGCGGCTTCGGCGTCGATCGTGCTGGCGCAAGCGCCCACAGATGGACCGTATAAGGTAATGAAGACCGCCAAAGTTGGCGGCGCTGGCGGATTCGATTACGTATACGCCGATGATGCAGGACGCCGTTTGTACATTGCGCGTACCGGCGATGGCGGACGAATGACAGTTTTCAATCTCGATACACTCGCGCCTGCTGGCGAAATCCCCAATACGAATGCGCGCGGCGCGGCTGTAGATCCGAAATCGCATCACGGATTCGCCAGCAGCAAGCCTGTCGCGATGTGGGACACGAACACGATGGCGCTGATCAAAACGATCGATGTGGATGGCGGCCCCGATGGAATCATGTTCGATCCGTTTAACGAGCGCGTTTACATTTTTAGCCATCGCGCTCCGAACGCGACGGTGATCGACGCGAAAGATGGCAGCGTGGTTGGCACGATTGATCTCGGCGGCGCTCCCGAGCAGGCAGCGACAGACGGTAATGGCCACATTTACGTGGATATCGAAGATAAAGACAACATCGCAGTCGTCGACGCGAAGACAATGGCTGTTACTGCTCACTACGATCTCGCCGGAAAGTGCGGCGGGCCCGGCGGGCTGGCCCTCGACGCAAAAAATCACATTCTCTTCGCAGCGTGCCACGATCCGCAGGTGATGGCCATCGTCAACGCCACCGATGGAAAAGTGATCACCACGCTTCCGATCGGCAATGGCACGGACGGAGCTGTCTTCAATCCTGCCACGATGGAAGCCTTTAGTTCGCAGCGCGACGGCACTCTCACTGTGATCAAGGAAAACAGTCCAACGAGTTTCGAAGTCGAGCAGAACGTCAAGACCATGACCATGGCGAAGACGCTCACCCTCGATCGCAAAACAAATCACATCGTGCTGATCGCTGCGGAATTTGTCGCGCCGCCGGCGCAACCCGCTACGGCAACACCTCCGCCAGCCGGTGGACGCGGACCGCGCCCCACCATGGTGCCCGATTCGTTTACGATTCTTGTCGTCGGAAAGTAAGCGGACAATCTTGCCTGGGTGCGGTGCGCGGGTTTCGATCGCGCCGCACCCTTATCTTTGTCTTTTCTTTCCAAAAAATCGCATTCCGCAGGCGGCCCGAACCCTCCAGGCGTAGAATGTTGGCGCGATGAAACAGGAAACGCTTGCGCTGGCTCGTCCGAATAATTCGTCAATGCGCGCCGAGTTGTTCCTGCCGGATTCGCAGGCTCCGCCCGTGCCGGCGGTCGTTCTCATCTTTGACGTTTTCGGGATCACTCCCGACCTTGCCCGCATCGCCGGTCGCTTCGTCGCGGAAGGATATGCTGTAATCGTCCCCGATATCTTCGATCATCCCGGTCCCAAATTTTTCTGTGTAGTCAGCGCGATTCGCTCGTCGATGCGCGGCGAGGGAAGGGAATTCGAAGATATCGAACTTGCTCGTAAATATCTGCTGTCGCGCTCCGAAATCGATCCGGGGAAGATCGCGATTGCCGGATTCTGTCTCGGCGGAGGTTTCGCCATCCTCCTCGCAAATAGCGGCACGTACAAAGTTTCCGCGCCATTTTACGGCGAGGTTCCCAAATCGATCGACAAGCTTCGCGGAAGTTGCCCCATGGTCGCGAGCTACGGCTTGTGTGACAGCGGATCGATGGTTAAATCCGGCAAGCGCCTCGAAGGTTTCCTCAATGAGCTCAACATTCCACACGATGTGAAATTCTATGCGGGTGCTGGCCACGGTTTCATGCACCACAACACAGGTTTCCTGGCCGAAAAAATTGCCCCGCACCTTCCCATCCACGCGGAATATCACGAAGCATCATCCGAAGACGCGTTCCGCCGCATCTTCCAATTCTTCAAGACTCATCTCAACGCGGATTAGTTTACGAACTGCCTGCGGCTGCGGAAAACAAAGTAACTTCGTTTCAGGCCAGAAATTGATTTTGTATCAGAGCACGAATTTATTCGTGGCTTCCTACGCTAAAAAATTATCATCCCGAATCGCTTTCGCGGTGAGGGATCTGCAGCTGCTTTTCATTCTAAGCGCCTTCTTGGGTCAGAGCACTAGCTCTAATGTGAACGCACAGGGAATTGAACTCTCTATTGCTACGCGGCAAACCTACCGCATCTTCACAGGCTTTTCGCTCAGCCAGCTCCCCTGAATCAAGTAACTCACCCACAGCGTATCGCCGGAATTCGCTGTGATCGCAGAATCAATTTCCGCGGCGCTGTGAACATCTTTGCATCCGATGCGTGTCACTTTGTCGCCAGCGTGAATTCCTGCTTGCAACGCGAGCGATCCCGCTTGCACAGATGTCACCACCACTCCGCTGTCGCTCGCTTCACCCGTCGCGCCAAAATGTGCCGCAGTCGAATTCTCCATTGCCACTCGACTGATGCGTCGAGCCTCCACACGCAGGCGCAGTGTATGAAACCGACGCAATTTGTGGACCCGTTTCCGCGAGCGGCGCATTAAACAGAGTGAAGTACACGCCGCGAGCCGCGTTTTCCTCGGCGGTTTTCTTCGCGTCGAGTTCGCTCATCGGAAAAGTTTTTTCGCTGCCCGCCGTCGTCGCCAGATGCACCACTCCATCTTCCTGCCAGTAATCGTTCGCGCCGAATCCATTTCCATCGCGCGTGTAGAAAATCACCATCGGCCGCGGAGCGTTTTCCGCTGACTCGAAATCGTCCTGTACATAACCGCCAGCACCGGAGCCTTGCAGTGAGTTGCAGTCGTTATTCGGGTAGCGGTAGTTTTGGTAGCCATCACAATCCGGCGCCCAGCGTCGAGCCGTAGCCATATCCAAACGGGAAGAAGCCGTTTGCTCGCGGAAAATACCCGCTCCGATTGCGAAGCCTCATACGTTGCACGAAAGAAATTTCCGGCGATCGGCGTTCGCGACGCCACCGCTCCACGAAATGGCCGCGCTCCGGGTGCCGTCGATTGCGCCGCCGCACGTGACCCTGTCGCCGGAAGATAAGTGACCTGCATTCCGTGCGCGGGCGCGCCGCTGGTTCGCGCCGCCACTGCCTGCATGGCCAGCGCTCGCTGTGGCCGCCGCCAAAATGCCCGCCGCCGTGCCCGTGCCCGCCCCCACCGCGCTGCGCCCTGGCCGATTGCGCCGATCCAAGCGTCACCGCCATCGCAAACGCGAGCCGCAATCAAAAATGAAAATCGAAAATAGCGTGAACTTGCGAGAAAATATCTCTCTGCGGAGTGCTTCATCGGCGTACTTCCCATGGACCGGCGCGTCCGGGGGACTACTCGACTAACGCCAGCCGTTTCGCCGAGAGTATACCAGCACTCGCGTTCATTTCGCGCTCAATCAAAGCAGAAGAACTTGGAACCGGGCGAATGATAAGCTTCCGCCTCACGTCAGATTTGGCTCGGGGATATTTGCGAGAGATGTCAACTCGAAACTGAGAAGGCTAAGATGGAGACTGCACCACCCCAGCTGCCGCGCGACCGCTTGAGACGCTTAGGAAGATTCACTTTGTTAAGCGTCCTGTACGTCTCGCTTGCGGTCTACGTTGCTTTGTGTGCGTTCATCTATCTCTATCAAGACAAGCTGACTTTTCCTGCGCCGACCGATTATCCGAAAGACACTCCTGCGAGCGTTGGAATTTCGTTTGAGGATCTGCACATCCCCGTCGGCGCGGAACAGATTCACGCGTGGTGGATTCCGTCCGCACAGCCTTCAACGAGAGTCATTTTGTATTTTCATGGAAACGGTTACACGATCGAGGGAACTGCTAGGTTCGAAGCGTTCGATCTTCACAGCCTCGGAGTGAACCTGCTAATCGTTGATTATCGAGGATACGGTACAAGTAGCCCCGGAAACGCCAACGGGATACGTGCAACGCAAGATGCTCGCGCGGCGCTGAATTATCTAATTCAAATTCGACACGTCCCAGTGGGAAACATAATTATCTTTGGGCGGTCGATCGGCACGGGTATCGCCTCTCAACTTGCCTTCGAAACTCCCCAAGCTGCAGGACTAATTCTGATAAGCCCGTTCACCACCCTGAATGACGTGGCCCGAGAATCGTGGCAAATGAGAATCTTGCCTCTCGAACTCATGGGATCTCGAAATTCTTTTAATAATCTCAGTAAGATCGCTTTGATCCATATGCCGCTGCTTTTGGTCGTCGGAGATCAAGACACATTGACTCCGCCGAAGATGGCGCAGGCACTCAAGCGCCGTGCCAACGAGCCGAAGCAGCTTGTTCTTGTGCCAAGCGCAGGTCACAATGATATTTTCGAGGTTGGCGGCCTCGCACTTGTCGCCCAGCTTGAATCCTTTATCGCCACTCTACCGAGTTCCCCACAAAGGTAAGCGAGAGAAGCAATTTCTTGAACGTTTTCAAAGCCCACTCAGCTCAGCTGGGGTCCGAGATCGTCGACGATCCCACAGTGAGCACCTAGTTTTAGTACCACCCCAAAATCCGACACCCCTCAAAACAGACTTAACTCCTTTAGAATGAATAACTTTTTAGTAATAGTACTAGATAACTCTATTAGAATCATCATTTTACAAAAACAATAGGGGAGGGGAGGGAACCACGCCAACATGCCTCTCTATTATCGCATAAGCCCCCTATATTCAATAGTATATGGACCTAAATCCAAGTGAAAAATAGTCGCGTCACCGCCGCAAGACGCGCATTTTCCTCGCACATTCCTACAGGAATTAGCGTATACTCTGTACGGCATCTGACGTTCGCACCGGTTCGCTCAAATGTCCCGGAGCGAGCCAAATCGGCCCCGGGATATCCGACAGAATGACAATTCTCCAACACGAAAAGTTTCGATGGGTTACGGCTGTGCCCTTTTTCATGATCCACGCCGCCCTCCTCAGCCTGTTCTTTGTGCACTTTCAATGGCGGTGGGTAGGCCTGATGTTTGCCCTATATTTTTTCCGCATGTTTGTCGTCACGGCCGGGTATCACCGATATTTCAGCCATCGGTCATTTAAGTTGAATCGCTTTTGGCAATTTATGTTGGCATTTGGCGCGGAATCTTCCGGCCAAAAAGGCGTGCTCTGGTGGGCCGCCAATCATCGCCACCATCATCGTTATTCCGATCAGCAGGAAGATTTGCATTCGCCCGGATTGCATGGACTATGGTGGGCGCACGTCGGATGGATTCTTTCCGAAGATTACACCGCTTACAATCCAAAATTGATCGCGGACTTCGGAAAATATCCTGAACTGCGCTGGCTGGATAAATGGCACCTGGTGCCGCCGGTTGTGTTGGGTGCGCTGGTTTTCGCGCTATGCGGCGTCGGTGGATTCGCGTGGGTTTTTATTGGCTCAACAGTTTTGCTATATCACGGCACGTTCTGCATCAATTCGCTCGCACACATCTGGGGCTCGCGGCGATTCGAAACCAAAGATCACAGCCGCAATAATTTTGTCCTCGCGCTGATCACGCTTGGTGAAGGGTGGCACAACAATCACCACCAGTTCATGTACACCTGCCGCCAGGGAATTCGCTGGTGGGAAGTGGACTTCACTTACTACGGAGTGAAAGCGCTCAGCTGGATTGGAATCACCCGCGAAATTCGCGAGATTGCGAATTCCCACGAATGCCAGCGAAGAAGAAGCCGCGTAATTCTCTCGTCTGAAATCCGGCCGTCTACTGGATTTTATTTATAGACTCAGCGCCGGTATTGGCGCACAATCTGCCCTCGCAAATTCCGTAGGTCGCTCCAACTGTTTGCGAATTTGAACCCCATCTCTTAGCCCGAGCATCAAAAGAAAGTGGTTTTGACCTTTAGGGGGCCTGATGGCTTCTGCTGCTCGAGTCTCTGTCTCGCATCCTGCTTCGCTTCGACAACGTTGGAAAGATGCTCGCGCGAACACTGATTCGCTTTTTTCTTACATTGAGCGCGCTGCACTTTATGAGCGGCCAATTCCAGAACGCAATCGGCTGATTTTTTATCTCGGACACCTGGAAGCATTTGAATGGAATTTGATCGCGCGGGGATCCGCGGATGTGCCGTCGTTTGACGAGCGGCTGGATAAATTATTTGCGTTTGGAATTGATCCTGTTGATGGCGGGTTGCCGTCGGATCAAGCGGGCGATTGGCCGCGCGAATCGGAAGTTCACAATTACAATTCGCGAGTTCGCGCGCAGCTCGATGCGATTGTAGAAGATCCAACAGCGGCGGCCGCTCGCGATAAATATTTTGCGGACGGCACGCTGCTGGAAGTTGCGATCGAACATAGATTGATGCATGCGGAAACGCTGGCATATTTGATTCACCAACTTCCATACGACCAGAAATCGCGCGCGCCGATGCGACTGGATGTTTCGTCGGACGCACCAACTCCGCGGATGGTGAAAATTCCTGCAGGAATCGCCACACTCGGAAAAACCCAAGGCTCATCTTTTGGTTGGGACAATGAGTTTGGCGAAGTGCGCATGCCACGTCGGCGAATTCAGCGCCGATGTTTATCCCGTTACCAACGCACAGTTTTTGGAATTCCTGCGCGCGGGTGGCTACAACGATCGCTCTCTGTGGACTGACGCAGATTGGAACTGGCGCGAACAATCGGGCTCGAACATCCACGCTACTGGCGCAAGCAAGGCGAGCAATGGTTTTGGCACGCAATGTTCGCGGAAATTCCTCTGCCGTTGGCATGGCCGGTTTATGTGAGCCATGCGGAAGCTACTGCTTTCGCGCGATGGGCAGGGAAGAAGTTGCCAACGGAATCGCAGTGGCATCGCATGGCGTATGGATCATCAGACGGAAACGAGAAGCGAATATCCGTGGGGCAACGCGCAGCCGGCTCGCGCGTACGGAAATTTCGATTTCAAAGTTGGGATCCCACGCCGGTGAATTCGCATCCGGCAGGGCAGCAGCGCATTTGGCGTGGAAGATCTCGTCGGCAACGGTTGGGAATGGACGTCGACTCAATTCGCGCCGCTCCGCAGGATTTCGAACCGTTTCCATTTTATCCGGGATACTCCGCCAATTTTTTCGATGGCCACCACTTCGTGATGAAGGGCGGCTCGCCGCGCACAGCGGCCTGCATGCTGCGCCGCATCTTTCCGCAACTGGTTTCAGCCACACTATCCATATATGTATGCGAAGTTCCGCTGTGTGGAGGATTGATCGTGGCCGCGCCAATTCTCGCGCCCGTTCACACAGGGATTCTGGATCCGCAGACCGCGCAATTTGTCACGGACGTGCGTTGCGGATTGTTGAGGCCGGGGCAGAAAGAATTGCCCTCGAAATATTTGTACGATGAAGTGGGCTCGGCACTGTTCGAAGCGATTTGTCTTGCTTGCCCGAGTATGGATTGAATCGCGCGGGCGCGCGGCTGATGCAGCGCCACGCTGCGGAAATTGCGCAACGATTGCCGCGTGCCATTGATTGTTGCGGAACTCGGCAGCGGAAATGGAACGAATACCCGGTGGTCTGCTGGAAGCGCTCGCGTCGCGCGGCGAAATTTCCTACTACCCAATCGATATTTCCACGCAGGCGCTCACGCGCTGCCGCCAGGAATTGGGCGGCCTCGCGGATGTAAATCTATTCGAATTGAATGCTTCGTATCTCGAAGGGTTGCACGAAGTTGTCGCGCAGCGGCGAGCCGGCGAACATCTGCTGGTTTTATTTCTGGGCAGCACGATTGGAAATTTCGATCGCCCCGCGGCCGACGACGTTTCTGGCGCAGGTGCGCGAAATTTTGCAGCCGGGCGATGCGCTGCTCCTTGCTACCGATCTCGAAAAGCCGGTCGCGCGAATATTGCTCGCCTACGACGATCCCACCGGAGTTACAGCCGCGTTCAACTTGAATCTGCTGGCGCATATCAATCGCGACTTGAACGCCGACTTCAATCTCCAGAATTTCAAACATCAGGCGCGCTGGAATCACCGCGAACGCCGAATCGAAATGCACCTCGAATCCAAAATCGATCAGCGCGTCGAGATTCGCACCGCAAGATTTGGCGTAGACCTCGCGAAGGGTGAAACGATCTGGACCGAAAGCTCCCACAAATTTAATTGTCCCGAAGTGATCCGCATCGCGTGGCGCGCAGGCTATCGTTGCCAGTCCCAGTGGATCGATCAGGAATGGCCTTTCGCGCAAAGCCTGCTCACCGCCGTCTAAAAGTCGCGTCCGTCGCTACAATTTCGCGCCTACTCTTCGACCGGCTCCGCCTAAGTTCGCCTCCGCAGCTCCCGTATTAGGACCGTCCCGGTGGTCCAGGCCGAATCCCCTAAAAATATCTCTTGTATAGACGCCCGATACGTGTGACTTTTCCTCGTATCGTGCGTCTATATGAGTGGCATCCATTGAAGGGGAGAAGCTGAATGACCGATCGACAACAAACTGAACTCTTGCAGGGCACGCTGGATCTGCTGATTTTGAAGTCGCTGGCGCTAACTCCGTTGCACGGGCTCGGCGTTGCGCGGCGCATCGCCCAAGTGACTCGAGGCACGTTTCGCGTGAAGCCGGGCTCGCTGTTTCCCGCGTTGCACCGGTTGGAGGAAGAGGGTTGGCTCTCGTCCTACTGGGGTGAATCCGAAAACAATCGGCGCGCGAAATATTACCAGGTGACGAAAGCTGGCCGGCGGCAGTTGGAGAGCGAGCGCGAAAAGTGGGGACGTATTTCGCTGGCGATGGCGCGGGCGTTGGAAGTGGAAGGATAAGAGAGCCGCATGTGGCGACTTAGATCCGGCGCGGAGAATTTATTTTCGCGCGATCGCGTGGACCGCGATCTGGATGATGAAGTGCGCAGCTACGCACACATGTTGCGCGACGAAAACGCAGAACGGGGAATGAAGCCGGACGAGGCTCGAAGGATGGCACGAATGGAAATGGGCGGACCAGAACAATTGAAAGAAGAAGTGCGCGGCGCGCGAGCCGGGGCGTGGTTCGAATCGCGTGATGCAGGATTTGCGATTCGCGATGCGGATGCTGCGGAAGAATCCGGGTTTCGCCGCGATCGCGATTCTGACGCTCGCGCTGGGAATCGGAGCGAACACGGCGATCTTCAGCGTGATTCGCGGAGTCCTTTTGCAGGCGCTGCCGTTTCGCGATCCATCGCAAATCGTGATGGTGCGCGGCACCGTAGCAGGCCAGCCGACGGGTTCGATTTCGTATCCTGATTATCTCGATTTTCGCGCGCGAACTTCTTCGCTGGAGAATGTGGGCGCGTACAGCGCGCTCGATTTGATTCTTAGGCGGCACGGATCATTCCGAGCGCGTACGCAGCGAAATGGCGACCGATTCCTATTTTTCTGTGCTGGGCGTCTCGCCGCATGATGGGCCGGACATTTTTGCCGGAAGAAAATAAAACTTTGGGCTCGGGCGCGGTCGCAGTGATTGGATACGGATTGTGGCAGCGCGCGTTTGCCGGCGACGCCGGAATTGTTGGCAAGACGCTCGGCTGAGCGATGCGACATTACACAATTATCGGAGTGATGCCGCGCGGCTTCACGGGTTCAGCGATAAAGCCGAAATCTGGATTCCGGTCATGATGCACGACGTCGTGTTGCCGAGACCGCGCAATTCAACATTGTATTTGGACGCGGAAATCGCTGGCTGCGAATGGTGGCGCGGTTGCGGGCCGGAGTTTCGCTCGAACAGGCGCAGTCGGAATCCACAAGCATCGCCACGGGTTGCAGCGCGAAAATCCTGAAGACAATAAGGATCGCGGCATTGCTGGTCCGCCGCGCACAAGATGTTTTGTGGGCGCAGCGCGAAAACCATTGCTGATGCTTTTGGGCGCGGTGGGATTTGTGCTGCTGATCGCGTGCGCGAATGTGGTGAATCTGGTGCTCGCGAAATTGGCGTCGCGCGATCGCGAATTTGCGGTGCGCGCCGCGTCTGGGAGCGCCGCGCAGCCGGTTGGTGCGGCAACTTCTTACAGAATGCGTGCGTGCTCGCGTCGCTTGGAGCCGGCGCCGCGATTTGCGTAGTGCTGGCGAGCATTCGCGGCCTGGTGTCGCTATTCCCGCTGACGTTTCCATCCTACGCGAGTGGTCCAGTGTGGATCGCGAAGTGATGGCGTTCACTGCGGCGATCACGATTCTCACCGCGGGCTCCTTGTGCTGCTCCCGGCATTCGCTGTCGGACGCCGCGAACTTCACGAAACTTTGAAAGAAGGCACGCGCGGAAGCAGCGGCGGCGCGCGGCCGCCGTTTGCATTCCACTCTCGTCGTTTCTGAAGTCGCACTCGCAGCGATTCTGCTGGTTGGCGCGGGACTGTTGCTGAAAAGTTTTGCGCAGATTGATGAACGACGATACCGGCTTCCGTCCCGATCATTTGGTGACGCTGCGCTTTGCAGTTCCCACGCAAATCACCGGCGAAGCGCGAAATACGATTTGGCCCCGAACTCGCCGATCGCATCTTTCACAAATGCCGGAAGTGGAAAGCGCGGCAGTCACCTTTGTTGATCCTTTTGTCTGGGGCGGTTTCGGCCGCGGATTCACTCTCGAAGATCACGAAAGCCTCTCCAGCTCGGAGCAGGATTCCATCACCTATCAGGAAGCCGGACCGGATTATTTTCACACGATGGGAATTCCAATCGTGCGCGGACGCGAATTTTCAAATCGAGATTCACTCGCGTCGCCGCACGTCGTCATGGTGAACAACGCCTTCGCGAAGAACATTTCTGGCCGGATCAAAATCCGATTGGCAAACGGCTGCACTTCGGCGTTACGGACGGGCGCCAGCCGTGGATGGAAGTTGTGGGTGTTGCCGGCGACGTGAAATTCGATTCGCTTAAGCAGGATCCAGCGGATTCGCCCGTGGTTTACGCAGCGATTTTGCAAACGAAGTCAATCGACGATATGAGCATCGTCGTGCGCACGAAAGTCGATCCAGCGCAGACGATTCCTTCGCTGCGGCAGGAAATCAGCTGCGGTCAATCCTTCGATCGCTCTTTTCAGCGTCGCGACGCTTCGCGATCGCATGCTGGAAAATTCCGCCGATGCGCGCGCGTATGCGGCACTGCTCGGAATATTTCGCGGTAATCGCAGCGACGCTGTGCGCGATTGGAATTTATGGAGTGATTTCGTTTTGGGTGGCGCAGCGCACGCGCGAAATCGGAATTCGCGTCGCGCTCGGCGCGGGGCGCGGACAAGTGTTGCGCCTTGTGGCAGGCAGGGGATTGCGGCTCACGTTGATCGGGCTCGCTGCGGGAATCGGCGGCGTCGCTCGCGCTTGACTCGGGCGCTCAGCGGCATGCTTTACGAAGTGCGTCCATTCGATCCCGGAATTTTCGCGGCGATGCTTGCGGTGATGTCCGCCATCGCATTGCTGGCATGCTGGATTCCGGCGCGGCGCGCAATGAATGTGGATCCGATTGTGGCTTTACGAGACGAGTGAGCGAGCGAAATGAAGAAAATTGTTCAGCGCGTTGAAAAATCTATTTCGCGGCGAAAACATCAGATCGCGATCTCGATGACGAAGTCCGCGGCTATGCAGGAATGCTCGAGGAGGAAAATATGGCGCAGGGCATGAAGCGCGAAGACGCAAAGCGCGCGGCGGGAATCGAGCTGGGCGGCGCCGAGCAAGTAAAAGAAGAAGTGCGCGGCGCGCGCGCTGGCGCGTTGCTCGATACGCTTTGGCGCGATCTGCGATTCGCGGCGCGCATGCTGCGCAAAAATCCCGGCTTTACTGCAATTTCAGTGCTCACGCTCGCGCTGGGAATCGGCGCGAATGCCGGCGTATTTTCCGTCGTGAACGGAGTACTCCTGAATCCTCTGCCGTATCCAAATCCGCAGCAGCTTGTGGGAATGCACGAGAGCAAACCGAATTTTGCCTCCGGCTCGATTTCATTTCCCAATTTCAAAGACTGGCGAAAAAACAATCGCACCTTCACAGATATGGCGCTGATGCGCGGAAACAACGCCAATCTCAGCGGCATGGGCGAACCCGAACGCCTTGATCTCACGTTTGTCTCTTCCAGTTTCTTCTCCACGCTTGGCGTGAATCCGATTGTTGGGCGCGATTTCGCCGAAGGCGAAGATGAAGTTGGCGCCGCGCCCGTCGCTATTCGTAAGTGATCGTTTGTGGCAGACAAAAATTTGGCGGCTCCGCCTCTGCGATTGGCCGGCCGATCACGCTCGATGGTAAACAGTTCACCATCGTAGGCGTCGTGCCCGCGCGGCTTGATCTCGTCAGTCCGACTATCGCTCCGTCTCCGTCTACCTTCCCATCGGCCAATGGGGAAATAGTTGGCTGCATGCATCGCAGTGCAGGACTTGGATTTCATGGATTTGCGCGGCTGAAACCTGGCGTGACCATTGAGCAAGCGCGCGCCGATATGCAAAGCGTGACGAACGCGCTGGCGCATCGGAATATCCCAACGACAACAAAGGCGTCGGCGCCACCCTCGTGCCGATGCGCGAACAACTGCTCGGCAAAATTCGGCCGGTGTTCGCTTTTGTTCCTCGGCGCGGTCGCATTCGTCCTACTGATTGCGTGCATCAACGTAGGAAATCTCATGCTCGCGCGCGCCAGCGGACGCACGCGAGAAGTCGCAATCCGTTCCGCGCTTGGCGCGGGCTCCTGGCGATTGATTCGCCAGTTGCTTACCGAAAGTATTTTGCTCGCCCTAATCGGCGCAGCATTTGGCTTGGTAATCGCGACTTGGGGCACACAGGCCGCGCTGAAAGTCTTGCCTACCGCACTTGCCGCGCTCCACCGAAGTTCATCTCGATTTGCGCGTGCTTCTCTTCACTATGGGAATTTCGGTGATCGCTGGAATTTTATTTGGTCTCGCGCCGGCTTTGAAAATTGCGCGCGCGGAATTGCATTCCACGTTGAAAGAAGGCGGCCGCGGTGGCAGCGGCGGAAAGAATCGCGCGCAAGGTGTATTCGTCGCGATGGAGATGGCGATGGCGATTGTTCTGCTCGCCGGCGCTGGTCTCATGATTCGCAGCCTCTCCGCATTGTGGAGCGTCGATCCAGGTTTCCGCGCCGACCATGTCCTTACTTTTGGCGTCTCGGAGCCGCCTACGATGAGCAACGCCTCCACAGACACGATCCGCGCGTCACTTCGCGAAGTGGAACGAAAATTTTCGGAAGTCAGTGGCATCAAATCCATTTCACTCTCTTGGGCCGCTGTTCCACTCGCCGCAGACGATGAAGAACTTTTCTGGATGCACGGCCAGCCGAAGCCCACCAGCACTTCAGACATGAACTGGGCCATTCGCTATGTCGTAAGCCCGGATTATTTGCAGGTGATGGGCACGCGTCTGCTTCGCGGACGTTTTCTTATCATCCCGCGATGACGCACACACTTCCGCGGTCGTAGTAGTTGACGATATTTTTGCCAAACAATATTTCGGCAATCAGGATCCCATCGGAAACAACTTCATCTGGATGGCCGTGACGCCGGAAGCGGAAATTGTGGGCGTCGTCGAGCACGTGAAGCAGTGGGGGCTCGATACCGACGAAAAAAATCAGCTTCGCGCGGAATTGTATCGCTCCATGCTCCAGCTCACAGACGACGCGATCGTGCAGGTTCCCTCAGGCTTTGGCGTTCTCGTGCGTTACGAGGGCTCGGAAGAAAATGTTTTTGCCGGTCTCCGCCAGGCCAGCGCGCAGATGAGCGGCGAACAAACCATCTACAACGCGCAAACCATGAACGAAATCGTCGCCAACACGCTGGCCGCTCGCCAATTTTCAATGGTCTTGCTCGGAGCATTCGCCGGAATCGCGCTGCTCCTCGCGATGATCGGCGTCTACGGTGTGATTTCGTATTCCGTCGGCCGCCGCACCAATGAAATCGGTCTTCGCATGGCACTTGGGCTGCCACGCGCAGCAGTGTATTCAGCCTCGTGCTCGGCGAGGGAATGAAGCTCGCCATGATCGGCGCGGCAATCGGCGTCGCCAGCGCGCTAGCACTCACCCGGCTGATTTCAGGTCTGTTGTTTGGCGTTAGCTGCGCACGACCCGATTACTTTCGCGGCAGTATTTTTCTCGCTCGCTGCGGTCGCCGCGCTCGCCTGCTGGATTCCTGCTTGGCGTGCGATGAAAGTAGACCCGCTGGTTGCTCTGCGTCACGAATAGAAATACCGGCAGAAATTTATGGCGTTCAACGTCAATGCATGAAAATCTTTTTCGCCGCGGCAACACGTTGAGCGCGAGCTCGATGCCGAAGTCCGCGGTTACGCACGAATGCTTGAGGAGGAACACGTGGCGCGAGGAATGAAGCCGCAGGATGCACGCCGTGCCGCCGGAATCGAAATGGGTGGCGCCGAGCAAGTGAAAGAAGAAGTGCGCGGCGCGCGCGCGGGCGCGTGGTTCGAATCTTTGCTGATCGATCTGCGTTTCGCTCTGCGCATGCTGCGAAAAAATCCGGGATTCACCGCTGTCGCCATTCTCACCCTCGCGCTGGGCATCGGCGCAAACACCGCGATTTTCAGCGTGGTCAATGGAGTGCTCCTTCGCCCTCTTCCGTATCACGATCCCGGCCGCTTGACAATTGTCTGGGAGAAAGACGACGCGCGGCACGAAGGACAACGTCGGCTACGCAACCTATCTCGATTGGAAAGCGCAGAACAAAAGTTTTCAGGATTTGGCGGTATACAGTTCGTGGCAGCCCGTTCTGCAGGTTGGCGATCCGGAGCAGCTCAATGGATTGCGCGTGACCAGCAATTATTTCCGCATGCTCGGAGTGCATCCCGAACTCGGCCGCGATTTTCTTCCCGAAGAAGATAATCCAGCAGGGCTGCACAGGTTGTGATTCTCAGCCACGCGCTTTGGCAGCGAAAATTTAATTCCGATCCAAACATTATCGGCAAGCCGATTGATATGAACGCGACGCAATACATCGTCGCGGGCGTGCTGCCGGCGAGCTATCAATCCTTGATGAATCAGGACCCGCGCGGCGGCACCGTAGAAATCTGGCGCGTGCTGGGATACGACGTTTCGCAGCCCTGGGCTTGCCGCACTTGCCATCACCTTGATCGCTGTCGGCCGGCTTACGCGATGGCGTCGCTTCTGCGCAGGCGAAGGCAGAAATGGATACGATTTCAGCGGGCTTGGTGAAAGCCTATCCCAAGGAATATTCCGCGTCAGGCGTAATTTTCACGCCGTTGCGGGAATTACTTGCTCGGCCAGGCCAGTACGCCGCTCTACATTTTGTTTGGAGCCGTTTCATTTGTCTTGCTGGTCGCCTGCGCGAATCTCGCGAATTTATTGTTGGCGCGCGCCACGAATCGCGAACGCGAAGTTGCAGTTCGCACCGCGCTCGGTGCGGGACGCGGCAGAATTGTTCGTCAATTGCTTGCCGAAAATTGTTTGCTCGCATTTCTTGGCGCAGTAGTCGGACTGATTCCGGCATACTGGACGCCGCGGTTTTCGCCGCCATCGGCAGCCGGAGATCTGCCGCGGCTCGACGGCAGTGCAAGCTCGATTGGCGCGTTCTCGCTTTCGCATTTTTCGCGGCGCTTCTTACCGGAATTCTTTCGGGACTCGCGCCTGCGTTTCGGCTTTCGAAAACCGATGTCCATGAATCGCTGAAAGAAGGCGCGCGGGGCAGTTCTACCGGAGCCAGCCGGCGGTTGCGCGGGATCCTTGTGGTGTCCGAAGTCGCGCTTTCCGTCACGCTTGCTGGTTGGCGCAGGACTGTTGTTGCGCAGCCTTGAGTGAACTCTCGCCGTGTCGCCGGGATTCGACTCCGGCCATGTTCTCACCATGCGAACGTCCATCCTCGGTCACGCGGTACAACGACAACAAGATTTTGCGCCAATATTTCATCGATGCTGTGAACGTTGCGCGCCCTGCCCGGTGTTCAATCTGCGCAGCGGCCGCGAGCCAATTTCCGCTCGACGGAAATTTGGATAAGTACGGATTTCATCCCGAAGGAAAAATCAACGCGAATCCTGAGCTCGATCAAAGTGCAGAGCGCTTCTGCATCACTCCAGGTTTTCTCGCCACCATGCGCATTCCGGTCTTGCGTGGCCGCGACATCGCCGATTCCGATACCGCAGATACTCCTGGCGTCATTATGGTCAACGAATCCACGGCAAAACGAATCTGGCCCGGAGAAGACGCGCTCGGTAAACGCGTGAAAGTTCGGCGGCCTCGATCATCCGTGGATGTCCGTCGTCGGAATTGTGGGCGACGTACACCACTTGGGTCTGGACGCCGCTCCCGATTTGCAATTTTACGTTCCGCACACTCAGTGGCCCATTCCCGATTCCGATATGACGTTTGTGATTCGCACCTCCGGATCCCCCAACGCGCTGCTTCCGCCGCAGCGCCAGCAGACGATTCACTCTCTCGATGGTTCGCAGCCTCTTTCGCGCGTGATGCCGCTGGAAGATTACGTGGGCATTTCCGTGCAGGGCCGGCGTTTCTCGCTGATTTTGCTCGGAGCATTTGCTGCGATTGCGCTGCTGCTTTCGATGATTGGAATTTATGGCGTCACTGCGTACAGCGTCGCGCAGCGCACTCGCGAAATTGGAATCCGCATGGCCCTGGGCGCGCAACGCAGCGAAGTGCTTGGCCTTCTACTGAAGCAAGGGCTACTCGCTGGTTGCGGGCGGCATTGCCCTAGGTGTCGCGGCATCTGTGGTGCTGACGCGATTCCTGGCAAGCATGTTGTTTGGCGTGAAGCCCACCGATCCCGCAACATTTGCGAGCGTGGTCGCGTTGCTTATCACTGTGGCAGCATCTGGCCTGCTGGATTCCTGCGCGGCGCGCGATGGCCGTGGACCCAATCGAAGCGCTGCGGCACGAATAGGCGCGTTCGCGGAGCTTCAATTAATGTTCAACGCACTCAAAAATCTTTTTCGCCATCGGCGCGCAGAACGCGAACTCGATGCGGAAGTTCGCGGCTACGCGCAGTTGCTCGAGGAGGAAAACGTGGCGCGAGGAATGAAGCCGGATCAAGCGCGTCGCGAAGCGCGTCTGGAACTCGGCGGCGCGGAACAAGTGAAGGAAGAAGTCCGCACTGCGCGAGCTGGAGCGTGGATTGAATCGCTGTTTCGCGATCTCCGCATCGGCGCGCGGATGCTGCGAAAAAGTCCCGGCTTTTTCGCGGTCGCGGTAATCACACTTGCGCTCGGGATTGGGGCGAACACCGCAATTTTCAGCGTCCTGGAATCGCAACTCTGGCGACCGCTTCCGTTCCCCGATGCGGAGAGGCTCGTGGATGTTGCGGCCGTCCGAATTGAAAATCCGAAACAGTGGGACGAGCTTCCCTCGCGATTCGTCGACCTGTGGCGCAAAGAGAGTCATTCGTTCGAGAATTTTGCCGGATACGATTATCCGGAACCTCGCAGTCTCACGGCCGCAGGCAGCTCCGAGCGCGTAATGGTAATGCCTGTCACTTCAAATTTCTTTGACACGCTCAAGATGCCGCCGCAACAAGGGCGAGCATTCCTTTCCGAAGAAGAAGCGCCGGGCGGCGCACACGTTGCGATTGTGAGCGATGGGTTGTGGAAGAGCCGATTCGCGTCTGACGCTTCGCTCATCGGAAAAACTGTCGCGCTGGATGGCGATCCATACGTTGTTGTCGGAATTGCTCCTGCAAAATTGCGCTTCGAATATATAGACGAGCCTGCGCTCTACATTCCATTCACGATTGACCGTTCGACAGCCGCGCCGACTCAGAATGCGTACACGATTGGCAGATTGGCTCCGGGAGTTACCGCGAGACGCGTCCACGACGAACTCGCGGGAATTCTCAACAACGAACTGCGATCAGAGGGAATCACGCCGGAGATAACTCCGCTCGTAGAAAATTTGCGGCAGACATGGACTACATTCGCCGCGCGGCCGCTGTATTTCTTCGCAGGCGCGATTGGTCTGGTGCTGCTGATCGCTTGTGTGAACACCGCGGGACTTCTGCTCGCGCGAGGCCTTGCCCGCCAACGGGAATACTCCGTGCGCGCCGCGCTAGGCGCGAGCCGCGGCACTCTGGTGCGCCAATCGCTCGTGGAGAGTTTGATTCTGACACTGAGCGGAGGCGCGGTTGGAATTCTTATAGGAATTTGGGGAGCGAACATTTTCGCAGCCTTTATTCCAGCGGACGCGCTTCCGCGCCACACAGAGATCTCGCTCGACGCAAGAGTGCTGATTTTCACTTTCGGCATCTCCGTTGTCTCTGCGGTATTGCTCGGTCTTGTGCCCGCGATTTTCGCGTCTCGCGCAGACTTGAATGAAGTGTTGCGCCGGAGCAGCCGCAGCTCCACCGGAAGCGCCGGACAGACGCGTGCGCGGAGTGCGCTGGTGATCTCGGAAGTTGCGCTGGCACTGGTACTCCTCTTCGGCGCCGGACTATTTCTTTCCACATTTGTTCACGAAATAGACACGCCGCGAGGATTTTCCGCGCCGCAGGTTCTCACGCTGCGAGTTTCCTTGAGCGGCGCAAAATACGCGAAGCCCGATCAGGTGCAGCGCTATTACGATGAACTCCTCGGCCAGATTCGCAGCCTGGCCGGCGTAAAAGACGTTGCGCTTGGCAGCGGGCTACCGCTCGCCACGCATTTCGAGAAATCCGTGAAGCTGGCAGGGCAGCCTCCGAAACCGCGGCACGGTTTTGGTGCGATGACGCGCAATATTACGCCGAATTATTTCGAGATGTTCCACATCAGGTTCCTTGCGGGCCGGCCTTTCAACGAGCATGACAATGCATCGTCCGCGCGCGTTGCGATAATCAACCAAAATTTTGCTACGCAGTTTTTCGGAGGCGACAACCCTCTTGGGAAGGTTTTGGAATTCATGCCGGCGCGGCCTGGCGCAAAAGCAGCAGATGCACCCGTGGAAATAATCGGCATCGCCGAGAATACGCAAGAGTTCGGACCGATGGAGATTCCTTTCGCGGATTTGTATGTGCCGTTCGCGCAAAATCCGGAGCCCATGACATACGTTGCCGTCGAGACGGCAGAACCCCCGGCATCGTTGATCGATCCGGTTCGCAAAGCCGCTTTCACCGTCAGCGAAGATCAGCCGATCTTCGATGTGCAGACAATGGACGAGCGCATCGCACAGAGTGTGAAGGGCGCACGATTCAATATGTTCCTCGTCGCTGTGCTTGCGGGAATAGCCCTGGCGCTGGTTTCTGTCGGAATTTTCGGCACCATCGCGTATTTCGTTCAACAACGAACGCAAGAATTTGGAATTCGTATGGCGCTTGGCGCGAGCCCATCGAAAATCTTGCGGCATACCTTTACACAATCGCTTGCGATGGGCGGTGCGGGGCTTGCTATCGGCGTCACTGCCTCTCTAATTCTTGGCCGCCTGCTGCGCAGCGCGCTTTACATGGCTCCGCACGAGCACACGGGAATGCTCTACGGAGTGAGCATTTATGACCCGCTCACCATGTCGATTGCGTGCGGCTTGCTGGTTTTTGTCCTGCTGCTCGCGAGCTACGTTCCGGCGCGGCGGGCGATGAAAGTGGACCCGATGGTCGCGTTACGGTACGAGTGAACTCTTCCGCCTTACTTACCAAGGCGACGAGGGCTTACGACCAATCTGGCTGCATTTAGGGACTCCGAAGACGCACTCTGCGCGACTGAATTTCATGTAACTTACTCATTTAACTAGAGTTGCATTGTTCTTGAGCTGCATCCCTCCCCCAGGGTTGTTTTTGTATAGTGATGATTCTAATGGGGTTACGTAGTACTATTACTAAAAAGTTGTTGAAACTAAAGGACTTAAGTCCAAAAAGCGGTGTTTTTTCGGGACTCGACGCTTGAAAAGCGGCAATCCCGCAGAGACCGCCACGCATAGCGCTGCGGCAAAGGGACATGCCTCTTGTCTATCGATTACCTTTGAAATTGCATGTATAGAAACGCAAAAACCCGAGCGGTTGGGCTCGGGTCTGAGAATTCTCTACCCGTGAGAATGCCATAGGTTGCGATGCAAGTCAAGTACTGAATGAACTAGATAGCCCACGAAGATTGGAAGTAGATACGGCACTTTGAGTTTTGAGTTGGGTGGCGAGTGCGAATTTCAAATGCGCTCACCACAGAGACGCAGAGAACACGGAGAGATTGGCGTCGGATTGAACACACACCGCAGTGGTGGGGCCCGGAAACCTCGGCGTGCGCGGGATTGCTAAGTTGCCGGGATTCGCAACGAAGGTTGGGGCTCGCCCATCCTTCGTTGCGAATTGATTTAGCGTTCTTGATACTATTTGTCGGCTAGTTTTCGGCCGGCGTTCAGGTTGTCAAAATTCATGATGGTGTTCAGCACCAGCGAATAGGTGCCTTCGGTTTCACCGCGATAAATCGGGTTCGTTGAAAACAATACTACGTGTCCCTTTCCTTTTGGCGAATCCACCACGGAAGGATGCTCGGCGATTTCTCCGCCGTTTTCCACCAGTCCCGAAACCAGCAGGTCGCGCGCTTCCGAGTAGCGGAAAATTACGCGGGGCCGCAGAGCGGGAGGAATCAGCCCGATGTTGTTACGGCGCTGTTCGTCAGTCACCGGAGCAGCTTCCCACGGTTGGAATTCTGGCTGCGGTTCGGGCGCGGTGAATTCGCGGCCGGGAGTGAAATCGAAATCGCCCTGTTGGCCGCGTCCGGTAGGCCGAGCCGTCATTTCCGTGCCAAGCCTTCGTCCGCCGCCTCGCCTTCCCGCGACGTTGGAGACACCGAAAATCGGGCCGTCATTGCAGTACGCGGAGAGCGTGTCTTTATCGTCGTAGCCGTACGCGATCGGGCTCGCTCCATCGACGATGCGAGTTTTTACCACAGTTCCGACGATGCGCATTCGTTGCGGCGCTGAAACCGAGACGCCATCGAGAAAGCCGAAGCTCGCCGCAAAGTTGGTGGTATCAGCGACAGTAACGAGCACACCGCCTTTGTCGACGAACGCCTGCAAATGTTCAAGGCCATCCCAGCCGAGGCCGGGACGAATGTCGTCCGTGGAATCGTTATTTCCCAGGTTTGGAGTCTCAGCCGTTTTTTTCCACGGCAGCGGATTTCCCCAATCCGTCGGCGCTCCCTTGATGATCGAGCTGGGATTTCCAAATCCTCCCGTGGGCGGGAAGAGAATTACGTCGTACTTGGCGTTCAAATCGGGAGTGCGCTCCACGGTTTGGGTGCTGATGTAATCGTAAGGAATGTTGAAATTGTCGAGCGCCTCGCGCCACCAGCCTTCAGTCTGCGTGGATTGCCAAGTGTGGAGAAGTGCCACGCGAGCTGCGTGGAGTGGATGAGTTTTCACGCTGGGTGCGGCGTCGAGCGCGAATCCCTGCAGGCCCAATTCACTGGTCGCGTTTTGCACGTCTGCCTGATTCACGCCGCGAATGATGAAGGAGCCGCGATTGAAGTGATGGCCGCCTGCGTCGAACGCTTCTTCAGCGGCTTCGATGTTGGCGTCTTTCAATTTGTAGCGCAGCGTGGCGAGTTCGGGATCGGCGTTGGCGTTGATCGCAACGATGCTTCCGCTGCCGGTCACGCCGCCGGGTGCGCGAACTTGCGTTACGCGTTCCATCGGAGCGCTGATCGCTTTCACATCGTTCGTGCGCACGACCTGAACGTTGAAAAGCTCGCCAAAAGTCCAGCCGGTATCGTCGTAAGGAGTCTTTTGCGGATCGTCCGGAGCCCAATACTGATAATCGAGCAACGAATCGGCGATGCGCGAATAGGGTTGATCCATTCGGATGATGTAGGTGCCCGCCGGAAATTCTTTCGCAACCATTTCGGGTTTCTTGTCTTTCGCTGCTGCGCCAGCCGATCCGTTTGCGCCGCGTCCGCCGCTGTCGGCGCCTTTATCCGCACCGTCTGCGTTCGCGTCACGCCCGCCCCGGCCGCCTCTGCCTTGAGTCTTCGGTGCTGGGACTTGCACGGTAAACGCCGCAGTTGCGCGCGAAATTTCCACCTTCTGCTTCAGCATCACGCGCAAGCAAATCGGCCTGCGAACCAGGACGCGGATCGTCTCCCGGCAAAATATATGCCGCGGGGCCTTCTCGCTCCGGCTTTTCAATCGAACGCTTCGCCTTCAAATAAAAATTCTTCAGGAAAAATTTGCGGTTGTCCGAAAAATAGTGCAGCGCGGTGAGCAATCCTGTCTCTTCGTAATTGTTGTTGTCGCGCTGCGACCACAGCGCTTTCGGCAGCGGAGGATCCTGGCGGTACCAGGTGCGATCGTATTCATTTGGATGTCAGCGTGCGTTCTTCGGTATCCGCGCCGCCATTTCCAAATGTTTCGTACAAGTCGGCTGATTCCGTTGTGCATCGCCGCAATGAACATCAAATATCCCGGCGACCAGGTATCGAAATCGCCGTGCGTGAAAACGCCGGGCATTCCGAACTGCGTCATGTCGCGCCACGTTGCGCCAGCCCAGCATTTCCCATTCGTTCGTGAGGATTGGATCCACCCATGCGTTGAATGGACCATCGCCCGCCGTGTTGTCGTACAGATACGGCACAGATTCGTGCAAGATCGTGCAGCACCTGCGCGCGCCAATCCACAAACGTGTTCAACACATTTTCGGTGAGCTTCAGCGTGACGCCCATCGCGTCGCGATTGTTATCGTGCGCGACGTATTTGCCCCAGTATATCGAGCGGCGGATAATTCTGCCCCGGATGCGCGAGGTGCCATTTGTAAATATCCACCATGCGGTCGCGGCCATCCACTTCCACCACCGGAGTGATCAACGTCATCACACCATCGCGAATTTCCTTATGTACGGGCTTTCGTCCACCGCCAGCCGATACGCCATCTCCATCAACGCCGTGGGCGCGCCAGTTTCCGTGAATGAATGGTGCCCGTGATGTAGTAAACGGGAATCGAAGCATCCACGATCTTGTCGGCTTCCGCATCATCCATTTTGATCGTGCGCGGATCGGCGAGTCGGCCCAGCTTGATCTGGTTTTCCTGCAAGTGCTGCAAATTCTCTTCCGAAGAAACCGCGACGGCGATCATCTCGCGGCCCTCTTCCGTTTTTCCAATCGAATAAACTTTTACGCGCGGGCTGGCCTTTTCCAGCAGCGCATGTATTCGTACACCTGCTCGGCGTAGGGAAGTACGCCCGGCGCGCCGGCGATGTCGCCGAGCACCACTTCGGGCGTCGGCACAGTCTTCGAAGCGGGCAAATAATTCACGAGCGGCGAAGTGAAGTACGGCTCGGTGGTGTACTGCTTGATTTTCGCGGTGTACGCGTCGTCCACCGGCTGCGAAGCGCCGCGCGCAGCCGGCGTCTCCTGCAGTTGCGCGAACGCGACGACGCTGCACATCATCGCTCCGCAAGCCAGCGCCACTCGCACACAATATGCGCATCCACACTTTGCTCGTAATCATTTTATGATTGCCCCCTAAATCGCTGAATTCCTGAAGACCACCACCACGCGACGCGCATCTTACTTCAACTTCGCATATTCCGCTTTCGCTGCAATCATCACCGGAAGATTCGCGTCAGCATCCTTCCATGCCGCGAAAAAATCCTGGTACGCCGTTTTCGCGCCGGCGATTATCGCCGCTCAACACTTTTGCGCGCGCGAGGTAACATATGCGAAAGCGGATAAATGGGATCGTTGCCGAGCACCGCACGGATGATCCAGAATTTTCTGGAATTCCGCCGCTGCGTCGGCGCCTTTTTTCGCCGCGAGATCGATGTATCCGCGAACAAAAGCCGTCCCCAGGCTGGCCGCGCTTCCCAAGTCATACTGCACCGTGGGCTTCATGATTTCGGCAGCATGATCAAAATTTCCTTTTTGCATGGCGATGAGCGACTCGCTCATCGGTAGGAATATTCGTTGCACGAGAGTATCGTCGGGATAATGTTTTGAGAGATCGTCTGCAATTTGCTGCGCGCGAGTTTGATCGCCAAGAACTGCAAGCAAAGCAGACGCCTGGGCTTCCACGGATTTGTTCGAAGAGAGCGCCAAGCCTTCGCGAATTTCGTTCGCGGCCTGAGCATGGTTCCCAGCCAGCATGTCTCGATTCCCATCTGCCGAGAAGAACGATGGCTTCCGAATCTTTGTCGTGGTTTCGTTTCGCCAAGTCGACGCCGCTGGCGCGAAATGCCTTCGGCCTTGGAGAATTGCCCAGCCGCTTCGGCTTCAGCCTGGTGCAAGTTAAGGACGAGCGCGCGCAAGCTCAGGTATTTTCGATACTGCCGCGACCAATTCTCGACATCGTTGCGGTATCGTGTCGAAGTGCGGCTACGCGATAAATCACGCTTTGCAGGTCCATGCTCTCTGCCTTATTGTCTTGCGCCTGCTTGACGACGGCGAGGGCTTCGTCGAGCCGGCCCATCTGGACATAAGTTTCGGCAAGATTCAGATAGCTGATTGCGCTGGTGGGATCGAGCCTCAAAGCTTCCTGCATCGAGGCGAGGGCTTTATCCAGATCTCCAAGTGTCAGGTAGATCGATCCGAGATTTGTGTGATAGTCTTGGCGTCGGCTGGGATAGGTATCGCGCCAAAGTTCGTAGTTTTTCTCAGATTTTTCCAGATCGTCCAGAGCGAATTCGAAGTAAGTGAGAGTCGATGTAAAATTTTTCGCGTTCGCTGACGCGATCGCGCAACGCATAAGCTTTGGCCGCGTTTTCCTGCGAGAGGTTGCTCTTCGTGGGATCTCCATTTGAGTCGTTGTTATATGCGGTAGCCAGACTGGCGTAAGCCATGGCGAAATTGGGATCGAGGGCCACGGCACGCAGGAAAAGAGTTTCGGCGGCGCCGGGATCATTTTTCACGATCATGACCTGGCGGCCGGAACTGTAGGCCTTCAGGGCTTCGAGCGATGGAGTCGTTGCTTGCTCGACGGGCGCGCCAAATTTCTGAATCGATCCGATCGATTCGCCCAATTTCTTGCGCATGCTCGACGCGAGATCGTTCAACGCGTTCAGCACATGATCTTTGTCAGACGCTTGCGCCTCGGTGCTGACGATCGTGTCGCCGGTCGCGCAATTCACGGCTTTCAAGATCAAATTAAATTGCGAGCCGATTTGCGAGATCGAGCCTTCGAGCGTCGCGACGCTGCTTGTTCGTTCGCAAACTTGGCGCGCGAGATCGCCGCTGAGCCGCGCATCTTTCGCCTGACCCATAAACTTCAGCGTCTGCGCGATCTGCTGGTCGGACACGATATTCAAGTATGGAGATTGCTCGAGCTGCACCGCCAATCCTTGCCGCAGCGCGCCGTCAAACACCTGATCGCCGGTGGTGTTTGTGAACTCCGAGACAATCACCGTATCTTTCGTCGTCAGCTTCAACGTGTGGCGCGCATCGATGTATCCGTAGATCGCCACGCCCGCCACGATCACCGACCGCAATGCCCGCCCACAATTTCCAATTTATGCGCTTCGCAGCAGGCACCGCACCGGTAGAATTCCTGCGCCCGCAGCCACCGCGCCGCCGCTTCCCGTCGCGCTCGCAAATGAATCGCCCGAGCCTGAGCCGATGTCGCCGCCAACACGTCCACCCTGAGCGTACAGTTCCGGTCGGCTGATATTGGGTGACTTCCTGAAACGAGTGCGCTCGGAAAATTCAGCTGCGGGCGATTTCATCAGCCGGACGGACTACGTGTGAAGAATCCGATTCGCGCTTCAGCCTCTTCAAGTCCGTGCGCAAATCCGCGGCGTGCTGGTAACGCATGTCGCGATCTTTTTCCAGCGCCTTGTTGATGATTCGCTCAAGCTCCTGCGGCACATCTGGATTCAGCCGCACCGGCGCAACTGGCGCGCGATGCAAAATCGCGTCGAAAATCGCCGCCGAAGTGCTCCCGGTAAACGCCATCCGCCCGGTACACATTTCGTACAGCACCACGCCAAACGAAAAAATATCCGTCCGCGCATCCACATCTTTGCCCAGCGCCTGCTCGGGAGACATGTAAGACACGGTTCCCAGCGCCGCGCCCGGACTCGTCAAGTGCTCATCATCTTCGCGGCGCGATCGTCGCCATATCCGCGGCGGTTTTCTCGCCCGCTCGCGGCACAAGTTTCGCCAACCCAAAATCCAGCACCTTCGCCTGACCGCGCTCCGTCACAAAAATATTTGCAGGCTTGATATCGCGATGAACGATTCCTTCGGTGTGCGCCGCGTCCAGCGCGTCGGCAATCTCAATTCCGATTTCCAGCAGCCGCTCCATCTCCAGCGGCCCGCGCGTCAGCAAATGCTTCAGCGTCTGCCCGCGCAGAAACTCCATCGCGATGAACGGCTGTCCGTCCGCTTCGTCGATGTCGTAGATCGTGCAGATGTTGGGATGATTCAGCGCGGACGCCGCCTGCGCCTCGCGCCGGAATCGCTCCAGCGCTTGCGGATCGGCCACGAAATCCGCGGGAAGAAATTTCAACGCGGCAAATCGGCGGAGCTTCGTATCCTCCGCCTTGTACACCACGCCCATGCCTCCGCCGCCCAATTTTTCGAGCACGCGGAAATGGGTGACGGTGGTACCAGTAAGAGGCGAGTCAGTTGGCATCCGCCGCAAATCTTAGGATGTATGGCTCGCGCAGTCAATCACGCGCAGCACGTAAATGGTGAGATTATAGTAAGCCGCAGAAATTAGGTGCGAACCGTCTGGCCGCGCGGATGCAAGTTCGCTTCCGCGTGCAACGCCGGCGCTGTATGCATCGCCTCCGCCGCACGGTGCCGCAAATTTCCCAGCTGCCGGTTGATAAAATGTCCGCGCGGAAGAAACGGAATGATCGGCCGCTTCCTCGACGACAATTTGCTCAACATCGAAGTCACGCGCGAATCGCGCTGCGCATATTTCAACCCCTGCACCAGCGTCTCGATCGCGTCCTGTTTTTGCCCCGCCGCCAGGTAAACTTCCGCAAGATTCAAATAGAGCTGCGGTTGGTCCCGCTTCATGCGCATCGCGGAATCGCAGAGTTCCTCCGCCTGCGCCCACTTTTGTTCGGCCCGCGCCAGCGCCAGTCCCAGATAGGATTTATAAAAAGGATTGTGTTGCTCGAGTTCCGCCGCCCTCTTAATATGCGGCAGAGCTTCGTCCGCGTTCCCGTCACGCATCATGCCCAACGCCTTGCGAAATTCTCCAAAGGCTTCTGTATCCAGCATGAAATTTCCTCCGCGACCCGTTAGGATTCCTGCCACCAGCAGACTGCCCACCCAGGGCAGGTCCGGTAAGCCCGTTTCCTGAAGGCTTCCAGACAACTTCAGTGTAGGACTCTCCCCGATTCAAAACTACTGGACAGCCGGACAGTTGTGGGACAGGCGAACACGCAACCCTGCAAAAACCCCGCTATTTCGCATGTTTTTCCGCCATTATGAACGCCCCCAGTACGCCTTTCTTAGGCCCCACCCTCCGCTTCGCCGCGCCGCCGGGTGCCGCATCCTTTGCAGTGTAAGGGTGCGGTCTTTGACGTTCTCGCATTCGCCTCGGTTCATGCACCGAAGGACCGCATTTGTCGTTTGTGGGTGCCGCATCCTTTGTTGTGTAAGGGTGCGGTCTTTGACGTTCTCGCGTTCGCCGGATTCATGCACCGAAGGACCGCATTTGTCCTTTGTGGGTGCCGCATCCTTTGCAGTGTAAGGGTGCGGTCTTTGACGTTCTCGCATCCCCCAGGGTCCACGCAATGTCCGCCCCTCCCGTTGACTTGCAGCCTCTCGCGTGTAAAGCTCCGCATTCCAACCGCACGTCGCTTTTCTCTATCTTCGGGGGAACGAATGACACGTACGCGGAACCTGCGCGTTTCATCGCAATTGGATTCTCGGCCTAGCTGCCTTGGCCGCCTTCACCGCGCTCAGCGCCGCCGAACTTGCTGGCCAATCCACCACGCCCACTCACCAATTCCCATTCGAAACCGGAGCCGACGTCCTTGCCAAGCGCATCGACGCCATCACCTCCCGCCCCGAATTCAAGCACTCCAGCTTCGGCATTGAATTCTTCAACCTCGACACCAATCAAGTCGTCTACGAACTCAATTCCGATAAACTTTTCACTCCCGGCTCCACTACCAAGCTCCTCACCGAAGGCACCGCGCTCGGCGTCCTCGGCGCCGACTATCGCTTTCACACCCGCGTCTTCCGCACCGGCCCAATAGACAGCGCCGGCACCATAAAGGGTGATCTCATCCTCGTCGCCTCAGGTGACCCCAATCTTTCCGGACGCATCCAGCCCGATGGCACCATGGCCTTCGAAAACGAAGACCACTCCTACGCCGGCAGTCCAGACACAAAAGCCGTTCCCGGCGATCCGCTCGCCGTCATCCGCGAATTAGCCGCGCAGGTAGCCGCAAAAGGCGTGAAGAAAGTTCAAGGCCAGGTAATCGTCGATGCTTCGCTGTTTCCCGAAGGCCGCCGCGAACTTGGCACAGGGGTCATCGTTTCTCCCGTCTCCGTCAACGACAACGTCATCGATGTCACCATCACTCCGGGAGCAGGAGTCGGCTCGCCAGTCGCTGTAAAAATTTCGCCCGAAACTACTTACGCCAAATTCACCAATCAAGCGAAGACCGGCGAGGCAGGCAAAGAAAACACTCTCGATTTTGATCCCGATCAGCTCGCTGCAGACGGCACTCACGCCGTCACCATCACCGGCAACATGCCCAGTGACAGCAAGCCCATCCTGTACGCGTACCATGTTTCGCAGCCTTCAGCGTTTCGCCGAGATCGTTTTCACTGACGCGCTCCGCGAAAAGGGAATCACCGCCGAACCGCGCACCGCCAGCGCCAAGCCCGATTTCAAAGTTCTTTCCAGCGGCTACACCGATATCAATGTGATCGCCGATCACGCATCGCCGCCACTCTCCGAAGAACTCAAAGTCACGCTTAAGGTCAGCCAGAATCTCCACGCCAGCATGACGCCATTTATTCTCGGCGCCGTTGCGGGACACAAAACCACAGAGATAGATCAAGGCGGCTTCGATCTCGAACACGAATTTCTCACCAAAGCAGGGCTCGATCTTTCAGGAGCATCGCAAGGTGATGGCGCGGGCGGCGCCGAATCTGCCTTCTACACTCCAGATTTCATGGTGCATTACCTCGCCTACATGTCGAAACGCCCCGATTTCGATGTTTTCTATCGTGCGCTTCCAATCCTCGGTCGCGATGGCACGCTTTGGAATATCCAAAATCAATCGCCCGCTGCGGGACAAGTCCATGCCAAGACCGGCACATTCGCCGCGTATAACCCACTCAACAAGAATGTGATGGTGACGGGCAAAGGTCTCGCCGGGTACATGACCACGCTTGATGGGCGCCATCTCGCGTTCGCCGTGTACGCGAATCGCGTTTCAGTTACCGCCGACGATCCCGAGGCGGTGACGAGGATTGTGGGGCAGGCTGTTGGTGGGATAGCGGCGGCTGCGTATGACGCGCCCCGGAGTTTGGCCGAAATGAACGATGGAACCGGGGTGACCGAGGAGGTAATCACAACCCCAGCCAGTCCGGATCGACCGTGTTTTCTGGACCCCTCCACCGATTCCGACGTAATCATCCGCAATGGCCACGTCCTAGACGGCACCGGCAACAATTGGTTCGCCGCAGACGTTGCCATCAAGGGTGACCGTATCGCCGCCATTGGCAAGCTCACCAGCGCGCACGCAAAAAAAGAAATTGACGCGCACGGCCTCATCGTTTCTCCCGGCTTCATTGACATGCTCGGCCAATCCGAAGTCGAGCTGCTTATCGACAATCGATCGCTCAGCAAGCTCTCGCAGGGCATCACCAGCGAAATCACCGGCGAGGGCGGCACCGTCGCGCCGCAAAACGAAAAAACGCTCGGCCCCATGAAGCCCATGCTCGAGCATTTCAATCTGAAGGTGGATTGGACCGATCTCGATGGATACTTCCGCCGCCTCGAACACGATGGCACGCCGCTAAATCTCGGCACTTACGTCGGCGCTGCACAAGTTCGCGAAGCGGTTCTCGGCGAAGACAACGTCGCTCCCAACGCCGCGCAACTGGAGCAGATGAAAACATTTGTCGCGCAAGCCATGCAACAGGGCGCGATGGGAATGTCCACCGCGCTGATTTATCCCCCCGGCCATTACGCAAAAACCGAAGAACTCATCGCCATGGCAAAAGTTGTCGGCCAGTATGGCGGAATCTATGCCTCCCACATGCGCAGCGAAGGCCGCACCCAAATGGCCGCGATTGATGAAGCGATTCGCATTGGCCGCGAAGCCGGAATCCCGGTCGAAATTTTCCATCTCAAAATTGCCGGAAAAGATCGCTGGGGACAAATGCCCACCGTCGTCAGAAAAATCGAAGCCGCGCGCGCCAGCGGAATCGATGTCGCCGCCGATATGTACCCGTATCTCGCGGGTGGCACCGCGTTAGCGTCCGCGCTCCCGCCGTGGGTTGCCGATGGCGGCGCAGCAAAAATGCTCGATCGCCTCAACGATCCAAAACTTCGCGCGAAAATTCGTCTCGAAATGGCCGTCCCGCACATGGACTGGGAAAATCTTTATTACGCAGCCGGCGGACCGGCGGGCGTGATGATCGCCTCTGTCAACGAACCCGCTCTCAAGAAATTCGAAGGCAAAACCGTCGCTGAAATGGCTGCCGCAATGCACAAGCCGCCACTCGACGCGCTCATGGATTTCTGTGTCGCCGATCATCTCCAAACCGGCGCGCTTTATTTCATCGCCAGCGAACCAGATCTCCGCACCGGTCTGAAACAGTCTTGGACCAGCATCGGACTCGATGCTGGTGAGGAGTCTCTCGATGGCCCCCTCTTCGGCCCTCACGATCATCCCCGCACCTGGGGTTCGATGCCGCGTTTCCTTGGCCACTATTCGCGCGATCTGAATCTTGTTCCGCTGCCGCAAGCAATTCGCAAAATCACTTCGCTTCCCGCGCAGCGCGAGCATCTAATCGACCGTGGATTGCTCAAGCCCGGCTACTTCGCAGACGTTACGATTTTCGATCCGGCCACCATCATCGATCACGCGACCTACGAAAAGCCCGCGCAACTTTCCACTGGCGTCGCCTATGTCTTCGTCAATGGCCAGCTCGAATTTGATCACGGCAAACTCACAGGCGCAAAAGCAGGTCGCGCCCTCCGCGGTCCCGGCTACATGCAAGCCGCAACCGCCGCCGCGATTCCAACGAAGAAAACGCGGTCCGCAGCGTCAGCAGCGACAGCAGTCGCCGACCGCTAAAATGTCCGGCACTCGAATGAAGTTTGTCTTTGCTGTCATCCCGAACCCGCTTCAGCGGGTGAGGGATCTGCAGTTTCTTTTCTTAGCTTCTAAATTCCGGACTCTCCCATGAACTTCACCCAAAAACTAATCGTCCGCCAAGGCTCAAAAATAAATCTCTCCGATTACGACGCCGATGAAACCTACGGCTACGAGAAGGGAGCCGACTGCAAAAAACAAACCACCAAAACCATTGAGCGAATGGACAAGCTGCAATACCGCCTCTACGCCGATGATCGCTACGCGCTCCTAATTGTCTTGCAGGGAATGGACGCGGCGGGAAAAGACGGCACCATCCGCCACGTAATGTCAGGCATCAATCCGGAAGGATGTTCGGTAAATTCCTTCAAGCAGCCATCACATGAAGAATTGCAGCACGATTTTCTTTGGCGCATTCACAAAGCAGTTCCGCAGCGCGGAACTTTCGGAATTTTCAACCGCTCGCAATACGAAGACGTTCTCGTAGTTCGCGTCCACAAACTCGCGCCGAAAGCAGTCTGGCAATCCCGCTTCGATCAGATCAATAAATTCGAATCGCTGCTTGTGCAGAACAACGTCGTCATCCTGAAATTTTTCCTTCACATCAGCAAATCCGAACAGAAAAAGCGTTTCGAAGCGCGGCTCCATGATCCCACGCACGAATGGAAAGCCTCGCCTGCAGATTTCGAAGAGCGAAAATATTGGAACGAGTACACGCGCGCCTACGAAGACGTTCTCCACCGCTGCAGCACACGCCACGCTCCGTGGTTCATCATTCCCGCGAATCATAAATGGTTCCGCAACCTGGCAGTCTCGCGCATCATCACAGACGCGCTCGAAAATCTGCACCTCCGCTACCCCAAACCCGCCTTCAACCTCTCAAAAATAAAAATTAAGTAGAATCTGCGCGTCGCCTTGTGTCAGGTCATGAGCTTACTCGTGCCGTTACAGTTCTTCGATTGAGTTCAGGCTTCAGCCCCTGAGGTACGCGGCGCTTTTCGGCGCAAACCTCACAAACAGCAAATGCGCCGGCAAATAAGTCAGCACAATAGTTCCCGCCAAAATCACAAATAAATGCACAGGCGCGGGTCCAAACGCCCGATGGAACACAGGATCGGCAAACGCGAAATTCATATTTTCTTGCGCGCCCATCATCCGCCCCGCGATCAACAAAACCGCCGCAATCGCGCACTGCAACGCGAATCCACGGCGGTCGTACCCAACCTTTGTGATCGCGTAGATCAACACAATCGGCACGAGCACGTGAAAAAATGTGAGCAGCCGAATCCACAGCGCCACATGCGCATCCCACAAATAATCGGCCCCGCCAAAAAGTCCGTGTCCTGCCGTCAGCCGCCATCCAACTTCAAATAACCACGCGCCAGACGCCACCAGCACATTCACCGCCTGCGAAGAAATCAGCAGCGCACTCCGAGTCCACAATCCAATGCACGTAAGAAAAACAGCCGCATCGCAAAAATGAAAAAAATTCTGCCATCCCCACTCATGCCAATAAATCGGAGTCCACACCACCACCCACGCAAGCGCCACCCACCGCAAAATCTTGAACTTCGCGCCTTTTTCGATTCCGTGATTTGTAACTACTTCGGGGTTAGACGGCATCGCGCCCCGCAGCTTATCCCCAAACGGATTCAGCGCAAAGAACGCAGCGCGAAAATTCTGGAAGGGATTTATTAGGATCGAACTGCGCGAAAGCAATTCGCGATTATCGCTGCGCCGTATAAACCGCGTCAGAATGTTTTGTGTCGTGCGCCGGAGCCGGCTGCGCTTCCGGTTCGTTTACGTGCATTTCGTTCATCGCGTTTTTATGGCAAGACGCCGCCCACGCGTGCTTCTCATATTTTTGCAATTCGCAAAAACGCATTTTGCAAATTTTCCCGTCGCGTTCGCAATCGCAGTAGCATCGAAATTTCGGCATCGCCGCAGATTCCTGCCGGCTCGTATCCGCGTAAGTTGTCCGCGTGAAAATTAGCGCCGCGCTCGCCACCAACACCAGCATCGCGATCGCAGAGGCCTTAGCCCGACGGGATGGACGTCGCATCCCCGCATGGTCGCGTCCGCACTCGTATCCTATGAATGAAACGGAGGTTCCGATTCGCCAGGACTCGGGTTCCAGTACGCCCATTTGCTAAACTACTGAATCGTATGGGCTTACGCCCTCCCGGTACTCGTGGTACTGGCACTTTTTCACAAGTAACCCGCGTTGCGTCCGAAGTGTTTCGCTTCCGAACAGTCGCGAACGCAACCATCCATCATTTCCCGACGCGGGCTGGATTTCCGCAAAAAAATCCCGTTTCAGAACCGACCCGTACCTCGCTCGTAGCTAACTCTCCCGCTTTTATTCCAAAGTACACTAACGCAGCAGCTTAGCTCGCTCTCGAATTCTCTTCGTACTGGCACACCAAATGCTTACTTCTTCGTGCGAGCGTATCTCGATCACGAATCATCGGTGCTGCAAGCGAGGGGGAAGGGGCTTGCTTGCGGAATCGCACGATTCGTACCCACCTGCCTCTGAGAGGGAAGCTGGTTGGATGACCCCACGCGCCGGTGCAAGCCGGCAAACTAGATACGCTCTTCGAGGCTCCCGTCCCAAGCGGGAGCCTCGATATTTTTTACTCGCCACACAATTCTCCAGCGCATCGCGCACACGCAAGGCAGTCGAACTTGCGTGGACAAATTACTCCCGCACAAATCTGTCCCCACTTCATAAGTGGAACTGGATTCACTCGCGCGCAGGCCGCGCGCAAGTAATTACGCTACGCGCTCAAGCACAGGAATACTCGCCATGCGCAGCACGTGTTCCACCTGAGTATCGCGCAGCCGCGAAGCGTCGTAATCAAACTGCAGCACGTTCCCATCTTCGCTCACATCGAAACGCCGCATGCCATAAGTATTCGCAAACTCCGCGAGCTTGCTCATTTGCTCGTGCGTGAGCTTCGTCTGCAGCCGGAATCTGATCTGCATCAATGTCATCGCCCGCATTATACCAGCGCCGCGCTGCGCGCGGTCCACGTTCGCTAGCGCCGGTGCCGCGCTCCGATTGGTAGCGCCGCATCGCAGCGTGTACGATGAAGTACCGCGCCAAAGCCCGCGCACGCTATGGATTCCCCAACTCCAACCACTCCTCGCGAACGCGATCCCGTTTGCGGCATGCAAGTAGATCCCGCCCGCGCCGAGGCCCTCACCGCCGAGCACGCCGGCAAGCGCTACTACTTCTGTTCGCTCGGCTGCGCCGCCAAGTTTCAGGCTAATCCCGACAAATATCTCGCGCCGAAATCCGCGACGCCAGCCGCGCAAACTGTCCAGCCTGCGCACATCGCGCAACCAGCTCCACGCAATTCCGCAGCAGTGTCAATCTACACCTGCCCCATGCATCCCGACGTCCGCATCGAAGTAGCGCCGGGCAAAGAGCCGCCGCCGTGCCCCATCTGCGGCATGGCTCTCGAACCACTTGAACCAACCGCGCTCGCCGCCGCCGACACGCCGAATCCCGAACTCATCTCCATGACGCGCCGCCTCTGGATCAGCGCCGCGCTCACCGCGCCGCTACTTCGCGCTGGCGATGAGCGATCTCATCCCCGGCCATCCGCTCGCATCGCGCATCTCCGCAAGCACA
This sequence comes from uncultured Acidobacteriota bacterium, assembly GCA_963721845.1. Taxonomy (GTDB): domain Bacteria; phylum Acidobacteriota; class Terriglobia; order Acidiferrales; family UBA7541; genus DASTCZ01. The sequence continues at coordinate 41,710 of CAVRKW010000018.1, read as the reverse complement.
ATCATCTGGCTCCAGTTCGCGCTCGCAACTCCAGTAGTTTGGTGGGGCGCGGCGCCATTCTTCGGGCGCGCGTGGACGTCCATCGTCACGCGCAACCTCAACATGTTTACGCTGATCGGCATCGGCATCGCCACGGCGTACGGATTCAGCGCGGTGGCCACCATCGCGCCGCAAATATTCCCCGCGGCGTTTCGCCAATCAGACGGCAGCGTCGCGGTGTACTTCGAAGCCGCCGCCGTAATCACCACGCTCGTGCTGCTGGGCCAAGTGCTGGAGCTGCGCGCGCGCAGCCGCACCGGCAACGCGATCCGCGCGCTGATGCAACTCCAGCCGCGCACCGCTCGCGTGGTGGAAGCGAATGGCAACGAGCACGATGTCGCACTCACCGAGATAGTCGCCGGCAATAAACTCCGCGTGCGCCCGGGCGAGAAGATCCCCGTCGACGGCGTCGTCCTCGATGGCGAAAGCGCCGTCGACGAATCCATGCTCACCGGCGAACCGATGCCCGTCAGCAAATCCGTCGGCGCGCAAATAACCGGCGGCACGCTGAATACAACTGGCAGCTTCACGATGCGCGCCGAAAGAGTAGGCAGCGCGACGATGCTCGCGCAGATCGTGCGCATGGTCAGCGAAGCGCAGCGCAGCCGCGCCCCCATTCAAGGCGTCGCCGATAAAGTGGCGTCGTACTTTGTGCCCGCGGTGCTGCTCGCCGCGATCGCCACATTTATCACCTGGGCCGCGATTGGTCCGCAGCCGCGAATGGCATACGCAATCGTCAATGCTGTGGCTGTGTTGATCATCGCGTGTCCGTGCGCGCTCGGGCTCGCCACGCCAATGTCGATCATGGTTGCGGTTGGCCGCGGAGCGCACGCAGGCGTTCTGGTGCGAAACGCGGAAGCGCTGGAGATGCTGGAGAAAGTAGATACGCTCGTAGTGGACAAAACGGGAACGCTCACAGAAGGCAAGCCAAAATTGGTGAGCGTGATTGTGTTCGCCGACACAACGGAAAATGACGCGCTGCATTTAGCAGCAAGCGTCGAAAAGGGAAGCGAACATCCTCTCGCAGCGGCAATTTTATCGGCGGCGCGCGAAAAGGGAATTGCGCTGGGCGAAATTAAAAATTTTCGCGCTACCAGCGGCCTGGGAGTTTCCGGCGAAGTGGAAGGAAAAAGAATCGCGGTAGGGAATTCGAAATTTATCGAGCAGACCCAGGTGGGCCGCCTCTTCGAAAAAACCGGCGAAGGAAATCTACTCGAACGCGCCGCGCTCGATCAGCGCAGCGCAGGCGACCACGCCGAAAAAATGCGCGCCGATGGCCAGACGGTCGTCTACGTGGCCGCCGAAAATAAACTGATCGCGCTGCTGGGCATCGCCGATCCAATTAAATCCACCACCGCAGACGCGATCGCGCAACTCAAAAAACTCGGCCTCAGCATCGTGATGCTCACCGGCGACAGCAAAACCACCGCGATGGCCGTCGCGCGCCAGCTGAATGTCGACGACGTGTTCGCCGAAGTTCTTCCCGCGCGCAAAGCCGAAATCGTCCGCGAAATCGCCAAGCGCGGAAAAATTGTCGCGATGGCTGGCGACGGAATCAATGACGCGCCCGCTCTCGCCGCCGCGCACGTGGGCATCGCGATGGGCACCGGCACCGATGTCGCGATGCAATCCGCGGGACTCACGCTCGCCGCCGGCGATTTGCGCGCCATCGTCCGCGCGCGCCGCTTAAGCCGCGCCACGATGAGCAACATCCGCCAAAATCTTTTTTTCGCCTTCATCTACAATTTGCTGGGAGTGCCGCTGGCCGCCGGCGTTTTGTTCCCCGTGTTTGGTTTGCTGCTGAATCCCATGATCGCCAGCGCCGCGATGAGCTTCAGCTCGGTAAGCGTAATCGCCAATTCGCTGCGCCTGCGAAAATTGCGTTTGTAATCCCGCGCGCTTCCCTGTAAAAGAAGTCCTCCATGAAACCGAAAACGAAGCCCGCCGCGAAGCTGTCGACGAAACTTTCGACAAAGCAGAAAACGAAACCCGCTCCGCAATCCGCAGCCGCTACCGAAAAACAATTAGCCGGCTTCATCGCCAAATTCGAGCCCCAGCATCAAGCATTGATTCGCGCGCTCCGCAAAATTTTGCGCCAGCTCATGCCCACCGCCAACGAACTGGTCTACGACAATTACAATTTTTTCGTGATCGGCTTTTGTTCCACCGAGCGCTCGTCCGATTGCATCGTCTCCATCGTTGGCGGAGCCAGCGGCATCGGCCTTTCCTTTTATTGGGGCGCCACGCTCCCCGATCCGCACGGAATTCTGCAGGGCGGCGGCAATCAGAATCGTTTCATCCGGGTAGAATCCGCCGCCACGCTAGCGCGTCCAGAAGTGAAAGCCGTAATCGACGCCGCCATCGCCCAGGGAAAAATACCTCTGCGCGCGAGCGGCCCCAGAAAATTAATCATCCGCGCCATAGCCCCAAAGCAACGCCCCCGCCGCAAACCCTGATTTGTAATTGTAGGGGCGGGTCTCGCCGGGTTACGGGCAGGACCCGCCGGATGCCCCATGTTCGTCCCATGCCTCAAGGGCGAACGTGGGTTCCCTGCTATGCCGAGGCCTCGCCCACCCACCTGCCCGCCTTTCGGTCCGTAGGGGCCGGTCTCGCCCTGCCCGGACGTTCTTCGCGGCACGAATAACCCTGGGCAGGGCAAGCCCGGCCCCTACGGGAAACCCCTCAAACCATTCCCAAATCGGAACGGCCCCGAAAAATTTCAATTTCGCGCGGAGACCCCCACCCATACCCGAATTCTCTCACTTTTTGCGTATGTCGCTGATTCGGCGCAAGTTACGAGAAATTAGTGGTATCGAAAGTGCCCCTTTGACGACATAGTTTCCGTTGCCGCAGCACCGAACCAAATGTTTCGAAGTGCGCCTTCGGGGTGCCCCATGTTCGGTCCCCCAGGTTTGTGGGGGCGAACGTGGGGTTCGTGCCTTGTGCCTCCCGATCTGTTTCCCCTGCGTATCTGGAGTACTCGTGCCGTCGTCTCAGTCGTCCACTAGCCCCCAGCCACAGCCTCACTAGCCACCGCCCCAATAAAAAAGGCCCAAGCTGTTAGGCTCGGGCCTGATTCTTCTCCATTTGCAAAGTAACATGTGATGCCGGAGAAGTAAAGCACATTTCGATATCAATCTCGTAGATTCTTCTGGCAGTAAGTATCGGCTATGATATCGCGATGAACGGGCGGGAAGACAAATCGGCCGAAGGCTCCGCATGGGCTCGAAGACTCTCGTGGATTGGATTTTGTTTTGCCGGCGCGTCCCTCCTGCTTGCAATCTTTGGAATGATTTATTCGTCGGCGATTGGAGGGTTTCCATTCTACGATCCCCGCCTGATGAGGATTTTCAGATGGGGCCTTTTGCTCTCGACCGCAGGCATTATTTTCTCCGGGATGGGCGCATTTCGGAGTGGCCCGCGTTGGCTGAAACTGCTACCTATCGTTTGTTCGCTTGTAATGCTCGTGTTCTGGATTGTGTCGATGACGGGTGAGTAAGTAAATCGTAATCTAGCTAGATATGCGGCCTCGGGCTTTAACACCGAAAAAATGAAACAAATTGCGCCCTGCCGAAGAACGGTCGCCTTTCGCGTCGGATGTGCTACCCGCCCAAAATCAAAATTTACGCAGGGGGGTGCGCCCGGCGGTTGGCGAGGTTAAAGTGGGTATATGTCGAGAATGTGAGTGAGGGGCTGTGAAGAAGAAAATCCTAAATCTTGGTGTTACCGCTACACACAGCTTGATTACTGTACTAGGCGGAGGTCTCAATGAACCGCGCTCAATTAGCGAATTCGACGCATTTCTATTCGACCCGAACGGTGTAGGTGCAACTCAGGAAGCCTATTTTCGACGGCAGCGTGAAGTCCAAGATTTGATTGCGAAAAAGGGCGGAGTGGTGGTCTGCCTGTTACGACAGCCACCCGTACTAGGCTTTAATATTGGCGGACGTCAGGCCGACGCGTTCGGCATATTAGAAGCGGTGGCGTCCCAGGCTTTGGCTTACGTCAGGAGTAGTTTGCGAGTCGGTTCCGGGTCCCATGTGAAACCGGTTTCGAATGCGAATACGGCGTCCGCAGGATATTTTCGCATTCTTAGCGGAGCACTGAAGTTCGTCTCGTACCTGGACGGGGCCGAGGACGTGAAGGCATTTGCCGGGACAGTCTCCGCTGTTGACTCCATCGACCATCCTGTTGGTTTTGAGTTGACGATAGGACCGGGACGAATCTGTTTTGTACCGGTGCCCGACGGAGCGGCGAGTGATCGCATCGGTGCTGCAATTGTTCGAATCGTTGAATCCCACTTTGGCGGGTCTAGCGAAATCGATAGTCCTCCGTGGCTCGTCGAGGTCGAGGTACCTAGTGCTGGTGCGAACGACGCGGCGATATCAGGCTTAGAAGAACAGAAGGCTGGAATTGACGCTGCCATTCGAGAACTAAGCGAGGCGAGGTTGCGTCTGTTGAATCATCGAGTACTCCTCTACGGCTACGGAAAATCAGTGCTTGAGCCGGCAGTGCGATCTGCCTTCACCTTAATCGGATTCGACGTCCCCGAGCCGGACGAATACCTTGGGGAGTGGGATGTAGAACTGCGGGAATCGGCTTCCTTGGAAATAGCGATCGGAGAGATTGAGGGCTCTGAGGGAGTCATCGACGTCGACAAATACCGCCAGCTCCTCGACTATGTTCAGTCCGAGGTTCTCGAGGGGCGGGATCATAAGGGCATCTTGATCGGCAACGGATATAGATTGACAACACCAGATTCACCTGAACGCCTGCGCCAATTCTCGAACCACGCTCTGCTGGGTGCAACGAAGAACGGCTTTTGTCTGCTGCCGACTACGGAGCTGTTCAAGGCGGTTTGTGCCGTTTTGAGGACTCCAAATGATCCAACTCTGCCCCTCGCGATTCGAACCTCAATTCTAAAGACCATCGGGGTCTGGAGTTTTGCGAGTGAAGTTAGCGGTGCCGGCGGGCCCGAGGTGCCTGCTGTTCCTGACCAAAAAGCGTGAATGCTTCGAGAACGGCGGGTCGTAGCGCTCTTCGGTGTGGTTTTAAATTGCTCCGGAGTTTTGGTATTCGGTCGGGAGGCGGGCGGCGGCCTAGAGCTGCTCTGCGATCCAGTTTTTTAGAAGGCCAAGGACCATCGCAGTCGCTTCGCCAAGCGACAGGGGATTGGCAGGTAACGGATTTTTGATTGGCCTCCCTAGATGCCTGTAGTAGTTAGCGGTTTGCCTGCACCTGCGAACCTGTGCCCTCGTGGCCCAATTCTTCCCAGCGATAACCCGTTCGCCGCCCAAAAATTCTAAGATGTCATACAGCTGTGGCCATTGAATTTCGTGTTGATCTCCGACTAACGCCAGCGCCGCGAGCAATTCTTCGTCTGCCATCGCTTCGTGCACCACGCACGTTCCTAGCGATTGTTCCTCTCGTAAGGCTTGAAGCTCTGCTATACCTTCGCCAGAATAAACTTGGACTCGCTGCATCGCTCGCAACGCTCGATTGACGGGAGTACCGTCGTCGCTGAAAGCTTGCACGTAACCTATTTCGAAAGGCGAAAATAATCGTGCGTAGACTGCGGTAACTCGGTGGATCAATTTGAGTATTTGGTCCGCAATCGGGTAGACCTCTGCTGGAGCTGCACAAATACTGAAAGCGGAAGATTCAAGGAACCAGTCATCGCCGACCTTCACAATTCTTGCGAATTCCCCCTGAAAACACGGAGCGACGTGCTCCAGGAGTGGCCTAGTTCCGGTTAGTTGGACTGCGAATTTCACTTGGGGAGATATTACCAAAAAATACGGAGACGCCTGGTGGCGGGCCTTCAGGGTGTGCGGGTGGCAGGGCTTTTCGGCGTGGTTTTGAATTGCTCCGGATTTTTGATTTCGGGGTGGCCCATTTTTTGCGGCACGCAAGGGGTGGGAATCTTTTGCTTCGTTGATTGCGTCCGTTTTCTTCTCACTCATTGACGGTTTGCTGTTGAATTTGTTTCCTGTCCGAGCGGCGGGGCCGATCGACACAATTGGCTCCGATTCAATGCATCGTCCCCGATCGAAAACAATGGCGTGCAAACGGCGCAGGTGCAAACAGCGCAGATGCAAACAGCGCAGATGCAAACAGCGCAGATGCGAACGGCATACGTGCAAGCGGCGCAGGCGCGGACGGCGCGCGTGCGGATTCGGCGGATCGGCGGATTGGGAATCTTGACGGCGTCTGGTTTGGTGCCGCGCCTACGGCGCTCCCGAATAATTTGTTGGGGGGATTTGGGTTCCGGGGTCTCCCACGCGTGAACGCATGGGCTGACGTTTGGTGTCGGCCGTACCGGCCGCGTGCGCGGGAATCTCAAAACGTTGATGTTTGATATTGCGTCGATCGGGCTTCGGTGAATTCGAAAATCCCCACGTTCGCCCGAACTTCGGGGCGAACATGGGCACCCGGCGTGAACGCCGGGGATGGGACGGGGAATTGGTTCGTAGGTTTCCCACGCGTGAACGCATGGGCTGACGTTTGGTGGCGCGCTGACGGCGCTCCGGAAAATTCAGGAACCCCACGTTCGCCCGGACTTCGGGGCGAACATGGGGCATCCGGCGTGAACGCCCGGGGACGCGTGTCGTGGCACGTACGGTTCTCCGGCCGGGCGCGTTTCGAATTTGCCTTTACCACGGTTTTGTCAGGCCTGTAGGGACTGATGCTAAACGTCAGCCCAGCCCGCGCACGGGCTGGGTCGCCTCGCGCCATATAAATGGAGGGGCGTGGCCGCGCCACGCCGTATATTATTGTAAGGATATATTTGATAGCTTCGTCATGAGCCATTCTATTGCAACAATCATGTCCACATCATTTACAGCACGAAGGGGCGTCAGGCTCTGATCCTGCCGGAAATTGAAAAACGGCTTTATCCATTTATTGCGGCGGTGGCGCGCGAGCAGAAAATCGCTCTCCTGGCGGCGGGAGGAATGGCCGACCATTGCCATCTTCTAGTTCTGATTCCCGCGACGATGGGCATCGCGACCGCGGTTAATTTTTTTAAGGGCTCATCATCACGATTTTTGAGCGAGCAAGGATTCAAGTTTCAATGGCAAATCGGATACGCCGCGTTCAGGGTGAGCGCGTCGCAGCTCGAGAGGGTTACGGCGTACGTGCGCAATCAGCGCGAACATCACCGGAAGAAAACGTTCGAGGAAGAATTTGTCGCGATGTTGAAGAAGGCGGGCGTGGCGTACGATCCGAAATTTGTATTTGGATGAGGCGGGCCTACGGCACCGGGTTGGTGTTTGGTGACGCGCCTACGGCGCTCCCGAAGAATCAACATCCCCACGTTCGCCCGGACGTCGAGGCGAACATGGGGCACCCGGCGTGAACGCCGGGATACGGAACGGGAAATTGGTTCGCAGGCGTCCCACGCGTGAACGCATGGGCTGACGTTTGGTGTCGCGCTAACGGCGCTCCGGAAAATTCAAAAACACCGACGCGGATTTGGAATTTGTTTTTACCCCGCATTTGTCAGGCCTGTAGGGACTGATGCCAAACGTCAGCCCAGCCCGCGCACGGGCTGGGTAATCTAGCGCCACAACGAATCGGGAGGGGTGTGACCACGTCGCGCCGATTGATTGATTCTTGGGGCGGCGCATCGTCGCTCCGGAGAAATCAAAAACCCCACGTTCGCCTGGACTTCGGGGACGAACATGGGGCACCCGGCGTGAACGCCGGGGCTCTTCAGGGCTCGAACGAACTTGCGTCAACCCCTTTCGATTACTGCCACTGCGGCGCGAAAAAATTCGCGGATCGTGATAGGGTGCCTCCGCGCGGCGGTTGCGGCGGCGCGGGGAGTCCCACGTTTCACGATTCATGAGGAGCGGCGATGAGCGAACAGTCTCAGGGGCCGGGAGAAGAGTTTTCTGGTAACGCGGTGACCTTCAAGAAGGTGCGCTTCTGGATTACGGCCATCGTGACGGGCGCAGTTTTCGTGGTTTCGTCGGTGCTGACGTTGGGGGAAGCGGTTAAGAAAACAAAGGTCGAGAGCATCGAGTCGATCGACATGTTTGCGATGCCATCGGAAATTTTGGACCGCTACAGCGCGTGCGATTACCATTTTCTGTTTTTCTGCACGCTGAAATCCGAGGAGCCGGTGGTCGTTCCGCCGGCGTGCGCGAGCGTGACCGGCGCTGCGCGAGTGGCTTGCGAATGGTCGGACACGAGCGATACGGAGCAGCACTGGTGGACCGGCGTGTTGTCGCTGCCATACGTGAAAATTCCGATTCTGGCGGTGGTGACGCTGCCGCACCTGCCCGACGCGATGCACCACGTTCTGAAAGATCGGTGGGAGCGCAGCCGGTTGGACTTCACGCTGGGCGTTTTCTTTTTGTTTGGCTACGTCACCCTGATGATTGTGGCGCTGCGGAAAAAAGGCCCCGGCAAGTTGTGGTATTTCGCCGTCATGGTGGTGTTCGGGCCGTACCTCATGGCGATTCTGTTTTGGCTGCTGCAACATACAGTCGGCGGAACGGCGGGCGAAATTCGAATCGCTTCGGAGGCGATTACGGGGATCATCGGGACGACGGGTTGCGCGTTTGTCTCGACGGCGGAGAAGGTCGAGTGGGCCCGCGACATACTGGAATTCTTCCGTGGCGGGAAGGCTCACGTCGGTGGACACGAGCACGTCCCTACAGTGAAGAGGTAGTTTTAGTACTCGCTGAAAATCAGGCGAAATTACACCCCGAAAATGGGGTTAAGTGGTTTGTTTTCAACGACTTTTTAGTAATAGTACTAGATAAGTCTATTAGAATCAACACTATCCAAAAACAATGGGTAGGGGTGGCAAGTTGAGATGCCGCAGTGTAAGTTACTGAAAATAAGCCAGTTAATTCAAAAACGCGGCTTCTACCAGCCGTCGCTGCCGCTTAGGCGGGCTTTGAGGCCGACGACTGCCAGGGCTGCTGCGCCGAAGAACATTTGAATGTAGAGGAAGGCCATGGTTGGTATCTCCTTTGTGGTGATTCTTGTTCGTGCTGAAGGAAGGATGCTCCTGAGGAGTGTTTTTGGGGAATGAGACGGAGGTAACAAACTACTATGCGCAAAGTTCTGGAACCCGGGTACTGGGGAAGTACTAGGCGAAAATAGGGCGCACTGCAGAGGCGCAGAGGGCGCGGTGAAACGCGTTTGGACTACACGCGGCGCTATTGCAGCGGCGCTGCGGGCGCGGCGGCGTCGGAGACGTGTGCCGCGCTAAGTGCAGACATGGGCGCTTCGTGCGGAACAGGAAGCGCCGCTCCTGGAGGCGCAGCTGCGTTCTTGGAGTGGCGACGCCATTCGGTGATTGCTTCGCGAGTGAGGCTGTAAATTGTGCGGCGATGCTGCGACAGCAATTTCAGCCACGCGGCGATACCCATTTGCGGGAAGTAGATTCCGCGGAAACAGATGCGGGATAGGAAAATGTTGATGCGGAAGCCGACTGGTTTGTTGGCGATGGAATCCACGGCTTTCGCGATTGCTTCAGGGCTGTAGCTGGCGTTCCATCCAGCTTTTACTTCGGCGTGCGCTTCTTCGATGGTCATCTTTAGAGGCGTGTGGGCCATCGCGAACGGAATAAATTCCTGCCAATGTTTTGGACGCGTGAGGCGGCCTGCTTCTTCGAGGCGCTTGTAGAGCGGCGTCGCGGGCAGCGGAGTGAGCAAACCGAAAATGGGCAAGCCTGGGGGCCAGGTGCGGATTTCTTTCAGCGTGCGCTCGGCCACGCCCGGCGTGTCGTTATCCATTCCGAAAATAAAGGATGTGATGGCGTAGACGTTGCGATCGGCGAGGCGCTGAAGCACGGCCGCATATTCGCCGGGCTTGTTGAAGCCTTTGTTGACGCTGGCGAGATTGGCGGGATCGATGGACTCCATGCCGATGAAGACCCATTTGCCGCCGGAAGCAGCGATGAGGTCGACGAGTTCTTCGTCGCGCAATAGGTTGGCGCTGATTTGTGCGACCCAGTTGAGTTGCGCGCCTGCGGCGATGATGTCGCGGAGCAGAGATTTCGTGCGCTTGATGTTGATGGCGAAATTGTCGTCGATGAAGAAGATGGCGATCTGGCCGCGCTCTTTCGTGGCGCGCGCTTTGAGCATGAGGAGTTCGTTGACGACGCTTTCGTTGGTGCGGAAGCGAATGGAATCGCCGAAGAATCCGGTGACGGTGCAAAATTCGCAGCCGTAGGGGCAGCCGCGGCCCGACTCGACTGGGATCATGCGAAACGTGCCCCAGCCTGCGCCGACTTTGTTGAGCGTCGACTGCATCATTTTCGGCACGAGATTGAATTGGTCGAGATTGATCGTGTTCCACGGAATTTGCGGATATTGTTGGAGAGATGGTTTGCTTTCCTGACCAAAGGCGTCGACGGGGGCGTAGATGTCTTTGAGTTTTCCGCGGACCGCATCTTCAACGATGACGGGCCAAGTTTGATCGGCTTCGCCTAGCGCGACGGCGTCGGCGTGACGCGGGCCGCCATCGCGGCCGAGAGCTTCATCGGCCATCTCTGTGACGTGAGGTCCGCCCATCACTACGGGTACGCCGGCGGCGCGAATTGCGTCTGCCATGCGATAGGCTTTCGCGATCATGCGCGTCATCGCGCCGATGCCCACGAGTCCAATATTTTCTTCCTTCACATAGCGTGCGATGGCGGCTTCGTCCATGGGTTGCGCGTTGCCATCGATCAGGAGAACTTCGTGGCCGACTGGAGTGAGCGACTGGAGGAGGAACATCCAGAGATGCGGCATGAAATTGCGCGTGACGCCGTTGTCAGGGTTGTACAGCAATATTCTCATGCGATCCTCTCGATCGTTGAGACGGCTAAATTGGCGCAGGACTGAGAAGAGCTGATCTCGAGTGCAACTTCGCCAGCAGAGATCGGCGGAACGCAGAAGGGCGCCAGCGAACCAAACAGAACCTGGGAATCGCTTGGCTTCTGTACGGTAGCATACATTACGAAGGTGAAGGGAAACTTAACGAGAAATACTAATTACAGGTTATTTGCAGCGTAGGTTACTTAGCGGGTAGCGGCGGTTGATGCGGGTGTGGATGGCGTAAGTGAGAGGATGTAATTGACGAGCTCGTCGCTGGCCCAGTCCTGCTGACCCACGATTTTCCGGGCGATGCGTCCGTCGGTGCCGATGATGTAGGTTTCGGGCCAGAGCTTTGTGCCGTAGGTGGTGGCGATCGCTGCGGTTGGATCACGAAACGTAGGGAAGTCCACCTTATATTTGAGCAGGAATTTCTCATAGGCGTCGGAATCTTCGTCGATGCTAACACCCAGAATGGTTGCGCCGCGCGGCTGGATGCGAGTCTGGAGTGAATTGAGGGAACCGATTTCTGCGATACAGGGCGGGCACCAGGACGCCCAGAAATTCAGGACGACAACTTTGCCGCGGAAATCGGAGAGATGCTCTGGGCGGCCGTCGAGCTGCATTGGGAAATCGAATGCGCGAGTACCTGCGATGGATGGCTCGCCTTGACGATAGGACGGCGACGCGAAGATTACGACAATCGTGGCGGCAGCGACAGGACGGCTGCGGAGGCGATGCGGCTGGAGAGGAGCGTCACGATACGAATATAATAGCAAAGGACGAGCGGGGTGGCGCTGCGAGTAACTGAAACACGCCGATCGCGCGATCGGCGCACCGAGATAAATCAGCGATAAATTGGAGAACCCACCACAAAACGGCGTGATTATTTCTGCGATTGTGCCTGCGCGGAATGAAGAGGAGAACATCGCGCGGGCGGTGGAGTCGCTGGCAGCGCAGCCGGAGGTCGGCGAAATAATTGTGGTGAACGATCAGTCGAGCGATGGGACGGCCAGCGTGCTGGCGACGCTTACTAGTTCTGGGCGCATGCCGAAGTTGCGAGTGATTGAGGCTGGTGAATTGCCGGACGGATGGGTTGGGAAGAATCACGCGGCGTGGTTGGGGGCGCAGGCTGCGCGCGGCGAATGGTTTTTATTCACGGATGCCGATGCGGTGCATCTTGCGGGATCTGCGGCGAAGGCGTTGAGTGATGCTTCGCGGACTGGCGCAGCGATGGTGTCTTATTCGCCGGCGCAGGAGATGCGGACTTGGTGGGAGCGGGCGCTAATTCCGTTTGTGTTTGTGCGGCTCGGGCAGAAATATCGATACGCGCAGATAAATGATGTGAATTCGCCGGCTGCGGCGGCGAACGGGCAATACTTGATGGTGCGTCGCGATGCTTATGACGCTGTGGGAGGGCATCGTGCGGTGTCGGGGGAAGTGCTGGAAGATGTAGCGTTCGCGCGGCTGGTGAAAGAGCGCGGACACAAAATATATTTTGCGCCGGGGCCGGACGTGGCGCGGGTGCGGATGTACCGGACGTTTGGCGCGATGTGGGAAGGGTGGGTGAAAAATTTGTATCCGCTGATGCGCCGCCGCGATGGAGATGTGTGGCGAGAAATTTTGACGACGCTGCCGTGGGTGCCCGGGTTGTTGCTGATCGCGGCTCCGCTGGGATGGATGTTTCCGGCGGTGGGGCTGGTGCTGCTGTTGGGGCGTCATGTGGCTTACGGAAGGATGCTGAAGACGAGTCAATTTCCGCTGGGCGGCATCAAATACTATATTCCAGCGGTGATACTTTATTGCGCGGCGTTGTGGGCTTCGGCGCGGAAGTATGCGAAGGGGAAAGTGGAGTGGAAGGGGAGAGAGTATCGAGTGGGGCGATAAAGCTACGAGCAACTGCAACGGCTTTCACCACAGAGACACAGAGAACACGGAGAATTTATCGTGCTTTGGCATCTCGGATGGAATGTTGGGGAGAGATTAGCGGAGGCTTGATTGGTTTCGTTGACTCGGAAGATTGAATTTGCGGCTTCGCATCTTTATCACAATGCGGAGTTTTCGGCGGAGGAGAACCGGCGGGTTTTTGGAAAGTGTAATAATCCGCACGGACACGGACACAATTACATTTTGGAAGTGACGATCGCGGGCGAACCTGATCCAGTAACCGGAATGGTTTTGGATTTGACCGAGCTGAAGGAATTGCTGGAGCGGGAAGTGATGCGGCGGATGGATCATCGATTTTTGAATTACGAAGTGGCGGAACTGGCTGGGATGATTCCAACCTGCGAAAACATTGCTGTGGTGATCTGGAATTTGTTGGAGCCGAAAATTTCATCGGGACATTTACAACGCGTGCGATTGTATGAGGCTCCGGAATTGTTCGCGGATTGCGTCGCGGAGCGTGCGGCGTGAAGGTGACTCTTTCAAGGAGATACTCGTTTTCGGCGTCGCACCGGTTGCACAGCGACAAAATGAGCGAGGCGGAAAATCAGCGCGTGTTTGGAAAATGCGCGAATCCGTTTGGGCACGGGCATAATTACCTTGTGGAAGTTACGCTTGGCGGGCCGATTGATCCTGCGACAGGAATGATCGCGAATCTGGCGGATCTGGATGCGTTTGTGCAGGAGCGAGTGCTCAACGAGTTCGATCACCGCAGCCTCAACGAAGAGGTGGCGATTTTTCGGACGCAGGTGCCGACGACGGAGAATTTGTGCATCGAGATTTATCGGCGATTGAGAGATTTTCCGAAAGCGAAACTGGAGAAAGTTCGCATCGAAGAGACCAGCAAAAATAGTTTTGAATATAGTGAGTAGCGCGGCAAAGAGGAGCGAATTGAGATGAGCCAAGATGGATTGAAGACTGGCGAGACGATTGAGCTTGATGCGGTACACGGCGAATTGGCGCTGCCTGCTTCGGCCGCCGGCACCGACACGATTGCGTCGCACATGCGGCGAATTATTGAATTGATCGGCGAGGATGGTTCTCGCGACGGATTGCGGAGAACGCCGGAGAGGTATGAAAAGGCGATTCGGTTTTTGACGAGCGGATACGCACAGGACCCCGAGAAATTGCTGAACGGCGCGATGTTCAAGGTGTGTTACGACGCGATGGTGGTGGTGAAAGACATCGAAGTATTCAGTTTGTGCGAGCATCACTTGCTGCCGTTTTTTGGAAAGTGCCATGTAGCGTACATTCCAAATAAAAAAGTGGTGGGTCTATCGAAAATTCCGCGTCTGGTGAATATGTTCGCGCGGCGTTTGCAAATTCAGGAGCGGCTCACAAGCCAAATAGCGGCGGCGATTCAGGAAAAATTGGATCCGCAGGGAGTGGGAGTGATCATCGAAGCGCGGCACTTGTGCATGGTGATGCGCGGCGTGGAAAAGCAGAATTCGAAAGCAGTAACCAGCGCGATGCTCGGAGCATTTCGCGATAAGAAGGAGACGCGGGATGAGTTCCTGGCTTTGGTTGGGGGAAGCAAGGGTTAATTTGTCCCAGGGGCGCCAGGGACAAGCCCTGCACCTACAAAACATTCCCGCCGCATACCATAAAGACTTTACGCTACGAATTGCTTGTGTTAGTCTCCCTAGGTCGAAGAGAAGACGAAATCAGCGCTGAAACAGGGCGCGACGGAGAGAGTGGCTTGGGAGACGTAAAGTTGGGGTTGATCGAAACTTACCGCCAGCACACCAAAGATACGGGTTCGCCCGAGGTGCAGATTGCACTTCTGAGCGAACGGATCAGCTACCTGACATCGCATCTCAAGTCTCATCTGAAGGACCATGCATCGCGGCGCGGGCTCATCATGATGGTGAACAAGCGACGCCGGCTGCTGGATTACTTGAACCGCCGTGACCCGGATCGGTACCGCGAGATTGTTGACCGGCTTAGTTTGCGCAAATAATTCAGAGAACTCCCCTGCATTTCATTCCGTAGCTGAGGTATCACTCCCGGCCTTTGGGGCCGCAGAGGACATTGGCAACACGGAATTATTGCTTGTAGTATCTGCGGCCGCGCGGAAATTCCGTCCGGTCGTTTTTTTATAGCCGATTGCGCTCGGCCGGCAGCTGATGTTCCTCTCTTCGAGAATATAAATCTAAAAATAGGTGGCGCGTGAAACGCTCCGGCAGCCAATGAGGCTGCGCGGAGAACGCGCAAAAGGAAAACAGCATGTCGCAGCAAAAGCCAGCGCCCTATCGCGTGGAGATTGAACTCGGCGGGCGAACGTTAATTTTGGAAAGCGGAAAAATCGCAAGGCAGGCAAACGGAGCAGTAGTAGCAACGTACGCGGATTGCGTGGTGCTTTGCACCGCGTGCATGGACACCCGCGCAAATGACAGAGATTT
The DNA here is from genome assembly GCA_963721845.1 of uncultured Acidobacteriota bacterium. Lineage (GTDB taxonomy): Bacteria > Acidobacteriota > Terriglobia > Acidiferrales > UBA7541 > DASTCZ01. Next base: position 26,511 of record CAVRKW010000018.1, on the reverse strand, counting down.
TCTGCCGCTCACTGTGGACTATCGCGAATACACATATTCGGCCGGAAAAATTCCCGGCGGATTTTTCAAACGTGAAGGAAGGCCTTCAGAGCGCGAAATTCTTGTTTCGAGATTGATTGACCGGCCGATGAGGCCGCTGTTCCCCGAAGCCTGGCGGAACGAAACGCAAATCGTAGGCTTTGTGCTCTCGATGGATGAAAACGATTCCGACGTGCTGGCAGTGACGGCAGCATCGGCGGCGGCGTTCTGTTCGGATTTGCCGTTCACAACGCCAATCGCTGCGGTGCGCGTTGGATTGATCGACGATCAGTTTGTGATCAACCCAACCGTGGTGGATCAGAAGGCCAGCAAGATGAACATCGTGGTCGCGGGCAGCGAAGAAGCGATCGTAATGGTGGAAGCGGGCGCGCTGGAAGTAAGCGAAGACAAAGTCGCTGATGCTCTCGCGTTTGGCCACGAAAACGTAAAGAAGATCATCGCCGGAATCCGTCAGCTTCACGCGCAAATCAAGCCGAATAAGGTGGAAGTGGCGCCGCTGTTGTTTGACGACAAGCTGGCCGCGGAGATCGAGCAGAAATTCGGCCCCGAACTGCACGACGCTTTGGACACCGCGAAGTACCCGAAGAAAGAAAGCTATCACCGGATCAAAGACGTCCGCACGCGGATGATGGACACTTTTCCGGAAGAGAACGAAGAAATTCGCATTCTTGCGGGACGCGCGTTCGAGCGCCTGCGCGAGAAATATTTCCGCGAAGATATTCTTGTGCGGCATCGCCGCCCCGATGGACGCGCGTTTGACCAGGTTCGCAAGATAACCTGCGAAGTTGGAATTCTGCCGCGCGTACACGGGTCCGCGTTGTTTACACGCGGAGAGACGCAAGCTCTCGCTACCGCAACTTTGGGAACGAAGGAAGATATGCAGCGGCTCGACGTGCTTTTCGGCGGCGAAGCGTTCAAGCGATTCATGCTGCATTACAACTTCCCGCCATTCTCGGTGGGCGAAGTGAAATTCCTGCGCGGTCCGGGACGCCGCGAAATCGGTCACGGAGCGTTGGCGGAAAAAGCGCTGGCGAATCTGTTGCCGCCGGAAGCGGAATTCCCTTACGCGATGCGATTGGTGTCAGACATTATGGAATCGAACGGATCTTCATCGATGGCGACAGTGTGCGGCAGTTCGCTGGCGATGATGGATGCGGGCATTCCGCTTCGCTCGGCGTGCGCGGGCATTGCGATGGGCCTGGTGGTTGAGGGCGACAACGCAGCCGTGCTCACCGATATCGCGGGCGCGGAAGATCATTACGGCGACATGGATTTCAAAGTTGCCGGAACGCGAACTGGAATCACCGCGCTGCAGATGGATATCAAGGTCGGCGGCGTGAGCATTCCATTGATGCGGCGGGCGCTGGAGCAGGCGAGACAGGCTCGCATGCACATCCTCGACATCATGGACGAGACGCTCACGATTTCCCGCACGCAGATGTCGCAATATGCGCCGCGGCTCTTCATCCTGTCGATCCCGACGGACAAGATTCGCGACCTGATCGGACCGGGCGGAAAGAAGATCCGCGCGATCATCGAAGCGACAGGCGTGAAGATTGACGTGATGGACGACGGAACCGTACACGTGTTCGCGTCAACCGGCAGCTCGGCGGACGCAGCGTTGCAGATGATTCGCGACGCCACGGCGACGGCGGAAATCGGCAAGACATATCTGGGCAAAGTCGTGCGGCTGGCGGATTTCGGCGCGTTCGTCGAAATTTTCCCCGGCACAGACGGCTTGCTGCACATCAGCGAAATTTCCGAGCAGCGAATCCGCGACGTGCGCGATGAGCTGAAACTTGGCGATCAAGTGCTGGTGAAGGTGCTCGCAATCGAAGGCAACAAGATCCGGCTGTCGCGGAAGGCGTTGCTGCGCGAAGCTCGCGAAAAGCAGAAACAGGCGGGCGGCGGCGATGGCGGTGCGGCTCCGGCTCCGGCGGCGGTGGAAACAGAACCAGCTGGCGGCGGCGAACACGAGTAAATCGCAATTCGCTTTAGGATTTTGCGGCCCGGGGATGAAAATTCCCGGGCCGTTTTTTTTGTGCCCGCCGAAATTTTGGGCGATTAGCGAGCGCGCTGGATGGAAGCCCCGACGGCGGAAAGTTTCTCGACGATTTGTTCATAGCCGCGATCGATGTGGTACACGCGGTCGATTATGGTTTCGCCGCTGGCGACGAGCGCCGCGAGAACGAGGGAGGCGCTGGCGCGAAGGTCGGATGCGATGACCGTGGTGCCCTGCAGTTTAGAGGGGCCGTGCACCGCGGCGCGGCGGCCGTCGCTTTCGATGTTGGCGCCCATGCGCAGCATTTCGGATGCGTGCATGAAGCGATTCTCGAAAATTGTTTCGGTGATCACCGAAGTTCCGTGCGCTTGCGTGGCCAGTGCCATGTATTGCGCCTGCATGTCGGTGGCGAAGCCGGGATACTCGGTGGTGATAACGTCAGCGCTTTTCAATTCACCGTGAACTCGAACCCGCAAGCCCTGCGGCACAGTGGAAGTGATCTCCACTCCCGTCTCTCTCAGCTTGTTGATGATCGCATCGAGATGCCCGGGATTACAGCCGATCAGCTCGAGGTCGCCGCCGGTGATTGCGCCCGCGATGAGAAATGTGCCTGCTTCGATGCGATCGGGAATTACGGTGTGAGTTGCTCCGTGAAGTTTGGGCACGCCGGTGATACGGATGGTGTCTGTGCCGTCGCCTGAAATATTTGCGCCCATCGCGCGCAGCAAATCCGCGAGATCGACGATTTCGGGTTCGAGCGCGGCGTTGGTGAGAACTGTTTCGCCATCGGCGAGTGCAGCGGCCATCATGATATTTTCGGTGCCGGTGACAGTAATTTTTTCGAAATGAACGGGGGCGCCGCGCAAACGTCCGCCATTTGGCACGGTGGCGGCCACGTAGCCGCTTTCGGTAGAAATTTCCACGCCCATTTGTTCCAGCGCTTTGAGGTGCAGATCGACGGGGCGCGCGCCGATCGCGCATCCGCCCGGAAGTGAGACGCGCGCGCGGCCGAGACGCCCGACAACTGGGCCGAGCGTGAGAATCGAGGCGCGCATCGTTTTTACGAGTTCGTACGGCGCTTCGGCTTCGTTGATGCTTGCGGCCTGAATCACAAAATCGGTGGGCGGAAATTCGGTGGTGGAAACTTTGGCGTTCATGTGCGCGAGCAATTGCGCCATGGTGATGATGTCGCGCACGCGCGGGATATTGTGAAGATGGACCTTTTCATCGGTGAGCAGAGTGGCGGCCATCGCGGGCAGCGCGGCGTTTTTCGCGCCGCTGATGCGGACGATGCCTTCGAGCCGGCGGCCTCCGTGGATGTGAAAGCGATCCATTTACTTAGCGTTTTCTCCGATGCGCACTGAGCGCTCTTGCGCGCTGCGTTTTACTTGCTTCGCCGAGAGCTTCGCGCAGGTTGTCGCCTGCGTTTCGTAATTTTTCGCGCGCCGCTGATGCACCTACTCGCGACTTCAGCATAATGAGGGCAACGCGGGGATCGTGTCTGGCAAGACGCAACGCGCGTGCCGCTTCTGACACGGGGACACCGGCGGCTTCCTCAAGAATTCGAACTCCGCGGCGGCGCAGCTTGGCGTTTGTAAGGGCGACGCCGATCATCCAGTTGTCGTAGACGCGGCCGAGGCGAACCATCGCAGCAGTAGAGAGCATGTTGAGTACCAACTTTTGAGCGGTGCCACGCTTTCATTCGCGTGGAACCCGCAAGCGCTTCGGGGCCGGTGGCCGGAGCGACCAGGATGTCTACTGCGCGCGAGATTGCTGCGTTTGGATTAGATGTAATTCCGATGGTTACGGCGCCGGCGCGGCGGGCGTGTTTGAGGGCTCCAAGGACGTAGGGAGTTCCGCCGGATGCGGCGATGCCGATGACAGCGTCGCGCGAGGTGATGCGCTTCTTGGAAAGATCGCGCGCGCCCTTTTTCGCGGAGTCTTCCGCGCCTTCGGCGGCGTGAGTGAGAGCGCGGTGTCCTCCGGCGATGATGGCTTGAACTTTGCTGGCGGGGACGCCGAACGTGGGAGGAATTTCGGCAGCGTCGAGAGTTGCCAGGCGTCCGCTGGTGCCTGCGCCTACGTAGAAAACGCGGCCATTGGATGCGAGTGCGCGAACCATTGCGTCAGCGGCTTGCGCGATCGCGGGGATTTGTTTCGCGACGGCGGCGGCGATGGTGGAATCTTCGCGATTGATGGCGCGGAGAATGTCGCGCGTTGCGAGCGTGTCGAGTCCGCTTGTGCGCGGGTTGCGCGCTTCTGTGGCGCGAGCCTGAGTTCGCGGAGAGGTCACTGAAAAATTATAACGTGGCGCGCGATGGAGGCTGTCGCGAAGCGGCGTAATCGCCAACAAGCGTGGGGGAGGAAAGTACGGAGTGCGTAAGCGCTGCGATTACTTTTGCTGGCGCGGGGTTTGCGTCGATGAGAGGCCGAGTGCTTGCACAATTGCATCGTGGAGCGCGGGCCGAAGCTGCGCGAGCTTTTCGTTGTCGCGCGATGGGTGTACGCGATTCGTTAGCAGAATTATGAAGAGATGTTTTTCGGGATCGATCCACAGCGATGTGCCGGTGAATCCGGTGTGGCCGAAACTGTGCGGAGAGAAATAATGTCCGCTGGAAGAATTCTCCGTGGGAACCACCCAGCCAAGTGTGCGCGTGTTGCCGGAGAGTGGCTGGGGCGACGTGAATTGATCGATTGTGGCGCGGCGCAGCAGGCGATGGTGGGCGTAGATGCCGCCGTTAAGAATCATTTGCGCGAAGGCCGCGAGATCGGATCCGGTCGAGAAGAGGCCCGCATGGCCTGCGATGCCGCCCATGGCGCGCGCGTTGTCGTCGTGCACTTCGCCTTGCAACAGGCGATCGCGAAATGTCGGATCGTATTCTGTGGGAGCGATGCGCGCGCGTGATTTTTCCGGCGGATTGAATTGTGAATCGCGCATGGCTAGCGGCTTGAAGATTTGATCGGCCGCTAGATCGTCGAGCGAGCGGCCCGTGAGGCGCTCGATGATTTCGCCGAGCAAGATGAAATCGAGATCGGAGTATTCGGATTTCGCGCCGGGCGCGTAGACGAGTGGTTCGTGAAGAATACGCGAAATAATTTCGCGCTTTGATTTCGCGGAATTGAAATAATCCACATGAGATGGCAGGCCGCTGGTGTGCGTGAGCAGGTGCTGGATCGTGACCTTGGATCGCGCGGCGGGATCGGGGCCGCTATTCCATTCGGGAAGAAAAACGCTGATCGGCGCGTCGAGTTTTAGTCTGCCAGCTTCCACTTCTTGCGCGGCGAGGGTTGCGGTGACGACTGGCTTTGTGAGCGAAGCCAAATCGTAAATCGTTGTGGGGGTGACCGCGGGAGAATTCGGTTCGTAGGTGAGATGACCGAACGCGTGAAATGAAACTTCGATTGTCGACGCCGACCGCGAGAACTCCGCCGGGAAACGCGTGATCGGAGACTGCTTTTTGTAGGAGTGCGTATGCGGCGGAGAGTTGCGCGTCGCGCGCTGCGGGTGCGTTGACCAATGTCATCGGATTCGCAGGGGATTTCATCCCATCGCCGATGCGCAGCGGCGGATTTGCTCCGGGAATGCTCACCGGCAAGTGGCCGCCGATGGGCGTTTCGCCGAAGAGAGCGCGGCCCATCGCGGATTGCGCGACATCGACTGTGCTGAACGCGGCGAGCCAGGTCTGCGCGGCGGGGAACCGTTCCACGAGATAGGGGCTGCCGAAACTTGCGACGATCACTGGCTTGCCGTTGCTAATTAGTTTGCCGAGTAGCGCGGATTCGATCGTCAGGAAGGCCGACGCTGCCTTTGCGATCTGCCACGCGGACAAAAAGCGCGGCGATCGCGACATCGTAGCTATCGGGTTTAGGTAACTGGACCGATGCGGCTGGTTCGAAGCGCGTGTCCACGCGAATTACAGAAAGGGAATCGGCGTGCGAGCGAATTTCGCGTTCGAGATCGGGCGCCGGGATAGGCGTCGGCATCGCCGGAAATCGCGACGAGCAAAACGCGCGAGGGCTTTGTTGCGTCGAGTGGGACCAGATGCTGCGTGTCGCGGAGAAGAGTGATACCGCGGTTCGCAATATCAGCGGCAGCGTGATCGAATTCAGGTTGCGCGAAAACTTTATTGAGCGCGTTGAGATCGACGAGGCGATGCTGATCGAGGCCGAGCTGTGCTTTCGCGCGAAGAATATGCGTGACGGCTTCATCCACGCGCGCGTGAGAGATACGGCCCGTGTCGACAGCTTCGCGCAGAGCGGCTAGCGCGGCATCTGAGGACGGTGGAATCAGGAGCACATCGGTACCGGCGGCGATGGAGCGAACGGCTGCTTCGCCGGGAGAGTAGCGCGCGGCGACACCCGCCATGTCCATTGCGTCGGTGACGACGACTCCGCGAAATCCAAGTTCTTTGCGGAGCAAGTCGGTTGTGATGTGCGGCGAAAGAGTGGCGGGCAAATTCGGATCGGCTTCGATCGACGGAACGGCGAGATGGCCCGTCATTACGGAGCCAACGCCCGCAGCGATGGCAGCTTTGAATGGAACCAGCTCGACGCTTTCGAGGCGCGCGCGATTGGCGGTGAGCGTTGGCAAATCGAGATGCGAATCGGTGCTGGTGTCGCCGTGTCCGGGGAAATGCTTGGCGCAGGCGAGGCCGCCATTTTCTTCCACTCCGCGAACGAATGCCTCCACGAATTCCGCGACATGGTGCGGATCTTCTCCGAAGGAACGCGTGTTGATGATTGGATTCGCGGGATTACTATTCACATCTGATACCGGCGCGAAAATCCATTGCACGCCCGCGGCGCGCGCTTCGATCGCGGTGATGCGGCCCATCGTGTAAGCGTCCGCTGGATTACCTGTCGCGCCTACTGCCATCGCCTGCGGAAACGACGTGCCTTCGTCGAGGCGCATCGCGGTGCCGCGTTCGAAATCTGCGGCGACGATCAACGGAATTTTTGCGAGCGATTGCAGCTGATTCGCCAGCGCCGCGGTGGGATATGCCTGGCTGCGCTCGATGCCCAGCGGCGAAGGATGCGTTTGGATTACGAAACCGCCGACGTGTTGCTGCTCGACGGCGCGAATTAATTCGCGATACTCGGGGCTCGCGGTGGAAGTAAGCGCGCCGAAATAGTAAACGACGAGCATCTGCCCGAGTTTTTCATCGAGCGACATTTTCGCGAGCGTTTCCGCAACCCATTTTTCATTTGTTGATGCGTGTACGGGTGTAGAACTATGAGCGGGCACGGACAGCGGTTTCTGATTCGCTTGCTGGAGTGTGCCGGGTTGAACGGAACGAGCCATCAGAAGGAAAGTCGCGATTAGCAGGAGTCGTCGACTAAACTCCATAACTCGAGATGACGGCGAAAGTTGACGCATGCATGCTGCGACTGTATATAGCACACGGGTTGTGCGCTCACAACGAAGCAGCGAAGTGCGTGAGTACCAGCTGTAAACACGGGAAAATTTCATGTGCCGGTTTAGGAGACAAATGTTTCGCAAGAATATGATCGCGTATGCGCGATGCGCCGCAAGCTGGGCGGTGCTTTGGGCGATGCTGCTGACGCCGACGGGCAGCGTGGTGCAAAACGCGAACGCACAAAGTACGCGAGCGATACGGCCGCCAGCGGCGACGCTGGGTCAGGCTCGTCGTTCGGATACGCATTCGGACGGCACGCGCGGGACGAACGATGCTCGTCTGGCGGATTTGGACGGCGCTATTAATGCGTCGATCGCGCACGATGAAATTCCCGGCGCGGTGCTGCTCGTCGGCCAGCGCGATCAAATTTTGTGGCGCAAGGCGTATGGTTCGCGCGCGATTCTTCCGTCGCGCGAACCGATGACGGTGGATACGATTTTTGATCTCGCGTCGCTCACTAAGATTTTCGCGACCACTGCTTCGGTGATGAAACTCTTCGAAGCAGGAAAGATTCGATTGAATGACGACGCGGTACGCTACATCCCCGAGCTTGGGACAGTCGGCGCCACCGCCGACAAAAACCAAATTACGATCCGGCATTTGATGACGCACACTGCCGGTTTCGCGCCGGATCCAAATGACAGCAAGATTCCCAAGGGCTGGTCCGGAGTGGAGCCGCTGCTGGGTGAAATTTATGCGGAACCTCTCACTTCTCCACCGGGCTCACGTTTTTTGTACAGCGACAGCAGCTTTATTTTGCTCGGCGAGATCGTCCGGCGCGTTAGCGGGCTGCCGCTGAATGAATATGCAGCGCGCGAAATTTTCGCTCCGCTGGGAATGACGCACACGCGATTTCTTCCGCCTGCGGATTGGATCCCGAGAATCGCGCCGACAGAAGAAATCGATTTGCCGGAAGGTGCGAAGGCCGGATCGGGGCGCGGCCATGTGCTGCGCGGAGTTGTACACGACCCGCGCGCGACGGCAGATGGGTGGCGTGGCGGGCCACGCAGGACTTTTTTCCACGGCGGATGATCTCGCAATCTATTGCCGCATGATTCTCGCGGAGGGCGCTGCCGCGAACGGCAAAAAGATTTTCACCGCGGCGACGGTACACAAAATGATCACGCCGCAACAGCCGCCGTGGGTTCCGTCCCAGCGTGGGCTCGGCTGGGATATTGATTCGGCGTATTCATCGCCGCGCGGAGAATTATTTTCGGTCAACACATTTGGACACACAGGATTTACGGGCACTTCGGTGTGGCTCGATCCGGTGAGCCGGACCTACATCATTCTTCTGACGAACAGCGTGCATCCTTACATGCACCCGACTCTTTCTCCGCTGCGCGCGAAAGTCGCGACGATTGTCGCGCGCGGGCTGAATCTTGGAGAGGCGTCTGCATCAACTTCGAAAATCGAGCGAAGCGTTGGCGGCGCTGCGCGACCGTACTCGCTCGACGGCACATCCGCACCGGGGGAGACACTCACGGGAATCGATGTACTTGAAGCAGAGAATTTTGCGCCGCTGGCGGGAAAACACATCGGGTTGATCACAAATCACACGGGTGCGGATCGAAAAGGATCCGCGACGATTGACCTGCTCGAACGCGCGCCGGGAGTGAAACTCGTCGCGCTGTTTGGGCCGGAGCACGGAATTCGCGGAGTGATGGACGAAAACGTTTCATCGAGCACAGATGCGGCAACGGGATCGCCGGTCTACAGCCTGTACGGAGACACTCGGCGCCCAACTGACGAAATGCTGAAGGGGATCGACGCGCTCGTTTTCGACATTCAAGATGCGGGTGTGCGTTTTTACACTTACATCACCACGATGGGATATGCGATGGAGGCAGCAGCGAAACATCACATTCCATTTTATGTTTTGGATCGGCCCGATCCGATGGGTGGTGACGCGATCGAAGGTCCGATGCTCGATCGCGACAAAACAAATTTCGTGGGATATTTCCCAATGCCGGTGCGAATCGGAATGACGCTCGGCGAAATGGCGCAGATGTTCAACGCCGAAAATAAAATTGGCTGCGAACTTCACGTGATTCAAATGCAGAACTGGCGGCGCTCACAATTCTACGAACAGACGGGACTTCCCTGGATTGCGCCGTCGCCAAATTTGCGCTCGTTAAACGCCGCGCTGCTTTATCCCGGGATTGAGATTCTGCAAGCAGCCGGAATTTCCGTCGGTCGCGGAACCGAATCTCCATTTGAGGAATTCGGCGCGCCGTGGATTTCTTCGACGGAGTTTGTTGACTACATGAACCGGCGATTTGTTCCCGGAGTTCGCTTCGTGCCGATTCACTTCACGCCGGCTTCAGAATTACATCACGGCGAGATATGCGGGGGCGCGGGACTGGTGATCACAGATCGCGCGACGCTGAACTCGATGCTAATGGGGTTTGAAATTGCCGCGGCGCTCGCAAAACTCTATCCCGATCATTTCAAAATCGACGGAATTTTGCCGCTACTGGGGAATTCTGCAGCAATCGCGCGATTGAAGAATGGCGACGCGCCCACGCGTGTGATGGGAGATGTTGATCCGGAGCTAGAAGCGTTTCTCGCGATGCGCGCGAAGTATTTGATCTATCACTGAGAATCCAGCCCAATAGAATTTCACATGCGCATCTGCTCATTGCTGCCGTCATCCACTGAAATTTTATACGCGCTTGGCGTGGGCGATTCGGTCTGCGGAGTTACCCATGAATGTGATTTCCCGCCAGAAGTTCGCAAGAAGCGCGTGGTGGTGAACTCGCGATTGCCGCACACAACCGATCCCGCGGAAATCGATCGGCTGGTTCGAGAATTCACCGCGCGCGGTGAAAGTATTTACGCTGTAGACGCGGAAGCGCTTCGCGAGATTGATCCTGATTTAATCGTCACTCAAGATTTGTGCCATGTCTGCGCGGCTTCGCCGGATGATCTCGCGGCGGCATTGAATTCGTTGCCGCGAATGCCGCAAATAATCTCGTTGAATCCGCATTCGATCGGCGATGTGTGGAAAGATATTCTGACAGTAGGCGCAGCCACAAATTCTATTCACGTTGCCGAATCACTCGTCGAAGAATTGAAGCAGAGAGTCGCGGCGGTCGCGAACGCCGCGGAGATCGAAGTCCGCAATTCTGGAAGACCGAGAGTAGTCTGTCTCGAATGGCTGGACCCTCCTTATGTTGGCGGACACTGGGTTCCGGAAATGGTTGAAATTGCGGGCGGCGAAGATGTGCTTGGCGTTGCGGGACGGCCCTCGTTTCGAGTGAATTGGAATCAGGTTGTTGAGTCGCAGCCTGACGTGATTGTCGTGATGCCGTGTGGATTTGGCGCGGAGCAGGCAGCGAAGAATTTGGAGGAAGTTAAGCTGCCCGCGGATTGGGAAACGCTTTCCGCTGTGAAGGAGAACCGAGTTTTCGCGGTGGATGCGAACGGTTATTTCTCGCGTCCGGGGCCGCGGCTGGCTGAGGGAATTGCGATTCTCGCGCGGCTTTTTCATCCGGGAATTCGGATAGAAATGAAGCGAAACGCGGTTTCAGGCAATAACTGCTGAGTTTGTGCTGTCTGTTCTGACTCTCCCGTAACCCATTGAAATTGCGGCTCTTACAGCGCGACGGCAATCGGTGCGGGTACCCCCACCCCATTGTTTGTGGATAGTGATGATTCTACAGGGGTTAGCTAGTACTATTACTAAAAAAGTGCTGAAAATAAAGGAGTTATAGGAGGGCGTGATTTACTGTACTGCCGCGGTGCGTTTCCAGTGCCGGTAGAATATCAAGCCGACGAACATCAGCGCCAAGCCGATGGTGCAGCGCAGAGGGCGGTCTAGCCATAGATTTACGGTGAGTGCTAGCGCGCCGAGGACGAAGAGGCCGGGTACCCAGGGGTAGCCCCAGCAGCGATAGGGGCGGGGCAAGTCGGGTTCAAGGTAGCGTAGGCGGAACAGTCCAATTGTCGCCAAGCCGTAGAAAATCCAGCCCGCAAAAATGAAAACAGAGGTCAGGTCCTCGAAGGTACCTGAAAGAGCGAACAAGCTCGCGAGGATTGCCTGGAACAATAACGCGCCGCCGGGAGTGCGAAATTTCGGATGAACACTTCGGGTTGCGCGGAAGAAAAGGCCATCGCGCGCCATGGCGTAGTCCACTCGTGCGCCACTTAGAATCGAAGAATTCATCGAGCCGAGAGCGGAGATGACCATCGCAAGCGTTACCCACTGCGCGGCATGGTGCCCCGCAAATTTCGCAAGTACATCGGAGGCTACCGCTTCTGAGCCTGCGACGCCGGCAAACGGCAACACGTAAAAACAAACCGCGTTAAAAAGTATGTAGAGACCCGCGACCGACAAGACTCCCCAAAACAACGCGCGATGAAAATTCCGCTCCGGATTCTGGACCTCGCTGCCAACGAGATTTAGATCTTCCCAGCCATCGTAAGCCCAGAGCGCGGCGCCCATCGCGGCGAGCAGTGCACCGAGGGTCCCCTTGCTGGGAGTCGAGAAAAATGGGTGAAGAGGAGTGCCGCCGCCGTGCGAAAAATAAAATCCGGCGGCAATAATCAGCACGACCGAGCTGACTTTGATGATCGTAAGAAAAACCTGTATGCGTCCGCCGAATTTCACACCGAGATAATTGAGACCCGTGACCGCGAAGAGCGCCGCCACGCCAAGCGGCTGCATCCACGAAAACTCAAAATGAAAATGGCGCAAGTGGCCTGCGAAATTATAATTCCAGTCAAATGTGTGCAGGGGTACCGCAAGCGCCGGTATTAAAAACGCGCTGAACTTTGCGAATCCAGCAGCGAGCGCCGCGACCGACGCGGGGCGAGCCACGATCGAATGAGTCCAGCCGAAGAGGAAACCTGTTGCCGGTCCGAAACTGCGCGTGAGATATGCATACTCGCCGCCAGCGTCTGGAATTGCAGCGCCGAGTTCGGCGTAAGCGAGCGCGCCAAAGAGAGAGAGAACCGCGCCAAGAATCCAGGCGACATAAACGATGCCGAGCGAGCCGGCGTCGCGGGCCATTTCGCTGGGCTTCAGAAAAATTCCTGTGCCGATCATCGTGCCGACGACGATGGCAATCGAAGCCCACTTGCCGAGGCCGCGGACGAGATCGAAGCTAGGTTTGTTCTGCGCCATGGTGAACGGAAATCGCTGACGGCGGATCCGCGAGATAGCTCGCGAGCGACCCGGCAATCACGGTCACTAGTGTCCCCGCTAAGACGTACCACGTCCAGACGAGCTTCGTTTGCGATGTTATATAGAGCATGGCCACCAGGCCAGTGGCCATGCCGATCAGCGCGCCGGTGGAATTTGCGCGAGGATTGAAAAATCCCAGCAGGAACACGCCGAGCAGCGTACCGAAGGTCACGGATGCGATAGAAAGCCCCGCGACGAGTAATGGTCCCCACTTCACAGTACCGAGCACGAGCAGCACGGCGCCCCATGCGAGCGTAAGCCAACGCGAAAGTTTCAGAGTTCGCGCAGGATCGTCAATCGATTTGCCGCGCAGCATTTGAAAATCCACGACACTTGATGCGGCTAGCGAATTCAGCGAGCCGCTGGCATTTGACATTGCGACTGCGAAAATTGCGGCGAGAACCAGGCCGCGCAAGCCGATGGGCATCTGCGTCACAATAAAAGTGGGAAACACCGAATCGTAACTTTGGCCCGCCACAATTTGTGGCGCGCCGTTGAACGCGAAAAGCATCACGCCGAGCACGAGAAATAACGCGAATTGGATAAATACGATTCCGCCGCTCGTCAACAGCGCAGCCTGGCTTTCACGGCGCGACCGCGCTGCAAGCAACCGTTGGACTATGGTTTGGTCGGTGCCATGGCTCGCCATCGTTAAAAACGTGCCGCCGATCACGCCGGACCAAAACGTATAGGTATGCGCAGGACTCGTCAGGCTGAAAGAAAAATCCCAAACGCGAAGTTTTCCGCCCGCCGCTGCTGCGACGTTCACCACTTGATCCCATCCGCCCGGCAAGCGATGCAGGATCAACGCAAATGCGATCAGCGATCCTCCGAAATAAATGATCGTCTGAATCACGTCCGTCCAAATTACAGCTTTCATACCGCCTTCCCACGTGTAAAGAAGCGTGAGAAGCAGAATCACAATTACTGACGTGCGCTGGCCCGTTCCAAATGCTATATGCACCACGAGCGCGACGGCGGCGATGCGCACGCCTTCGGCGAGCACTCGCGTGATCAAAAACATCAGCGCCGCTGCAGATTTAGTTCGCGTGCCGAAGCGTTTTTCGATTAGTTGATAGGCGGTGTAAAACTGGCCTCGGAAAAATCGCGGAACAAATACGATGGAAAGAACAACGCGGCCTACAATGTAGCCGAAGACGAGTTGAAGAAATGTGGCGTTGCCCGCATACGCAAGCGCGGGAGTTCCCACAATCGTCAGTGTAGAAGTTTCTGTGGCGACGATGGAAAGCGCGAGCGCCCACCACGGCGCGGAATTGCCGCCGAGAAAATAATCGCGAATGGAATGTTGGTTGCGCCGGAACTGGATCCCGAACAGCGTGATGCCAGCCATGTAAACGGCAAGTATCACTAAATCGAGTGGGGCCAGATGCATCGCGCCTCGGGAAATCCGCGCGATGATAGTGGCGCAAATGAAACGCCGTCAAGCTCGCAACGCGCTACACTCGATTTTCGTGATAAATAGAACTAGGATTTTCATCGGAGAAAGATGATCTGCTATCTCGGTTTCGACGGAGGCGGCACCAAGACGGAGTGTTACGCGCTCGATTCTTCGGGGCGCGTGGCCGGCCGTGGAGCCGCAGGTGCGTCGAATCCGCTTCGCGTTGGCTACGAAGCTGCGGTGCAAGCAATTGACAACGCTGCGATGCAAGCTCTTAACGCCGCGCAGTCGCAGCGCTTCGAAGTGCGCGGCGCGTGCGTTGCACTCGCGGGTGCCGGTCGACCGCGAGTGGTCGACAAAATTCGTGAAGATGTGACTCGCATCTGGCCCGCCGCGAGCATTCGCGTTATCACGGATGCCGAGGCCGCGCTGGAAGCTGCGATTGGCCAGGGCGCCGGCGTTGTACTGATTGCGGGAACCGGCTCGATGGCAATTGGCAGAGATGCGAAGGGAGCAATGTCGCGTGCGGGCGGCTACGGCCCGTGGATTGGCGATCGCGGCAGCGCATACGACGTTGGGCGCCGCGCGGTGGAAGCGGCATCGAGGGCGAACGACTTATCGGGTCCGTCGACAGTTCTTTTCGATCGAATCATCGCAGGCAATGCACAGCCGCTCCTGGGACGATGTGATCGAAGCCATCGCCGCGTCGCCAGATCGCGTTTTCCCCGCACTTTTTCCAGTCGTGGCACATGCTGCCGAAGCGGCGGATGAAGTTGCGCGCACAATTTTGGGGGAAGCCGCGCTGGAGCTCTCAAAACTGGCACTGAGCGTTATCGGCGCGCTCGATCTGAAGGATCAACAGTTCACACTGGCCCGCAGCGGCGGAGTCTTTGGGCGCACACCAATTCTCGACCGGCGCGTAGACGAACTAATTTCGCATGTCGCGCCAAAGGCGGCGATCGGGCTTCTTCAAGTTCCACCGGCGCTGGCCGCGGCGCAGATGGCGCTTCGATTTGCGGCGCCGAAAAACGCTGAACGCCAAAAGGCTGCGAGATAGCCCGCGATTCAAACACTCGCCAAAGAATTTGTCCCACGACAACAACCCGATTGCTGAGCTCATTGCGTCTGCACCCGCGCACGAACTTGCGTCGCATGTCCGCGATCCACGTTTCGATGAGGCGCAAGCGTTTGTTTTGCTTTCGCGCGCGGATCTTCCCACGGCGCTGCTCGATGAAATAGGGAAGCGCCGCGAATTGCTGAAGAGCACGCGTGTTTGCTACGCACTGGCTTCGCACCCTCACGCGTCGCACGCGATGGCGTTGCGCGGGATGCGGAATCTTTATGTGATGGATCTTGTGAAACTTTCGCTCGCGCCAGCGGTTGCCGGCGCCGTTCGCACGGCGGCGGAAGACGTGTTGATCGCAAGGCTGCCGCAACTCCCACTCGGCCAGAAAATCGCTCTTGCGCGTCAAGCGTCAGCCCGCGTCCTCACGGAGCTGCTCATCCTGGGGCATTTGCGTTTCGTAAACATCGTGCTGGAGAGTCCGCGGCTTACAGAGGCGGCTGTACTGAAAGCTTTATCAAAGGCCGATGTGGGGGATTCGATGGTGCCAGCGATATCGAGTCACCCGCGATGGCCGGTGATGCCTAACGTCCGGATTGCGTTGCTAAACCGCCCGGAACTTGCGACGAACTTGGCATCGAAGCTTCTTTCAGAATGTTCGGCGGCGGAACTGAGAATACTTTCCGAATCCACACGGATCTCAGCGGGGTTGCGACGCGAAATCGCCCAAAAGCTGTCACGCGACCGCTAGCGTTTCGCGAACGGTTCAGGCGCGGGAGTGCCAAGCATTCGGAGATAGGTCATAAGTTGCGCGCGATGATGCACTTCGTGGTCGTTGATGCCGAATAGAATCACGGATATCTTGCGCCGAAAGCCGAGACCGTCATTCGCTCGTTCTTCTTCCCAACGGTCGATTGGAAATTTTTCCGCCAGTTTCAATGTCTCTGTTTGCACGCGATCCCATTCCGCCAGTTCGTAAGCGAGGGATTTCGGCTCGCCGATTACCGCGAAAAGCCCGTCGGGAATGCGCTTCTCGTAATAGGAGAAATCGCCATCGAGCGCCACTTTTCGCACGCCTACTTCTGAAACCCACAAGTGGCGTAAGGTTTCGCCAACGGTTAGTGCGCCGGGCACGGGACGCCAGCTCATGTGCTCTTCGCGCAGCAGGTCCGTTACTTGTCTTGTGCGGCCGCGCAAAACTTGTTTCTGCTTGAGAAAAAATTCCTGGAGATTCATGCACCGCATTATACCGCCGCCGCATCCATTAGCACGGCGCTGAGTGTCCGCACGTGATTCATGCGGTTCTGTTGACTCTCGACGCGGCCATCGCTAGCATCTGCCCGGGGGCAAGAAACGTGACTCCAGAAAGCGGCCATCCAGCACCGCAATCCGAAGAGCGCAGATTTGCTGCTCGTTATCAGTTGGATGCAGATGTCGGAATCGAATGGGGCTCATCGACATTGATGGCTCGCCTGCGCGACATCGGCGAGACGGGAATGTTTGTCGTGCTTTCCAATCCACTTTGGCTTAACGCAAGTTTCACCGCGGAATTGCGCACCAAGCCGCCGATCATGTTCGATTGCCGGGTGCGGCGCGTCGAGCCCGGCGCTGGAATGGGCGTCGAGATTACGCCGACGAACGCCAGCCATGAAGAATTCACAAAGCTGATCGCGACTTTGCACGCGTCCGCCAAAAAATAAATAATGTGGGTATGACCACGCACTGCCTGGATTGCGGCGCGGAACGAACATCGGCTCAGTGCCCGGAGTGTGGACTGACCGCCGCTGCTGCGGAAGTGCTGCTTCGCCGGCGGCTGGTTCGCCGCACTACCTGGCTGCTTGTGGGCGGTCTGCTGTTTGTTCCTGCGAGCCAAATTTTCCCGGCGCTGGAACTCGATCTCATTTTGATCTTCGTGGGTGTGATTTTTTTCGTAGCCATCGCGATGATGGTGCTGATTGAGCAGCGTTCAAAGCGCAGCCTGTACATTGAGCCGTTGAAACGCGTCTTTTTCGCATTCGTGCCCCTGCCATGGATTTTCGCTTCCATGTTATTCGTCAACGGAAAATTCGATTATTCGAAACCCACGCCCGAGCCCGCTCGCGTAGAAGGAAAATTCAGCATGCCCGGGCCGTGGATGCGAACCAAGCGATTGATCGTGCCCTCCTGGCGTGACGGACACCGCTTCGAGCGGGTTCCCGTGAACACAGATGACTACGTTCGATTTCATCCGGGCGATGAAGTGATCGTGCAAGTTCATCCGGGGCTGCTTGGAGTTCCGTGGGTGTCTGAGGTCGATCGGCAAGATTCGGCTGCGCCGCGCTAAATGGACAAACTATTTTGCGCGGCTCGCGGCGTGCTAAATTGAAATTATGGCCAGGCGAGTTGTAATCCTGGGCGGCGGCTTTGCGGGGATTCAGACCGCGATCGAATTATCCCGTGTGGCGAGCGGGGAAGTGTTCGACGTCACCCTCGTCGCCGACCAGAATTATTTCCTCTTCACGCCGCTACTTCCCCAAGTCGCATCCAGCACGGTTGATCCGCGGCACATTGCGCAGCCGATTCGCGATTTGCGCGCTCAGCGATCGTTTCGATTTCTGCGCGGCGAAGTGGAAGGCGTGGATCTGGAACGCAAGCAGTGCTGCACCTGCGATGCGACGCTCGACTACGATTATCTGGTCGTCGCACCCGGCAGCCGCGCCGATTATTTTGGAATCGCGGGTGCGCGCGAAAACACTTTCAATTTCAAATCGCTGGAAGATGCGGTGGTGCTTCGCGAGCACGTTCTCGACATATGCGAGCACGCCGACCATTCCACCGACGCGGCGCAACGCGTGCGAATGCTCACGTTTGTCATCGTCGGCGGCGGATACACGGGAGTCGAGCTTGTTACCGAGCTTCACGATCTTCTTTTCGACTATGTCGTTAAACACTACCGGGGTATTTCGGCTCACGACATTCGCTTAATTGTTCTTGAAGCATCGAGCGAAGTTTTGCGCGGAGTGCATCCGAAACTCGCTGCACATTCCATGAAGCGGCTTGCGCGAAAGGGAATTGACGTTCGGATCAGTACGCCTGCGGTGCGCTGCTTCGAAGGCGGAGTGGAGATTCGAGGCGGAGAAACAATTTTCTCCGATACAATTATTTGGACTGCGGGCGTTCGCGCAACCTCGCTGGTGGAATCGCTGCCCGGAAAACACGATCGCATCGGGCGGTGTGTCGTAAATGAATTCCTGCAACTTGAAAATCACCCGGAAGTTTTCCTCGCTGGCGATTCCGCCGCGGCTACGACGGCGCTCGACGCACCGCGAGTTGCGCCTGTCGCGATGGCGCACGGAGAGATTGCTGCGCGTAACATCGCTCATCTGGTGCGTGACGAAGCTCTGGAAAGTTATCGTTATGCGGCGAAAGGGATGCTGGTTTCGCTGGGGATGAATTACGCGGTGGTCGATCTTGGCGGCATTCGGTTCAGCGGTTATTTTGCGTGGCTTTTCTGGAACGCGGTTCATTTGTACAAATTGGCGGGGCTGAAGAAGCAACTGCAAGTTGCGATTGATTGGACGCTCGCGCTGCTGTTTCCACGCGATGCGATGATTGTGCGGCGTCCGCGCGGGTGCAGATATTGCGATGCGGGGTCAAGCGAGAATAAGGATAATGCGAAGGCCGCCGGTCAGTAAGTCACGCCGCGATTTACCCACTGTGGCAATTCCAAGTCTACCGTTTGCGAGTCTGCCGTCAATTTGAAATGGATTCGCGATGCCGCGCCGATGTCGCGCACGGTGAATTCCGTAATGGCGAGAGTTTTCCCGGTGGATTCTTGGCCACAGTTGTAATCGAATCATCGTTTCGCTTTACGGCAGATGCATCCAGCTCGCGGACTTGTTGTTCATGAATTTCGATTAGCAGCAGACGATCGTTCACTTGGAGAATCAGCGCGTTTGTTTTCTTGCCCTCGCGAAATAAATTCCATTCTTTCGGTGGCTCGTCATTGATTCGCAGGATGGCGGAATCCATGCGCTTCCAGATGGATTTGTCGGCAGGCCGCGCGACGCTCGCGAAAATTAGTGCGGAGGCAAGTACAACGCACATTGCAAACGTGAGACTCGTCGGGAGAAATTCTCGTTTAATCATCGCGCTAATAAATATTCGTCTGCCGTTTCTGCCCGGTGTAATCGATGTATACGGATTTCACTTCCGTATAAAAATCGATAGCATCGCTGCCCATCTCGCGCATTCCCACCCCCGTGGCTTTCATTCCGCCAAACGGAAGTTGCGCTTCGCCGCCAACCGTCGGCGAATTCACGTGCGTGACGCCCGTCTCGATGCGATCGATGAACTCAAACATTCGCACGGCATCATTCGTGTAGATGGAACTCGACAATCCATACTTCACCGAATTCGCCGCGTGCATAGCTTCCTCGAAATCTGAGACTCGAATAATCGAAAGCACCGGACCGAAAATTTCTTCCTGCGCAATTGCCGCTTCAGGTGGCACGTGATCGAAAACAGTTGGCGCGACAAAATATCCGCGATCATATCCCTCGCCGCGCAAACGTCCGCCGCCTAGCAGCAAACGCCCCTCAATTTTTCCAATCTCGATGTAGCGCAGCACGCTTTCGAGTTGACGCTCGTCAACCAGCGGCCCCACGTCGATGCCATACGCGAGCCCGTCGCCCACCTTCAGCATACGCGCGCGATCCACAAGCATCTGCACAAATGGATCGGCCACCGATTCATCCACAATTACGCGGCTCGTCGCAGTGCATCGCTGCCCCGCGGAGCCGAACGCGCCGAACACGCACGCTTCCATCGCGAGAGGCAGATCCGCGTCGTCGAGCACGATCACCGGATTTTTGCCGCCCATTTCGCACTGACATTTTTTCGAGAGCCGCGCGCCATTCACATAAATCGAATTGCCCACCGCGTTCGAGCCGGTGAACGAAATCGCGCGCACGTCCGGGTGCGACACAAGTTCGTCGCCGATTTCTTCGCCCGCGCCGAGCACCATATTCAGCACGCCCGCAGGAAGCCCGGCCTCTTCGAAAATTCGCAGCACGGATGTCGCGGTGAGCGGAGTCAACTCCGCCGGCTTGAACACCACTGTATTTCCCGCGACCAGCGCGGGTGCGAGTTTCCACACCGGTATCGACACCGGAAAATTCCACGGAGTGATCGCGCCGATCACTCCGATGGGCTGCTTGATCGTGTACGCGAAATTTCGCGGCAGTTCGCTCGGCAAAGTTGCCCCGCCAAGCCGCCGTGCTTCGCCGGAAATAAATTCCAAAATGTTGACGCTCTTCTGCACTTCGCCAAGCGATTCGCGAAAAGTTTTGCCCTCTTCACGCGTGAGCAACCGCGCGAGATCTTCTTTCTGCTGCTCCATGATCGCTGCCGCGCGCGCCAAAATTCGCCCACGAATCGGCGCTGGCGTGTCTCGCCATCCCGGAAACGCAGCCTTCGCCGCCGCAATCGCCGCTCGCATCTCTTCGCGCGTCGACGCCGGCGAGCAGGACACAATTTCATCTAAATTTGCGGGATTTCTGCGCTCGAAAAATGCGGTTGGGCGCGACTCCACCCATTTCCCGTCGATATAATTTCGCGCTGTCTGCGCCGAAGGAGCTGCCGTGGCCATCCAGTTCTCCTGATTGTCTTCGCGGTGCGCGCTTTAGCGCAGCGCCTCTGCGGGGGAGCATTCATGTTGCGCCCTGCGCACGCGCCGGTCAAGTGCCCCGCCCCGCACCAAAAAATCATTCGCGCTGAAACATTTTCGATGCTCCGAGCATACTAGTACCGGGTTAAATCGGGTTGCGCTGAACCCGCGAACGCTCTCGGAGGCACGGTGCTTCACACATTTTTGCAGGACATTCGCGGCGGCCTTCGCATCCTCACCAGAAATCCCGGATTCGCGCTAGTCGCGATTCTTTCGCTCGCTCTCGGCATCGGCGCGAACACCGCCATTTTCACCGTGATCGACGCCGTCTTCCTGAATCCGCTGCCCGTTCGCGACGCCTCGCACCTTGTCCAAGTTTTCACCATCGACAACAAGACGATCAATACAGTCGCGAATTTCAACCACACTCCAACTTCGCTTCCGAATTACGAAGATTATCGCGACCAAAACACTGTCTTCACCGGCCTCGCCGCCGAAAGTTTTCCCAATCCGCTCACTTGGAGCGACCTCGCGCAGCCCGAGCAGCTCAACGTCACGCTCGTCACCGCAAATTATTTCGATGTCCTCGGCGTGCACCGCGTATCGCGGCCGCACTTTTTTACCCGATGAAGATAAAAAGCCCGGCGGCAATCCAGTCGCGGTGCTCAGCTACGCGTTGTGGTTGCACCGCTTCGGCTCCGACAATGCCGCCATCGGCCGCACCATCAGTTTGAATCAACAGGGATACACAATCGTCGGCGTGGCGGCGCCGAATTTCAGAGGCAGCGCCAGTATCGCGCCGGCAGACGCGATCTGGATTCCCATCAGCATGCGCGATTACGTTTTTTCGGGCACGCTCAAGGCTTTTGAAAACGACCGCCGCTTCCGCTGGTTGAATATGATTGGCAGATTGAAACCCGGGACCACCATTAAACAATCCGAGTCCGCTCTGAAAACCATCGCGTCGGCTCTCGAAAAGGAATATCCAAAACGAGAATGATGGCCGAACCATCAGCGTATCGTCGATGCAAGACGCCGCGCTGGGTATCGACTCCGCGTTCGCAATTTCTTCTGATCGGCACCGTAATGATGAGCATCGTCGGCTTTGTTTTGCTCATCGCCTGCGTCAATCTCGCGAACCTTCTTCTCGGCCAGGCCGCTCGCCGCCAAAAAGAAATGAGCATTCGCGCCGCAATGGGCGCAAGCCGTGGACGCATGATCCGCCAGATGCTCACTGAAAGTATCGTGCTTTCGCTCGCGGGTGGCTTTGCCGGAATCTTTCATCGCCAAGTGGGGTAGCGCGCTTCTCTGGAGCCACCGCCCGCCGTTCCTGCCTCCGACGCAATTTCGCTCAGCCTCGATTCGCGCGTTTTGCTTTTCAGCCTCGCCATCTCGCTGATCACCGGCATTATTTTCGGCGCAGTCCCCGCGTTGCGCGCTTCCACTCCCAATCTGATGGAAACTCTTAAAATCGGCGGCCGCGGAGGCAGCGCCGCTGCGCCAGCAAAATATATTTCGCAGTGCCGCTCGTCACCTGCGAAGTCGCTCTCGCACTCGTCGCGCTCGTTGGCGCCGGACTATTCGTCCGCAGTATGCGCAACGCTCAGAAGATCGATCTCGGTTTCGAATCGAAAAAATTATTGGTGATGACGTTTGACGTTTCCACGCAGCGCTACACCGCAAGAGCATGGCGAGCAATTTTTCGCCAGCGCCATGGCCGCCGCCAAATCGGTTCCCGGAGTGGAAGACGCCACCATCGCCAACAACTTCCCGCTCGGCGGCGGTGGATTCGGCACAATTTTCCGTGAAGGCGAGCAAGCCAACCCCGCCACGCGCGGCACTCTCGTCGCTCAGATTGCCATCACTCCTTCATACTTCAACACTGTTCGCATTCCGATGATCAGCGGCCGCAACTTCACCGAATTCGATCGTGAAGGCTCGGCGCAAGTCACCATCGTCTACCGAAGCGCATCGCCAAAATGATGTGGCCAAATGAAGATCCGATCAACAAGCGCATATTCATTTATCGCACTCCTGTGCCATATCTTGTCGTCGGAGTCGTTCGCACCAGCACAATCGTCCACCATCGGCGAAACTCCGCAGCCGTACGATGTATTTTTCGATGCGCCAGCAATACTCTCCCGCGGTCACCCTTCAAGTTCGCACCACGGGAGATCCCGAGTCCGTCATCGGCGCCGTTCGCCAGATCGTGCAATCGCAAGATCGCGGTCTCGCCCTCACCAATGTTCAAACAATTACCGAATTAATTGATCAAGGTCTGTGGGCGCCGAAAATGGGAGCCACTTTGCTCGGACTCTTCGGCGCACTCGCTCTCGTCCTCGCCGCCATCGGCGTCTACGGAGTAATGGCCTACTCCGTCACGCAGCGCACCAACGAAATCGGCATCCGCATGGCCATGGGAGCGCAAACAAGCAACGTCCTGAAACTTGTCCTGGGTCAGGGAATTCGCCTCGTCCTGATCGGCGCACTGCTCGGCAACTTCGCGGCATGGCTGCTCGCTCACTCGGTTCCCGATTGCTCTATGGCGTAAGTCTCAACGACCCCACGATCTATGCCGGAGTCACGCTCCTTCTCGGCATGATCGCGCTGATAGCCTGCTATATCCCGGCAATCCGCGCCACGCGCGTTGACCCAATCATCGCGCTCCGCACCGACTAGCTCTTTAGCGGCAATTCGCGTTTACATTCGGAATCTTGTCAAGTGTCAGGGCACGTCCTGGGCGATGCCGAAAGTTTGGTGTCAGGCCACGACCTTGGTCGTGTCGAACATTCAGAAATTAGATTCGGCTTCAGCCGCTGGGACAGGCGCTAACTCCAGCTCCGAATAAAATTTCACCGATTCACTTTTCTACGCTACTCTCGTGCAACAATTTCTCGCCGCTCGTGTTCTTACTTTCGGCACAGTCAATTAGAAAGATAAAGGTCACTCGAAAATGGTCCGACGAAACATCCTCCTGATTTGCGCAACCCTGCTCGCCTTAATCGCTACTGGCTGCCGCACAAAAACTATTTCCGAGATTCTCGCTAACCCCCAACACTTCCACGACGACGACGTCGCCATCCAGGGCCGCGTAGTCTCTTCCTTCAGCATCAAGGGCATTGGCGCCGCATTCCAGCTCGACGACGGCACCGGACGCATCTGGGTCTTCACCAAAAATCGCCCCGCGCCGCCAGAGCACATTCACATCTACGTCGGCGGCCGCGTTAGAACCGCGGTCACTCTCGGCGACCGCACCCTCGGCATCGCGCTCGAGGAAAAAGGCCGTCGCCCCGGCGATTGATGCCGATCTTGCGCGCCCGCGCATACCTCAACGCAGAATATTCTCCTAAGAATTGCAGACTAGGTATAATCCAGCGCGAAGCATCTCGCAGCCGTGTGCCGGATGCCGTCATCCTAAATGGACCGCATAAAGCAATGTATGTGGGGCGCCATCCTTCGAGTGTGGCCCGCGTGCGTCACGCAAACGCAGGCTGCCGCCTTCAATATGTTCCTTGCGCTATTCCCCATGCTTCTGCTCGTGCTCGGAATCGTCAGCAGCTTCACGATGTTGCGCGAAGGTGTCGAGGAGATGATCACCGGCCTCGCGCCTTTGTTTCCCCCCGGCACTCTGGCTCTCGTAAAGGATTTCCTCGCCATCCATCCCAATAGCCATGCCACCGGTTCGATTTCGCTCGGCCTCGGCGGCACGTTGATCGCTGGAACTCAAATGATGCGCGTCCTCATCGAGGGTTTCCACATCACTCATAACCTCAAGCGGCCGCCGCTGTTCGAGCAAATCTGGCGCTCCTTGGTTTTACTCTGCGTAACTCTCGCACCAACCGTGCTCGCCATCGCTCTCGTTGTTTTCGGCAAGCAAGTCCGCATCACGCTTTCGCAATATTTCGGCACGCCGGCGCTGGTGCGTTCGCTGGTCGCCGTCGCGCTCACCATTTCGGCGCTGGTAATCGCGGCCGCGGTGCTCACAATTGTCTATCGTGTTGGAACCAGCGATGCGCAAACTTGGCGGCAGGTGCTTCCCGGAGCGGTAATCGTCACGCCGCTCTGGTGGTTGGTGAGCTGGATTCTCGGCGTGTACGTTCGCCACGTTCCCTACGGACTCGCGTACGGAGGACTGGCCACAGCCGTCGGCTTGATGATCTGGATGAACCTCACCTCCATCATCATCGTCCTCGGCTCCGCCTACAACGCCGAATACCGCGCCGCTTTGCAAGACGATGAAGATTCCGGCATCCTCTCCCGTCGCACGCTGATTCAAGTTTAACGGCGTCGTTTGCGCTCACGGGAGGCACATAGAGTTTCGAAGGGATCTAATGACTGAAATTGATCGCCGAAAATTTCTAATCTCTTCGGGGAACGGTCTGCTCGCCGCAACCGTCGCCTCGATCGCGCCCTTCCATCTCACAACGGCCTTCGCCGAAAATCTGGACGCCGCGTACGCAAACGCAATTGTCATCGATACGCTCTGCGCTCCCGTAAATGCCGATCGTTTCCCAATCTCCCAAAAATCTCTCGACGACGCCCGCCAATCCGGAATCACCGCCGTCAACTTCACCGTTTCCGAACCAAGTTTTGAAGACACCGTCTCTCGCGTCGCGTTCGGACGAGCGCTAGCCGATCGCTACCCGTCAAATTTCTTGATCGTTACGCAGCATTCTGATATCGCCCGCGCCAAGCAGGAAAATAAAATCGGCATCCTTCTCGGATTTCAGCACGCCAGTTGTTTTGATTCGGAGCTCGCGCGCCTCGAAACTTTTCGCAACCTCGGCGTGCGCATCATGCAGCTCACCTACAACAAGCGCAGCCTCTTGGGCGATGGCTGCCTCGAACCGGAGAATGCTGGGCTCACGTCGACCGGCCATAAAGCCGTCGCAAGCATGAACGAGCTGGGCATCGCGGTAGACCTCAGCCATTCCGGCCAAAACACCACGCGCGAAGCAATCGCCGCATCCAAAAAACCAATCCTAATTTCACACGCCGGCTGCGCCGCCATCCACGCGCATCCTCGCAACAAAGACGACGAAACGCTCCGCCAACTCTAGCCGAATCGGTGGCTTTCCACCAGGTTCCGCTTTGCGAATCTTCCACCCACAATCCGCCCTGACCTTCACCCCCGCCGAGGACTGCACATCGATGTAAACGGTCGGAAGACGAACCGAGGGCGATATGTTCAGCGAGCGGAAGACCAAGCGATTTCTCTTCGTGGGAAGTGAGATCGAAGGCGAATGCCTGATGTTGGGTGGAATTGGTTTGAGCGATAAAGGCCAATCCTTGCCCGTCGGGATTCCAGCACACGGCCAGACCCGCGGCAACATAACCGGCGTGGCCACAAGTGGCCTCAAACAACTTCTCGGGTTCGCCCTTGGCGACTGGCTCGAACAAGAAACAGGTGTAGCGAATGGATCCGCTACTGATTCGCCGGCCGTTGGCCGGCGTGTCGCCAGTTGCGACAGGCTTGCCATCGGGCGATTTCGCGACCGTAAAAACCAGTCGCTTCCCCGCTGGATCCCAGAGCGGCGGGCTGGTAGCAAGGTCGTCTGGGGCGGGTTCAAAGATGCGTTTGGGCTGCCCGGTGGGACGGGGTCGGTGATGAACACCCCATTGTTGCCGTGCTGGAAGCTCGCTGTGCCGTCGGAGCCGAAAGTGATCGTCCGATCTTCGCGCACGGGCCGCTGGCAGCCCACGATCACAAGAAGGATGCACGTCGCGGCGCTGCGGAGCGTGGAATAGGGTGAACT
>CAVRKW010000017.1:0-47109 GCA_963721845.1 uncultured Acidobacteriota bacterium | reverse complement strand
GTGATCTCGGTCATGTTCGTATTATCGACATTGGATATCGAAAAGCGATACAAAGATATCGTTTCCTCATTTGGGCTGTCAATGGCCGACTATCAAGTGGCAAGGATTGAACCTCTAATCCGCGAACTAGATGACGTCGCGAATGAATTTAACGCCTTGGCTGCTAAGGATCTTGCGGACGCAAATACGGCGTTAGCGAAGAAGAAGATGACGCCAATCCATCCGATTACGCGTGAAGAGTGGGACCAAGCGCGCGCCAGTACCAGCCAACTGATGAGCGACTTTTATTCCCGCTGGGTGAAAACTCCCGCAGACGGAAAAGCAGAGGCGTTGCGCCAGGCGCAACTTGCGTTTTTACGAGCGTCCACGAGCGGTGCGCCGTCCGCGGCGAACGATCGAGGTTTGCAAGTCGCGAAAAATTCGCAGCCAAGTTCAACCGCCGCCGGATACTCTCACCCGTTCTTCTGGGCTCCCTTCATTCTAATCGGCAATTACCAGTGAGGATCCCTTCAGCCCACCCGTGCTTCGATTCCGGAATAAAATCGCGGCGCGCCTGCGTTGACTTGGGTGTAAGCGCATCCTAAGATTCGCGCCAGCTAGTCGAAACGTGCAATCAATCGTCCCACGGCGATATCCGCAAGACTCGGGCGCCGGCTCTGAGTATCGACCACGATAACTGTGCGGACCCTGTAACGAGGAACCCAATGAATATCCCACGGCGGCGATTGCTCGCAGGTCTATCTTCCCTGCCCCTCCTGACATCAACACTGAAATTGAATTGGGCTGCACAACAAAGCAGCACCCGCACGCTGCCCGACAAAGCGCGCTTCCCTGTCGACGGCATCTACTTGGACGCTGCATACACTCATCCGATCAGCATCGCCACTCAAGCAGCGCACATTGAATATCTCCACCATAAAGTTGCCGAAGATTCGCGCATCGGCCCATCCAATAATTCTCGCGACGCAGCCGTACGCCTCTACGCGAAACTCATCAACGCCGATCCCACCGAGATCGCCGTCGTCCCCAGCACGATGGAAGGCGAGAATCTGATCGCAGCATCGCTTGGCTTGAACCAAACGCAGAGGAGTCGTGACCGACGCCTTGCATTACGATGGCTCGCTTGTTCTCTACGGCGAACTCGCCAAGCAAGGCATGCCACTGAAAGTAATCGCACCAAAAGCGGGAGCGATCGACCTCGCGGATGTTGAAGCCGCCATCACCAAAGAAACCCGATTGGTCGCCGTCTCGCTGGTTTCCGCCACCACTGGCTTTCACTACGATCTCAAAGCATTGTGCGATCTCGCCCACTCGAAAGGCGCGTACGTCTACGCCGATATCATCCAAGCCGCCGGCGCAGTACCGGTAGACGTGAAAGCAACTGGCGTCGATTTCTGCTCGTGCGGTTGCTACAAATGGCTCATGGGAGATTTCGGCACCGCGTTCCTATACGTCCGGCCCGATCGTCTCGGCGAACTGAAGCGCGTCCAAGTCGGCTGGCGCCAAGTGCGCAATCAGGTCACGCACGTATTTCCATTCGACGCGCCGGGATCTGCCCTAGGCGAATGGACAATGGGTTCCAACACCGCAGCCATCTTTGAAGTCAGCACGCCATCTTGGGGAAGTTTGGCGTGCGTCGCGGAATCGCTCGCGTACATCCAGTCTCTCGGCGTCAACGCAATCATGCGCCACCGAAAACCCCTAATCGATCATCTTCGCGCCGAGCTTCCGAAGCGCGGCTTTGCTCCGCTCACCCCGCCCGATTCCGCCGGTCCGATTCTAGTGTTCTCGTATAAAGGCGCCGCCGCGCGTTTTCGCCAACCGTTGCGCGACGCAAATATTCAAATCTCAACTTACGAAAATCGCATCCGCATTTCTCCCTCGATCTACAACAACATGGACGATATCGAAAAACTACTGCGCGTCCTTTCTTAGAGGGATCGCGCATCCGCGCAATTGGTTTAGGTGAATCTGATTTCAGATTGTCTTCGTCGCGATTCCGCCCGGCCGCGCTGTCGTTTTCCACTCCAACTTCTTAACTTTCGTCCCATCGTCCAGCACCAGCATTTCCAGCGGCAGCTCGCCTTCCAGCATTTGAATATGAAGCGCGTGTGCGTCGAGCGAGATCGTGCCGAAGCCGGTAGCAGACGAGAAAAAACTCTTGAATGGACGCGCGCTCACTCGGGGACCAAACCACAGAGTCCGCTCGACCGCCGAGTAACGGAATCCGCTCATCGCACCCATCAACGCATAGCTGGACATCGCGCGAGCATAATAATTTCCACACTCATATTCATTCCACGGATTACGAATTCGCCCGTCGTACCGGCTGCGCGCAGCTTTGACGATCGTGAGCCCTTCTTTTACGAATCCCTCGGCGATGAGATACGACGCCACTTCGTACTCGATGCCGGTCCACACTTCGTCGGAGTAAACAAACGGCAGCGTAGGTTTTCCGCCGCGCGGCCACGTGCATACCAGCAATCCTGGTTCGTGACCCATGGCGTATCCGGGCCGCTGTGAATTGGCGTGCTGGCTGAGATCGGTTTTGAAATTGTGTTTGAAGATCGCGTCGAGAGTTTTGCGAACTTTCTCCTGATCGAGCGGAGTTTCGATTCCGTAGAGACGCGCCATCCACGCGCCAATCACTCCGTCTGAAAGACATCCGCTTCCATACTGATATTTTGGGCCTTCGCGTTTCAGAAGCTGCTGCATCTCGCTGCTTTTTTCATCAACTCCGGCGACCATCTCAGCGAAAGACTTGTCGCGCAAATCTTTGTATTCGACCTTCTGCTGGAAATACTCGCCGTTGAATAACTGCTCTTCCATAAACTGCGCGCATCGTTTTGCGAGTCCACCGTAAAGTTCCGCATCTTTCTTTTCGCCAACCGCGACGGACATTTGCGCCATTGCTGCGAGAGCGCCGAGGTAGATGCTCGTGCACATGCCGTCCGGTCCCCAGAATTCAATGTCGTAAGTATTGTGATGAGGCTCGAACAGGCCCCCGCGATGATCCGGATCCCACGTGCGAATGCAGTAGTCCAGGCTGCGTTTCGCAAGCGGATACATTTTCACAAGCCATTCGTGGTTTCCGGAAATCTGCCAATCGCGAAAAACCTTCATGATGCCGCCGAGTTGGCCATCCGATGCGGCGTGATAATCGTGTTTCACCGGCCCTTCGGGAAGCGCGGAGCGGAAAGTGACGTGGCCGCTTTCATCCATCGAACGAACCAATTCCAATTCGCGCAGAGTGGTTTCTAGTTTCGGAAAGAGATGGGGAAACGCCTGCGCATAGTTCCACACGTGCGTGCAGGATCCATGGCAGCAACCAACGTCGGGCGAACTTCCTTCCCATCCCCACATATCGCCATTTTCTAGACGCAAAACTGTAGGCGATTTCATGATCGCAAGATTTGCGGAGACGGCATCGAGCACGTACGGCGGCAGCGTGGAAGAAAACAGCGCTTCTTTGAACGCGACAGTGCGCGAACGCAATGACGCGTAATTTTCTTCGACATATAGCGCCACTTCGCGCGCGTCTTTCCAAACCGAAGAATAGTAAGTCCGCCACGGAGCGGGTCTCTCATCGGCAAATGTGCGGCAGCCCACGCTTCCCTGCGGCTCGGCAGGCGAGATGCCTCCCGCTTGCAGATATCCGTTGGGAAAATGCCATGCGATTACGATCGGATGTGTAATCGATTCGCCGGGAGCCAGCGTGCCACTCAACAAAATCGAGCAGCCGTTGCGGCCGGCATTATCAATATTGTTCGAGCCTTCATTCGCGGTGAAATTTCCGCCGGCAACTTCCCGCCATAGCGCGGAAAGCGAATCAAAATCCCATCCCGGACTGCGCAGCCACATTCCCTTGATGCGCGGCTTGCCACCGATCGAAATGAGCGATGCGCTGCCGAACCCTTCTGCATTCGGCTTCTCGACGTTGTGAAGAAAAACTCCGCGGCCGGCTATGACGCTGTTGCGGCTGTTCGCCTGGTCGGGCGCGCATCCAGGAGCAAGGTGCGAAAGGTGGTAAGAGAATTCGTACTCGACAGGATGCGATGAAGAATTGTGCAGCGCGTATTCAAGAATCACGCACGGAATTCCAGAATTTTTCTCGTCGAGCGGAATAAAAGGATTCCAGGCAGTAAGTGTAACCTTCAAAGGCACAAGTAAATCGCTGAGCCTGGCCTCCGCAAACGGATACTCACCTTTGAATTCGCATTTTCCGAAGCGCGGAAAGCCCTCGAATCCGCCGCGAACGTATCCCTCCCCTTGAAGCCCCTGATCGAAAATCTTCAAAACCGGAAATGGTCCTTCCACAAGCTTTGCAATCGGCGAAGCTCCATTAATTCGAAGAATCGCGAATCCTGCTCGCGAAAACGCGGCGCCTTCGGGCGAAGCGGTGGTGGACGGATGATTGCCAATCGAAAAATCCTGCAATCCGCCGTAGCCATTCACACAGATGCATCCCGCTCCGATTCCTCCGATGGGCATGGCGATTTGCGTGGCGCGATCGCCTATGAAAGTGCGCTGCGGCCCGCGCGGCGAAAAGTTCTTCGGATGGAATAAGGAATCGCTTCCGCAACATGCTGGCGTCTGAACGTCAGCGGCAGGCGCGATCGCCGGTTGGCGACCAGAGGCACCGCTGCGCCTAAGGCGGCAGTGGAAGTGCTAACGATGAATTCTCTGCGTGTGGGTTTGTCCGAAGGTGACATCAAGCCTCCCCGAGAAACACTGCGCCAGAGTTATTTATTGAGGTCGATTGGGTCGCCGCTGGCACTCGAACGGCATGCTAATTCGCGCTCGGCGTTGCACGCAACCCCAAGCTGGCCGCGACAGCTTGCGCACGAAACGATTGCATTTTGTTCTGTTCGAGAGCACGCTACCGCTCGAAGCAGTCATTTTATTTTCTTTGGATCGAATCTCCGGGCGTTGAAATGCGCGAGCCGGATTAAATCAAACATGAAACAAAACAATCGAATCATCGCCACAGGTGCGACCGCAATTTTTCTTGTTGGTTTTTCTTTAGCCAGTTTTGCCAGTCTCCATTCGAAGGCAAAACAGGAGCCTCCGAGTTCCAATCGCGTGGAAGTTCATCACGCCATAGCTCGGGACGTTTCCCGGCCGCTAATGTCTTTGCGCAAGGTCGACGCGGCGACAAATCAGGCTGAGTGCGGGCGCCCCACTTGCGGCACATCTCCAACTGAGACAACGACTCCATCCGAGCCCGCAACTCCAAGCGAGACAACGACAGAGCAAGAGGCGAAAACAACTGAATCCGCGCCGCCAGTAATCAGTGAGGCTGGCGCAGCAGTGGAGCAAACTGCGCAGGGTGCGCGCGCTTCCGCGGCGGTGGTGGAATCCTTCGACGGGCTTGGGGATGGATTTAAGGGTCCGCAGAGCCAGGGACCTGCGTTTTATCGGAATCCATCGGACAACAGTCTCGCGGTGGGGCCCGACGAAATTGTTCAGATTGTGAATTCGCGACTCGCCGTTTTCGCGAAGAAGGGGCAGCGTCACGAGAAAACCGGTACTGTCCTCTACGGGCCCGTTCCTACGAATGTGGTTTTTACAGGGTTCGGAGGAGTGTGCGAGGCGCGCAACAATGGCGACGCCGTTGTGCGCTACGACCAGTTGGCAAATCGCTGGCTGATCGTCATGCCGATCTTCAGCCGAATCTCCGAAGGAGAGTTCCGCAATCGCGCCGATTCAAAGCAGTCAGGCGTGGCCGCGCGCCGGGGCGAGGCGTCCGATCCCGGACCTTCCGTCGCTCCACCAGCAAATCTTCAAGAACCGCCGGGAACTTACGCGATGTGTTACGCACTAAGCGTGGGCAGCGACCCGCTTGGCGCATATTATCGGTACGCGTTCGACCGAACACTTTTCCCCGACTACCCGCGGCCGGCGATCTGGCCCGATGGATATTACGTGCCCACAAGTACCGGCGACACCGTGATCCAAAAGCACGATTGCATCGCCGATCGCGCGCGGATGTTGAAAGGCCAGCCCGCAACAGAGCAGTGCATCATCATTGACGGCGTAAATTTTCTAAACAACGCGGATATTGATGGCCAGGCTCTGCCACCGGCAGGTGCGCCAAACATCATGATGGCGGCGGGTGGCACTCAGCTCCACAATGTTTTGGATGACGATGGAATTTATTTCTGGAAAGTGCACGTCGATTGGGACGCGCCGGATAAAACCGCCGCCACCGGCCCGGTAAAAATCCCAGTGGCTCCATATCATTATTTGTGCGGCGGTCAGTTGACGAGTTGCGTTTCTCAGCCCGGCACAGATCAACGGCTCGACGCGCAGGGCGATAAGTTGATGCAGAGACTAATCTATCGAAGAATCGGCGGCCAGGAATCAATCGTCGGAGCGCATTCCATTGCGACTAAAGCCGGAACAGGCGGAGTTCGATGGTACGAGTTTCGAT
This sequence comes from uncultured Acidobacteriota bacterium, assembly GCA_963721845.1. Taxonomy (GTDB): domain Bacteria; phylum Acidobacteriota; class Terriglobia; order Acidiferrales; family UBA7541; genus DASTCZ01. The sequence continues at coordinate 40,676 of CAVRKW010000017.1, read as the reverse complement.
TCGATGGCGCTCGTAACTTGTCCCTCTACCAACAAGGAACTTACGCACCGGACGGCTTTTATCGCTGGATGCCAAGCATCTCGATGAACAAGCAAGGGGACATCGGTGTGGGGTATTCATTCGGCGGAACTCCCAATTTCGCGGGACAACGATTTGCAGGACGCCTGGCAGACGATCCGAAAGGCCAGTTAAGTCTGCACGAAACGGTGGCAGCCGTTGGAGAAGCCGCGCAAACGAACACGCTGCGCTGGGAAGACTATGCGACAACTGCGATGGACCCCAGCGATGATTGTACGTTCTGGTATGTGGGTGACTATCTCAAAGCGGGAGCCGCCGGTTACAGCACCAAGATAATTTCGATTCGCCTGCGCGACTGTACCAAGAAGCGATGACAGCCAAATCGGCGCTGAACTACGCTGCGCCGGTTCCACCGCTCACGGCGGCTGCGCAAGCTTCTGCCCCGCCTTTGATTTGCACTAGCTTTTGAATTTCGGAGTAGCGCATAGTTTGCGGCCTTCCACGCCAAGTGCGGGAAACTCTTCTGCCCTCGTTGTTTCTACTTTCTTCGCGTGGACTCGACTCGTTCGGGCAGTGAAATCGAGGCTGCCAGATCTGCCACTCAGTTCCGCTGTCGAACTGCGGAGCGCCGGAGGCGCAACACCAAACGTAAGCCCAGGTCGGAAGACCTGGGTAATCTTCCCCACCAACAATTCTCCGGAGCCCTATAAGGGCGCCACTAAACAAGCCGGCTTATAAACTTCCGCTCACGCGCTCCCGTTTCAACTCCCACGTACTCGTTTTCCCACCAACAACCGACCGCACCTTCCCTGTAAGCACCTAGTTTTAGTACTACCCCCAAAACAGCCCAAAAAACACGCCCCAAAACACACCTAATTCCTTTAGAATGAACAACTTCTTAGTAATAGTACTAGATAATTCCATTAGAATCATCACTTTACAAAAACAATGGGGTGGGGTACCAAACCGCCAAACATCCCCTAACTAATTGTAAATAAACAATTTAACCGTTTTTCGGATGGGTGTGGTACGGCTTCGCACCAGGTTTTCCGCCAATGTAAGAACACACCGGAAGTTCCCGCCGATGGCAAATGGAAGCAATTCTGAAGCGCAGTTTGTCTTGGTTTTACTACGTTCTTCTCAGATCGCTCGTCGTCCCGCCCGCGGCGGGAATATAGCACTTCAGCGCGTAATCCATCACCATTCGATCGGAATTGAATCGCCAGCCGAGCGTCCGAATCGTTCGCTTCATTCGCTTGATCCACGCGCGCGGAAGTCCATCGCGGTCGCGCTGGAAATAAAGCGGAATAATTTCTTCACGAAGCACGCGGTACAAATCCTTTCCGTCGCGCTCATCCTGCACATCGGGATTCGTGTGCGTAGTTCCCGTTCCGATCGCGAATCCGTTCAACCCATCATAAGCTTCCGCCCACCAGCCATCCAAAACGGAAAGATTCAATCCACCATTCAACACAACTTTCTGTCCGCTGGTGCCAGACGCCTCGAGCGGCCGCCGCGGATTGTTGAGCCAAACATCCACGCCCTGCACGAAATGGCGCCCGACGTTGAGATCGTAATCTTCCACGAACACGAATTTGCCCGCGAATCGCGAGTCGCGCATCAACTTCACCAGATCTTGCAGCACGCGCTTGCCGGGCTCGTCGCGCGGATGCGCCTTGCCAGCGAAGATGAATTGAACCGGTCTCTTCGAGTCATTCACAATCGAAGACAACTCTTCCATATCGTGCAGAATCAATGTCGCCCGTTTGTAAGTCGCGAAGCGTCGCGCAAATCCAATCGTAAGCGCATCAGGACTGAGCAAGCGGTCCGGACCATGTGGAGTTTTAGGCGATTCGCCGCGGCGCGCGGACTGATCCACTATGCGTTGATGCACGAATTCCAACAGCCTTGATTTCAAGCTGAGATGCGTTTCCCAGAGTTCGCCATCGTCTACGTTTTCAATTCCTTCCCAAATGCGAGCCTCGCCGCTGTGCTCGTGCCAGCCAGTTCCCAAGTGACGGTCGTACAGTCGAAACATTTGCGGCGCCAACCATGAAGGTACGTGAACGCCATTCGTGATGTGTCCGATGCGCACAGAATCTTCCGCTTTGCCGGAACGCAATTCATTCCACATCGCGCGCGAAACTTCGCCGTGCAAAGCCGACACAGCATTCGCGTGTCGCGAAAGCTTCAGGCCCAGCACCGTCATACAGAAATCTTCGGAATGATTCCCGGGATTCTCGCGGCCAAGCTCCATCATTCTTTCGTGGGTAAGTCCCAATTCGTCGCGCAGAGGCCCGATATGTTCTTCGGTAAGTTCAGAGCTGAACCGATCGTGCCCAGCCGGCACAGGCGTGTGCGTGGTAAAAACTACGGCGCGGGAAACGCGCGGCGCCGCTTCTTCGAAGTCCAAGCCCTCTTCATGCATGCGATCGCGAATCGCTTCGAGCACCACAAATGCGCTGTGCCCTTCGTTCAGATGAAGAACGCCAGGAGTTATTCCCATCGCTCGCAGCGCGCGGAATCCTCCGACGCCGAGCAGAAGTTCCTGACGGATTCGAATGCGCGAGTCTCCACCATATAAACGCGACGTAAGTTCGCGATCTTCGGGAGCGTTCGCTTCCACACTCGAATCGAGTAGAAATAAATCGCAGCGCCCTACTTTCATCCGCCAAACTTTTGCTTGAATGGAGCCGCCTCGAGTTTCCACTTGCACCGTGACGGGCTGGCCGTTCTTTCCAATCGCCTGCTCCATCGGCAGTTGGTTCGTATCCGTCGGAAGATATTCTTCCTGCTGCCATCCATCGTGATCGAGGTGCTGGCGGAAATATCCTTGGCCGTAAAACAATCCGATGCCAACAAGCGGAATGCCCAGGTCGGATGCGCTCTTGATGTGATCGCCTGAAAGCACGCCGAGTCCGCCAGAATATTCTGGAATGGAAACGTGCAATCCGAATTCAGCGGAGAAATATGCCACGGGACGTGGCCGCAGAATACCTGCTTGCTTCGCACCCCAGGTCTGGTCTGCCTCAAGATATTCGCGCTGGCGGCGGTAGGCGTAATTGATACGGCTGTGCAGCACTAGTTCCCGCGCCCGGCGCTCTATCTCCGCTGAAGGAATCTCTCTCAGCAGCGAAATCGGATTGTGATTGAGCTGCCTCCAGCGAATGGGATCGATGTCGCGGAACAAGCTGCTAGTGTCGTGATCCCAACTCCAACAAACATTGCGGGCAAGCGCCCAGAGACGCTCCTGGGCGTGTGCAATAAAACTTTCTTGAGTGCGCGCTTCGCTCAAGATGGGTGCGACCCGAGCGGCTGCGTCCGTCAGCATCCTAATTTCGTCCTCACTAAAGATTCGGGATTCAATATTCTGAACAACGAGCACACCTTGCAGAACGCCTCGGTCAATGATTGGCACGCCGAGGAAAGATTGGAACGCATCTTCGCCAGCTTCACTGAAATATTTGAAGCGGGGATGATCTTTCACGAGCTCCACGACAACCGGACGCACTTGTTCCGCGACCAAACCCACAAGTCCCTCGTGCAGTCCCATACGAAGAGTGCCAATACATTGAGGGCGGAGTCCGTGTGTCGCAGCTAATGCCAGATTGGCCCGATCTGGTTCCAGCAAATACACCGAACAAACGTCGGCGCGAATTCGATTGGCGATTAGCGCCACGATATTCATGAGCGTCGCGGCGGGCTGGCCGCTCTCCGCGGCGAGGCCCGCGATTTCCTGCAACGTCAAAATGTGAGTGGCGCCATGCGCCTGAGCATTCTGTTCCAAGTTTTGATCCTCACCGTCGTTTCGGCTCAAAATAATTCGTGACGTCATTGTGCGTACTTAGTCTTCCAGCTGGGGCAAATTCTCAGTCGTCGGAACTTAAACCAAACGTAAGAAACAGTTTGCAATAAATAGAGAATTCTCGCGGCGATCTAGAAACCCTGAGTTCTGAAAGCGATACTAACGCTCCGATTCGACGTGGATGGCAAGGTCACGCGTTGGAATTTCAGGTTCGAACAGGACTCGCCACATCAGCAACCATCACGCGATCGCGGCCTTCGTGTTTCGCGCGATAGAGAGCTTCATCAGCAACTCGTATGAGTTCCGCAATCGTGGATCCGTGTTGAGGATAAAGCGCGACACCGATCGAGAGGCTGATATTCCCGAGAAGCTGCCCGGCGTTTTGCACATTGAGCTGCTTCACTTCTTCGCGGAGTAATTCCGCGCGAGCGATGGCGGCATCCAATCCAGAGTCTGAGAGAACGATGGCGAATTCTTCGCCGCCGTAGCGGCAGGCGATGTCCTGTCCGCGAGTTCGGTTTTTCAAAAGCTCGCCGAAACCTCGCAACAGCGCATCTCCGGCTTGATGTCCGAACGTGTCGTTGAATTTTTTGAAATGATCGATATCGATCATGAGCAGCGCAACCGAATTATTGTTTCGGGAGGCGCGGCTCATTTCGCGCTCAAACGACTCTTCCATATAGCGCCGGTTATAAAGTCCCGTTAGCGGATCGCGCACGGACTGATGGCGAAGAGTTTCTCTCAATCGCAGATTCGCGAGTGCCAGGCCAATCTGCTCCGCAAGCACTGAGCCAAGCCGTTGCTCCGATGGAGCCGAGAGCCGCGGCACCAGAAAATTGTCTTCGTCAACGCTCTGCGCGGCTTCCAAGTAGAGAATTCCCAACGCTTCACCCTGAGCCATGAGCGGCAAACAAAATGTCTCCGACAAGTTTTGCTCACCAGCGTGGCGACAGATCGGAGTGCGGCCACCGGCCTCAAACCGGTACGGCTGGCCGCGGCGCAGCGCCCAACAATCTCCAGGCGCGAACACACGTTCGGGCAAAGTTGGTTTTTTCCAGGTAATCACGGTATCCAGCAAATTCCTTGAAGCGCTGATGATGCACAGCGCGCCGGCATATTCCGGAAATAATTTTTGGACGGAATTGCTGATTACGGTGTGCGCTTCCTCTGCTGTTTGGCACGATTGCAGCCAATTTCCCATTTCACTGAGCGCGCTGATCTCGGTGGACTGCCGTTCCAATACTTCCACCCAATCGGCCAGTTTTTGATTCGCTTCCTCTAATTTATTTTCTGCAATCTTGCGCTCGGTAATGTCTTGATAGAAGCCGTAGAGCCCCACCAATTTGTCGCCGAGAATCAAAGGCACAGCATGAAGCTCGACGTCGATCCACACGCCATCTTTTTTTCGGCGGCGGGTGGCTGCGTGTACGCGATTGCCCGCTTCGGCCATACGCGTGAATTCTTCCATCTCTGAAGCCAGTTCTTCGGTCTTCAGCAGCTCATCGAGATTTTTGCCGATGCATTCCTGTTGCCGAAAAAGGAACAGACGCTCAAACGCCTGGTTGCAGATCTGAATGCGATGTTCGATGTCGAGCACCACGATCGCCAGCGGGCTGCCCTCGATCAGCGCTTTGAAATAACTATTTCGCTCTTCGAGTTCAGAGGTCTTGCTTTCCAATAGAGCGCTCGCCATTCTCGCTCGCCAATATGCGTGCGATTGTTCTCGTCCCTGGACAAGCAGAAATGCGACGTAGAGCGCGACGACCACAGAAATCGGGCGACCTTGAGCCGCGCCTCCGATGAATCCCCACGCGATCGTCGGTCCCAACAAAATCAGCGAGTACGAAACAAACAGTTTGAAATCTGGAGAGAGCGACACACTCGCGCCAGCCGCCACTCCGGTGGTCATCAGCAGCAGAAGCCACGCAATCCACTGCGGGCTATAGACGGCGACGGTGAGGCAGCAGAAAATTCCCCACGTTACCGCGGCGGCAAGCGCTCCTAATCGAAAGCACGTGCGCCAGAAAACTGGATTCTGAAGATGTTTTGAAGCAAACGATCTAGCCAGCCAAAGCCTCGCCACGCCAACAACAAGCAGGATGCTGCCAACGATCCAAATGACCGCGGGGCGATCGTGAAAATATGGCGTGCAAAAAACGACCACCAACAGAAGAATAAAATGAAGGAGACTGCCCGAAGTGGACCGCTGCGCGAGTTCTAAATCGGCATCGCTGTCGACCTGCCTCTTCAATATATTTTTGACATCGCTCATAGAAACTGGGGTGTTGGTGGATCTTCATTTAAGAGTACAGCATCGAGAGAGGCGAAAGAATTCTCCCGTTTCAGAGTGGCACGTCACAGTAACCCTGCGATTTGGTTGATGGGCTTGGCAGTATTTCAATGATTTCCCGATTTGGCGTCGCCACTCGATGCTCGATACCCGGAACGGGCCTATTCGGGTTATGCTCCACGCCGGCACCTAGACCAACTGCGATGAAAAACCGCAATCGAGTTCTGCGATACTTGATGGCACTGGTTTGCGCATCCTTATCATTATTGTTTGTCTTCTTGACGCACGCATCTCCCCAATCTCAATCCAGCAAGGAAATCGTGATTGATGTTGCCGATCCGTCGAAAGGGGCGGCAGCGGCCGACGAAACGGGTTTTATAAATGGCTGGTCGCAATCCGTGGATGGGCAAACCATCAGCTATCACTCCGCGATTCCAGACGCTACAGATGCGCTGATTGTGCGAGCGCAAAGGATCGCGCATTCCATCACCTGGAAAACCGATCCGCTCCCAGAAACTGTTACAGCGGATTCTTACCATTTCCTGTGGCTGGCGGGGATCGAGTTTTCCGGCTGGACAGAAAGCAAGCGAGAACGCACCTTCGAATTTTTCATCAACGGAAAGCACTGGTTCACGTTCAAAAATACGAAAGACGAAACGGCGCGGAAATGGGTGATTCACGGCGACGATGGCGCCGCACTTTCGTTCAACGCCACGATGTCTGACAAGTTCGGCGATCTATTCGGCTACATGCATCTCGACCTTCCAAAGAAGGATTTTCCCGGGACCGCGCCGCTGACGCTTTCCGTGGTGGGGCAAGATGCCGACAGCCAAGATTGGTATATGACCTTCGAATACGCATTCCACTTTTCTCCGCAGGTGCGAGTGGAACCCGCTGAAATGCGCGACGGCAACACGACGGCACAAGTTCTGCGAGTCAGCCTGGATAATCTCACCGAGGGCCGCACGGTTGCGATTCGCATGGACAACCGTGAACTCGTCCACGGCGCGCTCAACGTGGGCGGCAACATCTATCGCATCCCCATTCCCGCGGTGAAAGCGGCTGAGAAAATGGCGATCCGTTTTTCGGTGAATGGCGCGGGCGCGCAAACATTTCCTTTTGACGTGACGCCAGTCACGCCGCGCACGATCTATCTGGTTCCGTATTCGCACAACGACATCGGATACACCGATCTCCAACCCAACATTGAGCGCAAGCAATGGAGCAATCTCGAAGATGGCTTGCGACTGGCGAAAGAAACGCGATCGCTCCCTGCCGAAGATCGCTTCAAATGGAATTTCGAAACTGTGTGGGCAATGGAAAGTTATCTGCGCCAAGCGCCAGAAGCGCAGCGCAGAGTTGTTCTGGATGCAATTCACAATGGCGAGCTCGGCGTCTCCGCTCTTTACGCAAATATGTTGACCGGCTTGGCGAACTCCGCGGAGATGAGCCACTTTCTCGACTACTCGCGCTCGCTCAGGGCTTCCTACGGGATCATCGTAAACACCGCTGTAACTTCCGACGTGCCCGGATTTACTTGGGGAATCGTTCCCACTCTGGCGCAAAGCGGCGTGAAATATTTCGCCGTGGGCCCGAACACCGGAGATCGCATCGGCTACACGCTGGAAGCATGGGGCGATAAACCGTTTTACTGGGTTTCCCAATCGGGAAAGGAAAAAATTCTGACGTGGGTGGCCGGCGCGGGCTATTCCAGTTTTCATCAGGGCAGCCTGAAAAACTTGGGCGACGAAAAAATCATGACGCTCGCGCGCCAATTGCAGGAAAAAAATTATCCGTACGAAATGGTTTATCTGCCCTACACCACTGGAGACAATGGAGCGCCCGATCCCACGCTCGCCTCAACTGTAAAAGATTGGAACGACCGCTATGTCACTCCGCATTTGGTGATTGCGACGCACGATCAGATGTTCCGGGAATTTGAAAAGCGCTACGGCGCGTCGCTGCCGGAATTTCGCGGCGACTTTACTCCCTACTGGGAAGATGGCGCAGCTTCAACGGCGGCCGAACTTGTGTTGGCGCGCCGCGCCGTGGACCAGCTCATCCAAGGTGAAGCGTTGTGGTCTCTGCGCGCGCCGCGTGATTATCCCCGCGAAGAATACGGCTCCGCGTGGCGCAACATTGCCTTCTGGGATGAGCACACTTGGGGCGCCGACAAGAGCGTTTCCGATCCTGACTTGCCGATCGTAAAACAGGAATGGGAGATTAAGCGCAAGTTCGCTGTGGATGCGGCGAAGTCAGCAGAGGATCTTCTTGCGCGCGCATCGAATGCAACCGCAAACCCCGGCGCTGCGCACGCAGCCTTCGACGTCTACAACTTATCGTCATGGCCGCGCACCGACGTTGTGTTGCTGCGCGCGGATCAAACTGCGCTGGGCGATCGCGTCACAGATGCACAAGGGCAACCGGTGCCGTCCCAGCGACTCACCACTGGCGAACTCGCTGTGCTCACCGAATCTGTACCGCCGCTGGGAGCAAAGCGTTTTCTCGTTACAAGTGGGGCAGCATTCAAACGCGGCACGTCGCACTGTTGCGCGGCGATTCGCTTGAAAATGACGATATCGCGCTTCATGTCAGCGAAAAGAGCGGCGCGATTGATTCGCTCAACTGGAAGGGCAAACAAATTTCTCTCGTGGACAATCAAGCAGCCGCCGGTTTGGGTGAATATCTCTATCTTCCTGGAACCGATCCCGCAAAAGCGCAGCGCCTTTCCAATGTGCGCGTTCGCGTGAAAGAAAATGGACCGCTGGTGGCTTCCTTGCTGGTCGAAGGCGATGCGCCCGGCGCAAAAAAATATTCCAGTGAAGTCACACTCATCGCGGGCCTCAACCGCGTAGATATTTCCACGAAGTTCGACAAGCTCGCGGTGCGCGAAAAGGAAAGCGTGCATTTCGCATTTCCATTTCGCGTGCCCGGCGCGCAGATGCGCTATGACGTAGCCGATGCAATCGTGCGTCCGCCCGACGATCAACTCGCGGGCGCGTGCAAAAATTTCTTTTCCGCCGTGAGTTGGACGGACGTGTCAAATAAAGATTACGGCGTGACGCTTGCCGTGCCCGATGCGCCGCTGATCGAGATGGGCGCGATCACGGCGGAGCAGCCGTGGTTGCGAACAATTCAGAGTTCGCCCGTGCTCTTTTCCTACGCGATGAATAATTACTGGCACACGAATTACAAAGCCGATCAGGAAGGCCCGGTAAATTTCAACTACTCGATTCAGCCGCACGCCGCTTTTGCGCCTGCCGCAGCAGCCCGTTTCGGACGGGAGCGCCGCGAACCTCTAGTCGTCGCGCCGGCGGATGAATCGCGCGCGTCAGCGAAATCACTATTTCGCATTTCTCCAGACGATGTGATCGTGTCGTCCATAAAACCAATTGCAGATGGCAGTGCGTGGCTCGTCTATCTTTACAATCCAACAAGCGCCGATCGGCAGATCACGCTCCGATTCGATCCCTCCATTCGCGTCGGAGCTCACATAAGCGACGCGTTTGGCAAAGTGATTGACTCCTCCCGAAGCTCAATTCTCATCGCCGCGCAAGGAAGCCTCTACCTGCGCGTAGATCGAGTGAAGTAGGTTCCCCGCCGCGCGGGTGCACAAGCGCGGCACTAAACAGCCCGCACAACACTACCCGGCGATTACCGCTGGTAGTGGCACCATCATGAAGTGAAAGCTGGGCCGCTTGCCACTCTACTGGCCACGCATAGACCGCATCTCAAGCAGCGCTTCTCCTGATCTCCTTAATTCCATGGCCAAGTTGGCGCCGCAGAAGGGTCCTGAGAGTTACGCCATCGGTGTATCCCACTCGCGCCGCGATCTCATCTACACTCTCATCCGTCGTCTTCAATAAATGGACGGCGCGCTCCACACGCAACTCTTGGAAATAGGATAAGGGCGACTTTCCAAGTACGGCCTGCATGCGGCGAGCCAGCGTTCTCTTACTCGTTCCGGCCGTCTCCGCCGCGTCGTCAAGCGAAAACCCATGCTTCAGCCTTCCTCGCGCCCAACTCTCGAATCGCTCCACCAGCGGATCAGAATGCGCAAAATGATCAACGAGGATGTAAGCAGATTGCGACGGTCGCGAATCCACAACCAAATACTTCGCGGTCAGCGCAGCAAGCTTGGGACTCTTCTGCCGGATCAGCCACAGCGCGAGATCCATGTGGCTTAGTGCGGCCCCAGCCGTAACGAACTTTCCGGATTTTACAATCATCCGCGATTCATCCACGCGCACATTCGGATATCTCTGGCGAAATAGTGGCGCGAGCCACCAGGTTGTAGTCGAATCCTGATCATCCAGTAGTCCCGATTCGGCCAAGACGAATGTCCCGATGCACGCCGCCGCCGTGCATGCGCCTCGCTTCGCCCACCCGCGCAATGCTTTGCCCGCGTCGCTCACGTCGGATCTCGCAAGAGCCTTCTCCAATGGACCTGGCATCTTGTATCCGATCGCGGGAACCACCACCCAATCGGGAACGCTTCTCATTGGGGCGGCACATACTGGAACCGTCAACCCTTGCGACGTCTTCACCGACTTTCGCATTCCGGCGATAGTGACGTCGAATCGAGGCGACGCCAGGCCAGACATTTCCGCGAGCTCGTTCGCGGTCTGAAATGCATCCAGCACGGTCGCTAAGCCCGTGTCAAAAACCCCATCCAGCGCCAGCACGATAATTCTCATGGCAAATATAATATCATTTTTGGCGATCTTGCCAATAGCTTCTGGACGCTTCGAAGGCCTATCTTGTCTGCTCTGGAATCTATCCAGCTGGGGAGAACCCGATGCTCACAGTCGCATTGTTCGTACGTTTGGAAGCCAAAGCCGGAAAAGAAGATGAAGTGGCCAAGTTCCTCGAAACAGGACTTGCGCTCGCCAATCAAGAATCCACAACGCCTCTATGGTTCGCGCTGCGTTTGGGCCCCACGACCTTCGGCGTGTTCGACGCGTTCAAAGACGAAAGCGGCCGTCAAGCTCATCTGAATGGTCCAATCGCCAAAGCGCTGATGGCGCAAGCGCCCACGCTCTTCTCCAAACCGCCCGCGATCGAACAAATTGAAGTCTTGGGCGTAAAACTTCCTAAATAAGCAGAGCGCGAGGAAGCGAATCACGAAGGGCAACATGGAAACTCTGATACAAGACTTGCGCTACGCGATTCGCACTCTCAGAAAGAGCCCCACATTTCTGGCCGTCGCAGCGCTCACTCTCGCTCTTGGAATCGGCGCAAATGTAGCGATCTTCACGCTGGTAAATACCGTCCTGCTTCAGCCCTTGCCGTTTCCACAGCCGGATCGTTTGGTGCGTGTGTTTGACGATCTCAACGGTGCCAGCGCGAAGGATGTCGGGATATCCGTCCCCGAGTTGCTGGACCTAAGCGATCGCGCCGGCGTGTTCGCTCAGCTTTGCGCCATGGCTCCGGCAAGCACCGCATTGTCGGGCGGAGATCGCGTCGAGCGAATCGAGATGCTCGGTACATCTCCGAATTATTTTGAAGTGCTGGGCGCGAAGGCAGCTCTGGGGCGCGTCTACGGACAGGCTGATTGGGTGCCGGGTTTCGTGGATGGCGTCGTCATCAGCGACGCCCTTTGGAAACGCCAATTCGGTGGCGATCCTCATGTGATCGGCCGCAGGATTCGCGTGGATGAAGACGGCTACACCATCATCGGAGTGATGCCTCCCGAGTTTCGACATCCCGGTCCCACTCTCGCGCGCGACGTGGAACTTTGGGCGTCGGCTGGCCTCATCGCCCCGCCTTTCCCTACGCCGCCGGTTCGCAACCTGCGGATACTTCGCAGCGCGATGGGCCGTCTGAAGCCGGGATTAACGCTCGCGCAAGCTCAGCAACAGTTGAACGCCTTCGTAGCGCAGTTGCAACAGGCGTATCCAGCGGACTATCCCAAGCAGCAGAGATGGTCGGTAAGAATCGAGCGCGTTCAGTCCAGCCTCACCGGAAATGTGCGCACCACGCTCGTAATCCTTCTTGCCGCGGCCACGTTAGTTTTGCTGATTGTTTGCGTGAACATTGCCAGCCTTCTGATCGCGCGGTCTTCGGCACGTATGCGGGAATTCGCGATTCGTCAGGCGCTGGGCGCGTCGCGCATGCGGCTCGTGCGTCAACTCTTGACGGAAAGTTTGCTCATTTCGCTGATCGGCGGTCTGGCAGCAGTGTTGGTTCTCAAGTTGTCGCTCAAGTCGCTTCTCGCGCTCATGCCGGCGGACGTGCCCCGGCTTACGGAGGTGCACGCCGATTGGCGGATGGCCGCTGTGGCGCTGGCTGTTTCGATTTTTACAGGAGCGCTGTTCGGATTGACCCCCGCGCTGCATGCCTCCGCAACAGATCCGAATCGCGACTTAAAGGATGGCGGCCGGTCCGGCAGCGGATCGAGCGTGCGCCAAAACCGCTCTCGTGTCGCGCTTGTCGTCATGGAGGTCGCTCTCTCGGTGGTCCTATTGATCAGCGCTGGATTATTGATACGCAGCTTTTCCGCCGTGATTCAACAGCAACCCGGCTTTGACGCCAAAGGTTTGACGATCGGCCAAATTTGGATTCCGATTCCTAACAATCCGCAGGTAAATCAATATCTGAAACCCGAGCAGCGCGCGGTATTGGCTCGCCAGTTGTTGCGTCAATTTGATGCGTTGCCAGACATGCAAATCGTGGCGCTGGGAACCTCGCCAAACATTCCATTTCTCAGTAACGGCAGCACTCCCATCCCTTTCTCGCTTCCTGACGAGTACTCAACGCAGCAGAATGACCACGCGGCGGAATTCGGCGCGGTGAGCCCGCTGTGGTTCGCGGCGCTGAAAATTCCGCTGCAGCAGGGACGCGTTTTTACGGACGAAGATTCCGAGCTGACGAACAAAGTTGCTGTGGTGAACGAAGCCTTTGCGCGCGCATTTTCACGGCAAAAAAATGTGATCGGCAGGCGTTTGCGTGATTCTGCGGGAAGGGAATTCGAAATTGTCGGCGTGGTTGGCGATGTGCGCGATCAAGCGCTCGACTTGCCGGCTCGACCTCGCATTTACGCTTCGATTTTTCAGGTTTCCAATATGTCGCTCGCGGTTTTTCTGCGTACGCACTCAGACGTTTCTGCCATCCGGGAAATGCTCACGCAAAGTGTGCACCGCGTGGACGCCGAGCTTCCAGTATTCGGCGTCAGGCCCATGGAAGACATCATGTCGAATTCCATGGCCCGTCGCCGCTTCTCTGTTGTCTTGATGTCCATATTTGCGGCGTTGGCTCTGTTTCTGGCCGCGCTTGGGAATTTATGGAGTGATGGCCTTCGTCGTCGGCCAGCGCTTTCAGGAGTTCGGCATTCGGCGGGCGCTGGGAGCGCAACCGCGCGACATTCTGTTCTTGGCTCTTCGTCCCGGTCTGATCCTTACTTGCACCGGAATCATCGTCGGCCTCGCCGCCTCCATTGCCGTCACGCACTTGATGTCCAGCCTGCTGTTTGGCGTGTCGGCGAGCGACGCGCTCACGTTCGCAACCGTTCCGGCCGTGCTGGCGATTGTCGCTGTAACCGCCTGTCTCATCCCAGCCACACGCGCCACCAGGATTTCTCCCGCGCAGTCGCTCAGACTTTGAGCTGCAGTAGCCTCTGACTTGCAGGGTGCCCGATTCTTTGCGGCACGCAAAGGGTCGGGCCTTTTTTGCCTGTCCTCTTTTCGCTTCTCGGGTCTTCAATATCTCCCGAGAACTTCACGCACTCCACTACTCACTCTGAGTTCGGCTGTTGAACTGCAGAGCGCCGCAGGCGCGAAACTAAACGTCAGCCCAGCGTGGAAGCGCTGTGAAACCTACCCCCAAACTTGATTTTCTGCGCTGTTTGCATCCCGATTCTTTCTATCGGGACGGAGCGCCAGAGGCGTGGCACTAAACAAATCGAATTACTCGCACGCAACCCGATCACAATTCGGGCAGCCGGTGCCACACCCTTCGCGAACAATTTTGAGTTGCGCGCTTTTGAATCGGGGGCCGCACCCGGCTGCGCAAGTTGCCCGACTCGAAACCGAACTGCATAACGTTAGTCGGCGATTACGACTGGCGGCGGTATCATGTCCGCGCGTGGAAACACAATTCAAAATCGCAAGCTAAGTCTGAGCTGCCCGCGGTTTTGGTGGAGTAGCTCCTATGAAAATTCCAACGATCGGGAGAATTGGAGCTGCAATTCTCGGCTTCTTCCTCGGAATCGTATTCACGGTTTTATTTCTGCTTTTCGTGCCCAAATGGCTCGGCGGAAACTCAAAAGATCAGGTTGAGGAAATGCGCGTCACATCGCCTAGCGGCAAACTCGATGCAGTGATGACACGTGAGGCCTACGGGGGCGGCGCCGGCGGATTCGAGTGGCGGGTATTCATTGTGCTGAAAGGTCACCCGATACCGAAACAAACCTACCGTGTGCTGTTCCAAGCCGGGAACTTGTCAGAAGAAAAGCTTGTTTGGACTCGAGGTAATCTGCTCGAAATCCAATACGACGTAGCGAATATAGAAAGCTTTCGGAATCTTTGGGGACTCTACGAAGTACAGAATGTTGGACCGATGGGAGAGGGCGACTTCGAAGTCGAAGTCAGGCTTGCGCCAATTGCTACAGACTACTCGGTACTCTCGCCATCCGGCGCTTTCCGGTAAAACTGCGGAATGAATTCGCTCACCTTGGGTGCCGTTTCTAACCAAGTTGGGTACCCTCTGAAATGCAAAATCGCTGCTAATTTGCAATTATTAAAAGCAACCGAACCTTTCACGTAACCCTCAAACGTTTAGAGACCCGTTCATGCAGAACACATTCGCTCGCTTCGCATTCGCGCTCTTCTTGTTCTGGCCTGCCGTCGCATCAGCCCAGATAACTGGCCGCTTTTATCTCGAAAAAGACACGTTTGCTCCAGGCGATCCGGTGTTTGTATATTTCGAACTGAAAAACGAAGGGACTCAAACGCAAAACGTGTATGAAGCAGATCCATATTCGGTGTGTTCCGGGTACGAATTTCAGATGGCGGCCGATCTCGCTCCAAGTAGATATTGCGGAGAGGATGGCATCGCGATGAGCTGCCTTTCCTCCGACGCTCCGCTTGAGCCCGGGAAGACTCGAACGGAACGCATCCTGCTAAATTACGTCCACAAGATTTCCGCCGCCGGTGAGTATGATGTGAAAGCGACGCGGCACACCTCATTCGTATCCGCGGATCTAGATTTTATGACCGTCGCGAAAACTCCGCTCGAAGTGACGCAGCATCTTCACTTCCGCATAGATGAGAACGCCGCACTCGACAATGCCTCGATCAAAGCACTGGTACGCCAATTAACAGCGACCGATGCGCGGCAGCGTCGCGAGGCCACTCTCGTGCTGGCAACCCTTGCGCCGAAGTCGCAGGAAGATTTGTTACTTGGATTCGCCGACAACCAAGAATCCAGGGAATGGGCGCCGTTGGCGTTTCGCGGACTGAATACGCCGCGCAGTCTCGAAGCGATGGCAGAATTAGTGCGCACCGCAAACCCCGGGTCGAATGAGTTCATCACGAGCGCGGAATATCTCGCAGAGACTGGCGATAGCAAGTGGTATCCGCTGTTGCTGGGCGTCTATGAGAAAAACCCCGATAACCCAGCTTACCTTTACTACGTAGCAGAAAGTGGCAGGGATCAGATCATTCCGCTCCTGCTTCAAATGCTTGGCAACGCAGACCAGGACCCAGTGCGGGCCGACGCAATTTCTGCACTCGGCTATACCGCATCCCGTGCTGCCGTGCCGATTCTTCTGGGACTGCTTCGAAGCCCGAATCGAACAACATCAGAGCAGGCTTTCTTCGGATTACGCCAGTTAACGCATCGCGAGCCGCCGGATATTCGATCGCTCGACAATCCTCAATCGCAATATCCGATTTGGTCGCGATGGTGGAATCGCGAGGGTGCGGACGCACACATCTTCAAAGTAGGAGAATGCGGCGAATTGAAACCGCTAAATTAAATTTGCACGCTTGGCGGCGGGGTAGGTCGGCAGCGCACGCTTCTTCCACACGACTCTGATCGCCACGATCCGGTTATCACTCCACAATAATCCGGTCCGCCCACTCCACCATCGAAATAAAGACTGGCGGACTGCCGAATTTCGCGCCCCACGGATTCAAATCCGCTTCCGTTACATCACGCGCGCGCGAGCAGGCCCCGCAGGAGAAAATCGGAATATGTTTCGCCACCACCTTCGCCATCGTCTCGCTCAACGGCGGCCAGCCAACCGGGAAAATTGCGTTCACCGTAGACTTGCGCATCAAAGCCGTAGCGTCCGAGAGCAGATAGATCTGCACGTTGTGCCCTGCTTCCGCCAGCGCAAGCCCGTGAAGAAATGGGAACGCCGCCCTCGTGGGATCATCAGGCCCCCACGCGCCCTTCATCATGATATTCAGAGGCTTTTTGGAATCCGGCGATATCGCGCTCAACGCCAGTAAAGGAAGCCCCGCCAGTTGAGCCAAGAATGAACGTCGCGCCATTTTTTCCCCTCCTGAATCGAAATTGCGTTGGGAGCTATAGCGCGCCCAAGAAAACTATTTTGGAATTCACCTCGCGACGTGGCCCATGTGCGGCGCGCATTATAATACGGTCTGGTCTAGATCCCGCGATAAAGACGGAATCAAAACCACTGCCGCCCGCGATGCCTCTATTGCGGAAAGTTTGAGGAAGAGAGTCCTATATGAGTAATGGACAAGAGTCTCAGCGGGTCTCTGTTATCAGGCTAAAAGATGCAGTGGAGCGGATGAGCGGCGCTTATCTCAACGACATCCTAACTACGGTGAACGATCACGTGGTACGTGTGAGCGTAATGACCGAGCCTTATTTCTGGCACCAGCACCCCGAGTCTGATGAAACTTTTCTCGTGCTGGAGGGGCAGCTTGGGATTGAGTTCGAAGATCGCGAAATCGTACTCGGCGTGGAAGAAATGATCACGGTTCCAAAGGGAGTCGCGCACAGAACGCGTCCGATTGGCGGACGCTCCGTGAATCTCACGATAGAACACCGCGCCACCACGACGGAAAAGATCGACGTCGCAGGCGATCGGAAATAACAAAATTTCGGCGAAGTGATGTGCCAACCGCCGATTAATCACAACGCTCGCGCTCTTTCAACCGCGAATGGCAAAGATTGACGCTGCCGAAAAGCCAGTTATCTCTTAGCTCCCGGCTGCTGCGAAGATCTCGCGCCTCCGCCAAAAACTTGCAACGGATCCTCTTGCACGAGCGTGTAGCCTGCGGGAATGTCGAACAGGCTTCCATCAAGCGAGGTCGTCGAGAACGCCGTTACCGCCGTCGTCATTTCCATCAGCGCATTCGGATTAGGATGTGGATTCGGAGGCAGAGCTATTCGCCGCCGGCGCGGAATCATTGTCCTTTTTCTTTTTGCCAAACAAGCCGCCCAAGCCTTTCATCACCGCTGTCGACTCCAGAGAACTTGGAGAGGTATCCGTCTGTGATGGCGGCGGATTCGAAGGCTTCGAGTTAGCCGCGCTGCCGTCCTGCGATCCCGGAGTCACCGTCTGCCCATCGGCTGTTGCGGACACGGTCATGCTGACGTACGAGAGCATCGGGAAACCCTTCAGCGCGTCGGAATTTTTCTGCAATTCAGACATACCTTCCGCGGCCCGCGGATCGATTTGCAGCCCGGGCATCGAAGGGATCTTCATCCAGCCAACCTCTTCCGCCATGCGCCGGTAAAACTGCGCGAACTCCTTGTAGCCAGCTACGCTTGGCGCCACGTAGGTGTCCATGTTCATCGTCGAAGTAAATGTGGCGGAGTTAGGCTGGCCCGGCGGCGGCGCGTTTGCGCCAGTTGCGGTGCCTTGCATGGCCAAATCAATCTCCACCATGGTTTCGTTCGTGGGCTGATCCAAAATCGTACGGCCAGCGCCGCCAGGAGTAACTTTGACTGTCGGCTTCAGGTGAGCTGCACGTCCTGCGGCACGGCTTTTTCCTGCGGCGTCTGCGGATTCTGCTGCATCTGCTGTTGCATCTGTTGCGCGGCCTGATCCATCGCGGCTTTAATCTGGTCGAAGGTCGCCATGGAGTACGTTTTCTTGTTGTTGTCGATGAAGATCACGCGCCGACCCGGCGACATCTATGATTTGCGACGTGCCATCCTCATTATCGGTGCGCAGCCGATCGCCCTTTACGTAGTGCGTTCTGCTGGTCGGCTGCAGCATGTCCTTCTCTTGTTTCTTGGCGTCTCCGCGAGCGAACCTCGAAGCGAACTTCATCATGTTGAGCAGAGACCCGCCCGTCATCTGCGACGTCTCGGTATATTTGAAATCGCGCGCGCGCGGGCACGCCAGACGCTAAAAGCAAAAGTGAAGCGAGCGAGACCTGAATGATTTTCATGGTATCCATTCCCTTTTCGGTTCGGCTGGGGTTTCCGACTTGGCACAACTTGTGGTGGAGCATCCTACCTCGCTCCCGCACCCTCCACAACGAATTTCGGATGGGCGGCTCATTCTTCCAACTCGATTTTGATTTCCAGTAGCCATTGAAATCAAACCCGGGGACACGAACCCGGGCAAACCCGGGGACAGACGGAGCGTTTCCTAATACTCTTCCGTGATGTCGCGTCTGGGCGGGTGGCGCAACCCTAGCGAACGATTTTGATTTGCAGTAGCTTTTGAATTTAGGGCTGGACTCGCCCCACCCT
The DNA here is from genome assembly GCA_963721845.1 of uncultured Acidobacteriota bacterium. Lineage (GTDB taxonomy): Bacteria > Acidobacteriota > Terriglobia > Acidiferrales > UBA7541 > DASTCZ01. The sequence goes on along the minus strand of CAVRKW010000017.1, from coordinate 21,882 downwards.
CACCGAGCGCCTTTTGCGAGTCCGCCGTAGCTTTCGCGAAAGCGAAAGCGGAGGAGGATCCCCTGTAAGCACCTAGTTTTGGTACCACCCCCAAAACACCCCAAAAAACACACCCAAAAACGCACCTAACTCCTTTAGAATGAACAACTTTTTAGTAATAGTACTAGATAACTCCATTAGAATCAACACTATCCAAAAACAATGGAGTGGGGGTCCGTCTTCTTATCTCTTCAAGTAAGTCAATTATTTTCAACATCTTAGCCTCAAATTCTGCCCGTTGCCCGCGCTCTCGTCTGTCTAAATTGACCAACCGAAAATCGAGTCTGATCTCAAAATTTTACGAGTCGCGCGGAAAGCACCTCATCCAAACGCAAACGTAACTCGATCTCCGAGATCGTGGCACACTTCTAATCGACGTGATTCTCCGGAATTCGTCCAATTAATTCGGCGACTCCGGCGGCGATTCATCAATCAAATAGTTTCTGGAATAAATGGGAGACTCGATCGTTGGCGCGGCAAAAAGATAATCTCTGGTACAAAGACGCAGTCATCTACCAGCTTCACGTGCGCACGTTTTGCGATAGCAACGCCGATGGCATTGGCGATTTCGCCGGCCTGACGCAACGGCTCGACTATCTGCAAGACCTCGGAATCACCGCGATCTGGCTTCTCCCTTTTTATCCCTCGCCGTTGCGCGACGACGGTTACGACATCGCAGATTACTCCGCGGTTCATCCGAGTTACGGATCGCTCGAAGATTTCAAAACATTCCTGAAAGCGGCCCACGATCGCAGCATTCGCGTGATCATCGAAATGGTTTTGAATCACACTTCGGATCAGCATCCGTGGTTCAAAGAGGCGCGAAGCTCGCAAGAAAATCCCAAGCGCGATTGGTACGTTTGGAGTCAGACCGACACGCGATATGACGAAGCGCGAATCGTTTTTGTCGACACGGAAACTTCCAACTGGGCGTGGGACCCGATTTCGAAATCCTATTACTGGCACAGGTTTTTCAGCCATCAACCGGATCTGAATTTCGATAATCCCGCGGTGATCGATGCGCTGTGGGAAGTCATGAAGTTCTGGTTGGACATTGGCGTGGATGGATTCCGATTCGACGCGGTTCCCTATCTCGTGGAGCGCGAGGGAACTTCCTGCGAAAACCTGCCCGAAACGCACGCGATCATCCGCAACTTTCGCAAACGACTGGATGACGCGTATCCCGGAAGAATGCTTTTGGCCGAAGCGAATAATTGGCCGGTGGATATTCGCGCATACTTCGGAGATGGCGACGAATTTCATGCGGCATTTCACTTCCCTCTCATGCCGAGAATGTTCATGTCCGTGAAGCTGGAAGATCGCAAACCGATTATCGACATCCTTGAGCAGACGCCCGAAATTCCCGAAACGTGCCAGTGGTGCATTTTCCTTCGCAATCACGACGAGCTCACGCTGGAAATGGTGACTGATGTCGAGCGCGACTACATGTATGACGAGTACGCGGCGGACAAGATGATGCGGATCAATCGCGGCATCCGCCGGCGCCTCGCTCCGATGATGGACAACGACCGACGGCGAATCGAATTGCTGAATGGATTTTTGATGTCCATGCCGGGCACGCCCATCGTGTATTACGGCGACGAAATCGGCATGGGGGATAACATATATCTTGGCGATCGCAATGGCGTGCGCACTCCGATGCAATGGAACGGCGAAAGAAACGCGGGATTTTCTACCGCAGATCCCGAGCGTTTGTATTCGCCCGTGATTTCGAATGCCGTGTATGGCTCGCAAGTGATCAACGTGGATTCGCAAAAAAGATCGGAACATTCGCTGTTCCGCTGGATGAAATCTCTGATTCAATTGCGAAATTCATTTCAGGTATTTGGCCGCGGATCGATTCAATTTCTGAATCCGCGAAATCACCGGGTGCTGGCCTACGTCCGCCAATTCGGCGAAGAAATTGTGCTGGTTGTGAATAACCTTTCGAGTTCCGCGCAAGCTGTCGAACTGGATGTGCGAAGCTTTAAAGGATATGTGCCGATCGAAATGTTCGGCAGAAACCTGTTTCCGCGGTTTGGAGAATTGCCTTACTTGCTGACGCTGGGGCCTTACCAGTTTTATTGGTTTCAGCTTCGCCGAATTTGAAAGCAACGGTTCGTCCGCAAATGTTGGACGTAGTTTGAAAGCGAGATTAGAGGCTTTGGCCGAAGATACTTTCCTCAGCGACGATTTGCTTCGCCAATTGATGGACGTGGGCGAAGTGGATCTCCTTGTGGGGATCTCTTCTCACGGCAATGCGAGCACAACCAGCCGAACACTCTTCGCGCGATTGAACAAAGTTTCCGGCAAAACTTTCCCAGGCAACGAGCGGTCATCGTCGACGCGTGCAGTGCAGAAACGCGCAGAACGATCAGCCCGCCGCGACGTGCACAGTAATGGCTCGGGAAAAAAGTCGGACTTCGCGGCGGACATCGTCGCTTCGCACGGCGCACCGTGTGACTGCGGACTTTTCGGGCCCGCGTTCCGCAGGAACGGCGCTGCGCACGATTCTCGCGGCCGCGGACTTGTTGCGGGCGCGCGCTTGCGCCGTGGTTTCCCCTGCAACCGCGAATCTCACGCCCGACTGAATCGCGAATCTGCTGCGGCCTGCCTATCGCGAAAAATTCGATTTTGTGGCGCCGCTTTACACGCGGCACAAATTTCACGGATTGCTCGCGCGAAATTTGCTCTATCCGATGAGCCGCGCGATCTTCGGCTTCAGAATCCGCGAACTTTATTCGGATGAGTGGGGATTTTCCGGCCGCCTGGCCGCAGCTTGCGTCAGCCAGGACGTGTGGCATGAAGAATCGATTCGAGCGAGGCCGGAAGCGTGGATGGCCATCTCCGCGATGCCTCCGATTTTCGCTGGTGCCAGGCGTTTCTCGGTGAAAAATTACAACCCGCGACAGGCTCCGGGCCGGACATCGTCGAAGTCTTTCGGCAAACCGTTGGAAATCTGTTCTGGTGCATCGAATCGCATCAATCGGCATGGTTGGATGGCGAGAATTCGGAACCCGTCAAACTTTTGGGCAGGAGCCTGAGCTTACTTCGGAGCCGATCGATTTGGATCGGCACCGAATCTTCGAAATGTTCCGCAGCGGCGTAACGGAATTGGAGCCGATCTTGAGCTCGATTCTGGATCCCGAAACCCACGCCGAAATTAAGAACATCGTCTCGCTTGAAGAAAGCAAATTCAGGTTTAGCTCCGACCTATGGGTGAGGACGCTTTATGACTTTGCCGCGGCCTACCATCATGCCGTCATTCATCGAGATCACTTGGTGCAGGCTCTGGCGCCCCTTTATCGCGGATGACCTTTTCTTTCCTCATTGAACATTCCGATTCATCGCCCGCCGAGATGGAGGCAGTGACCGAAAATCTCTGCGCGGAGTTCGAGCGGCAAAAACCATATCTGACAGAGAAATGGAAAGCAAAAGTTGAGGTGAAATCATGAGACAAACCATCCTGCTGGGCTTGGAGCAGGCCTACGACAATCTAGTCCACATGATCTCTGACTTTCTTCCGCGCCTGGTGGTGATGCTGATCATCATTGCGATCGGGCTGCTGATAGCTTTGCTGCTGAAGTATCGTTTTGCGCGGCGTTCTGGGGCTTACGAAGACTCGATCGAGTTTCCGAGGAGGCGGGGGCTTCGCGCATTCTTCGGATCGCACATCTCCCTCCGATGTCGATCCTTGCTTAGACCGCTCGATGTTTTGGATAACCTGGTTCGGATTTGTGTTGATTGGGCTCAGCGTGCTGAATGTTGCCGGTCTGCAGGAGCAAATTGCGCGGTTGTTTCAGTTCCTGCCCGAAGTGTTCATCGGGATATTGATTTTGTTTCTGGGATTGATGACGGCGAACTTTTTGTCCCGCGCCGTGCTGCTTGCCTCGGTAAATGCGGGACTTCCGTCGCCGCGAATCCTTAGTTGGTCGGTTCGATTCGTGATCTTGATTCTCGCGATCTCGATGACTTTGGACGAGCTCGGCGTCGCAAGACAAACCGTGATCTCCGCGTTTTCGATTCTTCTTGGAGCCGTGATGCTTGGGCTGGCTATCGCATTCGGATTAGGTGGCCAAGATCTCGCTCGGAAATCTCTGGAAAGATATTTGGGACAGTGAGAAGAAAGAAAAACACAACGAGCCGCAGCCATTGTGAACGAAAAGAAATCACCCGATATCCAGTTTCCGGGCGGCTGGGGCTAAAGCCCGATTTGCGTAGTGGCGTTTGTTTTCCGCTGGGTCGAAGGCCCGCCGCCTCGAGCGAAAGCCCGGGCTTCCACATTTTGTTCAGCAGACTTACCCTTCGGCCGTCTGTGCAAAATAGGCGGCGCGTCAAATAAAAAAGGGCCGGAGCGCTTTCGCGCCCCGGCCCTTTTCACATTCCGGATTTCCCGGGTTAGAAGTGGAAACGCAATCCCAGTTCGATTACGCGTGGGCTGTTGCTCGGGCTCAACAGACCAAAGTCTGCGGAGTCTTGGAGCGACCAGCCGGTGGATGACCAGTTCGTGTGGTTCAACGCGTTAAAGAATGAGCCTGTGAACGTTATCCCCATCGATTCGCGAATGGTGATGTCTTTCGAAATCGTGAAGTCAAGGTTCCAGTTGTTTGGATTCGTGATTGGTCCGCCGTTGCCATTGCCGTCTTGATCGAGGCCCAGGATGATGGGACGGAACGCGGCAAAACCCTGCGATGGATTCTGGAAGTAGTTAACGCCGTAGCCTGCTTGCGGCGAAACTCCCGGCCCCGCTTGGTTCCCGTTCACTCCAACTCCATCACTTCCGGCGGTCACGTTGGCAAAGTACCCATGCGGGATCTTATTCAACGCGGCTTGTCCACCGACCAGCACAGCTTGCGAACAATTGCTTTCGGTTGGTTCCTGTCCGAATTCCTGGCAGGAGCCATCTTCCACAAGGATCGGTGCACCCGTCTGCCAAGTCAGAATTGGGGCGATCGTCCAGCCACCGATTACGTGGCCTACGAATCCGTGCTGACCCTTTCCGAATGGAAGCGCGTATGCGCCAAGCATGTTGAAGATGAACCGGTGATCGAATCCACCAGTCGTGTAGTCGGAGTGCGCGGGATCCCACGAATTCGTTGGGCTTGTCCCGTTGAACGCCTGGCCGCCGTTGATCGAACCCAATTCATGCGAATAAGTGAGGTTCGCGTTGAAGGTCAAACCAAATGAGGTTTGCTTCTTCAACGAAACGTATCCGGCGTTGTAGTTTGAGATTCCCAGCGAGCTTGCCATGTATTCGCTGGAGGCCTGTCCATTCAAGCTGGTTTCCGTTCCGCCAAAGCCCGTCGCCGGATTGAACGGCGGGAAAATGGTCGGATTGAAGTGAGCCGAAATGGCTTGCCAGATGTTGTAGACGTTTTGCAGCTGGAAGTTGCTGCCCTGGTTCAGTCCGGTTGGGGCAAGAACCGCAGCCGTGCAGCTGGTGAATCCAACGCACGCGCTGCTGCCTGCCATTGCTGCCTCGATGAAGGGTTGCGGTTGCACGGAATTTCCTGCCAACTCCGCTTGCGCGATAGTTGAATATGCTTGCGCAAACGACTGCCCACCCAAAGTGGACATGAACGGAACCTGATCCAGGTTGACGCCCATATACAAGTGGTTGGCCAGAATGCCGATGTATCCCGCCTCAAGGATGAAGCCCTTGGCGAATGACCGTTGAACTGACAAATTGAACTGGTCAGTCGAACCCGGGCGGAGTGCGGAATCAAGCATGAGTGTATCGGTCGCCGCTGCCGCGCCATTCACGCCCGGATATACGGGCTGTGGTAACGTGGCCGCCGGTGACGGAAGTGGTGCAACGAGCCCGTCTGTACCGAGACGGAAAGCGGTTGCTGGTGATGCTCCATTGGGGCCGGCGCACGCGCCCAAACTCGTCGGGTCTGTGCAAGAGCTGCCCTGGAACAAGCCAACACCGAGAAGCGGCACGAGCACGAGGTCGACGCCGTTTTCACGAGTAAACACTCGCGAGTAGCCGCCGCGCACTACGGTTGAATTGTGGCCGAACAGCTTCTCTTTTAATCCGCCATTGAAGCTGGGGCTCCAAGCCACGGCAACGCGTGGTCCGAAACCGCCGTAGAACGGATTATAGGGGTATTTTCTGCCACCCCCCACGTTGCCCACAAGCTCGTAACCAAGCTCGGGAGTGTACGTAGGCGCGGAGAAGTCTCCGTTGATCGCCGCGTTATAGCGATTGCTCATGTAGGACGCGGCGCTGATTGGGTTTCCATTTGAATCGACCAGCAAAACTTGCTTGCCGTTCGCTTCGGATGGCGGCATCTGGATTCCGTAATTCAAGCCGTAGGTGAGGGTGATGCTTGGCTTGATGTGCCAGCTGTCGCTGAAGTACGTGTCGTACGTCATGATCGTAACTTGATCAAACGCCGGAGTTCCCGCGGGCTGAAGTGAAAGGTTTGATCCCGCGCGGGTTAGTAGAACCTGCGGCAAGCTTACGATGCCGAGGTCGTCCACATACTCCGTCTCGAAGTTCCCGACTTGGCCGCTCGGCAAGCAATTTGCCGAGGTGGCCGTGGCGCAAATGGTGGGCAGGAACCCGGAGAAGTTGATGTTCGTCTTGCTCATCACGTACGTCGTGTTCACGTCTGTGGTTGAGCCGTTGTCGTTTCGTGTATGGAAGAGCCAATTGCGGTTCACTTGGCCGCCGAACGAGAGAAAGTGATTCCCGTGCAGCAAGCTCAAGTCATCGCGGTAGTAATAATCGTGGCCATCCCAAATGCGCTGGCGGGTGCTCTGGGTATTGACGTTCATCGGGATCAGCGCGTTTGAAGTTTCTCCGCCCGGCTCCACAGCTCCTGGAACGCCGGGAATCTGATCGATATTCGAACTGCCCGAGATGTCGCCCCATTGCCAGTCGTTTCTCGTATAGTTGACGTGCAAATCGTTCGTCAGGTTGGGAGTGATCTGGCCTGACAATCCAGCTACGAGCAATGATGGTTCCGACGGCCGATTGGCGGTGGCTGCAATTGTGCCAAACGTATCACCAGGCGCGAATCCGCCGATATCCGTTTGAACGGTAGACGGAGTCTCGAGCTTGTAGATTCGGTAGCTGCTGAAGAGGTGCCATTTTGATCCCAAATCATGATCGATACGAATAACGCCCGTATCGTCTGAGATCGGGAAGCTGAGCGGCCCGTCGTAACCCTGAATGTTGATTTGGTCAACGGCTGTGCCACCCTTGACTACGTTGGGGAGGGGCATGTACTGGTTCCACATCGATTGAATCAGCGTGTTGATGCCGATTCCGCGTGGATCCCAGGGGCCGCCGACGGAGTTGGTGACGGGATAGGTCGTGCCGCCAACAGTGGTCGGAGTTGGGTTCAGGTTATAGAAAATCGGGGCGCCAGTGTTGTCTGGAAATTCAAGCACTCCGGCGCGCATCAGCGCGGTGGGATCATTCTTTGTGATGAACGAAGCGCCCGGGAAGCGGCGTCCTTCGTAGTTAGCGTAGAAGTAGGTTTTTCCGCCCCAGAATTTCGGAAGTAGCGGCCCGCCGAGCGCACCACCGAACCGATTCTGATGTTCCTTAATTAGCTGGTTCCCCAACTGGTTGTCAGCAAAATCCTGAGCGTTCAGCCAGTTTGCCTGGAAAAAGTCGTAGGCCGAACCGTGCCAATTATTGGTTCCGTGCTTGGTTACCAGCTGTACCTGCGCGCCGCCGGAGGAATAGAAATCCGCCGTCTGGCCGCTGGTATTCACTTTGAATTCTTCGACGCTTTCCGCGGGAGTCGGCACCGTACCGTTCGTCGATGCTCCGAATCCAACCAGGTACACGTTGTTGCCGCCATCCATATCTTGCGAGTTGTTGGCGCCATCAATCATGAAGGTGTTCTGGTCGTTTTCTTGTCCCGCAACCTGACCGGTGCTCGTAACGCCAGGTTGGAAAACCACCATGGAAGAAGCGTCGCGCGAGATTGCCGGCAGAGTGAGTAGTGTATCTCCACCCAGTGAATCTCCCGTTGTCGCGTTGGTCGTTTGCAACTGTGCGCCGGACGTCGAAACTACTTCGACCGTCAAGCTGGTTGCACCGACTTGCAGTGAGAAATCCAAAGTCACGGGCACGTTTACGATAACGTCCTGGTTCGAGACCCTCGAAGTTTGGAATCCGTCTTTGGTGACCGCGATTTCGTAGCTGCCGGGCTGCACATCGTTAAACGAATACCGCCCGACATCGTTGGTGACCGTCGTCTTGGAAGTTTTCACGGACAAATCCGTCAGCGTAACTGTGGCGCCGACGACTGCCGCATGACTTGCATCCAAGACCTGGCCTGAAACGCTGCTGGTTGCGCCGACCTGCGCATGTACGCTGAACGCGAACATTAACGCAGCACAGAGCATTCCCAGCCGCGCGATCAAAGAGAACATACTGCGACTGCGTGCGTTCCCTTTCTCGGCATCTTTCAACACCTCAAAACAATTTGTCATTCTCTCCACCTTTCAGACAAGTTACTCCCCATAGAGTTGTTGAACTGAACTAACGTTCTGCCGAGCACCCGTTGTGCCAAGAGTTTGAGGTTTGCTTGAATGATCGCCAAGAGCCACGGGGGACAAATAACAAAAGGCCACTTTGCGGCCTGCGCTGGAATTGGCTTTGGAAGATTTCGCGGTAGTGGCTCTGGCCTGGAGTTGGCGGCTCAATTATTTTTTATTCACCACCGAATTGGGGGTGGGACCGCCTCCGTGGTCGAGATGACCTCCCACCCCCTAACCTGTTGCGCTCAACTTCTAATCGTAGATAGAAAGATTGTTGCGGCTGGGATTTGACGAGCCCTGCGGAAGCCTATCGGCGCATTCCTTCCATTTTCCGGTGAAAAATCCGCAATTTCGGAATCTACGCCGGGATTCCACATTCAAGGTAGCGCCGGCATGCCGATTCGGGACGCGAAAAAGTGTGATCGAGGGGGCGTTTCGCCCGCCGCAGCGGTGCATACCACTACGTATGATTTTTAGAAGGCCACTTCTGCCCTATCAGACAGCAAAAAAAAGCGATGATGAGGAGACCAGAATTCGATTTCAAACGTCTATATAACTGATGGGTGAGTCTTGCCCGCGCTACTAACCGGGGCAGTAGATCTCATCGAGAAAGTTGGGTATTCGAAGAAAGACAGACGATATCAAATTGGATCGGCCGTGCGACGGCTCACGAGTCCGGTCCACAAATTGCACACTCATACGCGCGCAGAAGTTTAGCCAAAGTTGATTCATCGTCCGGGGAAGTGGGGCCAAGTGCTGCAGACGTTAGACGGGAATGGGTTGTTGCATCAGCAGGTTTACCGCGCGGTTCGAACGTCCATTTTGTCGGGCAAGATGCGAAAAGGCGTAAGGCTGCCATCCACTCGCTCTCTTGGACGCCAGCTCGGGATTTCGCGCACCACAATTCTGAATGCCTATGAACAGCTCGTTTCGGAAGGCTATCTGACGGGCCGCCCGGGTTCGGGCACCTACGTGAGCCCCGCAATTCCGGACCAGCTAATCGCGATGCCCATGCCGCGCAACGGCGACATCGTGCGGCGTCCATCGAAACCGCGAAAACTTTCCAATTACGCGAAAAGAATTCTCGATATCGCACCCTCTTCCTCCGCGATCTCCGCGAGCATGGCGCGTCCGCTGGCGTACAACTTTCAGTACGCGCACATGTCCGTGGAAAATTTTCCGTTTCGCATGTGGAGCAGTCTGGTGATGCGCCGTATCCGGAACGCCACACCGGATTACAACACCCCTGCGGGTTCACGCGAGTTGCGAAACGCCATCGTCGATCTTCTTTTGAGGTCGCGCGGAGTGGTGTGCGAGCCGGATCAGGTGATCATCGTTAACGGAGCGCAGCAAGGAATCGATCTCGCCGTACGAGTGCTGATGGATCCCGGCGATTCGATCGCGATCGAAGAGCCGCATCCGGTTAGCGCGCGCGAAGTGATGTTGAGCGCGGGCGTGAAACTCGTCCCGATCCCCGTGGACGGCGAAGGAATGCAAGTCGGCGAGCTGCCGGAGCGGGGTCACGGTGCGAAAGCTGTGTACGTCACTCCATCGCATCAGTTCCCACTGGTGCGACGCTCTCGCTTGAGAGGCGCACGCAACTACTGGCGTGGGCGGAGCGCACTGGCGCATACATTATTGAGGACGACGTCGACGGCGAATATCGCTACGTGGATTCGCCCACCGAATCGCTGCAAGGGATGGATCGCTCGGAGTCGGTGATTTATGTCGGCTCGTTTTCGCGGGCGATTTTTCCGGCGTTGCGGATGGGCTACATCGTCGTGCCGAAGAGCCTGGTGAAAATATTCCGCGATGCGAAATGGCTCGCCGACCGGCACTCGGTTTCGCTGGTGCAGGACGTGCTCGCGGATTTTCTGAAGGACAGGCATTTCGATCATTATCTGCGGCGAGTGCGCGCGAGAAACGAACGCCGCCGGGCCGCGTTGCTGGATGCTCTGAAGGAAAATTTCGGGAACGGCGCGATTGTGTTTGGGTCGGAAGCCGGAATTCACGTGATGGTCTGCATGGCCAAAGTATCGCTGAAGACTGTCGACGAATTGATTCACAAAGCGGCGGCAGCCGGTGTGGGAATTTATTCCACCGCGGTAAATTATCTGCGCACTCCGCCCCGTGCCGAGCTGATGCTGGGCTACGCCGCGATGCCGGAACCTTCGATTCGCGCGGGCATTGGAATCCTGCGCCAGTGCGTGGAAGGCCTGGCGTAAGAACGGCGTAGACGCCCTTAGGTGTGTTCGTTTTCCCGAAATCCGGCGCGCGACATTCCGCGTTGCGCGGCTTCGTTCTTCATGAATGTTTCCCAGATGAATCCCGAACGCAGGTTTTCCGCCATCAGAAGCGAGATGCCGAGATTGATTCCGATCACATCGGGGTTGTACCACTTTTTCAGCGGATTGAAGGCGTCCACGAAACCGTAACGTTTCCACACATGTTTTTGATATTCGGGATTGTTGCGAATGTTGCGCAAAACGCGAAGCGTATCCGCAGGCAGAAACGGCAGCGAACCCGCCGCCGCGCTTGGCACCACCGAGCCATCGATCGGCCCCATCTGCGGCGGACCTCCCCACACCACATATCCGCGCGCCGAATCCGACGCAGTAATTCCCCACAGATCTTCGGAATAATCCGGGAAGCGATTGGCGAGCGAGAGACAAAACAATTTGTGAATTTGCGTAGCAAGCACGGAGTTCTGAAAGTAATCGCCATAACGTCGCGCTTATTCTGGAAATCGAACCAGGCGTGCGAATACTGATGAACAAACAGCGGCGCGTTCGATCCGATAATGTGAATGCCTTGATATTCAAACGGCGGGCGCGTCCAGGCGTTCCAGGTTTCCGCGGGCAGCGGATGAGTTGGCGAACCCAGTCCGAGCAAATAGATCATCATCAGCTCGCAATACAGATCCCACCGCGATTTCAGGAATCCTGACTCCGGAGTCCATCCATGCGAAAGCTGCGTGCCGCCATCGAGCATCCACGTCCAGTCCACGCGCTCGTAGAATTGTGTTGCGAGAGACTGGATTTCCTTGTCGCCATCGAAATATCCGCGGCACGTCAGGACACCGCACAGCAGCAGAGAAGTATCGATCGACGAAATCTCGCTGGTGAATTCGCGATCGCCGGTGTGCATATTGATGAAGTGAAACAAAAACCCGCGCTGGTGCGGCATTTTCAGAAGAAATTTCAGCGACGAACGAACTCGTTCAGCAGCTTTTCCCGCAGGCAGCCAGCCGCGCTTATCCGCGATGCAAAGCGCCGTGAGTCCGAAACCAGTGGCGGCGGTACTGGCGATGATTCGCGGATCGGTATTGTTGGCGGCGCTGCGATCTTTCACCAGGCCGGTGTAGGGACTTGCTTCCTCCCAGAAAAACTTGAATGCCGCCTGCGAGATTTCATCGAGGAGCTGGTCATCGGAAGCGGCGAGTGCGAAGTCCTTCGGATGGGACGACGCCTGCGGCGTCTGCAAGTTTGCGCGATCTCGCGCCGCCGAGATGGACGAATCGCCGTCAGTGACAAGACTTCCTAAGGGATGTCGCACGAAAGGGAGACACGCGCCGAGCGAAGCGAAGCGCGAAAGTATTTCGCGGCGGGAAATATTCTCAGGAGGTGTGCTGCGCCGGCGCATGAATTATTTTACACACCGGAATTGATGCGCGGAAGCGATGTGGTTTCTTCGCTGCATTCTATTTTGAGCTAGTGAATTTCAATTCGAGCGAGCGCCTGAGGCTGAAGAGTGAGAGTCAGAGAACCGTTCGTGAGCGGCATATCTTGCGCGGCGGACATCTGGGCGGCCTTGCGCAATTCTGATTGTTGTTCGCGCGTAGGCGTAGCGGGTCGGCCCATCGCATCGTACGCGCGAATCGGCGAGCCGTGGTCCGCGTCTACAATCCAAACGCGCGCGGCGGAATTTCCGGAGACGCCGGAGAAATGAAGCGTAATGTTTTTTGGCACGCCTTTTTCTTCAGGTAGAAACAAATTCCATGCCGCTATTTCGAGCGTGCCGTCTGCGCGTTTTGTGACGAGCACGGAATCCGAGTTCACTGCGATGCGTTGATCGCCAAGATTGTGCAGCAAGGCAAAATCGTTGTAGGAAGCTTTGGGAATATTTCCCGCGGCGATCAATCCGAAACCGCCATAGAACGGAGCTTTCACCGCGCCTTGCTCTTCGAACACGTCTGAAAATGTCCAGTAACTCATCACGTCCACCAGACCATCGCACTGGCGAATCGTGTCGGCGAGCCATGGGCCCATGAAAGGCATGTCTGTAACCAGCGGCTCGTTGAAGTAGCTGGCGTTGTATTCCGACCAAATGAGTGGAATGTGCGGCGTGGAACTAGCCGTGATTTGATCGTGAACTTTTTTTACCGCGCGGCATACGAATTGTGTTCGCGGAATTTTTTCATCGGTGCCAAAAACATTTGGCGAAGAATCGTTGCCGTAAACGTGAGTGGAAACGAAATCCATGGGGATATTATTTTGGGTGCAGTGGCGGATGAATCGATCCACCCACGCGGCCTGCGCGGTGGAAGGCCCGCCGACGCGCAGACGAGAATTCACTCCCTTGATCGCGCGAGCGGCGTGATCGTAAAGCTGGTAGTACGTGGATTCGCGCGGATCGCCGCCCCAGAAATCGAGATTGGGTTCGTTCCAAACTTCGAAATACCATTGCGAGACTTCGTCGATTCCGTAGCGCTCTACCAAGTGTCGCGTGAGATGTTCGATTAATGCGCCCCAGCGATTCCAATCTTTCGGAGGCGAAACAATAGGGTGATACCAGAATGCCTGGACGATATTTGGATCCGCGGCGAGCTTTTTTGGCATGAAGCTCAGCTCGATGAATGGACGGACTCCGTTGGCGAGAAGACCGTCATAGACTTGATCGATGTAAGAAAAATTGTAGATGGGATTTCCGGTGGAATCTTCGTCGTACAGTCCAATTTCGTCGTGAAGAATTGCGTGGAATCGGACGTACTTAAAATCGGTGATGGATTTTACGGAGCGCAAATCATCGCGATAACTTTGGCGCAAGGTAAGCTCAGCGCGGCCGGAGCCAAACATTTCTTCCCAGAAATGCGGAAATGGCGTCGACGGAGCGGCGGCATTAATTTCGATCGTGGCGGACGCGGGGGATTGTTGCGGCTCGCCGGCATTTTCGGCGGTGGTTATTCCCGAAGCAGATCCCGGCACGACCGGAAAAATGAGCGCGAATACAGCAATTCCCGAAAGCCGCAGAATATTCCGCGCCCACAAACGCTTTCTCAAGAAATCCTCCACTCGCATTTCTACCGATATGTATACCGCGAAAAAATGGGCGGCGGTTGAACAAAACCGCCGCCCGATTCGCAGCTGTGGTCCGAAGGACTAGAAAATAAACTTCCCGGAGATTTCAATCGTGCGCCCAGACAACGCCGAGGATGCGATCCCGAACAAAGGATTCGGGTTTGGCAAGCCAGTGGTGGCAGGCGGGACGGGAGCAAGATTGCCGTAACTCAGTATTGTAGACGAGCTGCCGAAGGTAAACGGCGCGAGATTGAGCTTGTTGAATGCGTTGTACAGATTCACTCGCAGCTCGATTCGCGAGTTCTCGCCGATGAAACGCATGTTGGGCAGACCGAATTGCTTCATGAAGCTGAGGTCGATGTCGTTGTAGCGTGGGCCGCGGAAGCTGTTGCGGCCAATGCCTGGCGGCGTCGGCAAACCTGTAGAAGGATCTACCGTCGGATACGTAAAGTCATTTACGAACGACGCCGGGAAATTGCCCGGAGGCAAGAATGAGTTGGTGTCAAAGGCCGTTTGTGGGCCACCGGTGTAGCCGCTCGGCCGGATCGGGCAAAGGAAATTCGATCCGAGAGTCTGGCAGCTATTCCGGGTTACAGGAGTCCACGGATATCCCGAATGGAACTGATAAATGCCGTTTGCCTGCCATCCGCCCGCGACTTTGCCGACCCAATCTGTGCGGTGTCTAAACACAGGAATGTCGTACAGGGCGTAGGCGCGGAAGTTGTGAGTCGTATCGTAATCGCATGGTCCGCGTTCTGTGGAATCGTCGATCGGATAAGTCTGGTTCGTAACGAATCCCGGACCTTCCGCCGAGACCTGGTCGATGCACTTGCTGTAGGTGTAGTTCAGCGAAACCAACAATCCGGAACTGAATTGACGCTGAAGTTGAGTGACGAGCGCATTGAAATTCGCGTTCGTATCCGGGGTAAAAGAATATACGTTGTTGATCTGCGAACTTTGAACCGTGTAGAAATATTTCAAGTCGACGATTCGAAGGAGGTGATGCGAGCTGCTTCCCTGATATCCGAGAGTCGCTACCCACTTTTTCGGAAGCGAGTATTGAGCCTGCAGAGAATATAGATAAACGTAGGGTACCGGCATGTCCGCCGGATTCGAGTACACATCCGGCGCACCCTGCCCGGCGAGAATGATCGGAAGATTCGTGGCCGGATTCAGACCCGTAGCAAGCGCCGGGTTTGCCGGGTAGCTGCGCGGATCAGCTGGAGTGGTTCCGAGTTCATAAAGAATTTGTCCATTAACGAACGGTGATCCGAATTCACCGGTGGCTGTTCCGCAGCAGATGCCGTAGCTGGCGACGAGCGGCGGATTGTTGCGAGTGTTGTCGAACGAAACGTCGTCGAAGCGGTCGTACGCCATTCCAAAACCGCCGCGCACTACCAGGTTGTTATTAAACTTTTCCGGGCTCCACGCAAAACCGAGGCGCGGTCCGAAATTCCGCAAAGTCTTTTTGTACATCTCGCTCGGATTGACCGCCACGGCATTTACCAGCCCGGTTGCGCCTGGGCCAGGAATGATGTTTTCCAACTGATTCTGAGCATCGCTGGGCGGTCCATAGTAATCCCAGCGCAAGCCGAGGTTGACTGTAAGGTTCGGCTTCAACTTCCAATCGTCCTGAAAGAAAACGCCGAAGTCAGATGAGCGATATGCGCGGCTGGCATTAGACGCCGCGCCAGTTAGCGGATTCACTTCCACCTGCTCGAAAATCGGCGTTCCGTTCGCAAAGTTCCAGGGTTCCTGGAAGACGTAATCCGGGCGCGATCCGCCGGTGAGGTTGTCATTATCCTGAAGGTGATCGAACTCGACGCCAAAGTGAAAAGCGTGGGCATTGTGAATTTTCGTGACCACGTCGCGGAAGGCATAGGTATTTTGAGCGGCAATCGCCGGAGTGGTATCGCCCTGCGCGGCGCCGAAAATAATGCGCTGGCCACCGGGATCGGGCAAGCCCTGGATCTCTGTACGTGGGATAGCCCAATCCACGCCTGGATTCGATTGCAATTGGTTGTAGCCGTAACGAGTGAAGTTGAAACGCGCTTCATTGATCCATGTGGGCGAAATTGCGAAGACCCACGACAAGAAGCCGGATGGGCTAAACGGTTGCAAATCCACATCGGCCATGGGGCGGCCCTGCGCACCTGAATCCGCGCCCAAAGTATTCAGATATGTAAGGAATGTGTTCACCGAAAACGTACTGCGACCCGAGGTGTAGTCCATCCGGGCGTTGTACTGATTGCCACTGGTGATGTTAGGAAGGGCAATTTGAGCAAATTCCAGATCGGGGCTCCCGTCGAGACCGCCGCCGGTGAAGTTCTGCGGGCAGCCCGTGGCTCCGAAGCTACAGATGTATGTTCCGTAGGTGCCACCTGGCGAGCCGATATCGAGGCCGCCAGTGACGACTGCGCAAGGCTGGCCAGCGCTTGTCCACGAAGCGCAGCTCGGCGTAAGAAGCTGAGCGATGCGCGGCGCAATCCCGGGCGAGCTAAGGGTCGCAGCGACAGGCGTTCCCGGGCGATCCGCAATCAGAAGAGAGCGGAATTGCGAAGTCTCTACGTATTGATTGTCGAAGGTGGTGTTGGTGTCGCGCAATCCTTCGTAATTGAAAAAGAAAAACAATTTGTTGTGGAGAAGCGGTCCGCCGATATTGGCGCCAAATTGCTTGAACGCATCATCATTGCGCTCAGGAGGCAGGAAATTGCCGGTACAAGGGTCCGCGCCGTTGGTGCATGCAAATCCGCCGTATTTATTGTAGGCATTGAAATTTGGATCTTCGAACTGGAAGAAAGCGCCGCCGTGGAACGTGTTCGTCCCGCCCTTGGTGACGATCTTTACGTGCGCGCCGGAGTTACGTCCGTCGGACGCGTCATAGTCGTTCGAGAGGATGGTCATTTCCTGCACTGAATCCGGGCTGGGAGTGAGGACCGCGGCACCGCCCCACTGCAGGCTGTTCACGCTGACGCCGTCAACGTAATACGCGTTGCTTGTTACGCGTTGACCGTTGGCGCTGATGGGAATCTGGTTCTCTGTTTGAAAGATCGCACTGTTTGATCCACCAGGGCCTGCCGACCCGCCATTTGTGCCCGCGCCGTTGGGAAAACCTGCCGTTTCGCCATTTCCCATGCGCGCGAGATCGCCAGTGATTCCGGGCGCGAGGCGCACGAGTTCATAAGGATCGCGGTTAAAGTCAGGTAGGCGCTGAATCTCTTGCGTAGTCAGCGTGGCAGAGACATCGGCGTTTTCCGTTTGCAACTCCGGCATCGTGCCCGCGTTCACCGTGACGTTTTCAGACGCTGATCCCAGTTCCAGTTTAATTTCCAAACCGCGCGGCTGTTCGGCCTGCACATCCACATCTTTCGAGACATAGGTTTTGAAATTTGGAGCCGTCACCGTGACGGTGTACATGCCCGCGGCGACTTCGGGGAATGTATAAGAACCCGACGCGCCGGTAGTGGTGTCGCGTGAAACGCCGGTGGCCTGATCGGTGAGAGTGACTTTCGCACCTGCGACAACCTTGTCAGTTGGATCGGTGACAGTTCCCTGCACCGAAGCGTGGAATTGCGCGTGTGCTGCGGAAATGCAAAAGATCGCAACGAAAAACGAAAACAACATTCTAAACACGAGATTTCGGGACATCACACTCTCCTGTGACGGCGCATTGCATCGCCGCGCGCGATTTACCCCTGGGCATTCGCGCGCAGACAAAGAAATTCTCGAACCTGGTTGTGAGTCGTTGGATTTTGCGAATCAAGTTGCGATTGGAGTCACGGAGAGGAATCGGGGGAACCCGAAACACCTTCCATGAACCTCACCCCTGTGCCTACTAAAACGATTTACTAAACCCTGGTGCGACTTTGTACCACCGGCGCTATTCAGAGTCAAGCATGTCGATGAAACTCTTTACATTTGATTACTGGGTTGTGAAAACGGGCTGATTTATTGTGTCTATGCAGTTTTCAGGCAAGTGCGCTGCCCTTGCTCCTCCTACATCCTTATGCGAGACTCCGGCGCATGCCGAAGAATCAGGGCAACAGAGCGGCGGGTACGCGCCACAGTCGTGTGCCCGCGCAACCCGTCACGTTGAAAGCGCTCGCGGAATCCGTGGGCTTGGCGCAAGCAACCGTCTCGCTGGTGATCAACCGCTCACCCGCGGCGAATTCGATTCCGAAACGAACCAAAGACCGCATTTTTGCAGCCGCCGCAAAGCTGCACTATCGACCCAACTACGTAGCTCGGTCGCTGCGCAGCCAGAGAAGTTTCACGATCGGGGTGATCGTCCCCGAAGTCAGCGAAGGTTACGCGGCGTTGGTAATGAGCGGCATTGAAGATCATCTTTTACAAGAAGGCTATTTTTATTTTGTGGCCAGCCACCGGCATCGTCCCGATCTGATTAAGGAATATCCGCTTATGTTGAAAGATCGCTCCGTGGAGGGATTGATCGTGGTGGACACGCCCGTCGAAGAAGGACTCGCGATTCCGGTGGTTGCTGTTTCCGGCCATCGCGAAGTGAGGGGAGTGACGAATATTCAGCTCAATCACTCGCGCGCTGCTTCACTCGCGCTTAAATTGCTCACTATGTTGGGCCACCGCAAGATCGCATTTATCAAGGGCCAGGAGTTCAGCTCGGATACCGAAGTTCGCTGGAGCGCGATCCTCGCAGCGGCGCGCAAGGCAAATCTGAAAATCCGGCCGAGCCTGGTGGGGCAACTCGAAGGCGACATCGCCTCGCCGGAGCTTGGCTGCAGTGTTACTCAAAAACTTCTCGCGTCTGGTGAAAAATTTACCGCGCTCTTCACGTTCAACGATATTTCAGCAATCGGCGCGATTCGCGCTCTGCATGAGGCGGGGCTGCGCGTGCCCGAAGATGTGTCGGTGGTGGGGTTCGACGATATTCAGAGCGCGGCATTCCAGAATCCAGCACTCACCACGGTGCGGCAGCCGCTGCGCCGCATGGGTGAAATCGCGGCGGAAACTGTGCTGCGGCGCATTGGCGCGCCCAGCGATGCCCGCTATTTGAAATGTGTAACGGTAGAACCCGAACTGATCGTGAGGGGCACTACTGCCGCGGCGTCGGTGAACGGGAAGAACTTCTGAGCGCGCAGCAATCTGCGAATTTATTTGCGTTACTGACTTTCCTTCACGACGCGTCCGTTGAGTGGCTGAGGCGGTCGCACATCGTGGGGATAAAGTTTCGCGAATGCGCTGATCTGTTTCGCTGAAATCTCGACTGGGGTCTTCAGCACATACCACGTGACGCCCTCGGTGCAGGGCGGAGCCGTTTGCGATCCGGCGTAGGTGTAATAGCCGGCGTTGCGCGGAATAAGTTCGGCGGGATTTACTTCGACTCCGGGAATTTCCTGAATGTCGCCCGCGGTTTGCGGCATGTATTTCCAAAGTTTTCCGACCGTCGCATTGACGGCGCCTGCCTTCAGAAGAATCGCGACACCCGCAATTTTTCCGTCGGCGCTTTTATGCATCAGGTGCAGCACCATATCGAATTGTTTTCCGTGGACGTACTCTTCGCTGGGATGATGAAAATGAAATTGTGTTAGCTCGTAGCGCTGGTCGCCGACAACCAGGAAATCGCCGGAATGGACGTAATCCACCCGAACAGCGGTGTAACCATTATTAATGATATAGAGCGGACCGCTTTTGTATTCGAAATGAATCGCCGGAAGGTCGGCTTTCTGCATGCTTTGAATATTGATCGGGGATTGTTCTGTGCCGTTTTTGCAGGGAGCATATGAAGGGTCGAGATCGCCCCAATGCCCGGGGCCTCTGGCGCCTTCGTAGCTCCACGGCGTTTTCCATGTCGTGGAGACAGGTTTGGAGTTTTGCGCGTACGAGCCCGCGGATATCGCTACCGCTGCTCCGGCAAACACTACAAATGACATCCACGATTTCCGCAAATTGCACCTCGATTTGGCTTCGTCGCGCTAGGAACTGTACGTTTTCCCGGACGGGAATAATTTGACCGGGATCGAAGTGTGGATGTCGAGCCCGGCAGCGCTCGCGCGTTTTGTGCTGCGCTAGTCCAGATAAAAAACTTCCTTCATCATCGCAAATTTCTCGCCGGGCTTCAGGCCCGGAACTGGCTCGAAGAGCGCCGACATTTCCTGCTGCCATTTTAGATTTGTTGCGTCTTGATCGAGCGCACGCCAGGCAGCATCGAAATCAACCACCTGCATGAACAAAAACAAATCCTGTTCGCGCCTGAATATCGAATACTTCGAAACACCCACTTCTTTCAGTTTGGCGAGCAATGCAGGCCACACGTTTTTGTGGGCGATGTCGTACGCTTCTTCTTTTCCGGCTTTTATACGCAAGTCGAAACGCTACTCGTGGCATGTGCATCTCCCGGTGATAATTCCGCAGAACGTGCATTGCGTCTATGGCAGCGTGACTACCGCGACCGAAAGACCGTGAAGTTCAAATTATCCGAACTCAATTTCGAAGCAGTCGGGCGGCTTGAATGCCGTGGTGACGTCCACATAGTCAAGTTGGCCGCCCGCAGCGCCTGTAATGGAGACATCGAAATTTCGTCGCGTTTTGTTGATGAGCAGCATTCTGTGTTTACCTTGCTTTGTCACGACTGCGAGGCCATAGACGTAATTGCGGGCCATGGCGGAGCCGGCAGTTGTGCGCGATGTCCACGATTTTGTCGCCGGGGCCAAAATTGTCGCGCAAGAGTTTCAACACCCGCACTCGCGCGTTTGGTTTTCCGTTGGTCCAATCCACCATCGATACGCTTGGAAATTGCGTGGGATAGCCAACCAATTGCGATTCGCCCGCCACGTCGATGCCCAAGCGCGTGAGCTCGGCAAAAAGATACGCGTACTCGGTGCCTGCAAGATTCCAATATGCATCGGGAATCGGTTTTGTGATGTGATTGGGATCGTTTTGGCCATCGTCATCGGCGGAAATGATTCCAATTTCGTTGATCGTAGTGCCGGTTTCGGGCGAGAGCCTTTTGCGGATCGACTCGATGTAGCGAACTGTGTTCAGAAATCCATCCGCCTGCGCGAAAACCGTGTGCTGTTGAATGTCGAGCGTCTCATCCGGCGCAGGCGATCCGTAGAAATGATAGGAGATGTAATCGAGAGGCACGCCAGACTGGTGATTCTTGTGATTGAGGAAGTACTCGAAAAATTCGGGATTTTGCGAGGGCATCGCGAGAGACACGCCGACAAATTTGATGTCTGGCTGGACTTGACGCATCGCCGTCACCATCGCGTCGTAAATTCGCGTGTAGGTTTGCGGCGTCATGGAATGCTCGAAATCCACTTCGTTGAACACTTCCCAGTACGGAATCGAATAGTGATAGCCGGATTCGTGGCGCTTTCCGAATTCGTCTGTAAATCCACCTTTCGTGTACCAGGAAAGGAGTCGCGCATAATAATCGGCGACCTCTTTGCAGGAGGGATCACGAAGCTCGGTTCCCTGCTCGTAATCCCACACCGGCTTGTTGGGATCGTCGGGATACGTGACGGGCTTTTCGGTTTTGTACATCCACTGCGGAATCGTGCTGAAGTTGACGACAACGGAGTGCCCCTTGGTGGCCTCGAGAAAATCTATAGTCATCGGATCGATCAGAGAAAAATCCCAGAAAGTCTTGCCATCCTTCGGCGGCTCCGATTCCGCGACGCCGAGACGCGGATATGGGAGCCAGGGAACGTAGCGAACGTAATCGGCGCCGATGATCGTGAAGTGTCTGAAACGCGTTATCGTGCACGGGAGTTCCGCGGCGAAGCGGAGGATTCACGACCACCTGCAGCGTGGGAGTGGTCTTCGATTCCTTGGTGACGTGATCCCACTTTGCGGTGAGTTCGAGACGATCGGTTGGTGCTTGCGAAAATGCTGGGAATCGCCGCGCGATGCACGCCAAGAATGACCAGCCACCCAACAACGCTTAGACTCTCATCGAAATCCTCCACTGGAATCCGCACCAGCTTTGCGGCACGACGCAATCTTTCGTGGGCGGAACGTACGCTATGCATATTCGTTTTCAATAGAGAATTATTCTTTACTA
>CAVRKW010000016.1:0-242950 GCA_963721845.1 uncultured Acidobacteriota bacterium | reverse complement strand
GATTGATATTGAAAGATATTTCCAAATGCCGGATTCGGCCGGATCTCCGTCGAAGGGTCGTCAGGATTGTAATTTCCCGGCAACGGTGTATTGATGTTGTTCAGAATCATTGAATCGTTGCCGCGCGAATTCAAATAAGACACGCTCAGATTTGCGACCTTGGTGAAATCCGGCCGTTTCACAGTCACTGCCGTCTGCAGTGTGTACGGAGCGTGGAAATTCGGCGCGATCTCATAAAGAGTCGGCAAGCTCTGCGCGCCCGCAGCCGTCAGTTGGCTTTGCGTCGGAACTGTCGGCGGCAGGAACGCTGGATTCGCTATTGTGAATTGCTGTTCCAGCACTCCATTCAGCCGTTCCGCTTCCAGCACATTCTGAGATGGAAAGCGATCGTAGAAAATTCCGTATCCCGCTCGCAACACGGTCTTCGGACTGGGCCCGTGTCCGAGTCCCCAGGAAAAGCCAAGCCGTGGCGCCCAATCAAAATGATTCGCGATTATGGTTCTGCGACTCGAGTCTCAACCCATAGCTCAAAACCATATTCTGGCGAAGCTTCCAGTCATCCTCGGCGTACACACCCACGTCGGTGAGGCTCACTGCAGCGGTTGGAGTTCCTTGAATCAGTGTGTACTGGCTGGCTCCGCCTCCCGCAGCTTGAATTTGCGCCACAGTTTCACCGTTCGAGATTCCTTGTTCGGTGATGGCATATGCATTTAGGGAAGGGATGTGCAACTGCCGGTGAAGTTTGAAGTCGAGAAGTTTGTGTCGTTGGCCACACGAAGCCTGCCGCCAAATCTCACCGAGTGCTTTGCAAAAATAATCGACGTGTAGTTCTGCAGCTCGTAGTGATTCTGTGTGTCATTCTCCTGGCCCACACTTGAGCCTCCGCTGACGAACGCGCCCAGCACATCTACGGTAGGCGCCGGATTTTGCGCAAATTCGTTGCTGCCTTCCCGTAGATATTGGAAGCGCGTCTCGTTGACGATCTTTGTGCCGATCGTTTGAGTATCGCTGATCTGGAGAGTCTGTTCGTTGCTGACTGAATTCGTCTGCTGCGAGGGCAGTGACAATCCGCCCGCCGAATCGTTCATACTGTCGTTTCGGAAATATTGATAACGCGCCGAAAGTGTGTTCGTTTTTGTCACCTGATAATCGATCCGCGGACCGCCGTTATATCGCTTCCGCGGATTGAGCACCGAATCGCTGAATGGTGTTGGAGCAAAGGTAGAATCCAAAACTTCCGCGTTCACTACTTCAATCTGATTGATATCCCGCACGTCCACGTTCAAGGTTATCGTGGCTTTTTTGCCAAGCGGCCCGCTTACGTTCCCGCTGTATTGCACTGAATCGTATCCGGGTTCAGACGCGCATCCCGCATCCGTACACAAGAATGGGTTCGCCCCGTTAAAAGCTGAATCGTTTCCATTGACGGAGAATTGTCCGTGCCATTTCGCGGTTCCCGGTTTCGTGAAAATCTCGATCCGCCCATAGCCCACTCTGTCATATTCCGAGGAAAATGGATTTTGGTTGATTCGAATCTCTCGAATCGCGGATTTCGGCGGCAATTCGCCCGCCGTGAATCCATCGATATACATCTGCCCTCCATTCGGACCCGGCGAGGTACCGGCGAGTGCCTGCAGGTCCGTCTGTAATTCGTCTGGGTCATCCGGAAGCGCGTCCAAGTCCTGGTTCGCGATCGTCAGCGAGTTGGTGTTGTTCTGCGGGTTCACATCCACCGTTGGCGCGTCTGCAGAGACCGTGATTTGTTGCTGCTGCGTCTCGATCGCCATCGTCGCGCTGAATTTCAGGCTTTCACCTGCAGACAAAACCACGGCGTCCTTTTCGAGTACCGCGAGCCTCCGGCGAAAACTTTAACGGTGTATGTTCCGGGCGGAATATCTTTCACTTCGAAGTTTCCGGACTTGTCCGCGGTTCCTCCCTTGGATTGTCCGTCCGCGCCAGTCAGCAGTATCGTTGCATCCGCCACCGAAGCGCCCGATGGGTCCAATACTTGGCCGTGAATCGATCCGTTTGCCGTTTGCGCAAGGAGCCTGCTGCCGCAAAACAGGAATAAAAGCGTAAGAATCGCCGCGTAAAAATAAGAGAACTTCCGCCGAATTTTCATTCTTTCTCCAGGGCTAGTATGAAATGCGTTTTTTACAGGATCCTTATCAGTTCGGAACTTCTCCCGCATCGCCTCCGCCGAGATTCCACGGCGAAAGCGTCATCTCACGGCCGCTGGGTGCGGCCGCCAAAATCGGTTCCACTCCTCCCACAATCTCAATGGCTGTTACTTCGCCGGGATTCGAACTCTGCGTGGAAACGGTCATTACCGCATCGCCCTTTTGGAGGTCGGCGAGTTTCGCCACAGGCATCCGATTCACAATCTGCTGAAAATCAGCTTGCGCGCCGCGCCCGCCGCCTTGTCGTCCGCCGCCGGGTGTACCCGCAGCGGCGGCTCCGTTATTCGGTGCAGCCGCCGATCCCGGGCTGAGCGCCGTCCGCAGGACCCTTCAAACGAAATGCAATTCCTTGCGCCATTTGCGCCGGCAGCTTCACCAGCTTGGTATTCGCGGTCAGCCGCACCACCACAGGTTTCTTCGTGATCAAATCCATCACGCTGATCGAATTTCCGCTCGCATCGATTGAGCTGATCGTGCCTGAAATATTGCGGAACGCTCCGGTAACAATTTCTTCCGCGGCAAATTCCGTTCCGTCCGCGCTTCGATTTCCGCGCGCACGAAGCTGATCTCCCGGTTGAATCGCCACCAGATCGCTCTTCTTCGCGTCGTCGAATTTCACCGGATGGGCCGCATAGCGGCGAATGCGTTGTGTCCTTCGTCGTATGGAGAGTGATGGTCTTGCTTCCGCCTGTCGCTGCGACGGACACGCACATCGCCTGCAGCTGCGTCGACGGTATGTACCAGTCCCCGATCCCTGCTTTCTTGCCAATCGTCGCTCTGCTCTTTGTGCTTTGCGTCCACGGCCGCGCGCTTCATCGCGATCACACCGATCGCGTCGAATGTCTTGCCGTCGTCGGAAGGTAGCCCGCGTACAAGAACGCGATCTCCAACTTGCAATTCACTCCAGTTCCATCGCTACCGCGCCTTGCAGGTTCGTTTGTCCCGGTTCCACGCGAACCATTTTCGCGTTCCCGCGCACCGTCACCGTGATGTTTCCATTCGCATCGGTCGTGAGTACGATCACGTTTTCGGTGATGCTCTTGATCGTTCCAACCTGTTGTTTCACAGTTGGCGCAGCCTGCGGCGTCGGTTCCGCCACGCGATTCGGTGCGCCACAGTAATGCCATCGGAAGCGCAAGCGCCGCTGCAGCGCTGAGGACTAACTTTCTTCCGAATCGCCGAATGATTCATCCAAAACATTAATTCCGGCCTCCAACTTCTCAATCGCGGAAAACGTCAACTAGCGCATGCGGCTGGTTCATCTTTTAAGCGCACCCGTTCCCGCCCACCTACTTTGAGCCACTTGTAAGACGTAGCCGCACCCGAAAGGCGTTTCCTGGAATGCTCGCCGTGCTGCGAATTTATTTACCGCCCAAGTTGTGTTTTTAAGTCGCCCTTAATATGTGATAGGCTCACTTTCTCCCCGCTGCACTTGAAAGAGACGCTGACATGGCCCATCGGTTCACGATCGGCGTTGAAGAAGAATTCCAGATCATTGATCCAGCCTCGGGAGAACTGCGCTCTCACGTCAGCCAGCTCGTCGCTGCCACTCCCTCCGATCTCGGCGATCAGATCAAGCCCGAGATGCACCAATCCATCATCGAAATCGGCACGAAAATTTGTAATAACGTAGACGAGTTGCGGATCGACATGGGCCGCGTTCGCGGCGAACTCGTTCACAGCGCGGAAAGTATCGGGCTCGCCGTCGCCGCCGCTGGCACGCATCCATTTTCCAGTTGGACCGACCAGCAAATTTCTCCCGGCGAGCGTTACAAAAATATTGTCGAGGAGTTACAGCAACTCGCGCGCTCTCTTTTGATTTTCGGCATGCACGTTCACGTCGGCGTGCCCGATCGCGCCACCATGATCGATTTGATGAATATGGTGCGCTATTTTCTTCCGCACCTTCTCGCGCTTTCCACCAGCTCGCCATTTTGGCGCGGCCATAACACCGGCCTGAAATCTTTTCGCACCACGGTATTTCGCCGTTTTCCGCGCACCGGAATTCCCGATCATTTCGCTTCGTGGGGACAGTACGAGGATTACGTAAATCTTCTGGTGAAACTGCGCTGCATCGATAACGCCAAAAAAATCTGGTGGGATGTTCGCCCGCATCCGACATTCGGCACTCTCGAATTTCGCGTTTTCGATGTCGTCACGCGTCTCGATGAAGCCGTCGCCATCGCCGCGCTTGTGCAAGCCATCGTCGTGAAATTGCATCGCCTCTACGAAAAAAATATGGGTTTCCGCCTCTACCATCGCGCGCTGATCGAAGAAAATAAATGGCGCGCGGCTCGCTGGGGCATCGGCGGCAAGCTGATCGATTTCGGCAGACAAGTCGAAGTCCCCATGGCCGATCTCGGCATCGAATTGCTTTCCTTCGTCGATGATGTCGTCGACGAACTCGGCAGCCGCAACGCGCTCGAACCCATTCGCCGAATTCTTGAACACGGCACCAGCGCCGACCGCCAGCTCCGCGTTTACGAACAAACCGGCGACCTGAAGCAAGTTGTGCGGCACATCGTCGCGGAAACTCAAGAAGGTTTGCCGCAGCGAGCTTCGCGAGCGCCAGCAGGGAATTAATTTTTATGAAGTCGCGGCGCGCACCACCGGCTCCGAAAAATAAAACGCCTCGGCGGCGCCTCTCGCCGAAATCAAAAGTGGTTTCCAAAGGAGTCGCTGCGATGAAAATCGGATTGCTCTGCGGACGCGAATACAGTTTCCCTCCTGCGTTCATCGAAGCCGTCAACAAACTCGGCGCGCAGTCAGGGAATCACCGCCGAAATGGCCAAGCTTGGCGGCACGCGCATGGGAGAGGCCGCAAAATATCGCGTCATCGTCGATCGCCTCTCGCATGAAGTGGAGTATTACCGCGGCTATCTCAAGCACGCCGTGCTTTCCGGAACCTACGTCATCAACAATCCTTTTTGGTGGACCGCCGACGACAAATTTTTCAATTACAGCGTCGCCGCGAAACTCGGCATCGCAATTCCAAAAACGGTTTTGCTTCCGCAAAAAGCCTATCCAAAAGATATCGACCTGAATTCGGAATCGCTTCGCAATCTAGAATATCCAATCGACTGGGAAGGTCTCCTCGATTACGTCGGCCGCCCCGCGATTCTGAAACCATATTCCGGCGGCGGATGGAAGCACGTCTACAAAGTTGAAAACGTAAAAGAATTGCTCGAGGCGTACGACGGCACCGCTCCCTATTGCATGACGCTCCAGGAATTTATCGACTTCAATCAATACATTCGCTGCTTCACTTTCGCCAAAAACGATATTCTGCCCGTCGTTTACGATCCCAAACAGCGCCGCTATTTAATCGAGCACAATTATCTTTCCGCCGAACTCGGCGCCCGCGTCGTGCGCGACGCGCAAACAATCAATCGCGCGCTCGGCTACGAAATGAACACCATCGAATTCGCAATCAAAGATGGCATTCCTTACGCCATCGATTTCCTGAATCCCGCGCCAGATTTCGAACGCGATCGCATCACCGAATTTTATTTCAATCACGTTGTCGATCGCATGGCGCATCTCGTGATCGATCGCGCGCTGCACGGCGACGTCGCAAATTCCTGGCCGCAGTGGGAAGAAATGCTTGGCCTCGGCGCCGCCGCTGGATTCACCGGACGCCCGCAATCCGCCAGCGCCTCCGCGAAAAGAAAGCATGAGCTCGCCATCGCAACCATCGCAATCGCAGCGCAGCCGCGAAGAATTCCAATTCGCCAGCCGAAGTTTGGAATTCTCTTCTTCGCCCCGACGTTGAACTCTCTCCGGAATTTTGCGCGAATCTCAACGCGCGCATGCGCGCCCAGAAATTAACTTTTGGCGATCGTCTCCACTGTCCATTTCTCCGCCCATTTTTTCTCACCTCGCAAGACGAGCAGCGCGTCCGCGAAGTTTGCGAATCCATCGCGCGAATCGGCGAACGCATCGTCGCTCAATCCCTGAAAGATCCCGCGCTACTCGCGCAATCCGCTCTCAGCGCGGAAGAAGAGCGCCTCGCGCGTCTCAATCCGAATTACAAAACTTCCAGCACCGCTTCGCGCCTCGACGCATTTCTTCTTCCCGATTCTCTCCAGTTCGCCGAATACAACGCCGAATCTCCCGCCGGTTCTGGCTACTCCGAAACTCTCGGCGAAGTTTTCAGCTCGCTCGAAATCATGCAGCGTTTCCGCGAACGTTTCACCGTCCGCGCGTATCCGCTGATGGCGCAGTTGCTCCAAGCGCTTCTCGATAGTTATCGCGAATGGGGCGGCACCGCGCAGCCGCCGGTGATCGCCATCGTCGACTGGCGCGAAGTTCCCACGTGGACAGAGTTCGAAATTCTGCAGGCGCGCTTCGAGCGCGAAGGAATTCCCACCATCATCTGCGATCCGCGCGACCTCACATTCGACGGCGCGAATCTCGCGGCGCACGGCCGCCGCATTGATCTTGTCTATCGCCGCGTGCTTATCAACGACATTGTCGCCCGGCCCGCGGAATGCAAAGCGCTGGTTGATGCCTACGCCGCAAATGCGGTGTGCGTTGCGAATGCGCTCTCCTGCAAGATCCCGCACAAGAAAGCATTCTTCGCGGTACTCACCGACGATCGCAACGCCGCGCTCTTCTCCACGCAAGAGCGCGAACTCATCCGCCGCCACATTCCATGGACGCGTCTCCTCGCTGACACGCGCACCACTCGCGATGGCGAATCGCTCGCCCTCCTCGAATACGTCCGCGCGCGCCGCGATCGCTTCGTCCTCAAGCCCAATGACGAATACGGCGGGAAGGGAATCACTCTCGGCTGGGAAGTCAACGAGCGCGAATGGGATAATGCTATCAACGCCGCGCTCGCCGATCGCTCCAGCGCATTCGTCGTGCAGGAGCGAATCCAGATCCGCCGCGAAGTGTTCCCGATGCAAACTGCATTCGCCGCGCCGTCCTCGCAAAACGCGCCATCGCAATCCGGCGCAACCGTCGAGATGCGCGACATGCTCGTCGACATGGCGCCATACATTTTCCGCGGCCGCATGTCGGGTTTTCTCACTCGCCTCAGTTCCACTGGCCTCGCGAACGTAACTTCCGGCGGCGGCCAAGTTCCCGCCTTCGCCGTCGATCCTCGCAGTGATACTTAGCGCGTAATCACCAAATCACATCCCCCTCGCCAACATTCACTCTCGCCTCTACAATGTCCCGATGCAATTTGGCCCTGTCCAACCGGAATTGCTCGCGGGCGCGCGCAACGCCATCGAAACGTGCCTCGCCATCAAACCCGGCGAGCGTGTCACGCTAATCGCCGACAAGCCCAGTCTCGCAGTCGCAGCGAGCCTCGCCGCAGCTCTCGATCAGCGCGGAGCAATCACAGACGGATTCATCCTCGAAGATCTCGCGCCGCGTCCGCTTAAACGTGCGCCCGAAGCAGTGCTCGCGTCGCTCGGCAAAGCCGACGCGGGAATCCTCTGCATGCAGCCGCTCGAAGGTGAACTTGGCGCGCGCAAAGATATCGTCGGCGTCGTTGAGCGTCGCCACATTCGCTACGCGCACATGGTTGGAGTCACTCCCGAAATTATGCAGCAGGGAATGCGCGCCGATTACACGCTGGTGGATAAACTCAGCGAGCGCCTTCTGCAGCGCATGCATTCCGCGCGCAAACTTACCGTGCGCACCGATGCGGGCACATCGCTTGTCGCCACTTTCGATCCGGGTCTCGACTGGGTAAAAACCAGCGGCCTGATCAACACGCGCTACTGGTCAAATCTTCCCGCCGGAGAAGTGTTCACCACGCCCGCAAAAGTGGATGGAGTTTTCGTGTGCGATGGCACAGCGGGCGATCACTTCTGCGGAAAGTATGGCGACCTGAAATCCACGCCGCTGCAATTGGAGATTCGCGATGCGCGCCTCGTCTCCGCAAAATGCGCGCGCAAAGATCTCGAGGAAGAATTCTGGAATTATTGCCACACAGACGAAAATAGCGATCGCGTAGGCGAACTCGCCTTCGGAACAAATCTCAGCTTGCAGGATATGATCGGAGTTTTACTTCAAGATGAAAAATTGCCAGGAGTGCATCTTGCGTTCGGCGATCCCTACGGCAGCCAAACTCACGCCGCGTGGAATTCCCGCACCCACGTCGATGTTCTCGCCCGCCACTGCAACGTCTGGATCGACGAAGACCAGGTAATTTCCAAAGGCCGCTACCAACTGGATCACCTCGGCCTCGCGTAATTTTTTAACGGGCCAAAACTCAGAACAATTTCCCCACATACTCCCGCATCTGATATTTCCAATACGGCCAATCATGGCCGCCCTGCCCGCCCCAATCATCCAGATGGTGTGCGATCCCCTTCGACGACAAAACTCCCGAAAACCGGTACGTCGGTCCGCTGTCTTCCCACGGACCGCCCCCCGTCGCCAGATGAATATCGCATTCCGAAAGCGCGCGCAGAGTTTGCGCGTCATTCATGTTCGCGATGTAATCTACCGGATTATTGAAGTAGGTGTTGTCGTCGTACATTCCGTCCATAAAGCTGCGAATGTCGTACACGCCTGAAAGCGCGAAGCACCGCCGCACCACATCGGGATGTTTCAGCAAAGTGTTCGCCGCGTGATACGCGCCAAACGAAGCGCCCACCGTGGAAATCAAAATATTGTTCGACTTGCACGAATCGTGAATAAACGGCACCACTTCGTTGCGTACATACGAATCGAATTGCGCCTGCACGTAGCTGCGATGAAACGGATGCGCGCCCTTATTGTAAAATCCCGCGGAGTTCACCGAATTGATCGCGAAAAATTTCATGCGCCCGGCTTCAATAAAATCCCCCAGGCTTCCCACCAGCCCCTGATTTTCCAGCTCGAATTCATCCCCCGCGCTGGTGGGAAATCCCAGCAGCGGCAATCCCCAGTGCCCGTACACCACGCAACCCATTTCCGCCCCAAGCCGCTCCGAATACCACCGGTGATATTCCCGTTGCATCAGGTTCCCCTCGCAAGTGACAGCAGCGAATTTATCTCACGAAGCGCGGCGCGAGGCCAGCGTGTTCAGTGCTTGTATTGGGTATTCGGCTGCCCGATGTTCGACCCGCGTAGTCTGGGCGAACGTGGAGGCCTTTTCAGGCCGTCATTCTGAGCCGCGCTTCGCCGGTAACATTTCGGCGCTCCGACATCAATCGCAGAATCTCCAGCGAAGTTCGCTTCATTGCAACTTATGACGGGACAGCAACTCAAACGTTTCGGCAAATCAGACGGGTTCATACACTGAGGCGACCTTGAGCTGGAGGTTCTCTAGATCACATTGGGTTTTTGGTAGGAACCGAGGGGACCCTTTCAAGTGCCTATCGTTCCTATGAGTGTCAAGACACCGGTGGCAGCATCGATGCTGTAGATGGAGACGTCATTCGACGCTGAATTCGCTACATAGGCGAACTTTCCCGACGGATGGACGGCTATCGAGTTAGGAGATAGCCCCGCAGCAACAGTTCCGATCGATGTTAAGGCGCCGGTCGTGGCGTTGATGGTGTACATCGCGACGTCGTTCGAGCTGAAATTCGTCACATAAGCGAACTTACCCGACGGATCCACTGCCACGGAGACAGGGTCTGTTCCCGCAGCAATCGTTCCCACGGACGCTAAGGCCCCGGTTGTGGGGTTGACCGTGTACATCGAAACGTCATTCGATGCAGAATTCGTCACGTACGCGAACTTGCCCGTGGGATCTACCGTCATAGAGGCAGGGCCTGATCCCGCTGCAATCGTTCCGATGGGCGTTAAGGCTCCGGTAGTCGTGTTGATTGTGAACATGGACACGCTGTCGGCCGATCCAGAAGCACTCGCCTCAATCGTGACATAAAGGAACTTACCCGTGGGATCCACGGCCACAGAGCTCGCGTACCCTCCTACGGTGAACGCTCCTTTAGGCACCAACGCCCCTGTCGTGGCGTTGACGATATTGTATGCTGCGACGTTGTTTGGAATAAGACCGTCGCCATTCGCCACATAGACGAACTTGCCAGTTGGATCCACGGCCATCCATACGGGAACGCACAGTCCTGGACAATTTCCGAGTATTGATCCCGAAGCCGTCAAAGCCCCGGTCGTAGCGTTGATCGTGTACGACTCAAGGCTGCCATCGCTTTCGAAGTCATCCCCGACATTTGCTACGTATGCGAACTTACCAGAAGGATCTACGGTCACGAATTGGCCGCCTGAATCGAGTGATGACGCAGGCGGCGCGACTGTCGCCAGAGCTCCAGTAGTGGCGTTGATCGTGTACATAGATACGTATCCCGCGACACCGCCAATGCAGCCCGCGTTCGCCACATAGGCGAACTTTCCAGTAGGGTCCACCGTGATTGACAGCGGATCGACTCCTCCAGGCGTCGCGGTAAAGGTCATCGAGTTCGAGGTACCACCGCCGGGCGGGGAATTAAAGACTGTGACGGCGGCTGTCCCAGCCGCGGCAATGTCACTCGCCGGAACGTGAGCAGTCAGGCTACTATTCCCACTATTGCCGTCGAGCGTGGTCGGCAGATCGGTGCCGTTCCAGCGCACGACTGAGCTGGCCCCAAAATCTTGCCCACTTACCACCAACTGATCGTCTGTTGAATCGACGAGTTGTTCTCCCGCAGGAGCGCAACTTGGATAGAAAGAAGAGATCGAAGGGACGGGGTTGAGGCCATTGGTGACGGTGAAGGCTAGTGAATTGGAGGTGGCGCCACCAGGCCCGGGGTTGGTTACTGTCACGGCCAATATTCCGGCTGTCGCCACGCTGGAAGCAGGGATGGCCGCAGTCAGTTCATTTGAGTTGATGAATGTGGTGGTTGCCGCTGAGCCGCGGAAGTTGACAATCGAAGCCGCGACGAAATCTGCCCCATCGATCGTTAGCGTGAAAGCCGCACCGCCGGCCACGCTAGTGCTCGGGGTGAGCGACGTGATCTTGGGTGTGGACAGCGGGGGCTGTTTCCCAGGCGAGTGGCTATTGCCGCACCCGATGTCAGCGGCTGCCACGCCTATTAGAAGAACGATTAGAACCACTTTGCTTCGTCCGATTATCAGCATAAGTCGCCGTCCGCCATTTTTGGTTTTTTTAACTCTCATCAGCGTGTCGAGTTTGCGGTGAAATCGATTGAGACGCCATCGTCGGCATCTGTTCTGTAGGTGTTTTACTCGTGACCCTGTGAGTAGCTCATTCTATTAGTGTCATACCAAAGAGGTGTTTAGTGATAGACTCGCGCAAAGTTCGAGATTCAGATAATGAAGGCTACTGCCCGAACTCACAGGATGCGCTTTGGTGAATTCGAGGTGGATTTGCGTTCAGGCGAGCTCTACAGAAGCGGCGTCCGCCTGAGGCTTCAGGAGCAACCCTTCCAGGTGCTTACGCTCCTGCTGGAGCAACCTGGCGAAATGATCCCCCGCCAGGTACTGCGCGAGAAACTCTGGCCCGCGGATACCTTTGTTGATTTCGACACGGGTTTGAATAACGCGGTGAGGAAGCTACGCGAGGCGTTGGGCGATTCAGCCGAGGAGCCCCGCTACATCGAGACCCTGCATCGCCGGGGGTATCGCTTCATTGCGCGGGTGGAAAACGGTGCGCCACCCGCACACGATGCCGGCGAACTGCATCTTGTCGCCGCGCTCCCAAAGCGACCCCCGGCCAGAGTTTGGTACCGGCGTCTTGGCGTTATTGCGGGCGGTTTAGCCGTTCTCCTCATGGCTGGAGTATTGGTTTCATGGCGCGTGTTTTTTGCGCGACGCTCGCTGGCGGGGACCGACGTCATCCTTTTGGCGAACTTCGTCAACAAAACTGGCGATCCCATCTTCGACAATTCACTGGACAGGGCCGTGGAAGTCAAGCTTACTGAGTCTCCCTTTCTGAGTCTCCTCCCGCAGGCCGATGTGCAAGCTACGATGGGCATGATGCGCCATGCTCCAAACGAGCGCGTCACACAGCAATTGGGCATCGAGATTTGCAGGCGGCGGGGACTCAAAGCCGTCGTGGTGCCAGAGATTGATTCGGTGGGGGATGAATATCTCATCACTTTGGATGCAATCGACGCGCAGAGCCAAATGTCCCTCGCGCGACGCCAGGAGGAAGCGAAAAACAAGGACGGGGTGGTTGCAGCCCTCGGGAAGGCTGGCGCCCAGTTGCGCAGGCAATTGGGGGAGAGCCTGAGCTCGCTCGAAAAGCACGACGTTCCACTGGAGCTTGCGACCACCAGTTCGCTCGAGGCTTTACAGGCCTACAGCGCGGGGCAAGCGCTATATCGTTCGGGAAAGCGACGCGAGGCGATTCCTCTTTTTGCGCGCGCCATCGAGGTCGATCCGCAGTTCTGTGCTGCTTACGCTGGGCTCGGCAGCGCCTACCACAGTGTGGGCGATGAGGAAGCCACCAGGGAAAACTTTGCTCGGGCGTTCGCGCTGAAGGACGGCCGGCTCACACAGGAAGAGAATTTCGAAACCACGGCGCGCTACGACGACGCTGTAACGGGTAATCTCGAAAAGGAAATCGCGGTGGCCGAGTCGTACAAGGAAGCGTATCCGCGCAGCGTGAGCGCCGCGAACACCCTGGGAATTGCTTTCGCGAAGATGGGGAGGACGGAAGAGGCCCTGCGCGAATTCCAGTGGGCAATCAGCAATTCCCCTGTACCTTCTTCTTCCACATATTCCAACGCGAGCCAAGCGCTTCTTATCCTCGACCGTTTTGATGATGCCAAGAAGATGCTGGACCAATGGCATCAAAAAGGGTCCCTGACATCCTTTCAACGGTTGTTGCGCTACCAAATCGCGTTCCTCGAAAAAGATACCTCCACGATGGAACAACTGGCTCGAGAGGCTCCATCGGATGACATTACGTGGGCCCATCTGCAAATGGGCCTGGCATTTCTGAGAGGTGACCTGAAAAAGCTCCGTTCGCTGAGCGAAACCTTGGTGAAGCAGCAGAACCATGCAAATCGGATGGAGAACGTTGCTCACGAATTTGCTTGGCGCGCGAGTGTTGAATCCTTTGTTGGGAACTATGATGCTGCTCGCTCTCTCGAGCATCAAGCTGAAGAGGCCGGTTCTGGCGGCGCCGCGGGACTCATGCTGAGCGCGCAGGCTCTCGGCGAGGCAGGTGACGCAACGCAGGCCGACGCGATCGCCGAGAAAATCGATCGGCTGTTTCCTGAGGACACCTTCGAGCAAAGCGTTACGCTGCCGGCGATCCGTTCGATCAGCGAACGCCAGCGAGGAAATGCCGCCAAGGCGGCGGAGCTGCTCGCTCCTGCGGCGCAGTATCCCAACGCGATGGTTTTTTATCATCGCGGGCAGGCCTACATGGCTGGAGCAGACTACGCGAAGGCGGCCAGCGACTTCACGACGGTGATCAGTCATCGAGGATGGCCCGACTGGGAAATCTTCTGCCCATTGGCGCAACTTGGCCTGGCACAAACGTATGCGAAGCAAGGCGATCGCGGCCGCAAGGTCTACGACGAATTCTTCACCACCTGGAAAGACGCGGACCCGGATATCCCGATTCTTCGCCAAGCCAAGATCGAATACAGCAAACTGACCGCAACGCCAACCGCCGCCCCTTCATCGTCGGAGAAAAAGCAATAGGCGGGTGACGCACTCTTCCGCCGCGAATTTAATTTGCAGCTGCCTTTGAATTTAGGGGTGGCGCATTCTTTGCGGACGTCCACGCGAAGGGTGGGAAGCTTTTCGGCCTTTCTTCTTTTTGATTGTTACGCTTTTTCTTTTTGATTCCAGCGCATCCGGAAAATCGAATTCAAAAGCGACCCAGGTGAGAGCGTCTGGGCTGACGCTTGGTGCCGCTCCGATACAAAGAATCGGAGTGCAAACGGCGCGGACGCATACGGCGCTCCGGAGATTTTGCCGGATATGTACGCACGACAAAAATCCCACGTTCGCCCGGACGTCGGGGACGAACATAGAGCACCCGCTGAAGTGTGGTAGCGAGTTCAGCCGAAGTGCGCGATAACCATCTTCATCCACGCCGGGGTCTGCACAGCGGCGTAAGTGATCTGGAACATGGCGATAACAACCAGCGCGCCGATCACAAACACGGGATGGAGGCGGCGGTGCCGCAGTGTGTCGACCACCATGCACAACAACAGGCATGAATAAAACGCGATGAATTGCGGGAGCGGTTTATGCGTGAAGAGCAGCACAATCCTCGCAATCGCCGGAGCTAGAAGCGTTACGGCGGCGAGCACCATCAGGCGCTTGTGCACGTCAGGTTTTCTGCGAAACGCAATTCCCAGGGCGACCAGGATCGCGAAGAGCAAAAGGTTGACCGAATTGATCCCCAACAGAAAATGAAACTTACCAATCTGATGGAGCTTACCTTCTCTCGCCACGCCGTTGAGCGTCAAAATCTCGCCGAGCAGCACGACGATCGCAGCAAGCCCGGCCATAAATAAGCCCAGTCGCTGGTGCACCCGCACGCGGCGGGCCTCAATGAGCCACGTCTGAACGATAAATCCGACGCACCACAGCGTCATAATCGCGCCGTGAATGTGCACGACTGGTGTGAGGGTGGGGGTATGAAATAAGAACCGTAGATAATAGGTGCGCGCGAATCCGGCGAGTGCGATGAGAGCGGCGCCGACTGCAAGCCATCGGTACTCGCTCCGGATAAGTTTGTGTTCCGTTGCCATATGCGCCGGCCGGATTCTACTACGGGCGCGGAGGGGCGGGCGGGTGGCGCATCATTTGCGGACTTCAACGTAAAGGGTGGGACTCGTTTCGGCCCTTCTTGTATTTGATCGTTACGTTTTT
The DNA here is from genome assembly GCA_963721845.1 of uncultured Acidobacteriota bacterium. Taxonomy (GTDB): domain Bacteria; phylum Acidobacteriota; class Terriglobia; order Acidiferrales; family UBA7541; genus DASTCZ01. The sequence goes on along the minus strand of CAVRKW010000016.1, from coordinate 228,008 downwards.
TCTTTTTGATTCCAGCGCATCCGGAAAATTGAATTCGAAAACGACCCAGGCGTGAGCGTCTGGGCTGAAGTTTGGTAGCGGCCGTAGCGGCCGCGCGCGGAAAAATCTAACGGCGCCTGAAGTTTAGTGCCGCGCCTACAGCGCTCCGTAGTTTTCGCGAGGGCATGCACATACGTCAAAAACCCACGTTCGCCTGCGCTGCTGGGACGAACATGGGGCATCCGGCCGTTTTATAGAGAATGGTTTTGTGGCGCGGGCGAGGGTGGAATTATTTCATCGGCTTGGCTTTTCATTCTGAGGTGCAAGCCCATCTCGGATTGCCGCTTCAAGCGTATCGATGATTATATCCTTCAGAGCTTTAAACCGAATGCAATATCCGGTCACGCTCGCCTTGCCTAGTTTTTTCCTATACGCTTTGGCCAAGTACTTCTTATCTTTGAGACCAAGAATGTAGACGGAGATTCCGGTTTTGTTTCCGCTCACGCCGATTTGAAAAAACTCTCTACTTTTTCCATCGGCATATTTGATTGTGTGAAGTCCATATCCAATCGTAGGGTTGGAAACAGTATGATTTTTGCTGTCTTTACCATCGGAGAACCATAATTTGCATTCTGGTGACACTTGAAGTGTGAGCCGATGCAATTCTCGCAAGTCACTGCGTTTTGGCTCCGGTTGGCTGGCAATATACTTTTTGATTTGTTCTTGTACGTTCATGTGCTCTGCTCCGCCGTTGCGCGCACGAGATTATAGGACATTTAATCCTTTTAAATCGCTACGGAAAATCTTCATTTGATTGTTAATGCGACCCTCCGATCGCAGCGGCCTATCTTCAGTCCCACGCCGATACAAAAAATCGGAACGCAAACGGCGCGGACGCCTAGAGCGCTCCGGAGTTTTCGCGGGATCGGTGCAGACGACAAAAACCCCACGTTCGCCCGTGAGTCTGGGACGAACATGGGACACGCGGCACGACATTACCCTGCGAGTACGACTGCCAGTGGTATCATCACCAAATGCGCCGGACAGCATAAAATCCAAGTCAAAGAGTCTGCACCCGCCGGCGAGAGGAAAGAGTGTTTGTGCGAAAGATCGTCCTTCTGATGTTGTTTTCAGCGTGTGTGGCTACAACATCGACTGTTGCCCAAGAACTTCCTGGCGATTGGATCGGCGAGATAAACGGCGGTTTCAAGATCCGCATTCATTTTGAGAAAACCGGTTCTGGTTTTGAAGGCAAGCTTATCAACCCCAGCGGTAATGAAACCGTTCTCGATCAGATCACGTCCGACGGGAAACATCTGCATTTTGCAGTGAACAATCTCAACCTGAGCTATCGACGGGACCTGGGATGATCACGACAAGGCCTGGAACGGCAATCTAACATTTCAGCAAGTGTATCCGCTCGCTCTGAAGCGTGCGACGGTAGCGGACATCTCACCGACCGTTCATCGGCGGCCACAGGAAGAAGCAATCTTTACCAGACCAGCGCCGTACCTTCAGCGGGATGTTCAGTTCAAAAATCTATGCCGGTCATAACCAGCTCGCTGGGACGCTTAGCGTGCCCAATGGCGAAGGACCATTCCCGGCTGTCGTGTTGATCTCGGGCACTGGACAGAACACCACGAGACGAAGACGTCTGGGGTCACAAAGTATTCGTCATTTTGGCTGACGCCCTAACTCGCAAAGGAATTGCGGTTCTCCGGTACGACAAGCGTGGCGTCGGCGGCTCTTCGGGCGATTACGATTCAGCAACGACGGCTGATTTTACTTCCGATGCGGAGGCCGCCATTGCGTGGCTTAAGACTCAACCTCAGATCGACCCTAAACGTATCGGGGTGCTCGGTCATTCTGAAGGTGGCATCATTGCGCCCGCCGTTGCCGCTGCGGATAAGAGTGTGGCCTTCGTTGTGATGATTGCTGGTCCATGCATTCGAGGCGACAGATTGTTTGTGCTGCAATCGGCGATGACGGCGAAAGTTTACGGCGCACCGGACGACTATATCGCCAGGCGAAAGGTCTTCGACCAAGAACTATACAACGCAATTGTTTCAGCACCGTCGGATTCGGTCGCGCTCGACCGCGCCAAAGCAATCGTTGCTCAGGGCGTGACCGACAAGATCGTCGATCGAAACGAGGCGGAGACCTTAGCCCAAGACGATGCACGACCTTGGGAGCGATACTTCCTCGCCTACGATCCCGCGCCAACCTTGTCCCGGTTAACCGTGCCGGTTCTCGCGCTCAATGGATCACTCGACGTGCAAGTCCCGGCGAAGGAAAATCTTGCCGCTGCTCGGCAGGCGTTGAAAAATAATTCCAACGCAACGGTCATCGAGTTGGCAGGGATGAATCATCTACTGCAGGACGCAAAAACTGGTGCGCCGAGCGAATACAACGATATCGAAGAAACAATGTCGCCAGCCGCGCTCAAAATAATCACGGATTGGGTGAGTTTGCAGACTTCACCGCATCGACTTGCCCACAAACCCTAAGCTGCCCGCAAACCCACCCGGCGCGCGCTTTGCTTTAAGGTGTGGCCTTCGCGTCCCACTGGAATACTTCCTCCAGCGGCAAGTTGAAGACCTGAGCGATGCGGAACGCAGCCTCCAATGACGGCGAATATTTTCCCGCCTCGATTGCGGCAATCGTTTGGCGCGTGACGCCGATGCGCTGACCAAGCTCGGCCTGCGACATTTCGGCGTTGTGGAAACGAAGTGTGCGGATACGATTCGTAATCGAGCCTTCCATCACGCCTGCCTACGATAGCTGAACACGACCACTCCGTAGTGAACGACTTCCGCGGCAACGATCATGGCAAGCGCAGCATTGATGATGGACCATCCGCCGGAGTTGAAGGGCATGACGCAGCCCACCAGAATCATGCCGGCGATAAGAACGTAATAAGCAGAGCTGATCGAACGGCCCATGATTGTGCGATCCCGTTCATCCGGCGGCGTGCGCGCATCGCCAGGAGATCCTTGGCGGAGATACAGGCGGCCAGCGCCGAGGATCAGAAGCTGCGCAATCGCTGCTACGGCAAATAGTTCAAGCAGGTGTAGGTCAGGCAGTGTCCCGGGTGTTGAATGCATGGCAACGTACGTGAAGTACGGCCCAAATGTAACAGCCATCGCGATCAGTGATAGCCAGGCGGTTTTCTCTCTGTAAGGCACTTCAGCCTCCTCAGTTCACTCGGAGAGTGTAACTTAAAATATACAATGTGTTAAAGCAAGACGCACTCTATGTAAAGAAAAATTAACATCGTCTTGAGGTAGATGTCAAGCCAAAATCGAAAGAAGCGCTTTGGGAGTGGCGGGCGGTGCGGCGGGCTATATTTTGGTGAGCAGATAATCGATTAAACTTAGTGTGCCGCCGAAATCACAAATTGATCGTCGCCAGAACCCACGCGAACCACTCCATCTTTCACCGAGAAAATTGCAAGGCCAAGAGTGGAAAACCAAGTGAACTCTGTGTTGCTGCCCACAAAATCGAAACGCTGTTCGCTAACATTCGCAAAGACACGTTGCTTATATTTAAGATCACCGAACCCTTGAACTTACTTTTAGCTTTTGGCCGCTTTCTCTCCACTTGCTCAACAACTGAAACGCTTCACCTGCTGGACTCATTTTTGCCACCTTGATAGACGAATTGCCGGAAAACGCAGCTATTTTCGCGATCGAACTTCCGCTCGGGACAGACGTCGCCTACGCGCTTACTTACACGCTGGCGCGAATTTAGCGGGGATCACTGCTTCGGGATCTTTGCCTTCGAACGCGACCGGATACTTCATCATTTCGGGGACTCTGGCGCAATCGCTGGCGATAAATTCCCAGCAAACAACGTCGCTTCCGTGAAGCAAACAACTGGCGGAGCCGAAAAAGGTGACGTTGAGTTGATCGGATTTCACCGTGCCTGAAACTGCGGAGGCGCTGTGGCCGGCGACTTGATAATCGGCTGATACACCCATCTGCGGTGTGCCAAATTTGCTTAACGATTGGCTGAGCGTGGAGGTGACCGTGGTGCCGAGAATAGACGCGGGGGGCGCAGCGCCGAGGCACGTTCCATTCAGGCGCAGAATCACGAGTACCCGGACGCCGCCTTTGGAATCGGTTGCGGCAAGAGGGTCTGTGACGCAATCAATTGCTGCTTTCGCGACGCCAGTAGCTTCGTTTTTTGCGGCCTGGACGGCGTCGGCAGTTTCACTCGCGGCCATGGGGATGAGCGCTTTGCTGTAGGTGTAGTCGAAATGCAGCACGTCGCTATGGAACGTGGTGGTTGCTGCGTCTGGTTGAGATTGTGACGGCGGCGGCGCGGATGTACCTGCTCCATTGGAAAAGGCGGCGGCCAAAATTAACGCGACAATGCTGGCGATCGTATTCATGGTTGGCGGCGAAATTCTACCATGATGCCCGCGGCGTGCGAGCTATAGGCGAGGAGTGCGCGCCGCGTCCGGCTCAGGCGGGCCGGCCAAAAGCAGCGACAGCAAGTAGAGAACGGCGCCGAAGATCAGCAACGCTCCGCCAATGAACATGAACGCGAGGAACGAGAGCGCTTTGTTGTAGTGAAGACTCACCGCTTCGATCAGCAGCCCGATGATCAGCATCGTTCCCGAGACGCGCAGCATGCGATGCATCTTTTTGTTGGTGCGCAACTCTTCGCGCGGCGTCATGGTTGCGCGCTCCAAAATTTCTGATCTTTTAGCGTTTCGACTTTGTGTACCGTATCGTGGCAGCCGCTGCTGACGCACGAGAGTTGATTCGACGTGAGCGTATCCATCATGGCCACGTGCATCGGATCTTGGAACGAGCGCGAACCCTCGTGGCAGTGCAAACACTCGCGATTGTTGAAAGGCTTGTAGAGATGGATCGGCTGCATCGGCGTGCCCATGTATTGCACCCAAACGTGATGCAATCCATTGAGCTTGGTGGGAATCGTGCCGTACATCGCGTAATCGGCGTGGCAGGTGTAGCACGCCTCATCGGGCGGCACGCGATGATTTTGAAAATGCGCGGCCGCGAGGTGCGCGGGATCGTCAACGTATAGGCTGCGGCCCCACGGCTCCATGATGTGGCACGAAAGGCAGAAACTGGTTTGCTTGGAGCGTTCGAAATGTTCGGAGGCTCCCCACAAGCCGCACACGGTGGGCAGCACAAAAAACGCCACGAACGCCAACATTTTTCCTTCGCGCGACGCGGTGACAGACGGCCTGCCGACGATGATCGCGAGCAGAATGCAGCTGACTGCGATCAACGCGTACAGCAGAAATGCGGGTTGTGGAATGCTCGACACGATTTGTGGGCTCGGGTAGAAATTATTTTTTTCCGAGTGCGCGGCAGTAATCGACCAGATCTTTTATTTCCGCGGGCTTGAGCTGCTTTTCGTACGCGGGCATTTTATTTTTGCCCTTGGCGATGACCTGCTCGAGCACGTCGTCCGTTTCGCCCTGCACTTCGGCGGAATGAAAATCGCGCGCCTTTAGCGCTTTTCCAGCGGGACTGCCGGCTGCGCCGTCTGGTCCATGGCAAGTGGCGCATTTCGCGGCGTAATTTTTCGCGGCGTCGCCCTGCGCGTGCGCGCTGGTGGCGAGCAAAATCAGCAGCCCCGCGGAAATAAATAAAATTGCTTTCATAGCGCGTGCGAACGTGCGTGTTGATAAACGAATCATGGATTCTCCTTGGATGGGCCGCTCAGAATGAATACCTCAGCGAAAACGTAATATTATTTCCGTCAAAATTCTGCGATGGCAGCGGCAGCGAGTCCGATCGGATTCGCGATGCCGTGATCGTTGTATCCGTAATAATTCCACGCGGTTTTGTACGTGATGCCCTTGAACAAATCGATCGCCAGGCTGAGATAGGGCTTCAGATAATTCACGTCGAGCGTGCCGGTGGGATCGAGCGGATTCAAAAAGGTGGTGTTTCCGCGGACGATGCTGCCCATGTATCCGAATGTTGCGGTAACGCGCTTGTACGGCTTCCACATCACGTCGGCATACGCGTAGTGATCCTGGCTGGCATACATGGAAAGCGTGCCAAGCGCGCCGCCGGCGGCATTTGAAAACGGGCACGCCGCGGTGAACATCGTGGAGCCGGTGTCGGCGAAGCAGATTTCCGTCTGCGTGAAAATATCCATGTAGTTGTAGCCGAAATCGATCCACAAAGTGGGATACGGCGCCAGGGTTGTGGAGAAACTGTAGGTGCGGCCGTGCTCGAGATTATTTACGGTGAACACGTTGTCGCGATTTTCGTGAATGTCCACCGCGCCATCGATGCTCGCCCACGATTTTGGTTTGTAAGTGGCGTGAACTTTGTAGCTCTGCAACTGGCGCGGGCTGATTCGCGTGAAGGAATTATCGTTGTAGCCGAACATCACTTCGCCGCCGAGCCGCAGCGTATCCATCACGCGCGCGGACATGCCGAAGACCGCGGCATTTTCGTGGACATAATAAAGATTGCGGCCGGTGTCGTTGCCGGCTTCGGGGACGGGATTCGTCGCCGAGCCTTCGGCAATCGAGCCGTCGGCGTTCATCGTGCATGCCGGATGGCAGCACTCCGAGCTACCAGCGCGCAATCGCCACGCGCCGCGAGAAATTCATTCGCCAGTGTGCCGTCGCGCCGCCGGGCAAATAAATTTCGCCGGTGTCAAATGTCGCCGAATAATCCGCGATCGTGCGCGCCTGATAAAAATATCCCAGGTGCGCGCTGATTCGCGGCGTAATGTCGTATTTCAGCTCGATGAGATTGTTGCGAATATCTTGCGCCAGAAATTGCGACACGATTTCGTTGGTGAGATCGGCGCCGGAACTCGACGTGTGCTGCGGGCAATCGCTGCCGCCGTGAAAGGCGCGGGGCAATGGTGGAGAAATTTGCGGGCGTCGCGCGGAAATCGGCAGAGTCATTCCTGCTTGTCCCACTGCCCGGCACCGTGCCGAACAGATTTGTCTCGAGCGTTTGCCAGCCCGAGGGAATTCGCCAGTTGTCGTAGGCAAATTCGTCGACGAGGCTCAGCTTTTTCGTAATCGCGTATTCGCCGGACCAATTCGCATTTGCGACCACTCTCTTCGTCTAGTCGGGCCCGCGGTCGTACTTACACGGGTCACGGTGCGGCTCACCCAGCCATTGAAATTTTCGTTTAGTCCGACATCGAGTTGCTGCCGCTGCTGTAGGCCACCGAACCGGTCATCTCGAGATTCTTGAAGTAGTTCGATTGAAAGCTGAATTTCTCGGTGGGAAATGAAGCGCGCGGATTTCCGATCAGCCCGTAGGAAAGCGTGCCATTGCATGTTGGGGTGACGGTTGGCGGCGTGGTGGTGTGCTCGTCACCGGCTTTGCGCATGGCGCGGTGCCCTGAAAATCCACTCCGAGATCGACGGGCGTGCCGTTCGCGAGTTGATACTGGAAATTATTGTCGGTGGTGATGTTGTCGACCTTCGTGTAGGCGAGCAATTCGTCGAATGAGAGCGTCGTTCGCGGCAGGCCTTTGTAATCCACTCCGAAGCGGTAGGAATTTGTGGTGTTGCGAACATTTGTGGAGAGCAGCGACTCGGCTCCCTCGTGAATCGTGGTGAATCCCGGGCCCGCCGCTGAAATTGCTGGAATAGCCGACGCGGAATTGCACGCGCGATTGCGGCAGCAGTGTGAGATCGTAATCCTGCATGTGGCGTCCATGTAGAGCGCGTGCGGCGAATTGTGATCGCCACCGCGGTACATGGCGGAGTGGTCGCGCAGCCCGTTGGGAAATTGGAAGGGTTCAGCGGATTCGCCAGCAGGTTGTAATCGAAAAAGTTTTCGTCGCGCCGATACATCACGCGGAAGTCGTACCATTTGATTTTTATCGATGCGCAGCCGCGACACAGAATTGGGATCGCCGCCGTAGCCGAAATTGTGAAAGCTCAGGTTGTCAAAAAATAATCCTCGGTGGTCGATGGATCGCATGTCGAGGTCGTAATCGAAAAGCCGGAAGCCCGATCCGAGATTTTCGATCGTGTTGTAGTTATTGATGTTGCCGCCGATCATCGCGTCGCGATAACCAAGCTCGATCGATTGCTGAATGCTGTAATTGCCGGCGGTTTTTGCGCCGGATTCACTCGATCCCTGCGCCGGGCCCTGATCCGGCAGTTGCGCCTTCGCAGTCGCGGCGAATGCCCAGCGCGAGCAGACAAACTATTCCAAGTTTTGCGTAGCGCAGCCACGACGATTTCTCCCGCGGCGCCGATCGGCGGATTCTAGCCTGCAGGTTCCCGGTGCCATTCGCATGTGTATTTAATCGCATCGCAGGCGCCTCTACCGGAAAAACACGTTGCTTGAATTTGAGCCGTGGATTTGCGTGTGGCACATCGTGCATGCCTGATATTGGGCCGCCTGGTTATGGAACGAAGGCGCGGCGGGCGCATTGCCGAATGAAGTTGTATGGCATGAGAGGCACAGCAGATTTACGTTGCTCACTTTCAGCAAGTGCGCGTTTGGCGAGCCGTGCGGCGTGTGGCAAGTCGCGCAGCCCTCGATTCGCACAGGCTCATGTTCGAAAACAAACGGCCCGCGCTTGTCCGTGTGGCAGGTGTAGCACACGGCATCCTGCTGGAAGAAGTGCGCAATTGATTCGCGCGCACCGTGCCGTGCGGATTGTGGCAATCGGTGCACTGGATCAGTCCTTCGTTTACGCGGTGATGAAACGGCATTCCGAATTGCGGCTTCTGCTGCAGGTGGCACGTGTAGCAAAGCTCGGGCTGCGCTTTTACCAGTAAAAATTCCGGTGTGGTGGAATGGTGCGCGGAATGGCACGACGTGCACGAAATATCATTTTTCGAATGCATCGAGTTGATGGCGTGCATTTGCTGCGTGCTCGATGCGTGGCAGGTGAGGCACTGCGCGTTAATTTCTTTTGTGCTTGCCGTTTTGAATTTGAAAAGTTTGGAAGTATCGGCGGGATTTGCAACGTGCTCCGCGCCTGCGCCATGGCATCCTTCGCATCCTTGTTTGGAAGGGCCGCCGCGCGTGTCGTTGGTCGTCGCGTAGTGCCGCGATTTTTCCCACGCGTCGTACTCATTCTCGTGGCAAGTCTTGCAGGCTTCCGCGCCGGCGTATCCACCCGCGGCGGGAGTTTGCATTTGCGCAGCGGGCTGTTGCGGCTTGGGACTTGCTGAAGGAGCGACGGCCGTTGAGGCCGCTTGTGCGAAAGTGGGTGCGGCAATCAAACTTGAAAAGGCGATTGCGCAGATCCAGAAACTGAGTGTACGGAAATTCAAATGGAATTTTGCTTGGTTGGCTTGCGCCCGTGTCCGCACTGAGCAGCCCTCTAATTTCATTCTCTAATTACCTGGTGAGCCATCGCAGTGATGTATGTCACAGCTTGCGGTGATGAACGCCACACACCACTGCGCTGTCCGATTTCATGTCGCGGCGTCAATTCGCCGATGTTTCTCGAGGTCCGACTGCGCTAAGAAGGGGTTGGGCGGATTGGAGATTTGACACCCACTCCAATCTCCAATCCGCGAGCTCTGAATCAAGCTTCTTCGATGGGGAATTTTAGTTACGCGAAGGAATGCAGTCTGTTCAATTTTGCACAGTGAATGGCGGGGAATGATTCTTTCCCCGGTGGCGGCGGAAGCGGTAATAGCCACTCAAGCGGTCAGAATTTTCTCGAGTCCCTCACGGTTCCGGATGATCATCGTCGAGCCGTGGATTTCTATTAATTGTTGGCGCTTGAAATCACCGAACATCCGCGTGACCGTTTCGCGAGACGCTCCGACCATCTCGGCGATCTCTTCGTGGGTGAGCGTAAGAGAGAGGCTTAAAGAACCGTGATTTCCATTCACCGGTTTCCCATGCGCCGTTGCCAAATCAAGAAGGAAGCGCGCTAGTTTCTCGGCGGCTGACCCTGAAAGCGCGATGTAACGCAACTCCTGGTAGGTGGCGTGATAAATCTCACTCAGAATCTCTGCGACCCGCATGGCTGCTTCGCCGTGCGTTCGCAAAAACGTCAGGAAAAGATCGCGCGGAATGAAATTGGCCTGGATTGGTTCAATCGCCTCGGCGGTGACCGAATAGGGCTTGCCCGAAATCGTTCCCGGTAATCCAACCACTTCGCCAGGATCGGCAATGCGAAGTATCAGCGACTTTCCGTCGGCGGAATTGGCCGAGAGCTTCACCCGGCCGTTGCACAGCACGAATACACCGCGAGGTTCTTGACCCTCCACAAACAAAATGGCGCCTTTCGGATAGACGGCGGACGACGAAATCGCATCAAGCCCGTCAAGTGCTGCCGGCGGCAGATTGCAAAACAGCCTCTCCTTCATCATCGGACAGGTGAGGCAGCTTTCAACGATGTGCAGTCCGTAGGGAGTCTTCATGGAGTCGGTCGCTGGAACTGCGCGCATTATACGCCTCTTTGTTTTTGGAATAACCCGCACCCGGTAGCCCATCGGTGAACTCCACCGGAAGCACGCTGCTCGTTGCTTCTCGTGAGTTCATCTTTCTTCAGGAGAGGGGAACTTGCCTGTGACATCGGGCACATCGCTGTGTGACGGGGAACACAGCACCTGCTGCACCAGATGCGCCGCGTCGGCCGTTTGCCGTATCATTCGCAGACGAACCGGAAACTTAAAGGGTTCCACGCGCCCGGCGCGGCTGAAACTATCGAGACAAATGAACCCAATGCTTCAAACCGTAGATGCCGCTCTCGAACGGGGATTCGAGGGCCGGGGTATTGCGCGGGAAGATGCGCTTTCGCTGATGGAAGCAGCCCCCTTAGAAAGCTTGCTCCAGGCTGCTGCTAGCTGTGCGGGACCGCTCCAAAGGACATTCGGTTAGCTATTCGAGGAAAGTTTTCATTCCGCTCACCCACCTTTGCCGCGATTATTGCGGCTATTGCACGTTCCGAGCCGATCCGCAAGCCGGCGTGCCGCTTACATGACGCCGGACGAAGTGCTGGCGGTTGCCGAAGCGGGCCGCCGTGCGGGTTGCAAAGAAGCGTTGTTCAGCCTGGGAGACCAGCCGGAGCGGATTTTTCCAGAAGCGAAAGATTTTCTGCGAAAACTTGGGTTTCGACAGCACGCTCGAATATCTTGCGGCGATGAGCGAGCTGGTGCTGGAGAAGACCGGTCTGCTCCCGCATTCGAATCCGGGCCTGATGGGCGCAGAGACCTGCGCCGGCTGCGCGAGACAAACGTCAGCGTGGGATTGATGCTGGAGAGCGCGAGTCCGCGGCTTGGGCCGTCACGGTGAGGCGCATTGGAGAGCGCCGGACAAAGTTCCTTCGCTTCGCCTGCGGACCATCGAAGAAGCCGGCCGATTGTCGATGGCCTTCACGACGGGCATCCTGATCGGGATCGGGGAAACTCGCGAGGAGCGCGTGGATTCGCTGCTCGCGATTCGCGCAGCCCACGAAAAATACGGCCACATTCAGGAAGTGATCGTGCAGCCATTTCGCGCGAAGCCGGATATTCGCATGGCGCAGGCGCCGGAGCCTTCCAACGAGGATTTGCAGCGCACCATTGCCGTCGCGCGATTGATTCTTGGCGGCGAAATGAATATTCAATCTCCGCCGAATCTGCTCTGCGAAGACTTTCCGGATTTGCTGGAGGCCGGCATCAATGACTGGGGCGGAATCTCTCCGGTGACGCAAGATTTCATTAATCCGGAAGCCGCTTGGCCGCAGATCTCTTCGCTCGCGAAGCAGAACCGGCCGACGCCGGATTCGTTTTGCGGGAGCGGCTTGGCGATCTATCCGGAATTTTCCTCGCGGCCGGAATTTGTAAGCGATCATCTCCAGCCGCATATTCGAAAGCTCCAGGGCGAGGATGGTTATGCTCGAGGGAAGGTGAACCATGCTGAAAACAATGAATCGCGGAGTGGACGGAAATTCCTTGTGGATCGTGCGCTCGCGGCGAGCGACGCCGAGACAGTTGCCGCGGCTCTGGAAAAAGTCCTCGGAGGGCGCGATCTGGACTTCGAAGAGGGGCTGACGCTGGCGACTGTCGAAGGCAACGACCTTTTGGCGCTGGTGAAAGTCGCGGATGAACTTCGGCGGCGCGCAGTCGGCGACCGCATCACTTACGTGGTGAACCGAAATTTGAATTTCACGAATGTGTGCATCGTGGGCTGCGCTTTTTGCGGATTCAGCCGCGGGCCGCATTCGCCGGACGCTTATTTTCATTCCACGGAAACGCTGATTGCCAAGTCACGTCGAGGCGGTGGAGCGCGGCGCAACGGAAGTGTGCATTCAAGGCGGACTGCCGAAAGACCTCGACGGCTACTACTACGCGAACTTCTGCGCGCCATCAAGGCGCGATTGCCGGAACTTCATCTGCACGCCTATTCGCCCATGGAAATCACCTACGGCGTGGAGAAAACGCGGCATGCCGCTGCGCGAATATCTGCTGATGCTGAAAGAAGCCGGGCTTGGGCAGCATTCCGGGAACGGCCGCGGAAATTCTCGACGACGACGTGCGCAAATCGCTCAGCCCCAATAAATTGAAAGTGCGGCAGTGGATCGAAGTGATCCGCACGGCGCACAGCCTGGGAATCCCCTCCACCTCCACGATGATGTACGGCCATACCGAGCTTCCCGAACACTGGGTAAGGCACATGCTGCTGCTGCGCGACATTCAAAAGGAAACCGGCGGATTTACGGAATTTGTGCCGCTGGGATTCATCCATTCGCAAAACCAAGCTTTTCCAAAGCGGAGCTGCGCGCGCGGGACGTTCGACTCACGAGGATCTGATCGTGCATGCGCTCGCCCGCGTGCTTCTGCACGGCTACATCCGCAACATTCAAGTCTCCTGGGTCAAGCTCGGTTTCGACAATCGCTTGGCTGCTTGCAAGCAGGAGCGAACGATTTCGGCGGCACGCTGATGGAGGAAAGCATCTCGAAAGCGGCCGGCGCGAATTTCGGCGAATATGTTTCGCCCGGCGAATTCCGTGCCATGATCCGAACGATTGGACGAATTCCCGCCGAGCGCACAACCACTTATGGAATCCGAAAAGTTTTCGAGAATCCGGAAGCAGAGGAGCGCCTTCCGGTGGAACCAATGCCGATGCTCACTACCGGGGCAAATCATGCGCCGGTGACAGCGACAGGCTACTGACCGCAAGCTGCACAAGCTGCGCTTACCACTTGTTATCGACGAAAGTTAGATTCTTCCAGGGAATGGATTCCACGATTGCGCCGGATCCGTTGGTGAGGCGAATGTCCACCGTCTGCGCGGTGGAATGGAGCTTGATTACCGCATACATGCCGTGAGTTTTTGGAGTGGTGACGCGGTCGCCTTCGCGCGGAATGCGGCCAATATATTTCGCAGCGGTCATGTGTGGCTCCTTGGTGGTGCTAAGCGAATTTCAAATTGCGAAGTGCGTTGCTGCCGGTCGTGCCGCGCTCAGTTGCCGGTTGCCGATGCTTGATGCTGCGCGAGATATGCGCGGGCGTGCGAAAGTTGGGCGAGATCGGAATCAGCATCCTTCCATGCAGCGAGGAAATCATTATACGCCGATGCGGCTGCTTTGGCGTCGCCCGCGTGTTCAGAGGTGAAGGCGATACCGAAAAGAGGGAAGCCCGATTTCGGGCGAGCAGCTAGCGCTTTCTGGAACGCGTCTTTTGCGCCCGCGAAATCGCCGGCGGATAACAGCGCCGCTGCTTCCGCTTCGGCGACCGGGCGAATGTAGCCGGGAGGTTCGCGATATCCGAGAGCTTTTTCTTCCTGCGCGGCTTGCGCGAAAAGTTTTTTCGCTTCGGTGATTTGATTTTTTGCAGCGAGCAATCCGCCGCGAAGTTCGAGCGACATGATTGAAAGATTGTGAACCAGCGGGCGCGGCTCGGCGTCGGCCATGATCTGCAGCTTCATCGGCGCGGGGTTATCGGTTTTCTTTTTATCGGCTTTCGCGTCCGCAGCTTTCTTCGCATCTTTGTCGTCGAGTTCTTGTGTGAGGCGCCACAATTCGGCGTCGAGGCGCTGCGATGCTTCCGCCGCTTTCGCGAGATCGTGCGATTCCAGCGCCTGCATGCCCGCGGCGAAATCCGTGAGCTGATTCACCAGATAGGCGAGATAGGTGAGCGGCGCGGGCGGCTTGGCTTCTTTGAGGAGATCGAGCGCTTGCGCCCAGTCGCCGGTTCTGTAGCGCGACGGGAAGCCGCGGGCTGATTCGCGAAATGGAATCGCGCGCGGAAAAAACGTAGAGAGTGCTTTCCAATTCCCCGCGTGCGGTGGAAAGTTTTGCGGAAAGTTCGGTGGCTTCCTTCAGTTGGCCCAGTTCCATCAAGTTCGCGATCGAATACATCAGGTTGTGAACGTAATTCCAATCGTCGTCCACATTCACGTGCTGCGATTGCATGTAGGTTTCATCGGCAGTGGTGGATGCCGAAAAAGATTTTTGCGCCTGCGCGTAATCGCCCACGCGATAAAAGATGTGGCCTGGCATGTGCACCATGTGTCCTGAAAGCGGCGCGAGCGAACCGAGAATTTCCGCGCTGTGTAATGCCTGTTCGGGATGCGGGCTGGCTTCTACGGCGTGAATCCAATAATGATTCGCGGCGGAATTGTTTGGATCATCTTTCAAAACGCTTCGCAGAATTTCGAGCGCTTCTTTCTCCGTGCCGATTGGCTCGCCGGCATCGTCGTAACCTTCTCCGAGAGATTCCGCCAGAAAAATTCGCGCTTGCATGTCGTGCGGATTTTCTTTTACGAGTTTGCGCCAGATCGCAATCTCTTTCGAGGAGTCGGGGGAGTCTTTTGAATCCTTCGAATCTTTCTCGGCTTGCGCGGCAGCAGCGGTCGCGTCGATGTAAAGTCGCTCCGCTTTGCTCGCACGTTTTTCCAGACTGATCGCTTTCGTGAGAGCTCCTCCGGCGTAGAACGCCTGCATACCATGCCGGAAAGTTTCCGCTTTGTAGAGTCCCCAGTAGCACATCGCGCAATTTCGATCGACGCGCACGCTTTGCTGGAAAGCGCGCACGGATTCGTAATCCCAGAAGTCGTGAAGAAGATTCAGGCCCTGGTCGAACCACATCTGCGCTTCAGCAGTTGCGGTGATACGGATGTGCGCGTTGCCGATGCCGGAAAGTTTTTGCGGAGCGGGCAGATCGCTGGGAGGAGTTTCGTCGCGCGTTCCCATCGAGTGGCAGGGCATCGCATTTTGTGACGCGGCTGGCTGCACGCTGAGCAGCGCAGCACAAATCGCGAGCAGCGCGAATCGCGCGAGCCTGCGCGGCACGAAATTAGTTTGGCCTGCCAACAATTTCATACGTCCTCCAGAGATTTGCCTGAGCATATCTTTCGCGGCGATTGATTTCCACAAGTGGTGTCGCAAAGACAATGTGCGCGTGTGGATTGAGACGCTGGCGCGCTCTGTTATTCTTGGGCGGCAATTGCGGGCGCGACATCGCGCTGTTATGGAGAATTTAGAACCGAGTGACACCTAATGTCACCACGAACGAGAAGCCGCTAGCGGCAGCCGCTAGCGCTGGCGTGCTTCGCAAGCACGAGAAATTTCGCTCGCGCTTTCTGCGATGCGAACGCGATCTGATTGTTTATGTGCCCGCGGGTTACTCTGCCGATTCGCGGCGCAGATTCCCTGTGCTTTACATGCAGGATGGGCAAAATCTGTTTGATCCGGCGACAGCATTTGGCGGGCAGGACTGGCGAATGGCCGAAACCGCCGATCGACTGATTGCTGGGGGCGAAATCGAGCCGCTGATTATCGTTGGCATCTACAACACGGGCGAAAGACGGATTCGCGAATACACTCCGACGCGCGATAAAAAACTTGGCGGAGGCCGCGCGGCGATGTACTCGCGAATGCTGATCGAAGAAATTAAACCGTTCATCGAATCTGAATATCGCGTGCAAAGCGGAGCTGAAAATACAGGATTGGGCGGATCGTCGCTCGGCGGCCTGGTTTCGTTATTTGTGGGATTGCGATCGCCGGAAATATTTGGACGAGTGGCAGCGCTGTCGCCTTCCGTTTGGTGGAATCAGCGATGGATCGTTAAATTTGTTTCACGCGCGCGAATGAAAACGCGTCCAAGAATTTGGCTCGATACGGGGACGGCGGAGTCGCAGCGCGCAGAAGCCGATGCGCGATTGCTGTGCGACGAGTTAATCGAAAAGGGATGGGAACTGGATCACGATCTTCATTTCGAAATCATTGCAGGCGGTCAACACAATGAAGCGGCGTGGTCGCAACGAGTCGCTCCATTCTTGAAGTTCCTGTTTCCTGCGATTGCTCAGAAATAGCTCACGACTCGAAGAGCGCTGCGAAAATATTCGGAGGACGAATTGAACGCAACCAAAATTGCGATTGATGCAATCGGCTGGAGCGGCGCGATTGTTTTACTGCTCGCGTACGGAGCGATTTCATTTCGCCGGATCGAAGCAAGCACGTGGCTCTATCAGGGAGCGAATGCGGCGGGAAGTGTTTGCCTGGTGCTGAATACGCTTTACTATCACGCGTATCCTTCAGCGTTTGTAAATTTAATTTGGATTGCGATCGCGCTCACCGCGGGAATGCGAATTAAAAATAATCCCAACGAAGCATAAAATTTCGGCCGCAAAAACAACGAGGTCCCAGAAAAACTGGGACCTCGAAAATTTTTCGCGACAAATTGTATTTATTGCGCAGGCTGGCTGAGCACCGTTGCTTGCGAACCATCGCGCGTAAAACGAATCGTATCGGTTTGATCGCTGAAGAATCGTTTCACGCCGGTCTGGCCTTGCGTGGAAGGATCTCCGCTGATCGTGTATGTCGAAATATTTCCGGATTCGTCGGCCGCGCCAGGAATGTAGCGGAAAATGTAGCCGTCTTTATTCGCGGGGCCCCCACCCGATGGCGCCATGGTGGAGCTGAGAAGATCGGACGCGGTTTTCGAAGGCGAGGCACCTGTCGCGACCGGACCCAAATCAGAAAGGGCGTGGGGGTAGGTGCCGAAGGAACCGTAGTACGCCATACACGCAGTGTTGAGCGTGACGATGGATTTCAGGGCTGAAGCTTCCTGGGCCTGCATGCGAGTGGTGCGCAGGTTGGGAATCGCAACGGCGGTGATGATTACGATGATTGCCACCACGATCAAAAGTTCGATTAGAGAGAATCCGCGTTCGCGCTGCTTCATTTTCTAGCTCCCTCGGAGAAATGCGCTCCGCAATCGCACTGCCGTTCAATTAAAAAAACGGAACAAGTAAGTCTTGGTCCAATCGCGAACGCCGGGCACAAAAGCGTACGCGCAGAAAAACGCCAATAAAAGTACGGCGACATACTCGAAGAACGTAAACCTAAGCCTGATCGATGTTTTCATCGTCACCGTTCTCGTGCGCTCAGTGCCGGGAGAAACGGCGAATCAGGACTTTGGGCTGGCGGCGAACTGAGCTTTACGATCAGGATCGGCGCAGCCTGAATGAGTGGATAGTTTGAAGGAGTTGGGGAGAAAATCCTATGGCTCGGTGGGACTGGTTTTTTTGGTACTCGGGTCATGGTACCGGGTGGATTTTCGGCGAAGGCGATCGTGGATCGATCGGCAAATTTAGGTTGGGGAACTGGGAACTTTGCGTTGCGAAGTTCTTGGCGCGGGGCGGTTGCTTAGGGGTCTTATTTTTATGTAAGTGGCTTATTTTCTGTTAGATGGCATGGCGCGGGGTGGTGGGGACCCCCACCCCATTGTTCTTGGATAGTGTTGATTCTAATGGAGTTATCTAGTACTATTACTAAAAAGTTGTTCATTCTAAAGGGGTTAGGTGCGTTTTTGGGTGTGTTTTTTTGGTGTTTTTGGGGTGGTACCAAAACTAGGTGCTTACAGGGGATCCTCCTCCGCTTTCGCTCTCGCGAAAGCTGCGGCGGACTCGCAAAAGGCGCTATGTGAGGCTAGGGCGAACCCACCCCGAAATTCAAAAGCTACCGCAAATCAAGATTGTTCGCTAGGTTGCGCCACCCGCCCGGACGCGACATCATGGAAGAGTATTAGGAAACGTTCCGTCTGTCCCTGGGTTTTCAGGAAACGTTCCGTTCTGTCCCTGGGTTTTCGTCCCTGGGTTTTCCCTGGGTTTTCGTCCCTGGGTTTTCTGATTTGGAGACACAGCCCGCCGTCGCCTTGGCGTTTGCGAAGGTTATGGCGGATTCGGGACGCGGAGAATTAGTGGAAATGATCTGCCACTTGGCCGGCGGCATACGACTTAGCAGCGGGAGTTCTACAGCTTACGTGGATTCTCGCGCGGTGTGGAGGGTTCGGAATGGCTCTGGGTCTGGGCGTTTGATAAGATGGCGATTCGTTTGTCCGTCGGGGAAAATCCGCGTGAGTGTGGGGGCTTGTTGAATTGAAACGGTCGGCGCGCGTCTGGATTCTGGCGATACTGGTTTTGGCGCTGGTTGCGGTGCTGGTGGCCGTGAGCCGGCGCAAACCTACTCCGGAGGTGGAGGTGTACTCCGTGGAGCGCGGGGATATTGATGCGTCGATTTCGACAAACGGAAAAGTGGAGCCGGTGTCTCCGTACGAATTGCGCGCGCTGATTGAAAGCCATGTGACCGCGACGCACGCCGTGGAAGGGCAAACGGTAAAAAAGGGGCAATTGCTGCTGACGCTGGATGACGCTGCGCTGCAATCGCAGCTGGATCAAGCACGCTCGCAAATGGTGGCGAATGAAGATGCGTTACGAACAGCGCGGGCCGGGGGTAAAGCGGCGGAGCTGGCGCAGCTCGACAGCGATATTCAGAAAACAGAAGTGGAGCGGACGCGATTGCAGAACCTCGTGGCGTCGCTCGAAAAACTTGTGGCGCAACAGGCGGCGACGCAGCAGGAACTTACTAACGAGCGCGCAAATCTCGCGCGTGCGGATTCCGATCTGAAGCGGCTGAATGCCACGCGCGACGATACGGCGCGTGAAGCAAATGTGGATACGAGCCGTCTGACACTTGCGGTGCAACAATCGCAGGATTCGATTCGCGATCTCGAGGACAAAGCGCGGTCGGCGCAGGTGGTCGCGCCGATTGATGGGACGCTTTATTCGCTGCCGTTTAAGTTGAATGACTTCGTTCATCCGGGAGATCTGGTGGCGGCGGTCGCGGATTTGCATCACGTACGCGTGCGCGCGTTTGTGGATGAGCCTGAGCTTGGCGGACTTGAGCCGGGCCAAACTACGGCTGTGACCTGGGACGGTTTGCCGAATCGAAATTGGACGGGGCAGACGCAGCAAATTCCGCGGGAAGTAGTGGCGCGAAATACGCGGAGCGTGGGCGAAGTGCTGTGCTCGGTGGATAACAGCGATCAGCGATTGATTCCGAATATCAATGTGAATGTGAAGATTTTGGAAAGCGCTCGCAAAGGAGTGTTGATCGTGCCGCGCGGCGCGGTGATTTTCAGCGGCATTGCATCGGTACGTTTTTGTGGTGCAGCCAGCCGCGCTCGACGCGCTTACGACAGTGCAACGGCGCGAAATTCATGTGGGCAGCATCAAATGCATCGAATTTCGAAGTGCTGAGCGGGTTGAGCGAAGGCGACAAGATCGCGATACCCGGAAATTTCGAATTGAAAGATCAAATGCGCGTCCGATCAGCGCCAACCGGAATGATCACGGCGCCCCATATAAGAAAAATTTGTGGTGTGTCTGATTTTTTCGCCGCGCCGGTTTGTTTTGCGACGTCGTTATCGTCGTCGGTGGTGGATTCGGCGCGGGCGATGTTTGATGCGGGCCATTATGCGGAAGCGTGTGGAACTCTGAACACCGAAGAGGCAAACAATTCCGCCGATCCGGAAGTGTATTTTTGGCTGACCCGAGATGCGAATTCGAACTGCGCGAGTTCGATGCCGCAATCAATCACGCCGAGCGACGCGATTTCATTGAGTCCAAACAATTCGGAATATCATCACTGGCTGGGACGCGCATATGGAAGCAAAGCGGAACATTCGAATTGGTTTTCGAGCGTGAATCTGGCGAAGAAGACTCATGCGGAATTCCAGAGCGCGGTGGAGCTCGATGCGCGACAATCTTCCCGCGCAGCGCGATCTGGTGAATGTTTGAATCGCAAGCGCCGGGATTTCTGGGCGGCGGCGAAGACAAAGCTCAGGCGCAAATCGAAGAGACTGGCGGCGATCGATCCAGTGCAGGCTGATCTGGCGCGCAAAGATTTATTCGCAGATCACAAGGAATGGAGCAAGGCCGAGCAAGAATGCAAAGCGGCGCTGGCGGCGAATCCGAAAGATGCCGACGAGTACATGGAAGTCGCGGAGTATTATCGACCATCGCGACAATGCGGGAGCAATTCGCGAAGCGCTGGCTACGGCGGCGCGAAATGGAGTGAGCAGCCGACGGCTTGATTATTACGTGGGCGTCGCAGCGGCGCTTGCGGGCGATCATTATGAAGATGGCGAAGCGGCGCTGAAGCGATATTTGGCGGACGTTCCGCAACGCAGCGGGCAGCCTTCGCCGGCGGATGCGCATGTTGGCTGGGACGTTTGTATGAGAAGCAGGAGCGGCACGATGCGGCGGTTGACGAATATCATGAGGCGTTGAAATTGGATCCGGGGAATAAAGCGGCGCATGAGGCGCTGAAACATAGTGGGGAGTAGGTGGATTGAGTTTGCGGAAGGTGGTCGAGGCGTAGAGATTTAGGGAAAGTCAGAGAACGCAGCCACATGCATAATTCGTGCGCGTCAGGGGTTGAAACCCCTGACGCGGTTTTTGTTTTGGGGGGATCTTACGGCACGATCGAGGTCGTGCCCTGACACGATTTTTGCGGTGGAGTGGTGATGAGGAAAGAGCGCACCCTTGGAAAGCGAACGGTGCGGGACCTCCGAAGAGTAAGGATGGCCACCCTTAAAAAACAAAGGGTGCGGCACCCACGGGGGGTCGGGAAGTCACCTTCGAATCGTTCGGAAAGAGCGCACCCTTGGAAAGCGAACGGTGCGGGACCTCCGAAGAGTAAGGATGGGGCGCACCCTTAGAAAACAAAGGGTGCGGCACCCACGGGAAGTCGGGAAGTCACCTTCGAATCGTTCGGAAAGAGCGCACCCTTGGAAAGCGAACGGTGCGGGACCTCCGAAGAGTAAGGATGGGGCGCACCCTTAAAAACAAAGGGTGCGGCACCCACGGGGGGTCGGGAAGTCACCTTCGAATCGTTCGGAAAGAGCGCACCCTCTATGATGCGGCGGTGGGTTGCGATTGGCGGGTGGCCCAGAAATATGCGGTGAAGGCCACGGCGTAGCAGGCGAAGCCTGTCCAGAATGAACTGGCGATTCCCCAATTCATTGCGATCATCACGGCGAGAATCGATCCGAAAATTGATGTCGCACCGTTAATTCCCCAAAGTCCGGGAGTGAGCGTATCGAGCTGCCCGCTGGCCAGTTTTAGTCCGAGCGGGAATGCCATGCCCATGAAAAATCCAAGGGGGAAGAGAATTCCGGCGGCGACGCTGATGCGAACCGGAGTACTTGAGGACGAAAACATGGTGATGGCGTACGGCGTGAGCAATCCGAAGATGATGAGCGCAACGAGCAGGAGCAATAGGCGAATTACGCCGCTGGTGTGCGTGCGCGTGATTCCGCGGGTGGTTTGGCTGCCGAGTCCGCTGGAAAGTAGGAGTGCAAAGAGGACGACGGAGAGCGCGTATGTGGGATGGCCGAGAAATACGATGAGCCTTTGCATCTGCGAGATTTCGATGAGCATGAAACCGAGGCCGATCGCCGCGAAAAACATCATGTGCGGCAGCGAAGTGGCTAGAGTTCCGCTGGGCATTTTGCGGAACATGGGAAGCAGAATGTAAATGATGGAAAGCAGAATTAAGCCGCTGACGATCAATAGAAGCGCGCCGACGATGCCGCCGGGTTTGCCGAGCGAATCGAGGCTAAACGAATCGCGGAACGGAGTCATGTAAAAGAAAAACGGATTGTTGTCTGTTGGCGGGGAGATATTCAGATGAAGCTCGCTTGAAATTTTGCCGGGGTCATCGCCAGCGGCGAGTGATGCGAAATTTTGGTCGAGAGCGAAGCGCGGACTGAGTACAACGTCGAATTGCATTTGCTTTGCCAGGGCTTCTACTTTATCGAGCTCGGCGGGAGTGAAAGGTAATTTGCCGACGAGGATTGTGGCGGCGCCGATTGACCCGGGACCTGAAGATCCGTTGATGGTGTTCCGCAAACGCATGTTGCGGAGTAGCAGAATATGCGAGCGGGTATCGGTGATGCCGCTTTCGCGGAGAGATTCGGCGGCAAGAGATGTGAGGCGATAGGCTTCTGCGGGAATCTCGGGGACATACCAGCGGGAAAAAGAAAGTACGCCACTGGGAGTGAGGCGCTTGAGAAACAAATTCCAGGCGTCGACCGTGTAGAGAGAATTTTCGGTGAGGGTGAGAGCGCCTGCGGCGGTGGCGGCCCAGGTGTCGATGAAAGACGCTTCGATTATGTCGAAGCGTTCATCGGTGCGGGCGATGTAGCTGCGCGCTTCGTCGTTGACGAAAGTTACGTGCGGGTCGCGATCGATGTGGCCGGTGAAATCTCCAAATTTTCCGTTGACGGTGTTGAGAATGTTCTGGTTGATCTCAACCGCGCGGACGGATTTTTGGCCGAAGAGAAGCGCGGAGAGAACGTCGCGGCCCCCACCGGCGCCGATGATGAGAATGCTTCCATTGGTGCGAACGGTGTGAACTAGATTTTTAATGTCGTATTTCAGGTAATCGAGATTTTCGAGATTTCCGCTGAATGAGGTGAGAGTGGTTTGGGCGTCGGCATCGATTCTGAGAGAGAGCTGAGGAATTTTTTTGTCGATTGGATACGTTTTGCTGATTCCTTCGGAGTTCACTCCGACCGGAATGTTTGGATCTCCATCGACTGCGACTCGGGAGAAGGAATTCCACTTTTCGTAGAGAGGGCGGCTTTCGGCGCTGCCTTTTACCCAGGTCACACGGAGAAGCGATTCCTGCTTTTGGACGAGGATTGAATTGCCGATGATGATGGCGGCGTAGACAGCGCACAGGATTATGGCGCTGCGTTTGAATGATGCGACGTTTCCTTCGGTGGCGAAGAGCACTGCAGCGAGGCTACCCAGCAGCGCTACTACGATTACTGCGGTGGGCGCGTCTGTAAATTGAAGCGTGTAGATCAGCAGTATGCAGCCACTGGCCGCACCGATCAGATCGGCTGCGTAGAGTCCGCTGACGCGCGTGGGAAATTTTGTGAGCGCGATGCACACGCAGACGCCGCTGTAATAGAAGGGAACTGAGAGGAGCGCGAAGGTGAGCATGATCCAGAGAACGGCGAAGGCTCGCTGCGAGGCGAACGGCACAAAAAAATGCGCAAGCGCGCTGAGTACCGCGGTGATCGCAAACCACAGAGCGCTGCGTGCCATTTGACGCTGGGCACTTGCGGCGGTGTAACGCGCAGGGTTTTGGTAGACGTGCAAGCCGCCGAGAGTCATTCCAAACATGGCGATGGAAATGGCGACGAAAGCGAAGTGGTACCACATGGTGACGCTGAAGATTCGAGTGAGCAGAATCTCGAACATGAGCGTCGCCAAAGTAATCAGGAAAACTCCGGCATAGGTTTTCCAAGTGGTCGCCGAAGAAAATTCCTGGCTGGATTTTGTGGGCTGAGTAATTTGGAACTCCCTTTGGAATTCTATTGTGCGGCGTCTTTCGATTGCGTTTCTGGAGCGGGCCGTTCCCGATAGCATGCGAGGGCGAGTACCGATCCAATCGCGACGGCAATCAGCAAAAAGAAAATTGTGGAGAGCACAACAGCGGTGCCCGAACCCTTCGCAGCGTGGGTTCCCATGCGCCCGAGCAGCAGACCGACGACGAGGGCCAGGAGCGAGAGGCCCGCGTAGCCAGGCATGTGAAGTTTTCCGCGCGCGGCGGCGATCGGGATGGCGATGACCACGAGGGCGCAAAGAATGAGCAGCGGCACGATGATTGTGTGGCGCGCTTCAGCGAGGACGATGGCCGCCAGGAAAGAATCGAATGGAGATCTGAAAACTATCAATGCCAAATCCTCCCAAGATTAAGGATTCACACTACGATGTTGCCACGGAAACAGGACGCGTTCGGATGCTTCGCAAGAGGGCGTGGCGGGATCCTCAATACACGGCAGGGCATAGATTTTCACGCGTCCACCGGTGCTGCGGAACAATTCGGGGAGCACACTTTCCACTTCTTGAAGGCGCGCTTCCATGCGGGGTTTCGCGGCGACCCACTGTTTGTCGCTGTCGTCGGGCGAGGCCAGCCAATATTTTGCGCCGATGGCGCGAGCGACGTCGGTGATGTGATCGAGATCGCGCTGGAAAATTGCGTCGTCGTATGCGCCAGCGTGAAGGAACGCGAGCGAGGTCATCGCTTGATGGCCGGTGTAGAGATAGACGCAGACGTCTTCGCCTGCGATTACGCGGGCGTCTTGCGGCGCGTTCGCGCGGAGCCAATCGTAGGCTTCGCGTTTTTCGGCGAGCAGGGAGGAGCGGTCGCGGGTTAGGTCGCGGAGTGAGGAGCGTTCGCCGGTTACGAGATTGATCGCGATACTGAATGCGAGCGCGAGCAACGCAACGAGGGCAGTGGCTGCGACCGCTTTGTCGCCGGTGGATCTGTTTTCTCGAATAGAAATTAAGCATCGCCCGATTGCGCGCTTTCCTTCGAGCCAAAGCGCGGCCGCGAAAAGCGGAAGAAAGCAAATTATGAAGCGGCGCCAGTCGGGATAATCCCAGAGGAGGACCATTACGAAATAAAACGGGAGGACCGCGTAGAGCGGTTTCCAGCCATCGGTGCGAATCAGCCGCGT
Source organism: uncultured Acidobacteriota bacterium (assembly GCA_963721845.1). GTDB lineage: Bacteria > Acidobacteriota > Terriglobia > Acidiferrales > UBA7541 > DASTCZ01. The sequence goes on along the minus strand of CAVRKW010000016.1, from coordinate 203,284 downwards.
GATTCCCGCGAGGATCATCCAGAAAACTGCGAGCGTCGCGACGAAGAGGAGCGCGATGTTGCGATTGAAAAGCGGAGAGAGAAAATAACTCGGGAGCTGCGTCACAAAATAGGTGAACTGATTTACGAGCGTGGCCCAGCCAGCGTGCGCGGCCGTGGTGTCGAGTTTGCGAAAAGCGAAATAATTGGTGTAATAAAACCACGTTTCGGGCCAGCCGAGGCCGAATCCGTCTAATGATGCGGGAGGGGGAATGGCTTTTGGAAAGAGGATGCTCCAGGCTGCGGGCGCGAAAAATGCCGCAGTGATGGCGGCGAATGTCGCGGCCTGGCGCCAGCTTTTTCGCAGCACGCCCGAGATGAAAATTCCGGCGGCGATTGGAACGCCGAGCACGCGGCATAGGATGGAGAGTCCGGTGAAGCAGGCGCTGAGCGCGGATTTCGCGATGCCGTCCGCCGGGACGCATCGCGGAATCGGCGAGCAGCAGCGCGGCGAGGACGAAGGCGCAGAACGGCATGTCTGACATGATGTTGGCGCCGAGAAACATCACGGCGGGATGGAAAACGCAGGCGGCGGTGAGGAGGAGCGCTTCCAGCAAATTAATTCTGCGAAAGCGGCGGAGCAGCAAAAATGCCAGGGCTCCAAATGCGAGCGTGAAAAATTCGCTGATGGCGATGGCGGTTCGTACGTTTGCAGGGAATGGAATATTTGCGCGCCAGATCCAGGAAAGCATCCAGGGATACAGGACGGGATATTTTGTGGCGGGCGGCGTGCCGGGGACGCTGGGGAGGACGTAGCCGCGGCCTTCGGCGATGGAATGGGCGGAGCTTAGATAGACGGAGTCGTCCTGGTGCATGCCGAAATAATTTTCGGGATGGAGCCGCTGGATCGCAACGGCGTGTAAAACGAGGATGACAGTGAGCCCAATCCAAGGCCACACTGGATGGCGGAAATTCAGTTTCATTCAGCAAACGAAAACTAGCATACGAATTGGGCGGGACAAAGGTACGGAGAACGAACAAGGCAACATCGCCGCGCTGGCGTAATTTATGAAATCGGTTGGGACGAAAAATTCGGGAGCGGGAAGCGATCGCGTTGTGCTGGTAACGCTGTTTATTTGTATCTGCGCGTTCAACTTTATTTTGCTTTGGGCGCAGCGGGACAAAATGGCGTTTGGATGGGCGGATTTCAGGAGTTCTTATTCAGAGGGCATTCTTTATCGCGAAAATCCTGCCGCCCGGATGTATGACTATTCGCTGCAGGCTGAAGTTCAGGAGCGGCTTTTTCCCTTAGTGTCGTCGCCGGGAATCGCGCTGGCATACGATCACCCTCCGTATGAGCTGGGAATATTTTTGCCGTTTTCATATTTGCCGTACTCGGCGGCTTACTACGCTTGGATTGCGCTGACGCTGATGCTTGCGCTTGTGGCGGGAATTTGGGCGGCGAAAAACCTGCCGTATCTTTCGGATTACTGGAAACCGTTTGGGGTCGCGCTGATCGTGGCGGCGTATCCGTTTCTTATGCTGATTCGGCAGGGGCAGGATACGGCGGTCGCTTTGATTTTGTTGACGGCGGCATGGCTGGCGTTGCGGCGCGAATCTGATTCTGGCGCGGGATATTATCTGGGGGCGGGACTATTTAAATTTCAACTTTTTATTCCGCTGGCATTGTTGCTGGCGATTTGGCGTCCCAAAATTTTGAAAGGATTTACGATTTCTGGGGCGATTGTGACGATACTTTCGATCGCGATGGTGGGGCCATCGGGAGTTACTTCGTATGTGTCGCTGTTGCTGCGGATGGCGGGAAATTCCACTTCGGCGGCGAGCGAGCAGTACGCGATGGACGCGCGGTCGATGCCGAATTTGCGCGGGCTGGTGTATGGAGTCGCGAGCGGAGGCGGGGGAGCGGTGCCAGCGGCGCTTGCGAGAGTGGTGCCGATATTTATTGCCGTGGCGAGTTTCGCGATTTTCGCGGGCGCGGCGGTAGTTCTGTATCGAGTTCGCAAAGAGTCGCGCGAAATTGTGGAGATTACGGATCTTGTTTTCGCGGGCGCGCTGACCGTTGCGCTGGTGGTGAGTTTTCATCTGCAGATGCATGATTTAACTTTGCTCGCGCTGCCGTTTGCGCTGCTACTGAATTGGATTTTGGGAGCAAGCGGGGAACGGAAAAAACGCTACTGGATTTATATTGCGCTGATGGCAACGTTTTACGTAATGCCGTTCGCGCTGCTGCTTACGCGATATCGCATGCTGTGTTTGTATGGAGCGGTGCTGATCGCGCTGGCGGCGCTGAATTTGCTGTACGCGACGCGAGAATTTTCTTCAGAAAAACTGGCCGGGCAAAACTAGCGGAGCAAAATGAAATGGATTTTCAGTTCGGGGATTGTGCGGAGGAAATTTCAAGCTGATCGCCGACTTTGGTTCCGGTGCGGTAAATGGTGTGAGGGGGCAACTCAAGGACGCTGGTCGCTTTCAGCGAAACTCGAGAGATTCGAAATGGGCGGACAAATTCTTCGACTTCGACGACCTCTTTTTCCTTGCCGAGAAAAATCAAGTCGATGGGGAATAGCATACCGATGGTGTGCACGCCCCGGGAAGGTTTAATCCACAAACCCGCGCCGAGCCGTGCCCACCGTTTTGTTTTTCCTAATAGTCCAACGAGACGCCGCAGGTAGCTGTCTGCCACGATCGCATCCGTGGCGACAAATGTCTCCCGCGTCTTGTTGTACACGTACACCGCTCCATTGCGGTGGTTTGCGCTGCCCCCGTCCATGCCATCCCCGATCTGTTTGTGCGAAACCGTGCCTCTGACCTGTTTCTACTCTTCTGAAGCTTTTTTACGACGGCGCCAGACGATGACCACCAGAACGACCACTGCCAGTACGCCAGCCACAATTCGAATCATGCTAACGGTATCCATGGTTCAGTCTTCCTCCGAATTGAATTTTTCCCCGACCAACGCCGCGAGCGGCGCCGTTTGCAGCGTGTCACTTCAGCGCGGGCAAAAGCTGCCGAACCAAAGTGATTACAGCTGGCCCCAAGATAACGACCATTAAAGCCGGAAAAATGAAAAACACAAGCGGTCCAACCATTTTTACGGATGTCTTCGCGCTCATTTCCTCCGCTCGCTGCCGGCGTTTGGTGCGCAGCTCGTCGGAATGAACACGCAAGGCCTGAGCAATGCTGGTCCCAAATTTCTCCGTCTGAATCATCATGGCGACCAGGGTCTTCACGTCTTCGAGGCCGGTGCGGCGCGCGAGTTCGCGAAGAGCATCGATGCGGGTCTTTCCGACGCGCATCTCCAGGTTCACCAGTTCCAATTCGCCGCTTAGATCAGGGTGCACGATTCGGAGTTCTTCCGAAACGCGCATCAACGCTTGATCCAAGCCAAGACCGACTTCGACGCAGATGACTAAAAGGTCCAACGCGTCGGGTAGTGCTTTCCGAAGTTTTTTCTGGCGCTTACTCACGCGCCACTGCAGCCAAACTTCCGGAAGAATCACGCCAAGTCCGGCAGCAAGGCCCAGCATGACGAACGGGCTCCACTCATATATCCCAGTGAAGAAGACGATGCCCACAAGAATAATCGGCAACAATATTTTTGCGCCGCGAATCAGGATCCGGGCATCAGGGCTGCGGAATCCCGCGCGGGTCAGAATCAATTGAGAGCGCGGCGTCTGAGCATTTTTCGAAGCTGGGAGCAATTTCCCCAGGTATACCAGCGCGCCGCGAGCGCGATCCACTTGTTGCTGCGCAAATTTCGGTTCCGCGATTCCGCTTGAAGGATCGCGCAATTGCGATAGGCGCTCACCGACCCTCACCTTGTCGTCGGCGAAGGCGTAGAAGACCACCATCACGACAATCGCCGTGAGAAGAAACGTGAGAGATGTGACGGCCCAAATCATATCGCCTGCTTCCTCATCACACTTCGATGTGAACGATCTTCCAAATAATCAGCGAGCCCAAAATCTGAAGACCCGCGGCTACGCCCAGCATGGGCGGTCCCAACGGATCTTCAAACATGACGCGAAGATATGTGGGGTTGACGACTTCAAGAATCAACATCATGCCGATGGGCAGAGCGATCAAAATCATGGCGGTGAGCCGGCCCTGTGCCGTGCGTACCTGCACTTCGCGATAGATGCGGAAGCGATCTCGAATTACGCGCGAAAGCTCGTCGAGGATTTCCGCGAGGTTACCGCCGGTTTCTTTCTGAATCATCAGCGCGGTGACGAAGAATCGAACGTCGACGATCGGCACGCGGGTCGTCATGTTGAGCAAGGCGTCGCGCAGCGGAAGACCGAAATTCTGCTCCTCGAATGTTTTGCGGAATTCTCCGGCAATGGGCTCGGAGGATTCTTTCGAGATCATTTCCAATCCCGAAGTGAACGGATGTCCGGCGCGAACGGCGCGGCCAAGCAAATCGAGGGCGTCTGGAAAATGTTCCTCGAACTTTGCCAGGCGTCTGCGGCGCTGAAATGCGACCACGGAAATCGGAATGACAGCGGCGACGATGAACGCGAGAATCGCGAAGAGAAAATTGACGTTGAGAAAATCCGCCACGACGACGAATGCTCCAAGGCCTGCAATGGCGCTGGTGAGAAGAAGTTTGCCGGGCTTGGTGGTCATTCCAGCCTGGATGATGTAATCACGCAGGCGGCCAGTCCACGACATGCGCATCAGCGCGCGATGAAGCATGGGCATGCTGCTATACATTTCATCGCGAATCAGTTTCAAATCGGCGGGAATATCGCCGCGTTTTTCCGCCTTACGGACCGCTTCCATTCTTTGGCGGACGACTTTCTGCGTCGAATCGTTTCCCACGGAAAACCAAATCGAGACGATGATCAGCGCTACAAAAACAAACGTGACCACGGCAACCAATAGCGGCACAGCGTCCTCCTCTCCGAGTCACACACGGTTTGAAACTTCGCCAGCGTGTTTCTCCGAATCATCAGAAATCCAATTTCACTTACACCAAATCACCTTTAAATCTTGTGGCCCGTCTCGAACATCGAGGCCGGCAGCTGTACACCCGCCACGCTCAGGCGCTCGGCAAATCGCGGACGTATTCCGGTGGGCATGAATTCGCCAATTACTTCGCCGGTTTCTCGGATGCCGCGTTTTTTGAAGACGAAGATGTCTTGCATGCTGACGACTTCGCCTTCCATTCCGGTAATTTCCGCAACGCTGATCACTTTGCGGGTGCCGTCTGCGAGGCGGCTAACTTGAATCACGATATCCAGCGCGGATGCGATCTGGCGGCGAATCGCGGCGTCTGGAATGTTCAAGCTCGACATCGCGACCATGGTTTCCAAGCGGGACAGAGCATCTCTCGGCGCGTTCGCGTGAATCGTGGTGAGCGAGCCATCGTGACCCGTATTCATGGCCTGGAGCATGTCGAGGGCTTCTTCGCCGCGGACTTCTCCGATGACGATGCGGTCTGGCCGCATACGCAAAGAGTTGATAACGAGCTGGCGCTGATGCACTGCGCCCTTTCCTTCAATGTTGGGGGGGCGCGTTTCGAGACGCACAACGTGATCCTGGTGGAGCGACAGTTCGGCCGCGTCTTCAATCGTAACGATTCGCTCGCGACCCGAAATGTAAGACGACAGCAGGTTGAGCAGCGTGGTTTTTCCAGCGCCAGTACCGCCTGAAATCAAAACGTTCAAACGGGCCTTCACGCAGCCGGCCAGCATTTCGAGCATCGGCGCCGTGAGCGTGTTGTTCTGAACGAGATTTTCGGCTCCGAGACGTTCGTGGCTAAAACGACGGATGGACAAGCACGGACCGTCAACGGCGAGCGGAGGGATGATTGCGTTCACACGCGAACCATCCGCGAGACGCGCATCAACCATCGGAGAAGATTCGTCAATGCGGCGGCCGATCGCGGAAACGATGCGATCGATAATCGCCATCAAGTGCGCATCGTCGCGGAACTGGACGTTGGTCATTTCCAGCATTCCGCGGCGTTCGACATAGACGCGCTTATAAGTGTTTACGAGAATATCGGAGATGGTGGTATCGGCGAGAAGCGGTTCGAGCGGGCCAAGTCCAAACACTTCATCGAGGACTTCCGCCGACAGACGCTCGCGTTCCTGCAAAGTCATCGGCGTGGATTCACCGACGACGAGGCTTTCCAAAATCTGGCTAACCTCGCGGCGCACGTCTTCGCGCTTGATTTCAGTGAGCCGATCCAGGTTGAGCTTTTGGATCAGCTTGCGGTGGATCGCAGTCTTCACCGCGCTGAAATCGGTACGTCCTGAAGCTACTGGTAAAGTCGCCATAAGTTACCTCTTTGATCCAAAAAGTCCGCCGAAACCGCCGCTGGGTTTGGCGACCCGAACGGTTTCGACGCCTGCGAGCTGCCCGGCGAGTTCACGATACCGAGCCGTAAGCGGGCTGCTCTTGTCTTCGTTGAGCGGCAAACCAAGATTGACAGCCGTGCTGGCCTTGCGAAAATCGTTCGGGAGCGATGCCAGAACCGGCCGCTTCATAATTTTTTGAATCGCCTCGAGCGTTTCGTCTTCGCCTTTGTGCCAGCGATTTACAACCACCGAAATTCGTTCGGGATCAACGCCAAGGCCGCTGAGAGCAAGCACGCGCCGCTCGAGATTCCAAAGTGAAGGGACATTCGACTCCGCAATCATCAGAATCATCCGGGCATCGCGCAGCATATCCGCCCATTCCGATGAAAACTGTACTCCGATATCGACCAGCACCATGTCAAAAGCAGCCTGGGCGACGTTAACCACGCGCTGCAATGATGCGACATGAATATTGTTCCATTCTTCCGGGTGCATGGTTCCGCCCAGAAGTTGGAGATGCGACGAATGATTGGTAAGCAATCCACCGAAAAAGTGCGTGTCAAGCCGGTCGAGGTTTTCGACGGCGTCGCGAATTCCGAATCGCGGATTCAAATTGAGCAGCAAATGGGCGTTTCCGAGAGGACGCGCCATGTCGAGAAGTACGGTGCGCTTCTTGGCAAATTTTGAAAGCTGAACGCCGAGATTCACGCTGACTGTCGTGGCTCCCACACCGCCCTTTGAACCCATGACGACGATGAGGCGATCGGTGATGCGCCGCTCGAGCGGCTGACTATCCAGCCGAAGCCGCATCAGGATTTCTCGCAAACTCTCCGGGGTAACAGGCTTCGGCGCAAAATCCTGAACGCCGCTGCGCATCGCTTCCAGCAGGAGTTGATGATTTGGAGCAGCGCCGGCTGAACAAGCAATCAGCCACGCGGTAGGTTGAATTCTGCGAAGATGGGCGCCGAAAGCAAAGTACGGTTCCGGATCGCGACCCAGGTCCAGCAAAATCACGTCAGGGATCGGCTCGCTCGATTCCGGCAACTGGTCGGTGGGTATCGCCCACTCCTTCACCGAACTGACCATACCGGATTGCTGAAGCGCCGCAAGCAATTGCGCCGAACTTACTCTGTCGCCGCTTACAATGCCCGCCGTTAGCATACGCCGAAGTCCCTTATCTCCCTGTGCGGTTGAAGTTCGTTAGAGAACACTAGCAACGTTTCTCTCCTAGTTGGAGCCGGTCTTCTTTTCCGCTTTAGCTGGCGGCATGAAAGACTTCGGGAATACCGGGCCAGCTGGAACATTCGCAGGCTCAAGCGGGTGCACCACGCGCGGCGTCACCACGATGAGGAGCTCGTCATCGCTCTTCTGGAGCTGGCGGCTCTTGAACAAGTTTCCGAGAATCGGAATGTTACCAATTCCCGGCATCTTGGTCATCTGCTGCGTTACCTGGTTATCGATCAATCCCGCGATTGCGAAGCTCTGGCCGTCTTTCAAATCCATTTCCGATTCCACGCGGCGGGTTGAAAGCGCCGGGATGGTGAATCCTGAAATGGTGAGCGCATTCGAGAAATCGAGAGAGCTGACTTCCGGCTTCACCTTCAAGTGAATCAATCCGTCTGGCGTAATCGTCGGGGTGAAGTTCAGCCGGATACCGAATTCCTTAAATTGAATGGTGATCGCGGGGAAAGTGCCGCCGCCGGAGCTTTGAATGACAGGGAACGGAAACTCACCGCCAGCGAGGAAGCTGCCTTCCTTGCCAGACTCCGTCAGCACGTTCGGCTCGGCGAGAATCTGAAGCAAGTTGTCCGATTGCAGCGCCTGAATCGTTGCAGCAAGATTCAGCTGCGGGTTATACAAGAAAATGTTGAGAAGATTGCCCAGGCCGAATGCTGCGCTGCTCGCGCCCGTTGTCGCCGCTGCCGCGCCGCCGCCGATCGATCCCACTTGGCCCTGAATAATCGGAGCCGAAAATTGCTGCGTGGTGATCGAGCCGATTGTCTTCGCGCCAGGCAAGCTCAGGATGTTGATTCCGAGCTGGCTCAGTGCAGAGCGGTTCACTTCAGCAAACTTTACCTGGAGCAGAACTTCGCCGTTTTGGATCGGCGGGACTTGAATCAGGCTGGTGGCCTTGCCCGTTACGCCCTTTACGACTTCCAAAACTTTGTCGGCGACTTCCTGCGAAGAAGCCTTGCCCGAAAGGATCACCACATCTTTGGCCGCATCGATCTGAATGGGTTCCTTCGGAAAAGCGTCGTGAATTTCCTGGCGGAGACCGAGAATGTCGATGTCCACCGAGATTTCAAACGTCTGGCTTTGTCCCTCTTCGTCCCAGATGACCAGCGACACGCCGCCAGGAGTTTTCCCGTTGAGCATGATCTGGTTCGGGCTGATGACGATAGCGTCAGCAATATTCGGATCGGCCAGTGAGAGAGTCTTGATCTTCGTGGGCGAAGAGATCAGCAACGACCGCCCCACAAGAAGATGGAGAGACTGCTCGGAATCGGCAGGCTTTCCGGGCATCGCCCCCAGCGTACCTGGAGCCGCCACAGTCGCGACCGGCGCGGCATGAGCCGCCGTCGTGGCGGAATCGTCTGGTGTTTCAGACAGATTCGCCAACTGTGCGCTTGCTGCCGTGGAGCTAAGGAGCAGCACCGCCGCCAACCAACCGCCTTGAGCGATAACTCTTGGAATTCGGTTTCGTTTGTCCATAACAGTTCTCCCGACGGATCTCCCGCTAGTTATTGAGGCTTTTGATTAGGAAAGCTTTTCGTTTCGCGCTTGCCGCCCGTGATCACTTCAATCGTGTACGGAGGTGGCGGCGGAGGAGGAGCAGCAACTTTGGTTTGCTCGACGTGACGATGTTCAACGGCTGGAGCCACAGTCATCGGAGTGCCGCCGAAGAGTACGGATTGAAATACCGGCGCCGGGTTCGTGGCAGTCGTGTCGACTGTATTACGGAGAGCAAGCTGAATCTTGCCTTCGCTCGATGCCATTGCAAGCCGTGCGGCATCTTCCGGCGAAACCAAGAGCGTGATTACAGGAACTGTTTGCGGTTTGCCCTGCTGGTCTTGTTCGATTTTTTGGCCAGCGGCAAGGACGCGAATGTTTTCGAGAATTGTGCGAGTAACAGTGTTCGTGCCGTTGTTCGCGCCGACAGTGGAACCGGTCATCAGAACATCAACCGTGGTGCCAGGCCCGACGAATCCCGCGACGCCAACGACGTCGTTGACAGCCACAGACATCGCGCGCATTCCCTGCGGAATTGTTGCAGGAAGGCCGGCGCCGGAATCCTTGGACGCGAGTTTCCCTTCCATGATCGGCTCGTTCTCCGATACGGTGGTAATCAAGGCGCGGCCAACGCAATCTTCAATTCGCGAGCACATGCCCGTCGCCACCGGCTGGTTCGCCGGCCACGGCATCGTGCGCAAATTGGAAGCGTCGAGGCGCGTTCCAAGTGGAAGCGTCTGCGCTGCGACCACGATCTGCTGCGTTGCGCCTACAACTGGACGCGCAGCCAATTTGTTGAATTCCCGGTACACGAACGTGGCCAGCAGAAGCGCCAGCACGATGGCCAGGAATAAGCCGATAACGAGTCTGTTCCGATTCATTTGCCCAATCTCCTTAGTTCCGACTTCACTTGATCCACAGAGCAGCGACAAAACAAACTAGAGTTCCGATAGCTGCCCCGACTCCGAACGGCAATTTCATGAGGCGCGGATTGTCGAGTGAAATCTCAGGATTTGGCCGCAATCCAAACGCAGCGAATCCATGAACGAGCATCACAAGGTTCTTTAACGTCGACTTCACCTGGCCCGTCTGCACCATCCGGAAAAGGGCCATCACTCCAGTAATCAAAACGCTAGCTAACAGAACGAATATCATCATCAGCGGGCCCAGCAGCGCTCCGATCGCGCCCATCATTTTCCAATCTCCCGCACCCAGTGCTCGCATCAACACCAGTGGCAGGAGCAATCCCAGGGCCAACCCCGCCCCTTCAAGTGATTTCAGCATTCCGTGAAATCCCGGCATCCAAATGTGCAATCCAACTCCAAGAACGAATCCCGAAACTGTCAGCCAGTTCGGAATTTTGCGTGTGCGAAAGTCGGTGAATCCGGCGATAAAACTGAATGCCAGGGCCGATATCCACAAAATTTGTGCGTTCGTTGTCATGTAAAAATTGGCTCTCGCGTGTCAGAAGCTTGAACTTTGAGTAGACGACTTCTGGACGTTACGATTGTATTTCTGCCTGGCGGCGATCTGCGTTCGCCTGCTAACTTCCGGCCGAGAACTCAGCTAAGTCTAAAAATTTCTTACTGATGGCCCAACCGATTCCACTCCTCAGAGAGCGGAGTGCTGAAGTCTTCTGGCTGGCTAATCAGCATGCGAATTCGCCAGCCAGAAGCTTCGACACAATTACGTGGCAGACAGGTTCCCAGCGGCGTTCGAAAAAACGTCGCTGATCGACGAACCGATCGTGGCCATGCCAGCGATGGCGGATAGCGCAACCAATACCAGTAGCAACGCGTATTCCGTCAGATCCTGGCCGTGTTCTTCTTTCCACAGCCTGCTAAGGATTCTTACCATTGGCATTCCTCCCAAGAAATGTACTTCCCCAAGTCGAACGTAGGATCGACGGACTGGCAGGGTCTGGCCGCTGGACCCGAATTGCGGAACCAACGGCCAGAAACCGCCGCCACGACTACGTTGCAGCCAGGTTTCCAGCAGCGTTCGAAAACACGTCACTAATCGCGGAGCCCAACTTGGTCATTGCCGCGATCGCCGCTAGAGCAATCAGCACCACTAGCAGCGCGTACTCTGTGAGGTCTTGGCCTTCTGTTTCCGACCAGAGCCTCTTCATCAGGTTCTTCATGTTTTGCCTCTCAGTACTGAGATTTGGTGACCGGGGCGCATGTCACCGCCTATACGAAGAAGCATGTAGGTAGCCACAGTCGGGGTATGGGTCCATTTGGCGGATGTGCTTGAAAACATGTACTTTAGGGAGATACCGCCTGTGGACTGTCCCGCCGGACAGGTCAACGAAGGGAAAAACGTAATCCCTATCGTACTCGCCCTTCCCAAGCCTATCCACTTTTGGTTACACATGGCCCTAAAAACAGCTTTTCAGCGCGTTTCGAGAGTCAAATTCGTTGTTTTCGCGTAGGTAAATTATTTCCAATTTTTGGCAACTGTCCTTCGTACGGGAACAGTACGGCCTGGGCCGCTCGGCAGCCCGAGGCCTGGCTTTCGACAACGCAAGTTGCGTCATGGACGCGCACACTGCCATCCTGGCTCAGGAAGAGTACCGGTAAGACAGCCTCGATCTGGCGAAGCCGTGCTCGTATCTCGTCGCTATAGGTTTCCTCGTAAAAGTCGTCGTCAGTAGCAAGCCAGTAGCGGGCACCGGTGTAGCGGGGCGCATCGGCGATGTGGTCCAAGTCGCGAGTTAGAACCGCCTGGTCTTCCATGTAGCCCGACTCTGGCAGGAACGCGATCGGTCGCAGGCTCTGGCGATCGGTGTAGAGGTACAACACGGCGTCTTCGTAGGCGGTGACACGTGCATTCGAGTCCGTGTGCTGCCGGAGCCAAGCGTACGCCTGCTCGCGTTGGTCACGATTGCCCGCCAGGGATGTCGACGCAAGCTTTAGCCGGCCGGGATCACGGACGAAAAAGTTCCAGGCACCGTATCCCAGCACCGCGGCCAGCAGGGCGGCGAGCGCTCCGGCTATTAGCCTTTGAGAGATCGGCATTCCGCGCCGCAGATTTGCGGTGAGGATGGGCGCCATTCTTCGCGCCTCGACCCATAGCCCTGCGAAGAAAATTGTGAGGAACGGCAGCAAAAATCGTTCCGGAGCCCAGGGCCACACCAGCAGAATCGCGAGGTAAATCGCCAGCACAACTGGAATCGGTCTCCACGTGTTGTTTTTGTACTGGCGGATGATCCCCGCACCAATCGGAACGGTGAGCACAGAGCTGATCAGCGACCATCGCGACTCAAGCGGGGCTACGAGGAACGATCCTGGGGACGAGACGATTGACAGAAAGTTTGCGCGCGCCAAATCGAAAAGAGCTCTCACAGAAGGCACTGACATTCGCCAGAAAACTCCATAGCTCGTGTAATACGCGGAGAGCTGCTGCCAGCCTGGGCCGCCGGCATTCGCGCCAGGGATTGCGGATGTCGCCATCGAATGGTGCATCAAAGTCGGCCACGATTCAGCGACGAATACCACCGCCGCGGCTGCTGCAAATAAGAGTGCCTGCCGGAATGCGCGCCGCGATAGCGCCAACAGGAAAAATCCCGCGACCACCGCAATTCCCACTGATCGCAAGCCCATGCCAAGCCCCGCGACAATTCCAGTAATTATCGCGAGACGCGCACGCCCTTCGCGAACAATCACGTGATCCGCGAGAAGAAACGCCGTCAGCATCAGCGCCATGAACGGCACGTCTGCCATCAGCAGGCCGCTCATCCGAATAAATATCGGTTGAAACGCGAGCAGGCCCGTCAGCAGCAGCGCGGGCTTCTCGCCGATTCCCGGCAATTTTTTCAGCAGAAGGAACGACGCAATCAGCGCCCACACTCCAAAAATCTCGATGATCCACGTTGCGCTCTTGAGATTTTGCGGAAACGAAGGATTCCATTTCCATATCCACGACAAAAGCCACGGCAGCACGATCGGATATTTTGTTTGTGCCGGCGCGCCCGGAAAACTTGGTATGACGTACCCGTGTCCCTGCGAGAGCGCCTTCGCCGAGCTGAAGTACAAGCTGTCGTCGTGAAATCGTCCGAAAAATGTTTCGGGATGCCACCGCTGCACGTTGAAAAGATATGCGCCGCAAATGCACAGTAAAATTGCGGCGTTTCGCAGGGTTCGCTGAGAAGTAGCGCTCACAAAATTTTTTCGCGGAGAGATCTGCGCGTGCGGCCCAGCTACCGCGCCGGCGTCGCCGGAATTGCATCAGCAGCGCCCGCGCGCACGTACAGCGCGCTCACCGTATCCACGTAAGTCCGCTTCCACTTTGGCGAAGCCGTGAGCAAGGTGGCGAGAGCCTCATCCCGCTGCACCAGGCACGATTGAATTCCGTAGTGATCGAGCAGCGTGAGAGCTTCCGGCCTCACATCCGCAATGTGGATGTAATCTGCAAATAATCCGCCGCGCTCGTACACGTCGCCGCGGCCATCCACAAAGACTTTATGTTCGGGCCCGCGCGCCCACACCAAATACCCGCCAAATCCGTAGGTGTTGTACATCGGCTCGGGTGCGGCCTGCGGATTCGCATTTAAATAATCCACCGCAACCACCGGAAAATCGAGCGCGACCTTTTCCTGCAGTTCAGCCTTGGTGGGGAAAAAGAAAAATATCGCCGCCGCAACTCCCGCCATCATGATCGCGTTCAGCGCAAATTTATCTTTAGAACGGTGATACACGTCCGTCCACCGCGCAGCCACCACTCCGAACAGCGGAGCCGCAAACGGAACGAAAATCAGCAAGAATCGCACATGCAAGCACGCCATCACCGTGCCGAATAAAAACAGCGCCAGTTCCTCAACCCGCCACGTAAAATCCATCACCATCTGCAACACAAAAAATCCCAGCAGCAGCAATAAAAATAATTTCCCGCCCGGCAAACTAAACGGCATTGATTGCCACTCCAGAATATGCTGCACGTTTAGCGGCAGCTTGAATGCAAATTCAAAAGGAGAAATCGCGACCTGTGTTCCGTACGGTGTAATCGGCAGCACCGCGACGCACAGCAAAAATACAAATGAAATCGTTTTCCGCTCTGCCGCGCTCCATCGCCGCGCCTCTACCTTCCCCAGTCGAAACTCAAACAGGCCGCTCATCCAGTAAACAAAAATCGTCCCCATGCCGATAATCCACGACCCGTGCGAGTTCTCCCACACCAGCATCAACACAGGAAGAAGCCAGATCGTTCCGTGGCGCCCCTGGCGGAATCGTTCCAGCACCAGCACCGTCAGCACCAGGAACAAATACCCCAGCATCTGCGGACGCAAGGAAAACGAGGGCACAGCCAGCAAGAACAGAAGTGTGGCCGCTACGAAACCCGCTTTCGATTTTCCCGACCGCAGCGTCGCCAGCGCGTACAGCGACAAGCACACCATGCTCCCCACAATAATCAGCAGCGCATCCAGCCCGCGCAATCCTCCCAGCCGCGACGCCATCGCAAACAGCACATCTCCGATCCACTCGTATGCCAACCACGGCTGCCCAAAAACTGTGAACGAAAATGGATCGGTGGTTGGCCAGTGATGCGTCTTCAGAATGTCGCCGCCCACTTTGATGTGCCACCACAAATCGGGATCAACTTTGAACAGCATTCCCGACATGAACACCGCGCCCACAATCAAGCTGCCCAGCATCGCCGGAAACGAAAACATTTTTCGCAATAATTCCATCGGGCCGCTCGAAGCCGCAGACTTAGCTTCATCCGCGGAAGCGGAAATGGACGCAGCTCGCTGCGGAACGGAAATTGCCGCCGCATCCGTCTGTATATTCGCCGATGGATTCTGTCCGTCCATAATTCGCACTGCTCCCTTGGTCGAAGTCCTGCTACTGCGCTCGCGTCAAATTGTTCTGCTGCAACATTCGAAATGTTTCGTTCACCGCGAATGGCATCGTCGCGCTCGCGACGCTCTCACCCAACTGCGAAATTTTTTCGATCTGCACATGCCCCAGCATCGTTCCCGCGCGCGCGATGTGATTGATTCTTTCCGGCGCGAGTCCCATAATCCGCGCGCACGTAGCATCCACTGCCACTGGATCGTCGCCCACCACCACTACTCCCGCCGCCTTTGGCGTGCCTTGAATCGGCCCGTTTCCTTCCATCCCGATAATTCCATCCACGATCGCGAAGTCCGGCCGCACCGCCGCATTGATATCCAAAATTGCGCGCTCGATGCCCGCCCAGTGCAGCACATTTTTCGGCCAGCCGTAACAGCTTCCGGGCACCACTCCAAACATATTTTTCAGTGAAAGCGTCACGCCGGCCCAGCGATGCGTTTTCAATTTCGGCATCGACACCACAAAATCCACGCCGCGCAAAGTCTTCGGAAAATAAAGTTCGCGAAGTCGCGACGCGTGCGTCGGCAACACCACACGCTCCACGTCATCCACGTTCAAATCCACGAATACATTTTTCAGCGGGCCCACAAATTCTCGCATCCGCGCCATCTCGAGCACCGCTTGTGTATCGCGATCGAGCGCAGGTCCATCACCGATAAAAACTTCCGTCGCGCCCAGTTTCAAAAAAGTCTCTCGCGCCGCGCCAATCAACGCTGGATGTGTATTCACCGCTCCGGATTCATGGAATCCCACCAGATTCGGCTTGAGCAAGACCGATTTCCCGCGCACTGGCGGGTCAAGTTCGCGGATCGTTTCGAAAAGCATCGCCGCAAGATCGCTCTCATAGCTCGCCACACGCCGAATCGCCACGCGCGACGCAACTCGAGAAAACGGAGGCGCAAGTTGTGGCATCGTCCGCGGCATTTTCAGCGCGCTCCTTCAAAATTTGCATCTGGAAGCCATCCCAAATCGCCGGTCATCGCCAGAAGCGTCCACGCGATCGCAGGTACCGTCTTCAAAACTTCTTCGTTTTCCCAGCTCACGCGAAGTTGTTCCAAAATCGCCGCATTCGCGCATCCGTATGCACGCAAAGTAATCGCCGCCTGCGCCAGCGCACTCGGTGTTTTCACATTCGCCCAATTCTGTTCAATCCACGCAACGCCTTGCTGATTCTCATGTCGTGCGGCCTGACCGCGCAGCGCAAGCAGAGCAAACGCCGTCGGTCCAAATTCCGGTGAGCCCACCGCTCCGTATGTCGCCGGATTTCCGGTATTCCATCCGCCGCCCGCGCACACGCGGTCATACAGCATTTTCTCGGCGAGTTGTAATCGAGTTTTTGCCATAGCAAAAATCTCTTTCGATCCGCGCAACGCAAGGCACGCATAAGCTGTTGGCTCGACCCAACTCGCCGTGCCGTGCGTCCAGCTCCATCCATAAAACGAATCATCCTGCTTCGCCGTGCGTCCGCCACCGAACATGCGCCGCTTCATCCGCCACCACAGCGAACTTTCTCGCGGACGTTCGGTCAGCAACCATCGCAATCCGCGATCGGCGCAGCCCGCCTGCTCGGCGCGAGATCTCAAAGCCCAGTACGCCAGCGACGTAACCCACGATCCTTGCGACTGGCCCGGCGCTGATGCCCACGAACCATCCGCCAATTGCGCGCCTTCCAAAAATTTCTCGCCACCAGCAACCGCCGCTAGAACATCCGAATTTTTCTCGGCGACTACGCGCAATGCCAGAATCGCCCACGCCGTCGGTTCCACCCGGCTCGCCGTCGCTTCCCGAAATCCCCAGCCACCATCCTGATTGCGCAGCTTTATCAACTCGGGTACGCAAAATTTCTGAATGAAGGCCAGATGGAAATCATCTCCGGCCAGCAAATCTGGCTGTGTTTCGATGGAAGACTCCATACGGCGTGATCGCCGCGGTTTCAGGCTATCTGCTTGTAAGCAGCGGCGTGTTGAAATTGTGGCACGGCGTTCTCCACTTCGGGATAGTGTCCGTTCCCGTTGCCGTTACCGTTAACGCTCGCGGTGGCATCCTCGTTTTGCCGGATGTCGAGCTGGTTGATCAAGCGATGCAGGTATCCGCGCGCCATTCCCAGCGCTCGCGCACTTTCTGCTTTTCGCCAGCCGCATTCTTGCAGGGTTCGCAGAATCAATCTCTTTTTGAAATTCCGCACTTCATCTTCGTATGACCGCGTCAGCGGGGATACATCTCCCACTGGACGAATGCCCGCAGGCAGATGCCACAAATCCACCGTATGTCCATCGGCGAGAACCACCGCGCGCTGCACCACATTTTCCAGTTCTCGCACGTTGCCCGGCCAGCCGTATTCTTCCAGCACCCGCAACGCAGGCTGCGAAAATCGTTTTGCCTTCCGGTTGAATTGCTGTGCTGAAGCTTGCAGAAAATGCGCCGCCAGCAATGGAATATCTTCGCGCCGTTCGCGCAGCGCGGGAAGATGCAGCTGCACCACGTTCAATCGGTAGTACAGATCTTCGCGGAAACTTCCTCGCTGCACCATCTCCGAAAGATTTCGGTTTGAAGCGCTGATCAATCGCAGATTCACGCTTATCGGCGTGTTGCTTCCCAGGCGCTCAAAGCTGCGCTCTTGCAGCACGCGCAAAAGTTTCGGTTGCAAACCAATACCCAGGTCGCCGATTTCATCCAGAAACAAAGTTCCTTGATCCGCCGATTCCATTCTTCCGCGGCGGTTCATCAGCGCGCCGGTGAACGCGCCCTTCTCGTGTCCAAAAAGTTCGTCTTCGATCAGCGTCTCCGGCAGGTTCGCGCACGAAAACGCCACCAGCGGACGCGACGCGCGCAAACTCAATCGGTGGATCGCCCGTGCCAACAACTCCTTACCCGTACCGGTCTCGCCGGTAATCATCACGTTCACGTCGCACGGCGCGATCTTTCTCGCCAGCGAAAACACTTCCATCATCGAAGGCGCTGTGCCCAACAGCTCGTGCAGCCGCCCGTTTGATACGGCCATCGTTCGCAGCCGGTCCAATTCATCTTCTGAGCGCCCAGCCTTCGACGCACGCCGCAGCACCAATCGCAGCTCGGCCATGTTCGGAGGATTTGAGACGGTGTCGTAAGCGCCTTGTTCAATCACTTGCGAAACGAACGCAGTATCTTCTTCGTTGCACAGCGCAATCACAGGCACTCGCGACGAAGATTTTCGAATCTGTTGAATTGTTTCGATGCTGAACGCGGGCGCCTCGCCATTTCCAGACTTGAAGCATGTCCAGCAGAACGACGTCGCACCATTCCTGCGACTCGTTCCATTTTTCCGTCTGGAAATCGTCGCTGATCCGGGTTTCGAACTCCCGGCCCAGCGCTCTTCCGATCGCCGCGCCGGTTCCCAGGTCTTTGCACAGAAGCAGCACGCGCACTGACGAGTTAGCCACAGTTCTACCTCATCCTGAATAACGCCAGTCGGCCCCACGGCCGCGGCGAATTTTTGTGCGTACTAGACGAAACGCCCTCTGCTTCAGGAGCTAATCGACAGGGGGATCTGTGGCGTTAGCTTCCCAGGGACGAATTTTGATGTGTCTGAATTTGTTGTCGCGCACATAAGTGCAACTCTTTGGCCAGTCTGCACAGAATAGCGCACAATTGGCGATTTTTAAGTGGCTTAAAATGTGTGAGTTACGAGGGTGATTCCTGAACGGTAATGGATCGGACCCTAAGCGATGGAAAGGATGTGTCCAATGACTAACAATAATGGAAACACTTTTCCCATATAGCTCAGGAAAGCTGTAATCAGTCGTGACCCGTCCTTATTCGGATTTCCACCCGAAATAGACATCTAAAATCAGCGTGCAGGTCCGGAGACAGGAGGGATACCCACCAGAAACTCCACCGCGATGCTCTTTCCGTCTCGAAGCGCAGGCTTGAACTTCCACTTTGAGAACGCAAGCTTTGCCGCCTCGTCCATCTGCGGCTCAAGGCCTTGGTAGATTTTAACGTCCGCCACGCTACCGTCTTCCTTGATAGTGCCACGTAGGATGATCATCTTGCGCGCGGAGTCATCGTCGACCGCGATCCGCTTAAAATCGAAGATCTGCGACGCATCAGGCGGAATTACTCCTTGCTCCAAGTGCACCACAGACGTGTGTCCCGCAGCGGTCGCCGTCGCTTCGGTACTCTGCGACGTAGCCGGACAGTATTCCAGCGTCCAGTTTCCGCCCGGCATATTCAGGAAGACGGTATAAATCTTGGCGCAAACCAGCGCCTTATATACGCCCAGTCCGCCTCCGCCAACGTAGCCAGAGGAAATCACCATCGAGTTTTTCCGCAAATTGATCGAACTCATTACCGGATAAACCATCGTCTCGGCGATCGCGGCCTTCAGCTCGGCCTCTCTCGCGCCATTACCATTCGTTCCGGCCACGCTCACGGGGCCAGCGTCAGAACTCGTCGCTCCGCCGCCTCCGCCATTTGTTCCCGGTCCAATTCCAGTGCTGCTGTTTCCGCCGGGACCATTACCTCCGCTGCCCGCTCCAGGTTTTCCGTTGGGACTTCCGCCCGCAGCACCCGGCCCTGAGCCATCGGGTGCAATCGAAAAGGATCCGTACCGATTTCCCGGAGGCAGCGCAAGCGTCGTCGCGCGGGCGTCGGGATCAGTTCCAAATGCGATCAAATCCTTACCGCCGCTGGCACCCTGTATTTTCGCGGCGCCTGCATCGGCAGCTGCGGCTGACGCCGCGCTCTGTACTGGTGTTGGCGCGGGCTCTGAAGGTGGCGCAACCGGCAGACTCGCTTCCGGCACAATTTTGCCGAGCACCAAAGGATCGTTTCGCTGATCTACCTGCGGCAAGGCGCTATCCTTCGGAGTTTTCGGCGCGGCTGGTTTCGGCGCGGGATTTTTCCACGACAGCGCAATCGTTGGTGATTTCGGCTGCGGCAGCGGCTCGCCCAATACAATGTTCGGAATTTTTACATCGTGCTTGATGATCAAGTCCGGCGGTGACGCGGGCTGAATAATCGTTTGGTGATTGTTGTCCGGGTGCGGCGGATTCGATACCACCTTCAAGGTCTTGTGAAATACGGAATTGCCTTTCACCGGAACTTTTTCCGCGATGTCTCCGCGCCCCGGCGTGCTTCCGGGACCTTTTGGCGCGATCCTGCGCATCGGCTTCGCTTTTTCAGGAGTCGGAACGATGTAATAAATTTTCGCATCCGCGAGATCGTCATCATCCACGCGGTTTTGCGCCGCCACATCGAAATGCACGAAATGAAGAATCAAAAACGCCACTGCAACATGCAGCACGAAAGTCGCCAGGAAATTCCAGCTCGATAGCCGAAAATCGGTCTCTGCCGTTTCGCGAAACAAAAACAGCGCTTTCTTTCCTGTTCCGGCAACGCCTCTCGAAAGTGCGGCGGCCAGCGAACTCCAAATTCCTTTATAGAGCGGCGCCTCGCGAACAATCATCCGCGCCGCGGGATCGGAGAATTGAACGCGCAAATCCCCGTCTTCCGCTGGAGCGTTCTGCATCAGAACTTCGTTAAGCGTGATACCTGGCATGATTCTCTCCTTCGTTTTTCAACACTGCACTGCGAAGGAGATCCTCCATTCGATTCCTGGTTTCCCGATGCTCGAAACGGCCGCCGAAGCCTGCAAATTCGGGTCAGCAATTTCCCAGACAGACTCCACCACCCAATGAGTACGAGCACGTCTGATGCCAGCGGCTTTCCGCTTCTTTTTATGCCAATTAGCCTGGTATGTCTTCCATTCGCCGCGTGAAGTGTCACTAATCGTGAACAGGGAGTGGCAGCGCAGTGCGCCTCTACTCCACAAATTTACCTACTTCATTCCCGGCGTCCTGGCCTGATTCTCCGATTTAAATCGAGGAAGGACAGGATTGCACCAGGATTGCGATTAGCGATTTCCAACGAAGGTGGGCAACTTGCACACGGCGATTCGCGTGTTTATGAACGGGCAATTCATTCGCGCCACAGCCGATGAAGATCGATCGAGTAAAACCCAATCCACCTGAAATAATTTTCCCAGGCGCGCGAAATCTTCGGGATCGAACCGTTGCCAGTCGCGCGTCGCCGATGTCTGTTGCTGCCACGCAGCCGCGAGATTGGAATCTACCTGAGCCACCGATCGATCCTTCACTGCATCCGCCGTCACGCTGCGTTCTGCGAACGCGCGAAACCCGTGAACGTCTTCTCCCGCTTGCTGTGTATAAAGAGGATCAATCGCGAAGTACGCCCCGCGCGGCGTATTCTCCCGCACCCAATTGAATGCTTCGATCCACGCGCTGTTTGACGCCGCTCCGGGCCATTCGATGTGTGCGCTCGCGGGATACTCCAACTTATCCGCAGCATAAAACGCACCGGCAACCAGCAAGATGAAAGCTGTCCATCTGATCCGATTCTTCCGAAGTAAATGCCTGCCGATCAACCCTCCTCCGATGAGTACGAAAAACAAATACACGATTTGCAACACGCGCATCGGCTCAGCCGCAACCAGCGGCAGAAACGCTGGAATCCCGGTAATCACCAGTGCCCCCGCCGTCCCAAGCGCTCCCGCAATCGCCGCTCGCCCTGCGAGATGCGCGGCCACGCAATCGCCATCGCGCCTTGCCACTCGTGCGCATAATTGCAGCAGCAGAATCGGCGCAATCACTCCAACCCATTCATACCAATGCCACCGCAGAGGAAAAAGATACGCACGCGACTCAATCAAGGCTCTCCAAGCTGGGTTCGGCCGCGGCAATATCCACGCGAGAATTAGCGGCAACGCGGCCGTCATTGTCACCGCGCCGTGAGTCGCCGCCGTTTTCCGGTGCGGCCGCCTCCACTGCACCGCAGCGTGAAACGCGCCACACAATCCAATCGTTGGATGAATCGCCACAGCGGCCACAATCCACGCCACCGATATTGGATTGCGTTCCAACGCTGCCGCGATTCCAAACACCACCGCGCCAATCGCCAGATTTCGCGGATGCAAATATCTCTCAGTGATCGCGATGCCCGTGCCCGCCACCGGCAGCAGCAGCGCTCCCCACACCGCGATGGTCGCTCCCCACTGCGCAGCCACATCCGAAAAGCACATGCGCGCAAGTTTCCGGCACGCCAACAACAGCACGAATATGCTCAACACATGCCACGCCAGCGCCGCCCATTCCAGCGACATTCGCGTAACGCGCACAGACGCGGCCACCATCGGCACAAACATTCCAAAGTGTGAAAGAGCGGTTGCGAAATCCGCATCATGCGGGTACAGCGCGGGATCAAGCGCGTGCTTTACCGCGGGGATGTAACTTGCTCCATCCTCCGCGCCAAAGTGATATCCATGCACCGCGATCGCCGCCGCGGAAAGCAGCAGCACCGCTCCGACATCGCGAATGGATTTGCGCAGATTCGCTCCATGAAACATCGCAGTATATTAAATACTTGATTATAGTCTATGTCAATTAGCACGCCACGCTTGAGCCCGAACGCAACGGCAAATTCCGGCACGCCACTTTGTGTTACGCTACCTTCGATCGAGCGCTGCGAAATTTATGATGCTAGGCCGCGAAACTTGGAGCGTCGCCTTCGACGCATTGCGCGCGAACAAACTCCGCGCATTTCTCACTATGCTCGGCGTGATGATCGGCGCCGCCTGCATCGTACTCGTCGTCACCGTCTCCCTCACCGGCCGCCGCTTCATCCTTGGCCAGATCGAAAGCATCGGCACGAACGTCATCGAAGCCCACGCCGTGCATTCGCTTAGCGGACCCACCGCCCTCAACACCGAAGTGAATCCCGATGATGTGGACGCCATCCGCAAAGGAATCCCCGGCGTGCTGCGAGTTGGAGGCACGCACTCGATCGATAGCACCGTCGTAGTCAATGGCAGCGAGCATCCCGTCAATCTCGTCGGCGTCACGCAGGATTATCAGGATATTCGCCATCTCGTTGTGGTCAGCGGCCGCTACTACGATGAAGACGATGTCCTTCAGCACAACAAAGTCTGCCTCATCACGCAGGAACTATCGCAGCGCGTGTTCGGCGCGCAGAATCCCGTGGGACAAAACATCCGCCTCGGCGAAATTACTTTCAGCGTGATCGGCACGTTCCGCGAAGCCGTGCAAACTTTCGGGCTCTCCGAGATCAAACGCGACACAGTGCTAATTCCGTTTCCGCTGATGAAGTATTACACCGGTACGGATTATTTCGGCAGCATCTACGTGCAAATGGCTTCTGCGGATCAAGTTGTCGCCGCCTCGGCGCGGCTAGAAGATTTGCTGCTCGCGCGCCATCCCGCGGGCTCATCCTATGAGGTGCAAAACCTCAGCGGAATCCTCGGAGTCGCACGCCAAGTTTCGGAAGCTCTCACCGCGGTTCTGGTGATCATCGCGTTCATTGCGCTGGTGATCAGCGGCATCGGAATTATGAACATCATGCTCGTCACCGTCACCGAGCGCACGCGCGAAATCGGAATCCGCCGCGCGATCGGCGCGCGCCGAAAAGAAATTTTGTATCAATTTTTATTGGAATCGATTTTGATCAGCGGCGGCGGCGCAATCCTCGGAGTTCTCGGCGGCGTCAGCATCCCCGTCCTGGCCCAGCCGCTGCTCCCCGATGGCATTCGAGTTCCGGTGCCGTGGTACGCCGTCGCGCTAGCTCTCGGCGTTTCCTGCCTCACCGGAGTTTTCTTTGGCTACCTGCCGGCCAGCAAGGCCGCAGCATTGGAACCCACCGAATCTCTCCGCTACGAATAATTTCTGCGTTTATTGCGGCGGATTCCCAGCCGGCAATCCCAGCGCCGCCAAATCGCTCTCCGAGTGGACCCACCCGTCGTGCCCATCTATCCGCACATGCAGCCAAACGTTGTCCAACGTACACGCGAACCGATCCCCATTCGTCTTCCAATTCACCACTGCTTGCACTCCCACAAACACCACCGAAGATTTGCCCTCAAGCGAAATACTCTGCGAAGCGTAATGATCTTCCACAGGCCCGCTATATAAGGTTACCGAAGCTCCATCCACCGGCCGCCGCGGATTCGTCGCAAGCCCAAGATTGCATCCCCGCCGTTGCGGGCTCGTCCCATTTCCCAGCGCATAGCATTCTTCGGCCTCGCTCCATTTTCCGTGAGCCCAATCCACACGCACCGGCACGGTCACCAGAAAATTTCCAGTCCATACGCGAAATTGCAGCATCTCCGCGGTAGACATCAGCGGTTCCACATCCACTCCGCCGCCCACCATCACTCCCGTCAACGCGTCGCTCGAAGGAGTTCCGCCATCCGTCCGCCCCAAAGCTTGCGGAGCGCCGAACGCCGCGAGCTTTCCATTCACTAATCCGAATACTTGGAACGATTCGTCTTCGCGCTGCGACGAGGCCGATTGCTCGATATACCGGATCACAATCGCCGAATTTCCGCCACCGCCGATCAGCGATGCGGCCGCAATTATTGGCCGCACAAAATGGCCATCCTGCACATCGAAAGGGAAGTTCGCCGTATACACGGTGGTTCCCGTTCCGTCGCGAATTTCCAGTTGCGCCAAAGTTTCCGGCGAATCTGCGCTATTCGTGTGCGGAATCGTTTTATCGTGGGCCACAACAGAAAACTTTTTGTCGCCGATCCCAAACGCCCCCAGCCCCTGCGGAGTGTCTGCAAGCTTTGAGCCGTCCGCGCCCGCCGTTTGCGCGCGCGCCGCAATCGCGCCCGGCAGCAACATCGCCAGCATCATCGCGCCAGCGGGCCAAGACTTCGTGAACGTGTGCGCGATTCTCATGCTCTCCATTCAACCACGAAACCGACGCCCATTTGATGCGCCGCCGCGCCCCATGCGCCAAATGCCACTGACCGATGCCGCCAGCTGTCATCTGCGCAGTATGCATCCCGATGCATTGAATCGGGGCCGAATCCCCTTCAGGGAATGAGGGATCTGCAGTTCTCCCTTGCTTTTCGGTTTCTCATCTTGCTGAGTATTTCAGATTTAGCGCCGGCCCCCCCTACCCCCTATGTTTTTAGCTAAGTGCGGATTCTAAAGAACTTACAGCATTCGGAGACACGTTTTGTGCGTGTTTGAGCATGATTCAGCGGACATAACGTCGCATCATTTTCCCGATTCGGGACGGAATCGCAGTGACCGAGCTTCGCGGGGAATTAGAAACAAAAACTAACAGTTATTGTAACCGATAAGATAACTATTGTCAAGCGAAATGTGGGCGAAATCCGCGGTTGACTCCCAGCCTGAGGCCATGAGCGTCCACTGAAATTTAGTATCTCACGCGATTTTGATTTGTGACGAACAGAGACGATTTGGTGCCGCGCCGACGGCGCTCCGGAAAAATCTGATTTTTTATCAGATTACCCAGCCCCTGCGGGGGCTGGGCTAATGTTTAGCCTGCGGCCCTACAGGCCGCAGGACGGAAAAGGCGGAAGCAAGACCGATGGTAATGCCAATCTCGTTCGAAAGCGGCGGCGAAAAGCGCGGAGCGAGTTATTTATACAAATCCCTTAATGTCGGCGAATCGATGAAAATTCTTTACGAAACCGGGGACTTGACATTGGTTTTGGAGACCTCCTAGACTTCGGCCCTCGTGAAAACTCAACCTCGAATTTTCGTTACTGTCGTCGCCTTCTCTGTAATGCTTTTGGCCGCATTTGCAACGACAGTTCCGGCAGCGTACGCGCAAAGCGCGCCACAAAATTTCGCCTTCACCGTTTCCATGCCGGTCCCCAGCACGCACACATTTCACGTGACATTCCGCGCCGCAGGTTTATCAGGCGAGCTGCAAGATTTCAAAATGCCGGTGTGGTCGCCGGGATTTTACGGAATCGGCGACTACTCCAGAAACGTGACGAATTTTCACGCCGAAGATAGCGCCAAGCACGACCTCCCCTTCGAAAAAGTCACAAAAAATACCTGGCGCGTCGCTGCGGGAAATGTCTCCTCGATCGTGCTGAATTACGACGTCTACGGTGCCACATCCTTTGCCGCCAACACTTATTTGGGCGACGACCGCGCTTACATCTCGCCATCGGGAATGTTCGTCTATCTTCCGGCGATGACGCAGCATCCGGTGACCGTCTCAATTCAATTGCCCTCGAACTGGAAGCAAATCGCCACGGGCCTCGAACCTGTGCCCAATCAATCGAACACTTTTTACGCCTCGAATTTTGACGTGCTCTACGACTCGCCAATCCTGATGGGCAATCAGGAATATTTGCGCTTTGACGTAAAAGGCATTCCGCATTACGTGGCCATCGAAAACGTAGCCGAATCCGTGGACCGCAAAAAAATGGTGGCCGATCTGCAGAAAATGGTGACGGCCGCGACGCAGCTCATCGGCGACGTGCCCTACAAACACTACACATTTCTTTTGATGGGCCACGGCAATGGCGGCATCGAGCACCTGAATTCCGCGTCGATTCAATTCGATGGCAATAGCCTCAGCACGCCCGCGAGCTATCTCCACTGGCTGGGATACATCAGCCACGAATATTTTCACAATTTTAATGTGAAGCGAATCCGGCCGATCGCGCTCGGTCCTTTTAACTACGATCTGGAAAATCTCACGCACATGCTTTGGGTGTCCGAGGGGTTGACGGTGTATTACGAGAATCTGGTGCTCGTCCGCGCTGGATTGATGACGCGCGATCAATATCTCGACGAGATGAAGCGCGCCATCGGTGCTTTCGATAATTCTTCCGGCCACCACTATCAATCGGCCACCGAATCCAGTTGGAATACCTGGAATGCCGGCTCGGGAGTTGGCGGCGACAGGAACACCTCAATTTCGTATTACGACAATGGCGCGATGCTGGGCGCGATGCTCGATCTGAAAATCCGCGAGGGAAGCAACAACAAGAAATCGATGGACGATGTGATGCGCGCGCTCTACAAAAAATATTATTTGCAGAAGCGGCGCGGATTTACAGACGCGGAATTCCGCCAGGAATGCGAAAGCGCCGCAGGCGCGGATTTGTCGGAAGTTTTTTCGTACGCATCCACCACCACAGATGTGGATTACGCTAAATATTTTGCGCTCGCGGGGCTCACGCTGAGTTCAACATCCGAAGACGCGCCCGGCGCATATCTGGGTGTGAACACTCATTCGCAGGAACCAGCGCCCGGCGCGGCGCCGGCCGGAGGCGGCCCATTTGGAGGACGCGGCGCTCCAGACATGATGCTGATGATCACCAGCGTCACCGCAGGATCGCCCGCCGAAACCGCGGGTCTGAAACCGGGCGACCAAATTGTAGAAGTGGAAGGGGTCAAGGCCACGCCGAAATCGTTAAACGATTTTCTAACGCCAGCCGCACCGGCAGGACGCCGAGGCCCAGCCGCCGCGCAAGCTCCTCCGCCAGCGCCAAACACCACGCTGAAAAGTCCGGGCGAGAAGCTAAAGCTTCATATTCTGCGCAACGGCGCGCCCATGGATGTGGAAGTGACGCTGGGCAAAAACGCCAAGCGCACATTCACCTTCGAAACAGTCGCGAATCCGACCGCGCTGCAATCCGCAATTTCGAAAGACTGGCTGCGATACGTGCAATAAGAGTTTCGATCTGCTCTACGGCTCATTTTTCTCAGTTTTCGAAATCGTCACCACATCGCCGGTCTTGTGGTCCGAGATTTGAAAACGCAGAAACTCATGCGCGGCTTTCAGAGCCTCATCATTCGCCGTTACGATCACCACGCGACCGCCGCCGGGCATATCTTCATAGCGATAAGTCACTTCGCTTTTTAGTCGCTGTAGCGTGGGCACGCCCGGTGGCACCTGGCCGTGAATCAGCATCGGCGCCTGAAAATTTCCATCCGCGAACATGTGCGCAATGTGTCCCAGGTGGGTGCGAATCGTGTCGCGCGTATCGGTGTCTTTCGCATCGTTCGCAGTGACCTCAATCGCGCCGCCATCCGCGTACAGCCGAAAATGATGAGTGGCTTTATCTTGCGAGAATCCCATCACCATATCGCCATTCTTGTGGACCATCGCGTCGTGATCTTGGGCGGGCGGAGCGCTCTGCGACTGCCCTGCCGCGCCGGCACAAGAAAACGCGAGTGACAACGCCGCACACAACAGTTTGATTTTCATTTCTTTCCTCGTTTCGATTTGGATTCAGCAAAAGCAACGGCAAGATCGTCCAGCAAACGCGCAGGCACGCCGCGCCGAGTGCGCGCCAGCCGTTTTTCCCACGAAGCGATTCGCGCGCGCAGCAGGTTCTCCAGC
Organism: uncultured Acidobacteriota bacterium; assembly: GCA_963721845.1. Taxonomy (GTDB): domain Bacteria; phylum Acidobacteriota; class Terriglobia; order Acidiferrales; family UBA7541; genus DASTCZ01. Next base: position 175,201 of record CAVRKW010000016.1, on the reverse strand, counting down.
GATTGCAGCGCCGCGATCTGCTCGCGCACGCTCGACAATTTTGTTTTCGCCAGCGCATGGACCTCGCGGCACGGCGCGCCGCCGGAATCCCGCTCTCGCAGCACGCGCGCTAATTCCTTCAACGAGAAACCGGCCTGAATCGCGCTTCGAACCAGAAGCACCCTCTGAAATGTTTCTGGCGGAAAGATGCGATAGCCTTTTTCGGTACGCGCGGCCCGCGGGAGCACTCCCACTTTTTCGTGGTGCCGCACGGTGTGAATGCTCACGCCCGCCAGCCGCGCTACTTCACCGGCGCGTAGCGATCGCTTCTCATTTGTTGGAGGCAAGTTCACACACATATCCTGCACCCTAGAACCAGTGAGAGGGTCAAGAAGTTTTTTCAGGGATGGACTGGCGAGCGCCGGCGGTCTCTCGCGCCTAGTCTCGCTGCGTTGCCGGAATCATCCAGCGAAAGAGCAGCGTCGCGGTGATCGCACCAGCCATCTGCGCGGCAATAAAAAACGGGGCATCAATCGGACGAATGCCGGAAAACGTATCACTAAGGGATCGAGCGAGCGTTACTGCGGGATTCGCAAATGAAGTTGATGCGGTGAACCAGTACGCAGCCGCGATATAACTTCCCACAGCGACCGGAACCATCGCTGGGCGCAGCCGAGAACATCCCCAGATGACCGAAAGCAATCCAAAAGTTGCCACGAATTCGCTGAACACTTGAGCCGAGCCGCTGCGGCTGTGCAGCGAAAGCGAAACCAGGGGCAACTTGAACATCAGATGCGCAGCAATCGCGCCGCCAACGCCGCCGATTATCTGTGCACCGATATATGCCGCGGCCTCTGTCCATGCGAGGCCGCCTTCCAAGGCTTCCGATACCGACACCGCAGGATTAAAATGCGCTCCAGAAATTCCGCCAAGGGCTGCAATCAACGCCACCAGCGCCGCGCCAGTCGCAATGGTGTTGCACAGCAGCGCCAGCGCGACGTTTCCGCCTGATAGCCGTTCGGCCATGACTCCAGACCCGACGACAGCCGCGACGAGAAGTGCTGTGCCGATGAATTCCGCCGCGAGGCGGCGCGAGAGCGAAATCTTCATTGGCGGCCGATTTTGTCGACTTCTTTTTTGATCGCGAGAGCGTCGAGCCCGGACAGAGGCAGACACAAAAAAAGTGAGATTCGCCGGTCGAGGGTCATAAACGCATCTCGAAATGCGCGCGCGACTTCTTCGGGAGTGCCTTCTACCGCGGCTGGATCTGGCACTCCCCAATGCGCCGTGATTGGCTGGCCCGGCCAAACCGGGCAAACTTCCTTCGCCGCGTTGTCGCAAACTGTAAAAACAAAATTCATCTGCGGCGCGCCGGGTTTGGCGAACTCATCCCAACTCTTTGCTGCGCAGGCCGTCCGTGGGTAACCGGCTCTGCTGAAGTTGCCGCAACGCCTGAGGATGCACAGTCTGCTTCGGAAAACTGCCCGCGCTGTACGCCGTAAAATTAGGTTTTCCTTTTTGGTTTAGGATTGCTTCCGCCATGATTGACCTCGCGGAATTTCCCGTGCAGAGAAACAAGACGTTGTATTTGCCTGTCATTGAAGTGCACCTCGCGCGCGGAACTTGTGGCGCCCGGTTAATTGCAGCAAGTTGGCCCGCAACAATCTTTCGAACTCTTCTGTTGCGCCGGCTTCGTCGCGCGCACAAACGCGCTCATGATTTTTCCATCCACCTGATCCGCGATTGAGTCGGCATCAATTCCCGCGGTGGAAAGAAACTCTCGGGCGTCTGCCGCGCGATAAATCCGGGTCGGCTCAACTCCTATTTGGTCAAACCCGGCAGCGGCGAGCTTCGTTTGATAATCGGTCTCGTCCAGAGCCCCAGCGACACAGCCAACCCACAGCAAAAGGCTCTTACGAATCTCGGGAGAAATTTCGCCGCGGGTGATCACATCAGACACGGCAAATCGTCCGCCCGGTTTGAGAACGCGGAATGCCTCGCGCAACACGGCGGCTTTATCCGACGAAAGATTGATCACGCAATTTGAAATCACCACGTCGACCGAATTATCCGGCAGCGGAATATTCTCAATTTCGCCTTTTAGAAATTCCACGTTCTCGATTCCGGCTTTCAATTTATTCTCGTTTGCCAGCGCGAGCATTTCGTCAGTCATGTCGAGACCATACGCCTTGCCAGTCGGGCCAACGCGCTTTGCAGATAGCAAAACATCGATGCCACCGCCGGAGCCGAGATCAAGCACCGTTTCGCCGGGATTCAATTTCGCCAGCGCCGTGGGATTCCCGCACCCCAGCGAAGCCAGCAATGCTTCACTCGGGATTCCTTCCGTCTGCAGAGCGTCATAAAGATTTGAGGTGATGGGATCGCAGCCGCAAGACGATGATGCGGATGATGACGATGGCGATGGTGATGCGGATGTCGCTCACAACAGGAACTTCCGCCAGACTTGGCTCGAAGCGCAGCCTGTCCGTATTTCTCTTTCACTACTTCCTTGATGCTTTGCTCAGCCATGAAATGTTCTCCTATTTGCAGCATTGCGTGATTTGCCGGGGCTTCAGCGCTTTGTTTCGCGTGCAGCACTCGGAATATAAAAACTGAAGCAGCTCCTGCAGTGCTTCGGTGCTCGCGGTGTATCGCAGAAATGTGCTCTCTCGCTCCACGTTGACCAGCCCCTCGCTCTTCAGCTTGTCGAGATGGTGCGAGAGCGTAGAGTTTGGAATGTCGAGCTCTTCTTGAATTTCGGTAACAACCAGTCCCTCGGGATGCGCCGAGAGCAAAAGCTGCATAATCCGCAAACGCGGCTCGGTGCCCATCGCGGAAAACATATCGGCGTAGCGTGCGACATTGTCCAAAGCTGCTGCACTTTTTGTCGATGTCATATTTCCATGATTGCAGAAATACAGAATCGTGTCAAGTCCCGTGGCGCAGGCTCTCAGCCTGAGCGCCTTCATCCTTTTGGTTGGCAGTAGACCCGGCCGGAATTGTTTTAGTTTTGCGGAACAGCGCCAGCCACGAATAGCTGGCGTGCTTCTACACGAATCCCTGTACCACCAGCCAGTATTTACACGACACCACTCAGGGCAACCGATTCCAAATCCCTCCAATCTAAATTTCTAACAATAAAGATCGGGTGGATTAGCAGGGAGTTGTAAAGCTGGGGGATTCTAAACGGACCGTCCCAAGCAGGGCGTCCGTATCTTATGGAGGAGTGTTCTATGCGCCGTATTGTCCTACTAGCAGTGGCATCTCTCGTCGTCACTTTTTCGGTGGCGGCCCAAGATCTGCCGAAGGCTGAAGTGTATTTTGGATACAATTACGCCCACGTATCCACGGATTCCACTTCGGTTACAGACAGCACCACAGCCAATGTAAACGGCTGGACAATCGCTCCGGCGTTTTATCCGGTGCGGAGTTCATTCATGAAGTATTTCGGTATAGCGATTGAAGGCGGCGGAGACTACAGCACGTCTTTCAACGACAATGGCACCTCCGTGAGTGCGAGCAGCACTTCGTATCACGCGCTGGTGGGGCCGCGCATTTGGTTCGGCACGCGCCGATTTACACCGTATGCAGGCGTTTTGTTCGGAGTGGTGTTGCGTTAATGCGGTGACGAACTCCACCGATTTCACAGACGCAACATCGGCGACTTTGGTCCCGGCGGGCACGACACTTTCGAAGACCCAGGCCAATTTCGCGTATCACATTGCCGGCGGTATCGACGTCAAGCTCATACGCCACGTCGCGCTGCGCGGCGAAGTAGGATACTTCCACACGAACCTGACATACCCCAATGCTTTGACCGGGAAATGTTGGAAATCCACTCTCTCCGGCACAGAACACGTCACGATCAGCACCGGGCTGGTGTTCCGGTAAGGTTTTGTTTTAGCGAAGCAAAGTTGAAAGGCAAATTACGCTCGTGAATAGATCGCTGGCAGGAAACGGACCGGTCTCCCGGAATTTCCCCGCCCGGCTCCGTTCCCCCAGCATCACCAGGAAAAGCAGCCCTCTCGGATAGCCTGCTCATACGCCCGATCCACAAATCCGCAGTACCGTTGGGAAAATATTTTGCAGCTGCTGAAGGGCGTCCCTATTTGCAATCCAATAATTTTGCGAGCAATGGCGTAGAGGGCGCGGACCGAAGCTCCGGCCACGAGCCCTGTTGAACGATGCGGCCAGATTCGATCACCGCGGCGGACGGACAAAGTTTTTCCAGAATCTCACTTCGGTGATCAACCGCAATCAGCGCGAATCCCAGCGACACCTGCCATTCGAGAAGCGCAGCGATGAGTTCATTCATTGCAGGGCGGTCGAGCGCTACGAACGGCTCGTCGAGCAAGACCAGTGGCGGACGCCGGGCAAGCATTCGAGCTAAAGCTACGCGGCGTGCCTGTCCTCCGGAATACGTTTCGCGGATTCATTCCCAACGGCCGAAGGTCCAGCCGCTCCGCCAGTTCCTCGATCCACTTCTTGGCAGAATCACGATCCCGCTTCTCGAGCCCGAAGCAAACATTCTCGCCAACGCTGAGGTGCGGAAAGAGCCAGTTGCTTTGCGTCAGGTAACCGAGAGGGCGGCGGTACAGCGGCACGGAAGGCGGGAAAGGCAGAGATCCCCAAAACTAATTTCCCCATCGTCGGGAGACTCGATCCCCGCGAGACACGAAAGCACCGTGCTCTTGCCTGCGCCAGATTCTCCGAACAGCCCCAGTTTTTCACCCGGTTGCAAACGGATGCGCACATCCACAGTAAACGCGCGCCGGGCTTTCACTATGTGCGCATCAAGCATCGGCGGAGCGCTCTTGCGCCATCAAATTTATCAGCCACGGCAGCGGGAGCGCAGTCAGCAGGAACACAACCAGCAGCGGCATCACCGCAGGCATTCCTGCGTCCTGAAAGATTGATCCAGATTTGAACCGGCATGCCGCTGGGATAATAAGCTGTGACGATCACCGCTCCGAATTCTCCGAGTGCGCGTAACCACGCGATGCTGAGCGCCGCCGCAAGGCCGAGCTTCGCCAGCGGAAACGTGACGCGCCGAAACACCTGCAGCGGTTTTAATCCCAATAACGCCGCTGTGCGCTGTAAGTCTCGCGGCACGGCAGCCAGCGCGGCTCGCGCGGCAAGGATGTAGTAGCCGATGCTTACGTAAACCTGCGTCACCGTGAACGCGAGCGGGCTATTGCTGGTTGGCAAGCCGATACGCAGGAGCCAAGCACCCAATGCCGTCTGCGGACCAAAAGCCAGCGAGAGTAGAATTCCCAGAGCGAGGGGCGGCATCAGCACCGAGATCAACACTGCCGCTTCCCAAATAATTCGGTCGCGCCCACGGCGGCACGCGAGATACCACGCCACCGGCGTACCGATCAAAATATCGAGTAGCACTGCGATCCCAGTGAGAAGTAGCGACGTCTTTACGGCTGAAACTGTTGAGCCCGGTATGCTTCCGTCCCATCGCCAATGCCCAACCGGAGCAAGCAAACCAATAAGGGGGTAGAGCAGCACCGCGGTGAACGCAAGCATTCCCAGGCGGCCCAGCCAAACAGATCGCATGGCCGCCTATGGTATCAGAGGCGGCGCGTTGCCCGGCGGGTCGTAGTGATAGTGGGAAAATATTTCGCGTGCTTCGGGAGATTGCAGCCACTCGATGAAGCGGTTCGCTAACGCGGGCTGCGGCGCGTCATTCAAAATTGCGACATAGAAAACCAGGGGCGCGGGATGGAGCGTCTTTCCATTCAAAGTGATCGTCGCGTGTTTGTACGCATCTTCCAACGAGGGATCACCCAGATTGATCTCCTTCGGAAGAGATACAAACGGTAGATCGAAGCTTCCAGGCTGGGTCTTATAAGCGGAACTCGCGTCGAGCTGTCCAGCTTGCAATCGCCCCATCACTTCGGGTTCTTGAAATATCTGCTGCGTATTAATTTGTGGCCCTGCGATTTTCTCAACTAGATCAGGCTGTTTGTAGAAGTCGGCCGCGAGTTGAAGCGCGAAAAGAATATTCTGGCCCTGCGGATCGGTAGTGGGATCGGTGCGGCCGAATCGAAGTCCGGGCGTCTGTAGAATCTGCCACCACGGTTTTGCGCCCGTCTGATTTGCTTTCGCAAAATCAGACGCGAATTGGCTCTTGGGACTGTACGCGATCACCATCTCCGTGCGCGCGATGGGAATTGCGTTCTTCGCTTTGCCTGCGGCGAGCACTGTCCGCATCGGTCCCGGAGTCACCGAGATGAACACGTCAGGCCGAATGCTCCCAGCCACGATGAGATTTGCCAGCGCGGTCGAGCCCTGCGCCCGCCCTTGCAGTTCCAAACCGAGTGACTTCGCGATGGCGGGCTTCACTCCGCCATCCATCATTGAGCCCATCGAACCGGCGTAGGCAACTTGGAGAACGGCAGGCGCGTCTGCCAATATCGTCGCGCCCGCCGTGCTGGTCCGTGAAACCAATGCAAACGTGAGACACAGAACCGCGCTGATTACAACGCAGGGGATAGCCACGCGGATGGATCTGCCGCGCCGATTACCCCCCGATGGAAAACGTGAATACTTCACTCAGTCAACCTTTCGCCGTCGCGGAAGTTATTAAAACGTGAAACGAGCGCCAATTGTCGGAGCAAAGTTACTGTTGTGGATGTAGGGCACGCCCGGTCCATGCGGAATCGCGATGGAGAGCCCGCCAGTCACGAAGGAGTACGCAATTCCCGCAAAACCGTCGAGACGCGGCGTGAAGTGATGGTCCGCATACAGCGACAGCTCGTTGAGGCTTCCCGCGCAAGAAGCTCGGAAACCGGCGACTGCGGAGCATGTTTGCGGGACGCGGAAGTCGTTCTGCCGCTGCTGGTATTCTGAGAAGGTGAGGTCGGTTTTTTTGTTGATCGCGTATTTCACTCCCGCCCACCAGATCTGCGTGTTCTTGGGTGAATCGAGATTGTCGTCTTCCACGCCGCTCAGTAGGTAGCCGCCTTGATCCGAGGCGCCCACTCCCAGCGGATTCGATGGGTTTGTGTAATGGATATATTCGTAGCCGGCAAAAAACTTCAGCGGGTCCCACGTATACTTCGCGGCGACCATCATGGCGTTGTTGTCGGTCACGATGCCGTAAAGAGTGTTGGTCGTTCCGATAAGATTGTTCCCGGTGATTTGGACTGTGTTGATGCTGTTCACGGTCGACTGATACGGCGCCGTTGGACTCTGAGGTCCCAGCAATGGGTTCAACACGCTGATCGCCTGGTTATAATGTTGGTACACGGCGTCGAGGGAAAACTTGCCGTATCCTCCGCCAAGGTCCACTCCATACGCGTTGTTGTGCGCGGTTTCCGGAGTACACGTGGCCGCAGACCAGCCTCCTGACAGCGCCGGGTCCGTGTAGCAGCCGCCCGAACCATCCACGAATTTATACATCCCACCCAGATGGAAATGCTTATAGGTTAGGCGATACTTCAGAGCTTCGTCCCAACGGCTGTCTTCGGTGTCGCCACCGCCGGCCATCGTGCCGTTATATCCGATGTAAGAAAACGCATAGCTGCCACCGGCCGGATCGTATTGCAGCATCGCATCCGTGCCCAGTGCGCGCTGGCGGCCGAAGGTCAGCGTGCCAAATTTTTCGGACGATATTCCCGCGTAAAACTCGTCATTGAACGGTTGTCCCGCGCGCGCGCCGTCGATCGCGATCGAATAGCTTCCCCTTGGGAGGCCGTTGTTAATAAAGTCGGTGGCTGACGCGTTGGCGAGCTGGCCGGACTGCGGATTGATACCCGTCGAAGCGTTGAAAACAATGTACCAGTCATGCGCGAACTGTTCCTTGCCACGAATCCCCAGACCCGTCTGCGACAAGTTGTTCGGCGCGATCAGGAATCGTGATTGATTGGCGTTTCGGTTCACCAGAGATTCGCCCTCGTAGTTCGTAGCGTTTTCTGGCAGACCGTGGCTCACCCAGCCGACGCCCATGTCATACGTACCGAATAGCGTGATGCCGTGCCAGGTCAGTGTGCAATCACTGGTCAGGAATTCGTGCCCGCTTGTGCAGGGGTCGGGGGTCTTCGCGTCGGAAGCGCTCGCTCCCGCCTGTGCCCATGCCGGGAACGCTCCCATCGCAAATAACGAAAGCAGTAAGAATGCTTTCGCAAGCCGTTTCACTCCCAACGAGACGAATATCGATACGACGCCGACGGATTGATACTTCACTGGATCTCCCTCTATTTTCCTAGGTTTGAATTGGCCGCTTTTTTTGCCCTGGCGCGGCGGACAGCGAATTTACGCGATTCAGTAAGAGATGTCAAACCGGATTGATTCGATTTGTGTTATCAGCGCACGATTTCCCCGCGAAATCGCACGTTCGCCGGTCTCGCCAATAATCTTGGAAAAGCAATCGGGGGGAAGCTACAGCCGGATGATCATCACTTCTGTCGATTTTATGAGCGCGGCCACCGTCTGGCCATTTTTCAGCCGCATTTCCCGAACCGCGTCGGCGGTGACGATTGATGTGATCCGCTGCCCGCCAATCGAAATGGTCACCTGAGCCATCAGGCCGTCAACCTTTATGTCGGTCACCCGGCCCACCAGCTGGTTTCGCCCGCTGATCCGCCGGAAATTGATCCGCCGGTCGCTGACCTCTGCGGTCTCAGACGCGTGATAAAGAAACTGGTCCAGTTCGCTTTCGGGGATACGGTGGTGGCCCCCTGCAGTCTTTACCGTTTTGATTTTGCCCTTATAGATCCACTGCTTCATTGCCGGGTAGCTGACGCCCAGCACCTTGGCTGCATCGCTCGCCGAAAACAATTTATCTCGGTTCATGGGATCTAGGAGGAGCGGATAATACCACCTAACGCGGCTAACTCAGATATCTCAATACGATGCCTATCTAGGCGCCCGCTAAATACTAAGGTGAAATTCACCCAGTTGGGCGTCTCAATATTCCCTGCGTCGAATCGCCCACACGCCCTCAGTACGCCTGATTACGAGCCGACCCATACAGTGAGGACCTAGTTTTGGTACTACCCCCAAAAACGCCCCAAAAATCACCCCCAAAACGCACTTAAGTCTTTTAGAATGAACAACTTTTTAGTAATAGTACTAGATAACTCCATTAGAATCATAACTTTACAAAAACAATGGGGTGGGGGCACCTACGCCGGTTGGTCCATTTAAGTTAATGATAATAAACGGTTTATTTCGAAATCGTGCCCATTTATCGATGCCTTAGAACGCTTCGCCGAGCGCAATTTATTCGTCTCAAATTTACGACTTCCGAAGCTGAACTACAGAGATCGATCGCGAATAAAACGAAAAAAAAGGGGCCGCCATCCCGCGATGGCAGCCCCGGGTACAACCTTGAGCAAATTCGAGAGGGATATTAGAAGGAGGTCGTGCCGCGCAGCGAATTCACGCCCTTCAGCGAATTGACGCCCTTCAAGGAGTTCACGCCTTTGAGCGAGTTCACGCCCTTCAGCGAATTCACGCCTTTGAGTGAGTTGACGCCTTTCAGGGAATTGACGCCCTTCAAGGAGTTAACGCCTTTCAGCGAGTTGACGCCCTTCAATGAATTGACGCCCTTGAGTGAGTTGACGCCCTTCAACGAATTGACGCCTTTCAGAGAATTGACGCCCTTGAGACTGGTGCTGGGGGTGAGTTTCTTGGCGCTGTTCAGGTTCTTGCTGTTGTCGCTCTTTTTGATTGCCATTGTCGTTGTTCCTCTCGGTTTCGAATTTGCCCGTGTGGCTGGGCTACAAAAGATATATATGCACGGCACGCGCCAAACTCGCGGCGGGGGCGGCCGGAAAAATCGCTGAGGAGAATCAATGATTTAGCGACTGGTCCCCAGAACGCCGCACTGGAGGCTGGAATCCGTTCAATGACTTTTTCATGGGATACTTAATTTTTCAGAGATGGCGCTGCCGCTGGCGATTGTGGCTCCGGCGGAGTAAAACACCAACTTGGCCGTGAACACAAGCTCGATGGCAGTTCCGCTGGGTGGGACGGGCGGACGCGATGTCTCGCTCACGCGTTTGGAAATGCGCGCGATTCTTGAGACCGCGCTCGCTGCGGTTCCGCGTGGGTCGCGAGTGCTGGCGATTGTTCCGGATAAAACGCGCGACGACGGGACGCATGTGATGTTTCCGATGGCGGCGCAAATTCTTGCGACGCGCGGCGCGGCGAAACTGGATGTGCTGATCGCGCAGGGAACGCATCCGCCAATGACGACAAGCGAGAAGCGAACGAAGATCGGAGCGGATGCGGCGGCGATTCCATCGCTCGGAGAGATTTACGATCATCAGTGGGATCGCGAGGAATCGCTTGTGACGCTGGGCGAACTTTCCGCGGAGCGCGTGCGCGAACTGACGGGCGGATTGCTTTCGGAAGCGGTGAAGGTGCGATTGAATTCGCTGCTTGCGCGCGACAAATATGATTTTGCGTTGGTGTTCGGCGCGACGGTGCCGCACGAAGTTGCGGGATTTGCGGGCGGGGCGAAATATTTTTTCCCAGGAGTGGGCGGGCCTGAGCTGACTCATTTCACGCATTGGCTGGGTGCGCTGGGAACAATCGAGAATGTAATCGGGCGAGTGGACACACCGGCGCGGCGTGTGATCGAAGCTGCGGCGGAATTTGTGCCGCTGCCGGCGATCTCGATTAATTCGGTGGTGGTGCGCGACGAATCTGGATTGCATACGCGCGCGTTATTCGCGGGAGAAATTCGCGAGGCGTTTCGCCGCGCGGCGGCGGTGAGCGCGCAAGTTCATATTCGTTACACGGGCCGGAAATATCGCAGAGTGGTGGCGCTGCTCGACGAGCACTACGACGAGCTGTGGGTGGGAGGAAAGGCGAGTTATAAACTTGGAGCGATTATCGAGGATGGCGGCGAATTAATTATTTATGCGCCGAAGATGAATGAGATTTCGAAGACGCATGGCGCGCTGATTGAGAAATATGGATACGCTCCGCTGGAGCAGGTGCGCGAGATGGTGGCGTGGTCGGAGGAGTTGCGCGCGAATCTGGCGATCGCAGCGCACCTCGCTCATGTACGTTATGGAAGTACGCGCGGTTCGGATGGAAATCTTCAGCCGCGATTTTCGATTACGCTGGCTTCGGGAGTTTCGGAAGAAGTGTGCCGGCGCGTGAAACTCGGCTACATGGATTGGCGGAAGTTCGATCGAAGAAAATATGACTCGGACGCCGAGACGTTGATTGTAGAGAATGCTGGACGCGATCTTTATTTGGTGTTTCCTGAAAAATAGAAAAGCGTTCTGGATTCGTAGTGGGGAAATAAATCTATGAGAGACATGTTTAGGTTGTCGGGAAAAGTTGCGCTGGTGACGGGCGCGTCGTCGGGAATTGGCGCGGCGACCGCGGAGCTCTTCGCTGAACTAGGAGCGAGTGTCGCGATTGGATATTTCGAAAATCGCGAGGGTGCGGAGCGAGTCGTGCGCGAGATCTCCGAGGCGGGCGGAAAGGCGATTGCGATTCGAGCGGACGTGCGGCGCGCTGAAGAAGTGCGTCAGCTTGTGGCGACGACATCGGCGAAGCTGGGGGCGATCGATATTCTTGTGAACAACGCTGGATCGCTGATCACGCGGATGAAGCTGGCGGAAATTGATGAAGCGAAATGGCGCGACGTGATGGATCTGAATCTCACGAGCGCGATGTTGTGCTCGCAACAAGTTTGCGGAGCGATGATTTCGGGCAAAAGCGGAGCGATTGTAAATGTGGTTTCGATCGCCGCGCACAACGGAGGCGGACCGGGCGCGGGCGGGTACTCGGCGGCGAAAGGCGCGCTGATTAGTTTTACGAAATCGATGGCGAAGGAATTGGCTCCGCATGGAGTGCGGGTGAATGCTGTTTCGCCGGGCGTGATCGATACTCCGTTTCATGAGAAATTTTCCACTCCGGAAATGTTGCGGAATTTTACGGCGGCGATCCCGCTTGGACGGCTTGGCGAGCCGATGGAATGCGCGAACGTGATCGCGTTTCTGGCGTCGGATGCGGCGAGTTTTATTGTTGGAGAAACGGTTGAGGTGAATGGCGGGCAGTTGATGCGTTGAGGCTTTCTTGCGGAGCCTGAAACTAATGATTGTTGTGCTGATGGGAGTTGCTGGAGCAGGGAAAACTACGGTGGGGAAGCTGCTCGCGGCTTCGCTACGCGTAAAGTTTTTTGATGCAGACGATTTTCACTCACCTGAAGCCATCGCAAAAATGAATGCTGGGATTCCGCTGAATGATGCGGATCGCGCGCCGTGGCTCGCGCGACTGGCGACGCAAATTCGGAAGTTGGATATGAGCGGGGCGAGTGCAGTATTTGCTTGTTCGGCGCTAAAGGAAAGTTATCGAGAAGAATTACGCGCGGCGGCGGTGAAGGGCGGAATGACATTTGTATTTTTGCGGATCTCGCCAGAAGTCGCGGCAGCGCGTTTGCGAGCGCGGACCGATCACTACATGCATGCAAATCTTGTTGAGAGCCAGTTTGAAGCGCTGGAGCGAGCCGATGGACGCGATTGAATTGCGCGCTGAAAGAGCACCGGAAGTTTTGGTGGAGCAGATTCGTGATGCGCTTCGGCTGAAGGATGAAAAGCCGCACCCTTAAAATCCAAAGGATGCGGCACCCGCACTCATCTCCATATTTCTATCTACTTTGAATGGCGTTTTTTGGGTTTGCCAATGGCCATTAGGAAGATGGCGCTTTTGTTTGCGGCGTGGGGCGAGAAGAAATTCGTTACGTCGTCGTCGAAAAAAGTGAGACCGGTGGCGCCGAGGTGTTGCGCGTAGCAGGCGAGATACATTTTGCCGCCGATGGCGCCAGCTTCGAGTTGGACAGCGCGGTAGCCGCGATTGCCAAAGTGTTCGAGGATTGGATTTAAATTCGCGAGAAAGAAAATATCCACGCAGGCGAATGCGGGAAGTTCCTGCTGCAAACCCAGATAGTAGGCTTCGGCGCGGAGATCGCCTGTTTTCAACTGCTGGAGAGTAGTTTCGCCCACGATTGTAGAAATACGCGCCGGGTTTCAATCCTTCCACGGAATGAACGATTAGATAGAGATCGTTGAGTTGCGCGCCGGGAGGCTGGGCGAAATCGGCGGGGAGTCCGCGCGTGGAAGATTCGAGATGGTGGAGAGTTGCGCGAAAGTGATCGAGGCGTTTTTGTCGAAGGTGCGGGTGGAACCGCGGCGAAGGATTACTTGTTCGATTGTATCGGATGGTTGTTCTGCTTTTTGCAACGGAGATAGAGGAATTTCGATTCATGCGACAGGGATTGGAGGCGCGATTCCGTGCGGCGCGATTCTTGTCGCGCCATTGCTGGACTTCTTGCGGTGACTCGAGAGAAGAAGCTGAGTGCATTTCGAGCATGGCGGGATATTCGACTTCGGATTTTGAGAGTGCGATGGTTTCGAGATTGAGCGCGGAAACGGTCGCGGCGGGCGTCAGCGAAATGCCGGATTCGTGGCCGATGGGAACGAGGCAGAGCGAAACTTCGCGGCGCGTGTCGAGATCGAGCAACGAATTTATTTCTGTGTCGACAAAGCCCAGAACGATTTCGGCGGGGAGCGCTGAGGCGGCGCAAATCGCGAGAGTGTTGGCGAGAAGAGTGCCGTTGTCCCAACCGAAATGGCGATAGGTGCGGGCCTGATACTTCCAAGCGTTGCGCCAGTATGTGCCAGTGCAAATGATTGTGGCAGGCGCATGGGAATTGCCGATTGCATTGCTGTTGCGTGCGCGAGATTTCCGCGGAAATCGCCGGCGCGCAATTGGCGCAGGGAAACATCGGCTGGATTGAAATGGTAGACGCCGGCGTGAGTCCCGGAGATCGCGAGTCACGACGTAGAGTTCGATTTCGTAGAGGGCGCCTGTGCAGGACGCGGCGCGGAAATATATTTCTGGAGTTGGTGTGATGGCGAGTGATGCCCGCGGAGAAGTAGAGGATGCGGGCTAGATCGTGGAGGTCGGGGATTGCATCGGTCGGCCGATGCTGCGATTGTGGATCGTTGGGAAATTGCGGAGAGAGCGGAGACTCCTGTTTGCGGGAGTTCCTGCGGCAGTGGAATTGGCGGCGAGCTTCGGATAAATTTTGAATGGTTGCGGGCGATTGTCCCAATCGAGGTAGTGGGGATTTGTGCGGATGCTGGAGTAAGAGTGTTTTGTGGAGTCGTGATATTGCCAGGCGGCGGAGTGTCGCGGTTGTTCACGGGTGGAGGGGGAAGAATATCATTTGGACAGGGAAGAACGGGGTTCGGACGGGAAGACTGAGCATGAGGGCTTCGACTAAAGTCGCAGCCCTCACGGCGGCTGAAGCCGATCGGGATGATCAGGCGTGATCGGCAGAGGCCACGGAACGGCGTGCCCCAGAGACACAGAGGAAAAGAGATTTGAGGAGTGGGAGATGCGTTTTGGTGAGGTCGAAGTAAGCCGGCAAGAAAAACCCGCACAGCAGTTTAACGGTCGTGTTGATGACAGCCCAGACACCGCTGGGACTGGCCCGGCGATTCGCGCGTCGGCGTTTACATTTGTTTGTCGTAGACGAGGTTGTCTTTTACGGTTTGGCCTTTTTCGTTTGTGCCGGAGTAGCTGACGGTGCGGGCTTTTCCGTCGGCGGCGACGACTACGTGGACGGTCATCATTAGTTTGCCGCCCTTTGATAGTTTCGCTGTGGTGCGATTTGGCGAAATCATTTTTACGGAAATCATATCGGCGTAGGGGATTCCGGAGACGGGGGCTTCGGTGCCGTCGAGCTTTGCGGTGAATGATCCGTGCATGGTCGCGCCTGTTGAATTACGGTTTCGGATGAATAGGTTTCGGTGTTGTTTTCGATCTTAATTGTCGCGGTGGCGCTTTTGGGGGCTGGTCCCGGATCATACTTGGATTTTTCGAGATTGAGTTTCCAGGTGCCTGCGCTGGGTTATCGGCGGCGCGGACTGCGGATGTGATTGCGATCCTGCGAGAACAGCAGGGACGCGCAGAATACGACCACTCGCTTTTGCATTTGTGTTCCTCCTTTTGGTGGGACGGCTGAGGTGCTTATATGTCGGGAGGGTTGTGGAAGTCGAGGGAATTCGGGACAACGCGAGGGCAAAGGCATTTACCGCAGAGGCGCAGAGTATACAGAGAAACCACTGTCCTTTGCGGCGTGACTATTTCGATGTGGCTCAGTCCTGGCGCAGCGCTTTGATTGGGATCCACTTGGCTGGCGCGGCGGGCTGGGATGAAGCTGGCGGCAAGCGCGGCGGCGATGAGCAACGCGACCATCGATGCGAAGGTGAACGGCTCGATGTTGCGGACCCCTTCGACGGAGCGTTCGAGGAGTCGCGCGGCGGCGAGCGCGCCGAAAATTCCGACCGACGACGCCGATGAGAATCATGGCGAGGCTCTGGCGAAGAACGAGGCGCACAACATCGCGCGCGGTGGCTCCGAGCGCCATGCGCACTCCGATTTCTGGGAACGCGCTGGCCGGTGAGGTAAGCAAGCACTCCGTAGATGCCGATGCATGCGAGGAGCAACGCGAGTCCGGCGAAAATCCGATCAAGAGCATGAGGAAGCGTTGCTGAGCGAGCGAATCGCTGGCGAGCTGCTCCATGGTGCTGACGGAATACATAACCTGGTCGCCGGCGGAACCGCGAATGGACTGGCGAAGCGATTCGACGACGCTGAGCGGAGGGACGTTGGTGCGAATCGCGATGGACATGAGTTCGGACCAGCGGCGCAAATAATCTGTTTGGGAGCTGCGTGAATGGATAGTAGAGCTGCGCGCGGACGGGATTTTGATCGTCGCCAGCGAGTCCCCAATAGCGGACATGGCCGACGACGCCGACGACGGTGACGGGATCATTGCCCAG
This sequence comes from uncultured Acidobacteriota bacterium, assembly GCA_963721845.1. Taxonomy (GTDB): domain Bacteria; phylum Acidobacteriota; class Terriglobia; order Acidiferrales; family UBA7541; genus DASTCZ01. The sequence goes on along the minus strand of CAVRKW010000016.1, from coordinate 159,395 downwards.
ATCAACCCACAGATGTTGGCCGAGCGGATCGCGTTCGCCGAAAGCCTGTTGCGCCATAACTTCGTCGATGACGACGACGGATTGCGAGCCGACACGGTCGGAATTTTCAACGAAGCGGCCGCGAAGCAAACGCATTCCCATAACGCTGCAAATATTCCGAAGTAACTGAACTTGCGAGAATGAGAGGCTGCTTTTCGTCGGGCGGACGATCGGCCGAAATGGAATAATTGACCTGATTGTTTCCCTGGCGAAGAGGGACTGTGTCTACCATCGTGACAGCAATCGACGCCGGGGACAGCGCGAGAGTGATCGAGGAGATCTTGCCATGCCGCGCGAATGCGCGGAGGGTCGGGAAGAGTAGCGGGAGAGAGGGCAGTGCGCATGACAAGCATGTTGTGGATGTCCACGCCGGGACTTAGAGCGGAGACGCGCAGCAGAGTGCGGCCCAACATGCCGGCGGAGACAAGAAGCACAACGGCGAGAGCAATTTGGGAAATTACAAAGCTACCGTGAAGACGGCGCGAACTTCCGGCAACGCTGCGCGCGCCTGCACGGAGGGTGTGTTCGAGATTGCGAGTGGGGATTCGAAGCGCAGGCGCGAGTCCGAAAAGAATGCCGCAGGAAAGAGAAATCCACAGCCGAACAAGAAGCACATGCCAATCGAGATGAACTTCTTCGGCGCGAGGCAACGCGCCCGGCCAGAATTTTACGAACGGGCCGACTCCGATTGCGGCGAGCGAGATTCCGAGCACGCCTCCCAAAAGGCCAAGCACCGAACTTTCGGTGAGACATTGGCGGGCGAGGCGTCCGCGGCCGGCGCCAAGTGCGGAGCGCAATCGCGAATTCGCGTCGCGAGAAACAGCTCGCGCAAGAAGCAGGCTGGCGATATTCGCGCAGGCGATCAGAAGTACGAGGCTGACTGCGCCGAGAAGCAGCCACAGAATTGAAGCGCGGTTCGCCAACTTCCGCGCGGAGCGGCGTGATTTTGAAGCCGCGACTCTTTGTTGGTGTCTGGAAATTGCTGCGGCGAGTTGGCGGCCGATGATGGAAAGTTCGGTCTGCGCTTGGCGGAGAGTTGCGCCGGGACGAAGGCGCGCGAGAGGGGTGACGAAGTGGGCTCTGCGATTGCGCAGGATCGGGAGAGTGTCTTGGCCGAGTGGAGTGTAGATATCAGCTTCAACTTCATCCAACTTGAAATTTTGGGGCATGATGCCGACGACGGTGAAAGAGTTTCGAATCCAGGACGACTCGTGTTCCAATCACGGATTGATTTCCGCCGAAATGGCGTTGCCAGAACGCGTATCCGAGAATTGTCGACGGGCGTGCCGCCGAGGCGATCTTCATCGGGCAAGAATGCGCGGCCTTCGAATCGGAGTAACGCCCAACAACGGAAATAGCGAAGCAGAAGATTGAAACCACGTGAGATATTCGGGATCGCCGGGGGCGCTGAGTGTGCTGCCTTCGAATACCCATCCGCCGAAATCGAGAGAATGGCCTTCGCGCTGGAAATCGAGGAAGATCGGGGTACGCGACGTTTTGTTCGCCGAACGCGGTGGAATTCCAATTGGCGGTGTCGCCGTGCAGAGCGACGAGGCGGCCTGGGATCGTGATAAGGCAACGGTTTCAGCAGCACGCCATTGATGAGCGTAAACATCACGGTGGTAGCGCCGGTACCGAGTGCCAAGTGTTAGCAGCGCGACAAGAGCGAAGCCGGGTTGATTGCGCAGATTGCGAATCGCGTACAAGAAATCCTGCACGAAATCTTCCAGCCAGCGAGTGCCGCGAGCGTCGCGGCAAACTTCTTTTACTTGCTCGGGGCCGCCGATGGTGAGGCGGGCTTGGCGTCGCGCTTCTTCGGGAGAGCGACCTTGCGCGATCAATTCGTTGGTGTGCTCGTCAATATGGAAGCGCATTTCCTTTTCGAGTTGAGTTTCCATTTGTTTCGCGATGCCGCAGGCGATTCCACCAAGCTCATTTTGCACCTCCTTCGGACAATTCGAGGATCAGGCCGACGGCTTCGGTAAGGCGCCGCCAGCTCGCGGATTCCGCTTCGAGTTGGGCGCGTCCTTTTTTGGTGAGGCTGTAAAATTTCGCTTCGCGGCCGGTTTCGGTTTGCGCCAATCGGCGGTGAGCAGTCCGCGATATTCGAGGCGATGAAGAGCGGGATAGAGCGAGCCTTGCTGGACCTGGACGACGTCGCGCGAAACTTGCTGCAGGCGTTGCGCGATTGCGTAGCCGTGGAGAGGGCCGAGGGCGACGACTTTTAGGATGAGGAGATCGAGAGTGCCTTGGGGAAGATCGGATTTCGGGGTGGGTGGTTGGGCCATGGTGCGATGATCCGTCGATACCTCTGGCTTCTACAGGTATAGGAAGTCACAGTACGTGTAGAAGGTCAAGGTATATAGACGCGGCGGAAAGCAAAACGTTTGATGGAAACGTTTTTGGCCATCTCGGTCGTATGTAGTTATATCGAGATGCGGTATAGTGATGAGCCGAGCGAATGGGCTGCTGGAGTAGCGATGCCCTTGCGCAAAAAAATCGGGGGAGAGAACGTGAAGAAAATCATTGTTTCGGGCAATTTTGATCGCGATGGCGACGCTGGTGAGAGCGCGTTGTGTTCCTGCGCAAACGGGCGCGCCGACTTTGGTTACGGCTGCGTGGCTCGCGCGATCACGCGCACGACGCGGATCTGGTGCTGCTGGAAGTGGGCGACAAAAAAGATTTTGAGGCGGCGCATATTGCGGGCGCGCAATTTATTTCGCTGCAGGATATTTCCACGCCGGAAGGATCGGGGCTGGATCTGGAGATACCGGCGACGAGCGTGTTGCAGGAAACATTTGAGAAACGCGGGAATTTCCAATTCGTCGCGGATCGTTGTGTATTACGGAAAAACTTCCGTGTCGCCGGCGACTCGCGTAATTTTCACGCTTGACGTTTGTTGGGCTGGGCGACCGCACATCGCTGCTGGATGGCGGATTGCCAGCGTGGAAAGCGGCGGGGAATCCGGTTACGGCGGAAATCAAAACGCCAGCGCGCGGGAAAACTTGTGCGCGAGTCTGCATCCGGAAATGGTGGTGGACGCGGCATACGTGCAGGCGCACATGCACGATCCCGGCGTCGCGCTGATTGATGGGCGGGAGGCGAACGCTTACGGAAGCGATGAGAAAACAAATCCGATGCGGGACGGAATGCGGCCCGGCCATATTCCCGGAGCGCAAAATCTTCCAATCGAGTTGCTGATTTCGGATTCTGGAAAATTGAAAGATCAGACGGCGCTTGCGGAGTTGCTGAAAAATGCAGGCGCGACGAATGGAAAACAAGTGGTGAGCTATTGCTGGATCGGGCAGCGGGCCACGTTGATCTGGTTTACGGCGAAAATGCTGGGATATGACGCGCATCTCTACGATGGTTCCTGGGACGACTGGAGCGCGCGGAAGGATTTGCCCGTGGAAACAGGCGCGGCGCACAAGTAGCTTACAAGGCTAGGATTTTTGTGCGGCGGAGATTTTGCGGGGGGCAATCTGAATTTCAGGAGCGACGCGGTCGCGGGAATGATGGCGGGAGATGCGCCAGAGCTGCGCAACATATTGGAACACGATTGCGCTGGTGAGTTTTGAATTGCCGCTGTGCCGGCTGCGGAACGTGTAGGGTACTTCAGCGATGGTGCGCGGGCGAAGCTCGGCCAAAATCTCCAGCAATATTTTGAAGCCGCGGCCATCGAGGCTGTGCTGCACTTTTAGAAAATCGGCGCGGCGCATCACGAAATACCCCGACATCGGATCGCTGAGTTGAATGCCCAGAAATCCCTGGGCCATACGCGTGGCGACGCGTGAGATCATGCGCCGCGCGAAATTCCAATTGCCGGTGCCGCCTCCATCAACGTAGCGGCTGCCAATGGCGACATCTGCGCCGGCCTCGACTGCTTCAAGCATGTTGGGCAGAGCGCTTGGATCGTGCTGCAGGTCGGCGTCAATGCAGGCGATGAATTCACCGCGCGCGGCGGCGAAGCCATCGATTACGCTTGCACCCAAACCCCGTTGTGAAGTGCGGCGGATTACGCGGATTCGCGGATCAGTCGCGGCAATTTCTTGCGCGTGTTCCCAGGTGCGGTCGGGAGAATCATCGTCGGCAATAATAATTTCGAACGAAGTGCCAGCGAGGGCGCTGCTGATTTCGGCGATGTTTGGCGCGAGGTTATCGCGTTCGTTAAAGGTCGGCGTGATGACGCTGATTTTCAAACTTCGCTCCGTAGGTTGCTTCGCTTCTTGTGGATGGCGTAGGTAGTACGATTCTCTAGAACCCCGCCGGGGTGTCTGGGTTGCGCCGGATGGCTACTCACTTATACCCGAGCGGAATGAAGCATAATAGAAGCATCTTGTGTGCCAATGCTAAGTGGCTTGTTTACATAAGGATAGCAAAAGCCGTCAGGGGAAAATTCCTTGACATTTGAGAAGAATAATTCAGTTTGGACTAAGCGGTGTGAGAGCAGGCATAGTTTGAGACAGTGCTCATGCGAGCGACGGAGTTGACGCCTGCGGGCATCGAAGCGATGGGAGTCAGGTAGAATGTCGCGGAAATAGAAGAGTGTGAATGGAGCGAATTATGAGCGCGCGTAGAAGTTTTTTTGTGCGATCCAGCGTTGTTGCCGCGTGGGCGCTGGTGTGCGTTGCACCTGCCGCATGGGCGCAGCAGCAACCGCTGCCGACCGCGAAGCTAACGTTGAAGCGCACGGTGGAAATGGCCGTGGCAAATAGCCGCGATCTTTCGCAGGCAAAGCTTGCAGTTACGTTGGCGCAGAAAAATGCGGATGTGGACCGCTCGCAATTCAAGCCGAGTATCTATGCGGGTTCGGGGGCGGCGTACACGAGCGGATTTCCTCTCGCGCCGGGCGAGGGAGTTCCCGCGGTGTTTGAGCTTTCATTTTCGCAGGCAATTTTCAATCCGCTGGAGCGCGGCCAGCTTCGCGCCGACGAAGAGCGCGCAACGGGGCAGCGAAATAATGTCGACGCCGTGCGCAACGCGGTAATGATGCGCGCCGCGAGCGAATACCTTGAGCTTTCAAAGATCCGCCACTCGCTGGAGCTGCTTCGCAAAGGGCGCGAGAGCGCTCAGAAAATTACAGATGCGATGCGGCAGCGCGTAACAGCGGGCTACGAACTTCCAATCGAACAAACGCGCGCCGAACTTGCGGCGGCGAAAATTGAGCAGCAAATTGCGCAGTCCGAAGGACGCTCGGAAACGCTCGCCGACCAGATTCGCGACATGATCGGGTTGGTGACCGACCAGCCGCTGGAACTGGTGGACGAAGACTTGCCGCAGCCGATGGAGCAACCGGTCGCCGATCTCGTGGCGCAGGCGTTAGCGAGTGATCCGGCGCTGAAGCTTGCAGAATCTGAACAGCGCGCGAAAGAAGACATACTGAAGGGAACTCGGGCAAGCTGGATGCCGACGATTTCGCTGGTGGGAACTTACAGCGTGCTAAGCAAGACCAACAACTACACGGAATTCTTTAACAAGTTTGAGAGGAACAACGTTGTGGCTGGCGTTCAAGTACAAGTGCCCGTCTTCGTGTCGCGCGCGAATGCAGCAGCGGCCCTCGCGCAGGCAGACGCAGGTGTCGCGGCCATGGACGTGAAAAATAAGCGGTCTCAATTGGAATTGCAGGTAAGGTCGCAGGCGCGCACGGTGCGCGAAACCGAGCTTGGGAAAGAAGTGGCGCGGCTTGAGCTGAAGCTGACGCAGCAAAATCTGGGAGTGGTGCAAGCCCAGTTCGATCAAGGGCGATCGACGATTCGAGAGATGGGTCAGGCCCAACTCGATGAAAATAATAAGTGGCTCGCGTTCCTGGATGCGGATTTTCAGCGCCAGCAGGCTGAGTTAGCTTTACTGCAACTCACCGGACAAATCGGAAAGGTCCTGGAAATCGGCCACTAGGTTCGTGCAGGCGTCTGGATTCCGGCCGGTACGTCGCCATTACTAATCCGCTCGGTCGATACACGCTCCGATTTGGGAATCAGGTGGAAAAAGCGTTAGAATAGCCGTTCGGGGAATACTGCCCGCACTCCTACCCGCGGGCTTTGCTGGGGGAAAACTGCATGCCGGATGTAATGAAAACGCTGCTCCTGAATCCGCCAAGTTTTGAGAATTTTGACGGCGGAGCGAGCTCGCGCTGGCCCGTTTCGCGCGAAATTGAGTCGTACTGGTATCCCGTTTGGCTTTCGTATCCTACAGGGCTGATTCCTGGAGCCCGGTTGCTCGATGCCTCGCCGCACAAGGTCTCCAAAGAACAGACTATTCAGATTGCCAAGGATTACGAATTCATCGTGGTGTTTACTTCCACCGTCGGATTCGAGAGCGACGTGGAGCTGATTCGCGGAATGAAGGCGCTGAATCGCGACCTGAAAATTTGTTTCGTCGGCCCGCATGTGCAGAACAAGCCCGACGAGAGCTTGCACGCTTCGGAAGACATCGATTTTGTGGTGCGCGGCGAAATTGATTTCGCGGTGAAGGAATTCGCGGAAGGCCACGCTCTCGAAGATATTCTGGGCGTCAGCTACCGCAAAAACGGACGCGTAGTCCACAACGGAGCGCGCCCGCAGCTTCACACCGAGGAACTGGATTCGCTGCCGTACGCGGTTGACGTTTTCAAGGCGAACGTTGACATCGAGAAATATACCGTGCCGTTCCTGCTGCACCCGTTCGTTTCGATTTACACGACGCGCGGATGCCCTGCGCTGTGCACTTTCTGCCAGTGGCCGCAGACGATCTCGGGCCACGCGTGGCGAGTGCGCTCCACGGAAAATGTGGCGCGGGAAATTGCGCGCGGGCTGGAACACTTTCCTAAGCTCAAGGAATTTTTCTTCGATGACGATACGTTCAACATCCGCAAGGATCGCGTGCTCGACATCTGCCAGAAATTCAAGCCGCTGAAATTCCGCTGGTCGTGCAACGCGCGCGTGCACAGCGATTATGAAACGCTGAAAGCGATGGCTGATGCAGGCGCACGGTTGCTGATCGTGGGATTCGAATCGGGCGATGACCAGATCCTGAAAAACATTAAGAAGGGCGCGACGGTCGAAATGGCGCGCAAGTTCGCCGCGAATTGTAAAAAAGTTGGTATCACGATCCACGGCGATTTCATTATCGGATTGCCGGGCGAAACCAAAGAGACGATTACAAAGACGATCCAATTCGCAAAGGATCTTGATTGCGAGACGGTGCAAATTTCTCTGGCTCACGCATTTCCGGGCACGGAGCTTTACACGTATCTCTCGAACAATAATTTCCTTTCCGCCGAAGCGCTCACCGATTCCGGCGGGCACCAGTTGCCCCACATCGAGTATCCGCACCTGACGCAGCAGGAAATGATGTCGGGCGTGAATCGCTTCTACGACGAATATTATTTCCGCCCGAAAGTGGTTTGGCGCATCGTGCGCAAAGCGCTGTGGGACAACCACGAGCGCAAGCGCCTGTACCATGAAGCCGTGGAATTTTTGCGACTGCGCAAAGAGCGCGTGGAATGGGCCAAACACACGCCCGAAAAGAAAACCATGGTCGCCGTGCCAAGCGTAGGCGGCGGATCGGGTCCCTCGGCGCACGTTTAACGCCGCTGCGGTATGCCGTCACAGAAACGCCTCAAGCGAAAAACTTATTTTTTTCTTGCGCTGATGGTGCTGTTTAATTCCGCCGGCGATACTTTGCTCAGCCGCGGAATGAAACAGGTCGGCTCGGTGACCTTTGGCTCGCCGGAATTGATGTGGCACACGCTGCTGCGGATTCTTTCCACCGGCAGCATTTGGCTTGGCATCGCCAGCCTGCTTTCCTTCTTCGTTTGCTACATGCTGCTTCTCACCTGGGCGGACTTCAGTTTTGTAATGCCCGCGACGGCCGCCGTGTTTGTTGTGGTGCCGCTGCTCGGCGCGTTTCTTTTGCACGAACATGTGAGCGCGACGCGTTGGGCCGGCGTCGTAATAATTTGTTTGGGCGTTGCGCTGGTGAGCCGCACGCCAGCGACGACCACGAGCGCGCCTGCGTCTGCGGCCGCCTCTGGAGCGCACACGTAATGCTGCGCGCCTTCATTTTTCTTTTTCTTATCGCGATCTTCGGCACCGGCGGCGACGTGAGCCTTTCGCACGCCATGAAACAAATCGGCGAAGTTACCCGATTTACTCCACGCGCGCTTCTCGCCGTCGCCTGGCGTGCGGTACGCGTGCCGTGGTTGTGGCTCGGTATTCTTCTGCTCACCTGCGCATTTTTTTCTTTCTTGTCGTTGCTGAGCTGGCAGCCCGTGAGCTTCGTGCTGCCCGCGTCGGCACTCGGCTTTGTTGTTGGAGCATTTGCCGCGCGGTTCATCCTGGGCGAAAAAGTTGATCCCACTCGGTGGGCAGGAGTGTTTACTGTCTGTATCGGGATGGTTGTTTTGTGGTTGGGACAAGATGATTTGCCCGTCAACCGCAACGCCGCGATTTCGGTTTTTCGGTACTTCTTTATGGCGTTGGCGATTGCGCCGCTCGCGTTTCAAATTGTGGCGACATTCGCCGCGCGGAAATTCTTTGCATCACAGAAGAAGCAGGACAAGCACGCGCCTGATTTTGCGCCGGCGGTGAGCATACTCAAGCCTCTCTTCGGCCTCGATCGCGAAGCCTACGAAAACTATGCGAGTTTTTGCCGCGTAGATTATCCCGAGTACGAAGTACTTTTCGCGGTCGATCGCGAATCCGATCCCGCGGTTCCGATTATCGAAAAAGTGATCGCCGACTTCCCCGATCGAAAAATTCGTCTCTTAATCGGCTCAAAAAATATTGGCGCGAATAATAAAGTTTGCAAACTCGCGCGCATGGCTGCTGAAGCAAGGTACGATTATTTCGTCATCAGCGATAGCGATGTTCGCGTTGCCCCCGATTATCTGCGCACTGTGATCGACCCATTTCGCGATCCAAATGTCGGCGTAGTCACGTCGCTCTATCGCGGCAGGATCGATGGCCAATTCGGCTCGCGAATGGATTGTCTCGGCGCGTCTATTGAATTTTCCGCAGGCGTTCTGATGGCGCGCCAGCTTGAAGGATTGAAATTTGCGATGGGATCCACGATGGCGTGTTCGCGCGAACGGCTCGCCGAAATCGGCGGGTTCGAAGCGCTCGCGGATTTGCATTCCGACGATTATGAATTTGGCTGCCGTATCGCAAAAAATGGACATCGTGTTGAGCTGATGTCGAAGCCGGTATGGATGATTTTTCCTGGCATGACGCTTGGCCAATACTTGCGCCACGAGCTGCGCTGGCAAATCGGCGTCCGCCATATTCGGCCGTGGAGCCACGCGAGTTTGCTTTTTACTCAGGCCCTTCCGCTCGCTCTGATTGCTGCGGCGGTTTCGCCATCTCGTTGGATTGGCGCCGCATATTTAATTTCGTACCTCGTGCTTCGCATACTTGCGGGATGGACGATCGGCGTCTGGGGGCTGGAAGATCCTGCCGCGCGCGAAAATTTGTGGCTGCTTCCCGTGCGCGATCTGCTCGCATTCGCGGCGTGGTGCGCGAGCTTCCTCTCCGACACAATCCAATGGAGCGGTTTGAAGTTCACGTTGGAAGACGGTCGCATGGTTCCAGTCGCGCCGCCCACCGATCGCGCTTAATTCCGCTTCGCGTCTCCGCGCAGTAGTATTCCGGACACAAAACTCTCGCGTTCGCGTACAACTGCACTATCCTTGCAAGCGAATCCGAGGCTTAACTCGACTTGGCGAAATCCCATCCGTTTTTTACGCGCAAGCGCGTGCGTGGTCACGCCACGCTCCTCGCCATCGTGGTGTGGACTCTTTACGCCATAAATCTTACGCACCCCGGACTGCGCGATTGGCTCGGCCAGGTGAAGGGCACAGATTTTGTCCATGAATACGTGCTCGGAAAAATCGCGCTCGAGCACAACGCGCCGCTTCTCTACGATTACGGCGGCCAGCTCCAACTTTCACATCAGGTAATTCCCGGCCTCACAGACGAAAGCTACTTGCCGGTGTACGGTCCGCAGGTCTCGCTGATCTACGCGCCGTTTGCGGCGCTTCCATATCTCTGGGCTGCAGCGTTGTGGATGTTGTTCAGCGCCGGAATTTATGCGGCGTGTTGTCGTGCCGTGTGGAAGACCGCTCCGAATCTGCGAAGTGAAGGTTCAACAATCGCGATCCTCGCGCTAGCGCTTCCACCATTCTTCAACATGATTGCCTATGGCCAGAATTCCGCCATTGCGCTGGTCGCATTCACGCTCGCGTGGTTGGCGCTGCGATCCGATCGCCAATTCTTAGCGGGCATGGCACTCGGACTGCTTCTCTACAAGCCGCAATTCGGAATCGCGGCGGCGGTGCTATTCGTTTTAACTTTCAACTGGCGATTAATTCTGGGAGGAATCGTCACAGCCGCAAGCCAATTTGGAATTGCGGCCGCCTATTATGGAAAAGTTTGCCTCGGCGATTATCTCCACACGCTTCGAAATCTAGGACAGAACGCCGCGTTGCTCGAACCCAAGCTCTACCAGATGTATTCGCTCCGCTCTTTCTGGCAAATGTTGCTACCGTGGCCGCACATCGCATTCGCGCTTTATTTAATTAGCGCGATCGTCGCTCTCGCGCTGCTCTACAAACTGTGGCGATCGCCGCGACCTCTCTCATTGCGCTACGCTGCGTTTTTGCTAGCGACGGTCCTCGTGGATCCGCATCTCACTTCCTACGACCTGGTCATCCTCGCGCCGGCATTCATCTTGATCGGCGATTGGATCATCAGCAATCCCGCCGCGCCGAAGCTGATCAATTTCCAGTGGCTGCTCTACCTCAGCTTCGCGCTGCCATTATTCGGCCCAGCGATCCGCGATTTGCGCGTGCAAGCTGCCGTTCCGGTATTTTTCCTGCTGTTCGTGGCGCTCGCATCGCGTTCTACTCTCACGATAAGCGCAGCATCCGCGCCTGCGGTTGACTGATTCCCAGTTCCTGAATAAAGTAGAAATGCTCGCCGTAGCGTTGTCATTCAAATGGCTGCACCGGCGGGCGATTTGTTTCAGCTTTTCCTCCCTCGGCTGGGAGGTCGTCCAACGGTAGGACATCAGGCTCTGGATCTGATTATCCTGGTTCGAATCCAGGCCTCCCAGCCAAACTATTTCCGCGGCATCCCGCCATTGAAGCGCGAGTCAGCACCCTGAGCTATTTGCCTCGGAACAAAAAAATCACATCCAGCAGCGCCAGGATCGCCACCGCAACTTCCAGCACAAACGAACGCTGCTCGTTGTACTGGTCGATCATAAAGTTGTACAGCTCACCGATGGTTTTCAGTTTCGCGTCTACAAGCTCGCGGTATTCGCCGACGCCCATTCGCGTCTCGGCTGTTCTGTAAACACGCGCGTAAAACGCATCGCTCACAAATTTAATCGCGTTGTCCACGCGCTCGGTCAATTCCATCGCGTCAAGGCGTATCGTGTTCAGCCGCTTTGCGTCGCGAGGAATCGTCCAGCGCGATAATAAAAGGTTTCGCTTGCGATCGAGCGTGACGTAAACATCCGCCAGCAGCCGCGTTAGCAAATTGTCGTAGTAGCGAAACTCCAGCAGCTGCATCTTGGCGTACTCAAGGAGATTCACTGCCGCCGCTGTGTCTTCTGGAGCGTCATACACCAGCGCTCCCGCCGCGTTAATCGCCACCAGATCGCAATCGTAGTAGGAAAGTCTGCCTTCCAGCGCCTCGTCCACCGCGCGCTTTGACAGCGCGTGCGTTTCCCCGCGAATCAGCTGCACAATCTGTTCGCCGTGCGCCGCCACCACGTCGGCCGCAGTCGGCCGCGAAGTTCCGCCCTCGGTAATCTCGTGAATTTCAGCGACGAGATAATCTTCCTCCAGCCATTTTTCCACTGGACGTATCGGCCCGGGCGCGAGTTGTTGCAGCCGCCGCGCGACCATCGCTCGCGTAATTGGCTCGATCTCCGTCGTGTCGATCCACCGCGCTGCCTGCGGCAGCAACTCGCTCCAATCGGATGCGAATGGCACAGTGAGCCGCACCGCAACAACTGCGTACGAGTAATACTTGATCGTGCAAGCCAGCCGTTCTCCGCTTGGCAGCACAACGTCCTCAACCGCCTCCACGATCGGAGATTCTTCCAGCCGTATGTACTCCGGCGTGCGTCTTGAGAACGAAGGCTTCACCTTGCTTCCCGCCGGGCCGATCGCTTGCTGCAGCTTGTCGAGATCGAATACTTCCGCAACGTCGTACAGAACCAGAATCCGGAAATTTCCGCGCACAGACATATCCTGTTTGTATCACAACCTCAGCAAAAGCTTTGAGTGACACAGGCTCTCAGCCTGTGTGATTTCCGTTCTGTTTCCGAGCCAATTCAACGAATGCCACAAGGCCACGCGATTGCGATCTTTTGCTTTTTTAATCCCTCGCGGTGAAAATAGAAGTGCATTTTCCTGCAGCCGCTCCAAACTTAGCGGCACAGAGCATCTCCGCACCGTGAACCACATTCCCCAATTCGACGTTTCCCCGCTCTCAACTGGACTCGACTGGGCTCACCCGCTCGTCCGCGAATGGTTCCTCCGCAAATTCGGCACGCCCACCGAGCCGCAAGAACAAGGCTGGCCGCAAATCTCTCGCCGGCAAAGCCACACTGATCTCCGCGCCCACCGGCTCCGGCAAAACGCTCGCCGCATTCCTCGCCTGCATCGATCGCCTCGTGCGCAAAGCGATCGCCGGCGATCTGCGCGACGAAACCGAAGTCCTCTACGTCTCCCCGCTGAAAGCGCTCAGCAACGACATCCAGAAAAATCTCGACGCTCCCCTCGCTCGAAATCCTCCAACTCGCCGCCGAATCGCGGCTTCCTCATGCCGGAGATTCGCACCGCCGTGCGCACCGGCGACACGCTCATGCACGAGCGCGCCAAAATGCTCAAGCGCCCGCCGCACATTCTGGTCACCACGCCCGAATCGCTTTACATTCTGCTCACCGCCGCGAAGAGCCGCGAAATTCTGCGCACCGTCGACACGGTGATCGTCGACGAAATCCACGCCGTCGCCGACGACAAGCGCGGCGCGCATCTCGCGCTTTCTCTCGAACGCCTGGAAGCGCTCACCGAGCAGCCGCCGGTTCGCATCGGCCTTTCCGCCACGCAGAAGCCGATCGAACTCGTCGCGCAATTTCTCGCCGGCAGCGGTCGTCCGCTCCCCGTGATCGTGCAAATCGGCGCAGCGCCGCGAATTGATCTCGCCGTCGAAGTTCCCGCCAGCGAACTCGGCCCCGTCGCCTCCAACGAAATGTGGGACGAAATTTACGAGCGCCTCGGCGCGACTGGTCGAGTCAGCATCGCTCCACGCTCATTTTCGTCAACACGCGGCGCCTGGCCGAGCGCGTGGCGCATCATCTCGCGCGAACGCCTCGGCGAAGACGCCGTCGCCTCGCATCACGGCAGCCTGTCGCGCAATCTCCGCCTCGCCGCCGAAAAAAACTCAAAGCCGGCGAACTCCGCGCGCTGGTGGCCACCGCCTCGCTCGAACTCGGAATCGATATCGGCACCGTCGATCTCGTCTGCCAGATCGGCTCGCCGCGCTCGATCGCGGTCGCGCTGCAGCGCATCGGCCGCGCGGGCCACTGGCGCGGAGCCATACCCAAAGGCCGCATCTTCGCCACCACGCGCGATGAACTTGCTCGAATGCGCCGCGCTGGTGCGCGCCATTCGCGCCGGCGATCTCGATCGCCTCGACATTCCCGAAGCGCCGCTCGACATTCTGGCGCAGCAAATCGTGGCCGCCTGCGCCGCGGAAGAGACTGGAGCGAAGACGATCTTTTCGCTCTGGTCCGCCGCGCCTATTCCGTATCGCAATCTCGCGCGCGCCGAATTTCGATGAAATCGTCGAAATGCTTTCCGAAGGCATCGCCGCGCGCCGCGGCCGCTACGGCGCCTATCTGCATCGCGATCGCGTGAACGGCCGCCTTCGCGCGCGGCGCGGAGCGCGTCTCGCCGCCATCACCAGCGGCGGCGCAATTCCCGATAACGCGCTCTACACCGTGGTCGCGCAGCCGGAAGGACATCACGTCGGCACCGTCGACGAAGATTTCGCCGTCGAAAGTTTGAGCGGCGACATCATGCTGCTCGGCAACACCTCCTGGCGCATCCGTCGCGTTCGCGGCAGGTCGCGTCCTCGTGGAAGACGCGCACGGCGCCGCCCCAATATTCCCTTCTGGCGCGGCGAAGCCCCGGCTCGCACCGCGGAGCTTTCGCAGCAGTCGCCGACCTGCGCGAAAAAATCAGCGATCCGCTGACGTCCGCCGGGATTCGTCCAGCGCGCGAACGCCGCACCGAATTCGCGCGAGAAGATCAATCGCGCGCCGTTGCACTGGCTCAAGCACGAATGCGGCCTCGATCAACGCGGCCGCCGAGCAAGCCGTCGAATACATCGTCGCAGGCCGCGCCGTGCTCGGCGCGGTGCCCACGCAACACACGATCGTCGCCGAGCGTTTCTTCGACGAAAGCGGCGGCATGCAACTCGTGATCCACGCGCCCTTCGGCGGACGCATCAACAAAGCCTGGGGACTCGCGCTGCGAAAGCGTTTCTGCCGCTCGTTCAATTTCGAATTGCAGGCCGCCGCCACGGACAACGGCCTGAATATTTCGCTCAGCGAGCAGCACAGCTTTCCGCTCGCCGACGTTTTTCATTTCCTGCACTCCGCAATCGGTGAAGGAAGTGCTCGAGCAGGCGGTTCTGCCTCGCCGATATTCGCCACGCGCTGGCGCTGGGCTGCGGGACGCGCCCTGGCGCTGCTTCGCTTTCAGGGCGGCAAAAAAGTGCCGCCGCAGATTCAGCGCATGCGCGCCGACGATTTGCTCGCCGCCGTTTTTCCGCGAGGCCGCCGCCTGCCAGGAAAATATCGAAGGCGATATCGAAATTCCCGATCATCCGCTGGTTCGCGAAGTGATGAAGGATGTCTCACCGAAGCGATGGATATCGAAGGCCTGAAGAATGTTCTCGCCGCCATCGGCGATGGCCGCATTCGCTGCGTCGCCGTTGATACGCCGCGTCCCTCCGCAGTTCTCTCACGAAATTCTCAATGCGAATCCCTACGCCTATCTGGACGACGCGCCGCTCGAAGAGCGCCGCGCCCGCGCCGTGGAGATGCGCCGCATGCTGCCCGAAACCGTTCTCGGCGAGATCGGCCGCCTCGATCCCGCGGCCATCGAGAAGTCCGCGCGGATGCCTGGCCCGACGTCCGCGACGCCGACGAACTGCACGACGCGCTGCTGACGCTGATCGCTCTTCCGGAATCCGTCCAGCGCACGAATTCCACCCCGGCTGCGCCGAACGATTCGCGCACGCTTCGACTGGCCGCGATTTTTCGCAGAGCTCTGCCGTCCGCGCGCCGCGCCAGCCCGCGCCGTTATCGACGGCGCATATTTCTGGGTCGCCGCCGAAAGAGCAGAAAACTTTCTCGCATGATTTTTCCGCAAGCACAATTCGATTCCGTCTCTGCCCGAAATCGAATCGCCGCGCCGATCGCGCGAAGAAGCCATCCTCGCTCTGATCACCGGTTGGATGGATCACATCGGCCCGACCACCGCCGGCGAACTTAGCACGCCTCTCTGCGCTTCGGACTCGCAAGATGTCGACAAGCGCTTTCTGCGCCTCGAAGCGCAGGGCTCGATCCTGCGCGGACAGTTTCACCGGCGACGATCGCGCACGAAACCGAATGGTGCGAACGCCGCCTCCTCGCGCGCATTCACCGCCTCACCATCGGCAGACTGCGCAACGAAATCGAGCCCGTGACGCAAGCGCAATTCATGCGCTGGCTGCTGCGCTGGCAGCACGTCGCGCCGGGCACGCAACCCCTCGGCGAACGCGGCACGCTCGAAGTCCTGCGCCAGCTGCAGGGATTCGAAGCGCCCGCCAACGCCTGGGAGCGCCAGATTCTTCGCCGCGCGCGTCGCCGATTACGATCCCAAAGTTCTCGATCATCTCTGCCTCACCGGCGCGGTCGGCTGGGGCCGCCTCTCGCCGCACCCCGCCACGCTCGAAGATCGGCGGCGAGAATGATCGCCGCGTGGTTCCCACCAGCGTCGCGCCCATCACTTTCTTTGTGCGCGAGATGCCGACTGGATGTTCCCGCGCAGCGCGCAGCCGAAGATTCCGCCGAACCGAGCCGCGCGGCCTCAGCGCAAAACGCGCGCGATGTGCTGCAAGTTCTTGCGTCAGCGCGGCGCATCTTTTTTTCGCAGATATCGTGCGCGCCGCAATCGCCTGAAATCCGAAGTCGAAACCGCTCTCTGGGAATTGGTCGCCGCCGGACTGATCACCGCCGATGGCTTCGATAATCTGCGCGCGCTGATCGATCCCAAGCGCCGCAGCGGCCAGGGCAGCGGGCAATCCGCGCGCCCGCGCCACAGCGCAGGACGCTGGTCGCTGCTCTATACCGACGAGCCCGCCGATCGCGCCGCCGCTCTCGAATCCATTTGCTGGATGTTTCTGCGGCGCTACGGCGTTGTTTTTCGCGAAGTTCTGGCGCGCGAAAGCATTCTGCCCAGTGGCGCGAATTGCTCATCGCGCTGCGCCGCCTGGAAGATCGCGGCGAAATTCGCGGCGGCCGTTTCGTCAGCGGCTTTCTGGGCGAACAATTCGCGCTGCCGATGGCGGTGGAATCGCTGCGCGCCGCGCGCAAACAATCCGCAGCCAACGAACGCATCACCCTCAGCGCCGCCGATCCCCTGAATTTAATCGGCTCCCTAGTTCCCGGCGAACGCGTCCCAGCAATTTCCAATCGCTCCATCGCATTTCTCGACGGCATCCCCACCCCCGCCGACGACGAACCCACCCAAATCACCCATCCCCTAGCCGCCAGCTAAAAAAAGCAGGCCATTTGCGTCATCCTGAGAGCTATCCGATCACGGATGGCCGACAGGACCGCCTGTAGCCTTTGCCGTTGGCTTCAGCCGAGTGCACATATATCGCCGTGGCAAGTCCCGGCGTTACGCTGGGACTACAATCACCTCTTAGCGGATCAAGAAAAATGTAAAAACGCACAAATCCTAACCGGTTCATCAACTCGACCCCAACACTACTTACGCAATTCCAAGACCGATTCTCCGTGTCGTCCTTCTGACGCCTTTCTCCCCCCTACACATCCAATCCCACAATCCTCATCAACTCAATCGCATTACTCCGCGCCACCACTCCATCCCTCAACTTATATTCAAACCGCATCTTCCCGTCTTCCACGTAATCCTGAAAATGCACATTCCGAATCGAATCCCCCAGCGCCGCCGTAACTTCCGTCAACGCCAGATCATGAGTCGTCACAATCCCCACCGCCCGTTTCGCCAGCAGCGCGCGCAACAATCCCTCCGCGCCAATTCGACGGTCGTGCGAATTCGTCCCCTCCAGCAACTCGTCAAATAAAAACAGCACCGGCAACTCGCGCGTCAACAATTCAAACACCAGCCGCAGCCGCAGCACTTCCGCATAAAATCCCGACGCCCTTCCTGCAGCGAATCCGAAGTCCTCAATCGCGTCCCAATATTTACAGGACTCACCTGCATCGAATCGCCCCGCACCGGCGCCCCGCACAGCGCCAGCACCACATTCACTCCCACCGTGCGCATAAACGTGCTCTTGCCAGACATGTTCGATCCGCTCACCAGCAGCACGCGCGTCTCCGCATCCAGCCGCGGAGAATTCCTCACGCACTTCGCCGCCGCGATCAGCGGATGCCCGATATTTTCTCCGTGCACACATCGGCTGCCGCCATCTTTCTCGCCACAATTTCTGGAAACGGATCCGCCGGATGTTCGTACGAATATCCTCCCAGCGAAGCAGCGCCTCCATCTCCGCAACGCAATCAATCCACGCGCCCATCTTCGCGCCATATCTTCAGTCGCCACGCGTCCGCCGCGTACGCCACTTGCAGCGTGTACATCAGCGGCAGCTCCAGCAATTTCACGATGTATCCGTCGCGCGCTGCAATCCAATAATCCATCCGCGCCAGTTTCGCGCATCGCTCGCGAAGCAACCACGCCGCCGAATCTTGTGCCCGCATCAGCTCGAAGCCGTCCAGCCAATTCTTGTCAATCGTGGATTCGAAAATTTTTCGCTCTCGATCCGCGCCAAAACTTCCGCCAGTATCAGCAGCCCCTCATCGTTGCTCGTCACGCCTTCCACAATCGCGGTCGCGCGCTTCTGCAGCCAGAAAAGCATCACGATGTTCACCAGGATCACGCACAAAAAAGGCAGCAGCGGCCAAATCAGTCAAATACATAATCCCCGCAGCAGCAGCGAAACTCGCCAGCGTCAGCAGCAAAATTCGCACCGCGCCCGGCGAAGGCAAATGCTCCGCGCTTTCGCTCCACTTTGATCAGCGCATCCGCATCCAGCAGCGGACGCAACTCCGTCCCGATCACCGCCACCGATTCGCGCAAATCCGTTTTCTCGCGCACCTCCGCGATCATTTGTTGCCGCTCGCGAATCACCTCAGGCGCCGCCGGACCCTTCAGCCAATCCGCCAGTCGCTGCTCGCCCATCGGAGTCCGCGCCGTGCACAACAATTCAAATAAACTTCCGCGCCCAAAAATATCCAGATCATCTGCATACGAATGATTCACATCGCGAAATCGCTCGCCGGTCTCTCCGCCGCTTCCTTGCCAGCGATCCTCAATCCTCAATATTCCTCGACGATAAAATCCCGCCGCCGCATCCGCCCGCGTTCTCGCCCGCAACACTCGCTCGTGCCAAATCGCCAGCGCCGTATACAAAATAATCGGCGCCAATATCCACCACTCCGAAATCCGGTGCGCCGACAAACTCTCCCATCCCACCACCACTCCCAACGCAATCGTCAGCACCTTGAAATAACCAAGCCGAATATGCGCCGCCTCGCGCAACGCAACCGCTGCCTCGCGCGCCTTCAACCGCTCCGAATATTCCGCCAATGGTTCCCGCACACTCATCCCGCTAATCTTTTCTCCAATCCAAAATATTTCCCCATCACTTTCATTTTTCCGAAACTCGTCCGCCGCAGTTTAACATCGCAAACCCGCGCCCATCCGGGTGCCCCACATATCGCCGGGCCAGTCCCGGCGATATGCGGGACCCCAATCTCCACTAAGCAGACCCCGCAAAATGTCAAAACGAAATAATCCCCACCGGTCCAACAATCCGACCCAAACAAAATCCATCTCCATAATGGACCAACTCCCCTTCTCCTGAATCCGCGATAGCCTTCGCAAACGCGAAGGCGACGGCGGGCTGTGTCTCTGTGGTGATCCCCGCTGCCGTCGCTTTTGCTCGTGACGTCATCCTGAGAGCCATCCGACCAGGATGGTCGAAGGATCTAGCCTTTCTCCGGCGCTTCACGCCGGGTGCCCCATATATCGCCGGGCCAGTCCCGGCGATATGTGGGCACCAATCTCCGCTAAGCAGACCCAGCAAAATGTAAAAACGAAAAAATCCCCACCGGTTCAACAATCCGACCCAAACAAAATCCATCTCCATAATGGACCAACTCTCCGTGTCCTCTGTGTCTCTGTGGTGAATGTCCTCGCCGTTCCAGTGGCACAGGCTCTCAGCCTGTGCGGTTTTCATCCTCATCTACTTCGTACCGTCTTTCCCCCCTCCCGATTCTATTGTAAGAACCCCCCTCTTTCGGTATGTTGTCCGCGCACCATCTATCCACAACGCACTCACTCCCTCGGAGGCGCACGCGATGGGCTACATCGAAAAAGATCTCATCCCCGGCGAGCAAATCATCTACAAGACTCGCCTTCATTCCATCGTGCTGATTCGCCCGCTCTTCGAAGCCATCGTTCTCATCGCATTCGGCATCCTCTCCGTCTGGGGAGCGAAAAACGAGCAGCAATCCAATCCCTCCCTCTACACGCCGCTCATGGTTCTCGCCGTCATTCTCTTCGTCATCGCCGTAATTCGCGTCGGCTACGGTTTTGCAAAACGCAATTCCGTGGAAATGGCTGTCACCAATCGCCGTGTCCTTATCAAGTGGGGACTCGCCAGCCGCCGCACTCTCGAAATCCTGCTAGCAAAAGTAGAAAGCATTTCTGTCGATGAATCTTTTTGGGGACGCACCCTCGGCTACGGCACCATCGTCATCCGCGGCACCGGCGGCACTCCCGAACCAATCGTGATGGTCGCCCACCCCGGCGAATTCCGCCGCCAAGTTCAGCAACAAGCCGAAGCCAGCCAGGGCGGCGCAAGAACCAGACCTCGGCTCCCGCATCCTGAGAGCGTGCCCCACGTGCCACACTTGACACGTGGGTTTTCCGAATTCGTAAATTCAACGCGAGGAAAAACATGAATCCAAAAAAACTTTCCGCACCGCTCACCATCTGCACTCTCGCGTTGCTACTCGCAACCATCACGCCAAAACTATTCGCCCAATCATCCCAACTAGCCGCCACCCCTCCCATGGGCTGGAACAGTTGGAACCACTTCGACGAAAAAATTGACGACGCCACCGTCCGCGCCACAGCAGACGCCATGGTCCGCACCGGAATGCGCGATGCCGGCTACGTCTACATAAATATCGACGACACCTGGGAAGGCGAACGCGACGCGCAGGGAATCATTCATACCAACAAAAAATTCCCCGACATGAAAGCCCTCTCCGATTACGTTCACTCCAAAGGACTCAAGCTCGGAATTTATTCTTCGCCGGGACCAAAAACCTGCGCCGGCTACGAAGGCAGCTACAACCACGAAGAGCAAGACGCGCAAACCTACGCATCATGGGGAATCGATTATCTGAAATACGATCTCTGCAGCTTCGGCGACATCATGAAAAAATCCGGCTCACCCGCCGCCGCGCATCAGCTCATGCTCGACGCCTACACCAAAATGCACAACGCCCTCGTAAAAACCGGCCGCCCGATTATTTACAGTCTCTGCCAGTACGGAGTGGACGCCGTCTGGCAATGGGGACCAAGCGTCGGCGGAAATCTCTGGCGCACCACAGACGACATCAGCGATCGCTACTCGCGCATGGAAGATATCGGCTTCAGCCAGGCAGGCCTCGCGAAATTTGCCGCCCCCGGCCACTGGAACGATCCAGACATGCTAGAAGTCGGTAACGGAAAAATGAACGCCGAGGAATACCGCACCCACATGAGCCTCTGGGCGATCCTAGCCGCTCCTCTTCTAGCCGGAAACGACATCGCCACCATGTCTCCCGAAACCACCGCGATCCTCACCAATCGCGAAGTAATCGCCATTGATCAAGACGCGGCAGGCAAACAAGGCGATCGCGTTTGGGTGGAAGGCCCCAAAGAAATCTGGGTGCGCGAATTATCCGGCGGCGCCAAAGCCGTCGGCCTTTTCAACCGCCTCGAGCATCCGCTGGAAATGCGCGTCAAATTCAGCGATGTAGGTTTCGCCAATCCATCTCACGTCCGCAACATCTGGTCCGCAAAAGATCTAGGCGCCATCACCGAATTCCACGCCACAGTTCCATCCCACGGAGTAATCCTCCTCCGCCTCTCAAAATAATCCGTAGGGTGCCGCATCCTTTGAAGTGTAAGGGTGCGGTTCTTGATTTTGTGTCAGGGCACGACCGAGGTCGTGCCGCAAGTACCCTTAAAAATAAAAATTGCGTCAGGGGTTTCAACCCCTGACGTGCGCCGGGTGCCCCACACGTCGAAGTTACGTGTGGGTTTTCTACGCTTCTAAGGTTTTGCAGCGGCAAGTCTCAACCGCGAAGCGGGCAGGCCCCGTCCAGCATCACACCAAGTGGCACAGGCACTCCTGCCTGTGTGAATTTCCTCATCACGATTCCACCGCACAAATAGTATCAGGGCACGACCTCGGTCGTGCCGAAAGAACCCCTAAAAAAAACTGCGTCAGGGGTTTCAATCCCTTACGCGCTCGCCGCCTTTGCGTTTCGCTGTCATCTGCGCCTTTTGCATCCCGATGCTGTGAGTCGGGGCCGAATCCCGCCTCAGCGGGTGAGGGATCTTCTGTTTATTTTCCGTTCTGAGTGCGCATTCACCCCTTCGCGCCGCGCCCCAACTCTCCACACAAATCATCAAACGATGTACCATCAAACCATAACTCGATGCTCAACGCCGTTCCGGAAGCCGTCGGGTCAACACTCTGTGCGCAGTAGCTCTTGATTTAGAACGAAGGAACACCTTTTGAAACTGAATTGTCCAACATGCGGCGAGCAGCTAAGTCTGGCTTCTCTAGAAAGAGTAGGGAATGTCGGACAAGGGTATTACTGTCCCAGGTGCCACGAACGGTTGCGACTAATACTGCCGCATCAGGGCCGAAACGCAATCCTATCTTTGCTTCTCGCATTTGGCATTCTGAAATTGTTTGATGTCAGTAGCACTCTCAGTATTGTTCCTGCCACGATCCTCTTGGCGATTCCTTTGTTTCTTTTTTCCAAGTCATTCTACTTTCGCGCGTCGCGCGTCGCCCTCGCGAAGTGGAATCGGCACAGGAGCCGCCTAATCGAGCAAGATGAGATTCCCCGGCTCTTTGACGACCGCCTTAAATAAAAAATAAAATTGACAAAGCCCAAATTCGCCGTGCCGAAAACGCTGCGACTACATCACAATAGGTAAGCCCTAAATGGAGAGTCACAATGCCCACCACCGACCCCAAAAAATCCCCACAAAAAACTCCAACTCCTCCGCTACCCACTCCGCCCCTCGACGAAGTCGACGAAAGCTCCGAAGAATCCTTCCCAGCCAGCGATCCTCCCAGCTTCAACGAACGCGGCAACAACCCAAAAAAATCCTCACCCAACCCTCGTCCGCCCAAACAAACCTAACCTTCGCCAGCAGTCTCCGCGGATAAAGGTATTCCACCCTCCGACGCATCCAACTCTTCATTCAACATCAATTCCTTCGGCGGCCAAAATCGAAACAGCACAAACGCCACGATTCCCCAACTCATCCAAACAATCGGCAATGCCAGTCCCCCGATCACTTCGTTGTATGCTCCCGACCCAACCCAATAATTGTGTAATCCGTGCGCAATCACCGCGGGCCAGATCGATCCCGCTCGTAATGTCAGCCAGCCCAGCACGAAACCCATCGCCACGCACAATCCAAGCCGGTTGATCAACCTCACTGCGATCTCATAGTCGCCTCGAATACCGGTAAAATCGTGCAGAAAATGAAACGCGCTCCACACCAACCCGGTCAAGAAAATTCCACGCAAAATTCCGTAGCGCCTGATGAATCTCGGCTGCAAGTAGCCTCGCCACACGATTTCCTCAAACGCGGCATAGATCAGCAAGGACAAAAGTATCGTAGGGAAAAACCAAAATCGGAAATACGAGGCGAAATGAGGTCTTGAAGAGGTACCCGGCTCGGATCTTGTCCAGCTCACCCAATCTGATAAAAATTGAACGAATTTCGGAACCTGACCCACAACAAACGGCAGTGCAACTCCCAAAATGACCAATCGGAATTTTGGAATTCGCATGAATTGCTTAAATTCAGTCCACGCATTTGCTCCAACCGCCCACATCGCGCAGGCCGGAAGAAGCATCCCAGCGAGCAGCCCGATTCCAGTGAGCAGGTTTGTTTGTAGAGTCGAAGGCGACTGGCTCGCAAATCCGAAAAGCAAGAGCGATGCACCAACAAGAATGTAATTGACTACGAGAGGTAGTCCCGCGATCGCGCCCCAAATAAACACCCGCAACCTTCTCGGCCACGCCTGATCGTCAGCGGCTACTTCATCCGAGGTGTTCACTGAAAGCGGCAATGTCGCGATTCCCATCGCCATCCGAGAAACGAAGATCAGCATCATCACGAGTCCGATCACGATCACGTGGAGTGCAGGTCCCATGCTCCAGATAATCCTGAACACCCACGCCTCGTTATGCGGACCGTGAAGCAGGACGTCTGGCACGATCGGCTCATATAGATTCGCGAGATGAACAAATTGGTAGCAAAGTGAAACAAGACCCGCGACGCTGGGTAGAACAACCAGCAAAAGAATCTGGATCAGTGCGCGAGCGCCGGCACGAAAGCAGTAGTACAGTCCCGCAGCCCCAGCAAAAACAATCGGAATCCGCGAGTAAATTGATACCAAATCCCAACTGCGTCCCACGGCCGCGCTGGTAAAGTCTAAATCGCGGGAATCAAATCCTCCCAAACTCAGGTTGACGGGAAAAAACGCGCGACACCGCAACTGCATGCAGATGAAGAACGCAAGCGATCCACACAAGAAAAGCAATTGTGCCGGGTCGCCCGGCAATACCGATCGCGCGAATGAGATGAGTCGCTTCACAGTGGGTCCCTCACAAGCGCGCAGATTATGCATCTGCTCGCTATTGCTTACCTAGCTCCTTATTCGCGATTCAACTCCTACAGTGCGATCGACAATTCACTCCACCAATTCTCCGTGTTCTCTGTGTCTCTGTGGTGAGCCTTGCTTTGCGTTCTTGCGGTCGGGCATCACACGCGCGCGCCCCAAATCCCCCAAAGCATTTCCTCCGATTTCGCCGCATACTGAAAACTCGTTCTCGTGCATCTGATAGATGGGCGCAAATCCCGCGCCTTCGTTGTAGTCTTCACCATTACAATTTCAATTCTGCGGAGCAATTCTTCGTGCCGAATCCTCTAAACGCCGAACAGAAAAGACTTCAGGAAGCGCTGGAGAAGACTGCGCTCTGGAAACGCTGGGGACCCTATCTCAGCGAGCGCGAATGGGGCACCGTTCGCGAAGACTACAGCGCCGACGGCACTGCCTGGGAATATTTCCCGCACGATCACGCGAGGTCGCGCGCTTATCGCTGGGGTGAAGACGGAATCGGCGGCATTTGCGATCACCACCAGCGAATTTGCGTCGCGTTCTCTTTGTGGAATGGCCGCGATCCAATTCTGAAAGAACGTCTGTTCGGTCTCACCGATCACGAAGGAAATCACGGCGAAGATGTAAAGGAATACTACTTCTACGTGGATTCCACTCCCACGCATTCGTACATGAAATTTCTGTACAAATATCCGCAAGCCGAATTTCCGTACGCGCAACTCGTGCAGGAAAATCGCCGCCGGACCAAGAATGATCCAGAATTCGAATTAATCGACACAGGAGTCTTCAACGAGAATCGCTACTTCGATGTCTGGGTCGAATACGCAAAGCCTTCTCCCGAAGAATTCCTGATTCGTATCAACGCATCCAATCGCGGACCAGAAGCTGCACCACTCTGGATTCTCCCATCGCTTTGGTTTCGCAATCGTTGGTCGTGGGGCGAAGACCCTGATCGTCCTCGCGTCGCGCGCGCTGCGCCACCGCTGCAAACCGTGCAAGGCGCTCTGGTTCTTGAGGCGCAGGAGAAAATATACGGAAAGCGCTGGCTAATTTGCGAAGGCGCGCCGCCGCTGCTCTTCACCGAAAACGAAACTAATTTCCGCCGCATCTTCAATTCTGAGAATCGCACTCCGTACGTGAAAGATGCGTTCAACGAATACATCGTCAATCGCAACACCGCCGCCGTGAATCCCGCAGAAGAAGGTACGCGCGCCGCCGCCGTCTACAAATACGATATTCAGCCGGGAGCAAACGTCACCGTTCGTCTGCGATTTACCGATCGCGATCCAAAATCATTCTCCACGCAACAATGGCAAATCCGCAGGTGATACCGCGTTCGGCGCAGCATTCGATTCGCTGTTTGAGCAACGCATAAAAGAAGCCGATGAGTTCTACACTTCCGCGTATCGCGACAACATTAGCGCCGACGCGCACAACGTGATGCGCCAAGCTTTCGCGGGACTCCTCTGGAATAAACAGTATTACCACTACGATGTTAGAACGTGGCTCGAGGGCGATCCCGCGCGAGCCGCCGCCACCGCCGGAAAGAAAACAAGGACGCAATCGCAGCTGGAAAACACTTTTCACCAACGATGTTCTCTCCGTTCCCGACAACTGGGAATTTCCGTGGTTCGCTTCCTGGGATCTTGCATTCCACACCATCACTCTCGCGATGATCGATCCAGAATTCGCGAAGTCGCAGCTGATTCTTCTGATGCGCGAGTGGTACATGCATCCAAACGGACAATTGCCCGCGTACGAGTGGGCGTTCAGCGATGTGAATCCTCCCGTGCAGGCGTGGGCGGCATTTCGAATTTTTCAGATCGAACGCCGCATGAAGGGCAAAGGCGATCGCAAATTCCTGGTGCGCGCATTTCACAAATTGCTGATCAACTTTACTTGGTGGGTGAATCGCAAAGATCCGGACGGCATGAATGTTTTCGAAGGTGGATTTCTGGGTCTCGATAACATCGGCGTATTCGATCGTTCGGCTCCGCTGCCGGGCGGAGGGCATCTCGAGCAATCGGACGGCACCGCTTGGATGGCGATGTATGCGCTCAACATGCTGGGCATCGCGCTGGAACTTGCAAAGGAAGATCCCGCGTACGAAGACGTGGCGATCAAATTCCTCGAACACTTCGTTTACATTTCGCAGGCGATGAATAATGCGGCCGGCGAGGGAATCGAATTGTGGGACGAGCAAGATGGTTTTTATTACGACGTGCTGCACCTTCCAGATGGATCGCATCATTATTTGCGCACGCGCTCGAGCGGTGGGAATGTTGCCGCTCTTCGCGGTGGAAACTCTTGAGCCGGAAGAGATCAACAACCTTCCGGAATTTCGCCGGCGCATGGATTGGTTCCTGACAAATCAGCCGGACATCGCGAATCATCTCGATCAAACGATGAAGACTGAGAAAGGCACGCGATATTTATTGTCGCTGGTAAATCGCGAACGCTTGCCGCGATTGCTGCATTATCTGCTGGACGAGCGCGAATTTCTTTCGCCCCACGGAGTGCGATCGCTTTCGAAATATCATCAGGATCATCCGTACATTTTGAATATTGATGGTGTGCAGCGGCGAGTCGCTTACGAGCCGGCGGAATCGCGGACCGGAATGTTTGGCGGCAACTCCAACTGGCGCGGACCAGTGTGGTTTCCGCATGAATTATTTGCTGATCGAATCGCTGCAGAAATTTCACTGGTATTACGGCGATGGACCGAAATTCGAGATGCCAACGGGATCGGGAAAGCAATTACGCTGTGGCAGATCGCGCAGGAACTTTCGCGGAAAATGTCGCGTTTGTTTCTGCGGCAGAGAAGATGGATCTCGTCCCGCGATGGCGGGATTGGATCGATTTCGCAACGATCCGCACTGGCGCGATTTGATTTTGTTTAACGAATATTTTCATGGCGACACCGGAGCGGGATTGGGAGCGAGCCATCAGACCGGATGGACAGCGCTGGTGGCGAAACTGCTTGAACAAAATGGAGAGTGAGGAATTTCGATGGCCGATTCGGAGTGAAAAAGAAAACTGTGATCGTCGCCGGAGGAACCGGCGCGCTGGGCGCTTCGATTGCGAAAGCATTTCTTGCGGATGGAGCGCGAGTCGCGGTGACGTACCAGCATCAGCGAGGAATTCGACGCGATGCGCGGATGATGCCGGCGCGAATTTAAGCGGCGCGCAAGTGGATGTGACCGATGAATCCGCCGCGCAAAAATTTGTGGCGGATGTTGCAGCGCAGAACGGATCGATTGATGCGCTGATTGTCGCCGTCGGCGGATATGCCGGCGGAAAAAATTTGTGGGAAGCGGATTCGAAAACGTACGAGCAGATGATGAATTTAAATTTGAAAGCTGCATGGACGATGGCTCGCGCAGTTTCTCCGGTGATGATCCGGCAAAATCGCGGCGTCGCTGATCAACATCGCATCGCGCGCGGGATATGGACATTCCGCCGGAGCTGCGCTGTATTCCGCGTCGAAAGCCGCGGTGCTGGCGATGTGGGATTCACTCGCCGATGAAATGAAACCGTACAACATCAATGTGAATTCGATTGTGCCGAGCATTATGGATACTCCCGCGAATCGGCGAGCGATGCCGAAAGCCGATTTCAATCAATGGCCGAAGACGGAAGACATCGCGAAAGTAATTGTATTTTTGTGTTCGGAAAATGCGCGTGTGATTCACGGCGCGGCAATTCCGGTATACGGAAAAACATAAAAATATTTTCGGAAAATATTCAGCGAGAATTTGCCGGCTCGACTAATTCGATCAACACTTTTTTCCCATCGGAGCGCGCGGCTAGAAAAAAGTTGACGCGAGTGCCATCGGCTCCGAGGCGTTTTGCTGGATAAATCGGTTTCTGCCCGAATTTCTCGATCAAAATTTGCGTGACGCGATCCACGTTTGAAACTTCATATTCCACCTGCTGAATTCCTTCCCCGTTTTTCGCTAGAAACTTCGCAATGGCTCCGCTGCCGCCCGGTTCCTTCGTGGTGAGAATGTCGAGCCGAACCGGTATCGTGTAAGCGACCGTAAAGTGCAATTCGAATTCGATCGCATCTTGATCCGGCGGAACATCAGCCAGTTTAGGCGAGCCGTTCGCATTTCGAATTCGGTCGAATGTTTCCGGAGTGACAGCAACTCCGACAGTCGGGAAAATATTCCCTCTTGCTTGCGCGACAAGTTCCTTGAGCGACTTTGATAGTTCGTTTAAATCGTGACGAATGAGAAGCACATCGAAATCAATATCATGGCGCCACTTCGTGAGCACTTCGCGATGCTATTTCGCTCCCCGCGTGATTCAGAAATACCGCGCCAGACAACTGTTCTTTCCGATCGGTCGCGCTTAGGCTCGCGATTGCTTCGCTAATCGTAATCATCGTCGGGCTGGCAACTTTTCTTTACTGGCCGGGGACTATGCCGTTGATGCTGGAAAGTTGCACTGTCGCATTCTGGCCTGCGGGGATGCGGACTGGCAACATCCCAGCGGACGTGGGCATCGCCGGCGATGGCTTCCATTTCGAGACTGCTGACCCAGATAATCGCCGGCGGGAACTGTGCCGAAAGTACAGCGTCCATCGAGATCGGTGGTGGCGGTGGTGATCAGATATTCGAGATTCGGCGAGAGCGAGCCCGCGGCGGTGAACGCGCGCGGTGCGCTCCATTTGCATTTTTTGCCAGCGCGGAGCGGGATCGACATTATTTTGATCGAGCGCCATGTAAAGAGAATCCAGAATTTCAGGGTGCAACGCGATCACTGTGCGCAGCTGCTTATTGTATTCGTCGAGAAGCTGCTGATATTTTTCCGGCTGCTTCTGGCGATTCACTTTCAGATATTTGGCGGTGGGAATATCGACGGAGATATCGCCATTGATGCGAGCGCCGAATGCTTCTGCTGAATTCCTTGACTTGAAAAATATCGTCGGCGGTAAGAGCTTTCGGAAATGCGGGGCCGGAGAGCTCAACCATTTTGATGTTTTCTCATCCACACTTTTAGAGCGGGAGAAACTTCGAGCTTGTCGATGAAGGCGTTCATATCGAGAGCTGGCTCGGCGGCGTCAGCTTCTTTGCGGATATCTTCAAAACTTTTTCGCAAAAGATAAAGGGTGATACCGCGAGCGGGTTCGGGTTCGCCCGCAGTCGCTGTGACGCGGACGGAAGCGTTGAGAGAACCCTGTTGCTGTGCCGCGAGAGTGGACGCAAGTGAAAGCGCGAAAATGGAGATGACTGCGGCCGGAATTGTGGCGCGGAGAATTTTCGACAAACGATTTTTGGCGCGGGTGAACATGAATCAATCGTAGCAAAGCGGCGCGCGGGGCGATGCGGGTTGGTGATGGGTTTTGTCGGAGACGATAACAAGAGAGAAGAAGCGGGGAGGTAGGAGGCGAGGAGGCAAAGAGGCAGGGAGGCAAGGAGGCAGGGAGGCAGGGAACGGGCGACGTTACGCGCGATTGGTTGTCTGCGGCGAATTTCTTGAGCGCTCATCGATTGTGCCTCGCGGGAATTCGTTTCCGAACTTAGGCGCAGGCAGCCTTTGTGCGAGATGGGAGTTGCGCCGCCGACGGGTTCGGGTCTTCAGCTGAAGTCGAAGGAGTTTCTGGCGAGTGTGATTTTGCGATTGGCGCGGAATTTTTTCTTGCGTCGGTGGGTAGGGCAAGCCCTACCCCTACGGCGCCTAGCCTGGATGTTGCGGAGATTAGGGAAGTTTTCACGGAATCGATGTGGGACCTGACGGATGCGAGGCCCGTGCGAATTGAAGTGAGCGCGGTTGCGGATTCGATTGGATCGATTGGCGTTGGGGCGGGTGCGGCGGTGTGCATTGTGGGGATGATGGTTGGCGGTGGGAAATTTGCGCTTGCGGCGGTGGGCGAGGCCTCGCCCGCTTCGCGTTCGAGCCCAGCCCCTACGGCAGCTTGCGCGGCCGCTACGGGTTCGTTGTCGGACGCACTTACGATCGGGGTCGGCGCTTCTTTTGATCTGCGTTGGCGGGGTTGGCGGAGAGAGGGTTCTTTGCCGATGGCTTGGCCTACGTAGTGGTCGCGGGAGTCGTGGCCGAGGTGGTGGCGGATTTCGTAGGCGGCTTCGTCTAGCGTTTGGCGGAGGGATTGAATGGCATAGGTGAAGACGGAGACTTCTTTGGTGGTGTAGCGGCGTTGGAGTCCGAGGATGACGACTCGGGAGAGGACGGCGTGGATCGCTATGGCGGAATTGAAGTCGGTGACTTTGCCTAGAGCTGCATCGCCCAAGGACCTGGATTCGGCGTCGCGGAGTTGCATTAGCTGGCGATCGTGGAGGATGCAGAGTCCTGAACCGGTGCAGCCGCGGACGCGTTGGCAGCGCCGGTTACCTGACAGGAGGAAGCGGCAGAGATGGTCTTGCGGGAAGGGTTGGTGGATGGTGCGAACGCGGGTTGATTTCTTGGAAGTTGATGATTTTGCACGGCTTATGGACATAGATTCTCCTTTGACCCCCTTGGGGGTTGTTTTTGTAAAGTGATGATTCTGTTGGGGTTACCTAGTACTATTACTAAAAAGTTGTTGAAAGGAAAGGAGTTAGGTGCGTTTTCGGGGTGTTTTTGGTGATTTTGGGACTACATTCGGACCATGGGTCGAGTTGTTGAACCGGGTTACCTTGGTGCGTTTTGACATTGGAATTGCTCCGCTTAGTTATGTGAGTGGTCCCACGTTTCGTCCGGACTGGCCGGACGAAACGTGGGGCACCCGGAAAGGGCAAAGAAAAAGACGAAACTGGGTCAAAAACAGGGTCAAGAACCGCACCCAAAAGCCTAGGGGTGCGGCACCCCGTCAAGTCAGAAGCAACGGCAACGGCGCACAGGCTGAGAGCCTGTGCCACAAAAGAAAACGCCCGAACCTTGGGGGTTCGGGCGCGGAGATGCTCCGTTCATAAGATTACATGGGGGATAATATTTGTCAAGTGGGAAGTTGGTGGTGGGGGTGGCCGCGGGTGCTTGTATTATGGGCGGCATGACGTCGGAGTGGGTGGTAATGGAGGGATTGTGAGACTTGGAATGGTGTCTGATTCGTTGAAGAGTTTCATTGGGATTTTGGGTGCGGGGATTTTGATTGCGGGGGCGGGTGTGGTTGCGGTGGGGAACGGGAAGTCCGCGGAGCCTGATTCGGTTTTGATTGAGCGGGCTGGGAATGTTGGGTTTATTCAGCTGAAGGCTGACAGTTTTAAGGCGCTGACTCCGAAGCAGCAGGTGATGGCTTACTGGATTAGGGAGGCATCGATCGCGATCGATCCGATTATTTACGACCAGCTTTCCGCGTATGGATTGCGGCAGAAGAGATTGCTGGAAGGAATTATGGCGTATCACGACGGCGGAGATCCGGCGGCGTTTGCCAAGATTACGGAATTCACGAAATTGTTTTGGGCGAATCGCGGAAACCACAACTCAACTACCGCGCAGAAATTTGTTCCGACATTTACGCCAGCGGAATTGCAGGATGCAGCGCTCGGCGCGCAGCGTGCGGGCGCGTTTCGCACGGCGTATGGAGATTTGCGGCCGCTCGCTTCAGCGGATGAAGTGAAGCGGGAAGTGGAAGCGCTGCGCGCGGCGTTCTTCGATGCGAATTTTGAGCCGATGGACACGGCGAAGAGTCCCACGGGCGGGAAAGATACAGTGCAGGCGAGTTCAAATACTTTTTATCAGGGACTGAGCGCCGCGGATTTAAAAGATTTCAAAGAGCAGCATCCGCTGAATTCGCGGGTGGTGAAAGGCGCGGACGGAAAGTTGATAGAGATTGTTTATCGAGCGGGGACTCCGGACGGAAAAGTTGCGCCGGGGCTCTATGCGGTTTATTTGAAGAAGGCGATTGAATGTCTCGAGAAAGCGCGAGGGTATGCGGATGCGAAGCAAGCGCAGGTAATCGCAGACTTGGAGCGATATTACGAAACGGGAGAGTATGCGGATTGGGTGCGATATGGAACGGACTGGGTGCAAGACGACGCGAATGTGGATTTCGACAATGGATTTATCGAGGTCTATCGCGATGCGCGCGGCGCGAAGGGTAGTTCGGCGAGTTTTGTGACGATCACGGATAAAGCAGTGACGGATGTGATGGTGAAGCTAGCGCAGAATGCGGATTACTTCGAGCAACGCGCGCCGTGGGATGCGAAATACAAACGGAAGACGTTCCATGCACCCGTGGTGAAGGCGGTGGAGATCCTGATTGAGACTGGGGATTTCAATGTGGGAGTGGTGGGCGACAACCTGCCGAATGAAGATGAGATTCACGAGAAATACGGGACGAAGAATTTTCTATTTACCAGCAGCAGCAGAGCGTTGAATGAGGCGAGTGGATCGAGCGCTACGAAGGAATTCGCGGCGAACGCCGAGATTGCGGAGCGTCGCGCGCGATATGGAGAAGAGGCCGGGAATTTATTGACTGCGCTGCATGAGGTGATTGGACACGGGTCCGGCAAGTTGACCGAGCGAGTGACAAACAGCACTGAGAATTTTTTGAAGGAATATTCGTCGACGATGGAAGAGGGACGTGCGGACTTGATGGCTCTGTGGAACGCGTGGGATCCGAAGTTAAAGGAATTGAATCTCGTTTCGAATCAAGACGAAGTGGCGAAGGCGATGTATGACAGCGAGACGATCGCTCCGCTGATACAACTGCGGCAAATTCCGCGCGGCGACAGCATCGAAGAAGACCATCAGCGCGACCGGCAAATGATTGTGCGATACATCCAGGACAAAGTGCCGGGGTCGATCGAACAATTTGATCGAGATGGAAAAACTTATATTCGCGTGGCCGACTACCAAAAAATGCATCAGGGAGTGGGAATGCTGCTGGCGGAATTGATGCGTTGCAAAGCGGAGGGAGATTACGACGGGATCAAAGCGCTGGTGGACAAGTATGGAGTGCATTTTGATCCAGCGCTTAGGGACCAGATCGTGACGCGGTTCCGCGCGCTGAATCTTCCGACAGGGTTCGCGGGAATTTATGCGGAGTTGAAAGCTGAGACTGGTGCGAACGGGGAAGTGAAGAGCGTGGAGATTCGATATCCGCGGGATGTGGTGCATCAGTATTTGAGTTATGGGGCGATGTTTGACGCTGGTTTGGCGAAGAGGGTGGGGGAAGTGCGGAAATAGGTGAGGGGAGGCTACGGCCACTGCCAAATCAACGGCGCTCACCACAGAGACACGGCCCGCCGTCGCCGTCGCCTTCGCGTTTGCGAAGGCTATGGCGGGTTCAGGACACGGAGAATTGGTCTTGGGATGGGACTAGTTGTGATGGGGTGGAGTTGCTAAACCGGTTGGGATTTGTGCGTTCTTACATTTTTCGGGGTCTGCTTGGTGGTGATTGTGGTCCCAGATATCGCCGGGACTCGCCCGGCGATATCTGGGGCACCCGGCGAGTCAAAAGATTAAAAGATAAAAGGCGACAGCGCACCGGCAGAATGCCGGTGCCACTGTGTCAGGCTACGTTGCGGCGGCCGCCGCCGAATACCAGGACTAGGATCACGATCAGAAGGACTAGGCCGAGTCCACCGCTGGGGTAGTAGCCCCAGGAGTGGCTGTAACCCCACGAGGGTAGCGCGCCTAGCAACATCAGGATCAGAATGATGATTAGCAGAGTTCGCAGCAAGAGGGATCTCCTTGGCCGGGACTTGGCCGGCTCGGTGTGGCGTACACGAGCTACGTATATGACAGTGCGAGGTGGGGATTGGTGACGTGTGGGGGAAAGGCAAAATCAACGGCGCTGCCCACGGAGACACAGCCCGCACGGCGAATTGGATTTGGGATTGCGATGAGTTTTGTTGGGGTGGAGTTGTTGAACCGGTTGGGATTTGTGCGTTCTTACATTTTTCGGGGTCTGCTTGGTGGTGATGGTGGTCCCAGATATCGCCGGGACTCGCCCGGCGATATCTGGGGCACCCGGCTAGGTATATGACAGTGCGAGGATGGGATTGGTGACGGAGGGGGAAGGCAAATTCGAGTGCGCTCACCACTGAGACACGGAGAATTGGTTTTTCGGATGCGACTCGTTGTCGTGGGGTGGAGTTGTCAAACCGGTTGGGATTTGTGCGTTCTTACATTTTTCGGGGTCTGCTTGGCCATGATTGCGGTCCCAGATATCGCCGGGACTCGCCCGGCGATATCTGGGGCACCCGGTTAGAAAAGTTGGAAGGTTACGATTACTGAAACGCGGGCTTTTACGGGCTTGCCGTCTGGGCCGTTGGCTGGCTTGAATTGCCAGGTTTTTACGGCGTCGATGGCTTTTTGGTCGAGGCCCATGCCGGGACTCTTGATGACTTCGATGTCACTGGCTTTGCCATTGGGCAATACAACTACGCTAAGAAGAACGTCGCCCTGATACTTGGCTTTGCGAGCTTCGTCGGAATAATCGGGACGCGGGCAGTACATGCACTCGGGATTGCCGACGCCGCCGGTGCCTGCGTTGAAAATGCCGCCGCCGGTGCCGCCGCCTTCGCCGGGGCCGAGACCTCCGCCCTTGCCGCTGCCGATTCCACCGCCAGAGCCGGAACCCATACCGCCGCCGGAACCCTGTCCGTTGGAACCATTATCAAATTTTGCGAGAGGATCGCCCCAGTGATCGGAATTGATGTTGGGAACTTTAATCTGATCGGGTCCGATCAATGTAGGAACAACCGCCAGAGCCGGATGCATGTTGCGCGGCAGAGCCGGAGGCGCGAGTTGCGCAGCCATACTGAACTTGGGAAGTTTTCCGTGAGTGACTTCGAGTTTGTTGTGTTCGCCGCCACCGCCGCCGCCGTGCGCTTGTTTTGCAGCAGCGGGAAGCTTGGCCTGGTAAGGCGAGATGTCGATCGGAGTGATCAGGATGCTGGTCTTGTCGACGGCTTTTACGTCTGTGGTGACGACGCGAAGAATCGGAATGATGAGCAAGGCGCCGACGGCGACGTGAACGCCGATTGAAATTAATTGCGAGCGGCTGAAGAGCTCGTCTTTGGACCAAATGTCTTTTACTTTTACCGGCTCGCTGGTGATTTCGAGAGGCGGAAGTTTTGGCGGCGCGATCAGGTCGCGAATATTGCGGAAGAAACTTTTGTAAAACGGAACGTATTCGACTTTTATGCCGGGTGAATTGGCGCCGCGAAGAGAAGAGGCATCGCGATCGGAAACTTTTGGTCCGCGATGAAAGGCGGATTTGAGATTGGCGATGAAACCATCGTCAAATTTCGCGATTTGGAATGCGCCGCCCTGCGAATCTGGCTGCACTTTTACAGCGCGCTCAGTTAGGTAATCTTTGAGATTCGCGAAGAAACCCTGCGTCATCAGTTGGGGTTTCGCGCCCAGAGTGGGTGAAGAAGAACCGGCCGGAAGATCGATGTGCGGCTTCGGTTCGTTAGGATCGGGTTTCGGCCTAAGAGTGAGCATAAGTTCGGATACGGTCCCCCGCCGAGTTGCTAAACCTATGATTCAGGGGCGGTGAAAACTGTTGTATGCCTCCGGGGCTCTGGGCTTAGGAATATTCTAACATAGAGTTAGACGCGGATTGACGGGAGCGGGTTCCAACGGAGAGAAGAGTGACGAGGCAAAAAGGCAAGGAGGCAGAGAGGCAGGGAAGCAGAGAAGAGAGATCGGCAACGGCGTTTACCGCAGAGACGCG
The DNA here is from genome assembly GCA_963721845.1 of uncultured Acidobacteriota bacterium. Taxonomy (GTDB): domain Bacteria; phylum Acidobacteriota; class Terriglobia; order Acidiferrales; family UBA7541; genus DASTCZ01. The sequence goes on along the minus strand of CAVRKW010000016.1, from coordinate 123,488 downwards.
GAGGGCGCAGAGCACGGTAACTGCGCCCATTTCGGACTGCATGTGCGAAAAACATTTAGAAGAGTTGGAAGACTACCTCTATCGCGATGCGGGCGGCTACTGGTTTGCCGGAGGCATCGTGAGCTGGAGTGAAGCGCCAAGTGCGGACGGCTTCGAGAGCTTTTTGGTCGAGGCCGAGACCGGGAGAATTCAGGACTTCGATTGAAGTGGCGCGGCCGTCGGGAAGAACTACGAGATTGAGAATTACTGTGCCTTGATATTTGGCGCGGCGGGCTTCGTCGGAATAATCGGGGCGGGGACAGTACGCGCAGGTGGGATAGGAGACGCCCTTCTGGCCCGGAGTCTGGATGCCGAGGCCATCGTTGCCAGGGCCGTAGCCATCGCCACCGGGACCATCGCCAATTCCGTTACCGTGATGATTGCCCATGCCGGGGCCATCGCCTGGTCCGCGGGAATTGTTGAAATCTTTTGCGTTGGGATCGCCCCAGTTGGGAGCGAATTCCTGCGGGATTTCGAATGACTTTGTGGCGAGCAATGTAGGCTCGACTTGCAGTGCGGCATTTGGATTTTGATTGATGGTGGGAGCTACGATTTGATTTGGGCTGAACCGGGGCAACATTCCTTTTGTCAGCGGAAGCGGGTCCTGAGCGCCGCCGGAGCCGCCGCCACGAGAGGGATCGAGTGAGGCCGTTGTGTGAGGACGGTAGTCGGTGATTTTCGGGACGTAGAGATCGACTGTGTGCGGCGCGGGGGAGTGGGGCGGGGGAAGTACGCGAGCGAATAGCGGGATCAGAATAATTGTTACTACCGCGCAGTGAACGAGGATGGAAGTTAGTTGAGAGCGGCTGAAGTTTTCGTCTTTGGCTAGGAATTGCGATGGATTTAGACGGGGGCCGGCGAAAGCCAGTTGAGAATTCAGGTCATGCGAGTCGCGTGATTCGTGCGAATGTTGCGAGGCCGGGTGTGACATCGAAACCTCCAGAGAGTTTGGGATTGCGGACTCACCCGTGGCTGAACATGATGTCGAACGCGAGCCTGCGCCACTTCCGGGACGCGGCGAGAACTTGGGTGAGATTTTTTGGAGAAGAAAAGCGCGCAGGCAGGAGTGCCTGCGCCACTCAAGTGACTTTGGTGTGCGTTCATTGGTAGCATAGACGCCTTGAAGCGATAGAAAGGTTATCCGCAGATTGCAGGATTTGCGCGAGTTCGCGAAGCGATGCGAACGGATCGCGTCTAAACTTACAACCTGGGTGTGGTGACGGCGCAAAAAATCCATGTCTAAACCGAGTGACATCAAGAGCACGCTGAATCTGCCGCGGACGGAATTTCCGATGAAGGCGAATTTGCCGCAGGCGGAGCCGGCGCAGCTTGAGCGATGGGAAAGCGAAAAAATTTACGCGCAGATTCAGGAGGCGCGGGCTGGCGCTCCGGTGTCAATGCTGCACGACGGGCCTCCGTACCCGACGGGGACGATTCATCTGGGGACGGCGCTGAACAAAATTTTGAAGGATTTGGTGGTGAAATCGAAAACGATGAGCGGATTTCGCTCGCCGTATATTCCGGGATGGGATTGCCACGGGCTGCCGATTGAGACTCAAGTAGAAAAACAATTGGGGCGCAAGGGTGCTGTGGGCGCGAGCGAATTTCGGAACGATGTGCCGCGAATTTGCGGCGCGTTATGTAAATGAAAATCGGCGCGACTTCAAACGGCTGGGAGTTTTTGGGCGTTGGGAAAAACCGTACCTGACGATGGACGCGGATTACGAGGCGTGCATCGCGAATGCGTTTTTGACGATTCTGGAAAATGGATATGTGTATCGCGGGCTGAAGCCAGTGTACTGGTGCATTTACGATTCCACGGCACTGGCTGAAGCGGAAGTGGAATATGAGGATCACACGAGTCCTTCGATCTGGGTGAGGTTTGCGCTGGCGCAAGATGCGGGCGCAGTGCCGCGCGAATTAGCTGGGCGAAATGCGTACGCGATTATCTGGACGACAACTCCGTGGACGATTCCGCACAGCATGGCGCTGGCGTTTCATCCGAGCCTGGAATATGCGGCGGTGGAAGCTACGGATGGCGCGGTGTATTTGATGGCGCGCGATTTGATGGCTGGAGTGGTGGCGGCTTGCGGAATTGAAGTGAAACAAGTTTTGGCGACGTATACGGGCCGGCAAATTGAAGAAGCGAAGTTGAAATTCGCGCACCCGTTTTTGGATCGTCGCGAGCCCGCGGTGCTGGCGGAATATGTGACGCTGGAGCAGGGAACGGGAATCGTGCACACCGCTCCGGGGCATGGCGCGGACGATTTCGTGACCGGGCAGAAATACGGAATCGAAACGGTTGCGCCGCTGGATGATCAGGGGCGCTACACGGAAGGATTGCCGGAGTACAAAGGCAAAACTGTTTTCGAGGCGAACGCTCCAATTACGGAATTACTGAAATCGCACGGCGCGCTGATGGCCGAAGGAAAACTGACGCACAGCTATCCGCATTGCTGGCGATGCCACAAGCCAGTGATTTTTCGCGCGACGGAGCAGTGGTTCATCAAGTTGGATGGCGTGCCGAAAAAAGATCCCGGCGGCGCGACGCTTCGGCAACGCGCGCTGCGGGAAATTCCCGCGATTGGATGGACGCCTAGCTGGGGCGAACAGCGGATGTATTCGATGATCGCGGAGCGGCCGGACTGGTGCGTCTCGCGGCAACGATATTGGGGTGTGCCGATTCCGGTTTTTTATTGTGAAGCGTGCGGAAAATTATTTGACGATGTGCCGGTGCTGCGCAATGTGATCGAGTGGTTCAAGCGCGAGGGTGCTGACGCTTGGTATAACCACAGCGCGGAAGAATTGCTGCCGGCCGGTACGAAATGCGGGTGTGGCGCGTCAAAGTGGAGGAAGGAGAGCGACATTTTGGATGTGTGGTTCGATTCCGGGTCATCAAATCTTGCGGTGCTGGGGACGGAAGAGGCTCCGTGGCCCGCGGATGTTTATTTGGAAGGCCCCGATCAATTTCGCGGATGGTTTCACAGTTCGCTGCTGGTGGCGACGGCGGTGCGCGATGGCGCTCCGTACCGGCACGTGGTGACGTATGGCTGGGCACTGGATGAACACGGGCGGCCGATGTCGAAATCGCTAGGGAACATCGTGCTGCCGAGTGAAATCTGCGACAAATATGGCGCGGATATGTTGCGGCTGTGGGTGGTGGCGCACGATTACACCGCCGATGTGCGGATGTCTGAAAATGTGATGAAGCAGTTGTCGGAGGCGTACCGGAAAATCCGGAACACGTTCCGCTATGCGTTGAGCAATTTGTACGATTTCGATCCGGCGAGCGATGCGGTGCCCGCGGAAAAAATGTGGGAGCTGGACCGGTGGATGCTGGATCGCACGGCGACGCTGGCGCGCGAGTGCCGGGCGTTCTATGACGCGTTTGAATTTCATCGCGTGTACCACGCGCTGCACGATTTCGCGGTGGTGGAATTGAGCGCGTTTTACTTCGACATTTTGAAAGACCGTTTGTACACGTTTGGCGCGGAAACGGAAGGGCGGCGTTCGGCGCAGACCGCGGTTTGGAAAATTGCGGATACGCTGCTGCGATTGATTGCGCCGATTACTGTTTTCACGTCCGAGGAAGTGTGGAGATATTTTCCGAAGGCGAAGAGCGAGCCCGCGACGGTACACGCGGCGCTGTTTCCGCAGGCGGAAGCGCTTGGAACGGGATTGAGCGCGGAGGCGACAGCCGCGTGGGAAAAATTGTCGGCGGTGCGCGGCGAAGTGTTGAAAGTGCTGGAAGCGGCGCGCAACGCAAAACAAATTGCGAGCGGACTTGAGGCGCGAGTGGAATTGAGCGGGGATGGCGCGCTGGGCAAAACTCTTGCTGCGTATGCGAAATGGCTGCCGGCGTTATTTATCGTGTCGCAAGTGAGCGTAGTGGAAGTTGCCGCGCCGGACGCGATACAAGCTCCCGGCATCGCGGAATTGAAAATCGCGGTGCGGCGCGCTGACGGCGCGAAATGCGAGCGATGTTGGACGTATTCAACGCACGTGGGCGAGAGCGCGAAATTTCCGACTGTTTGCGAACGATGCCTGCCCGTAGTGGAAGCGCTGCTGAGTACAGCCGCGGGGTCATGAGGCAGCGGCGGCTGGGCTGGCTGGGAATCGTCGCCGGAATTTTGCTGCTGGACCGCGCGTCGAAGACGCTGGTGGAAACGCTGACGCCGCTGGGATATTTCCATCCAGTGATTCCAGCGATTTTTACTTTTGTACACGCCGCGAATCCAGGAATCGCATTTGGATTTTTCGCGGACGATCCATCGCGCACGGTCGCGACGGTGCTTTCATTCATCACGATTATTGTTTGCCTGCTGCTTACGTGGCTGCTGGTGAGCGGCAAAGCGGGGCGGCGCCACGCAAATGCCGGCGTGGCATTTATTCTGGGCGGCGCGCTGGGAAATTTGTACGATCGCCTGCTGCACGGCAGCGTGACGGACTTCCTCTACTTTCACATCGGCGAACATTACTGGCCCGCGTTTAACGTGGCGGATTCGGCGATCGCCATCGGCACGGTGCTTGTGGGCATCGAGCTGATTTTTTACAGCGCGACCCCCGAGCAGGAAGACGTGGCGCCTGAAAGTTAGCGCGTTCCCCGCATGAGCCAAGAATCCAATAGCAGTCACGTGGAGAATTTTCGTGTCGACGCGGAAAACGCCGGGCAACGGTTAGACCGCTATCTAGCTTCTCAATTGCCACAGCTCAGTCGGACTCGCGTGCAGGAATTAATCGAGCAAGGCCGGGTACGCGTGGAAGGCAGCGCTGCGCACGGTGAGCTTCGCGCGTCACACCGGGTGAGCGAAGGCGAAAGCGTGCAGGTGGAAGTGCTCGAGCGGCCGCCGCTGATCGCGGTGGCCGAAGATATTCCGATTGAGTTTTTATACGAGGATGACGATTTCGTGGTGGTGAATAAACCAGCGGGGATGATCGTTCACGCGGGCGCGGGGCAGACCACCGGCACGCTGGTGAATGCGCTGCTGCACAGGCTGGGAAGCCTTTCGGATTCCGGCGATACGGTGCGGCCGGGAATTGTGCATCGGCTGGATCGCGGAACTTCGGGAGTGCTGGTGGTGGCGCGAAACGATGAAGCGCATCGCGCGATTGCCGGACAATTTGAGCAACGCGAAGTGGAGAAATTTTATCTTGCGTTGATTCATGGGCGCATCGCGGAAGGATCGGGTTCGATCACGCTGCCGATTTCGCGCGACCTGGAGCGGCGCACAAGAATGACGACGCGCCGCCGCGAAGGAAGGGAAGCGCGCACCGATTGGCGCGTGCTGATGCGACTGGAAGGATTCACGTTGGTGGAAACGCGGCTGCACACGGGACGCACGCACCAGATTCGCGTGCATTTTTCGTCGCTGGGACATCCTGTTGTGGGCGACACGGTTTATGGCGCCCCACGAGCTGCGCGCGCGGGAGGAAAACCGATCGCGCCGCTGGGCAGAACTTTTTTGCACGCCGCGCGGATTGCTTTTGCGCATCCGGAAAGTGGCGAAAGAATCGAAGTGCGCGCGCCGCTGGCTTCGGAGCTGCGCGAATATTTGAATCGCATCGGCGCTGCGACAGGCGCGGATCCGGCGAAGATTGACGCTGCTTTGAAGGGCTACATATAATTGACGAAATCGGGGAAGGGGTTGGCTTTCATGCGCGCTAAATCAGTGCATCGCAATCGAATCGTTCTTAGCGCGGCTGTTGGCGCGCTCGCGCTGGCCGTCGCATTTTCCGGCGTGCGCGCGCAATCGCAGCAGCAAGTCCCGCCGCCTCCGCAGCAACAGCAAGCGCCGCCATCGACGATTACGCCACAACAGCCCGGGCAAATTATTCAGAACGTGCAACTGGTGAACGTGCTTTTCACGGTGATCAATCACGGGCAAAAATTCGTCACCGATCTGGACAAAGCCGACTTCAAAGTGACGGAAGATAATCAGTCGCAGAATATTCTTTTCTTCAGCAGGCAAACGGATTTGCCGCTGCGCGTCGCGCTGCTGCTCGATACTTCGAACAGCATTCGTCCGCGGCTGAAATTCGAACAGGATGCCGCCATCGATTTTCTATACAACGTGATGCGCAAAGATCGCGACCAGGCTTTCCTGATGACGTTCGACGCCGATCCGGAAGTCGTGCTGGATTACACGAGCGACCTGGATACTTTGCGCGACACGATTCAGGCGCAGCGTGCCGGCGGCGGGACTTCGCTGTACGAGGCGGTGATTCAGGCGTCGAAAAAATTGATTGACGCGCCACCGCCGAAAACGGGCGGCCCGGAGATGCGGCGCATTTTGGTGGTGATCAGCGACGGCGAAGATAATTTGAGTTCGCACACGCGGATCGATTCGATTGAAGCCGCGGAACGCTCGGGCGTGGTGATCTATCCGATCAGCACGAGCACGGAGTGGGTCACTCCCGAAGAGAATCCGGATTTCGCGCACCGCATGGACCGCAAAATTATGAAGTCCGAAGGCGATAAAGTTTTGCAGGCGTTCGCGGATGAAACCGGCGGGCGCGCATTTTTCCCGTATCACGTGGACGACGTGGCGCAATCGTTTTTGGATATAGGCGTGGAGCTGCGCAGCCAGTACTCGCTGGCGTATTCGCCGACGAATGCGATCGCCGACGGAAAATTTCGCAAAATTAAAATTGAAGTGACGTCGCGTAAAGGGCTCGACGTGCGAACGCGCAAAGGTTATTTCGCGGTGCCGCCGATCATGTACACTTCGCCCGCGGACCGGGGCCCGAGCCAGTAGAAATATTCCCGTCGCGAGTTTTCAAACGTTCTGCGCGAAATAATTTTTAACGGTGGCTAATTTTGCGCCGCGTAGTAGCCCTTGCGCGAGAGCACTTTGTTGCCCTTGTCGGTGACTTCCACTTTTATTTTGCGGTATGAGCCATCGTGCTTGTCGTTGCTGGGATAGTAGCCGAGCATGTATTCGCTGCGGAGCTCGTCTGAAATTTCGTCGAACGCGGCGCGCATCTTGTTCGGATTATTTACGTCGATCACGCGGCCGCCGGTTTCGCTGGTCAGTTTGTTGGCGCTGCCGGCATCGGCGGTGAAGCGGCTCTGCGACACCAGCAGAATGTGAATCACGGTATCGGCGCGCTGCGCGGCTTCAATTGTATCGGCCATGGAAACTTTGCTGCCGTGATCGTCGGCGTCGGTGAGAATAACCAGCGCTTTGCGTCCGGCTTCGCTGGAAAGTTTGTCGTTGCAAGCGAGATACACCGCGTCGCGAAACACCGTGCCGATATTGTCTGAAGTCGGAAACGGCCCGGAGTGACCCCGCCGCCGGCGTTGATTTGCGCGCGGCGAATGGCGCGATTGAGTTCACCGCGTGTCGGTGGACCAATCGGCGAGCAAATCCGCGTCGAGATCAAACGACATCACCATCGCTTCGTCTTTTGGCTTCAGCACCTGATTCAAAAACGAAATCGCGGCTTCTTTTTCCTCGCCAATCATGAATTTTTCGCTGCCGCTGGTATCGATCAGCAGGCCCATAGTGATCGGAAGAGTTTTTTCATTGGAGAAGAACGCAAGTTTCTGTTCGACGCCATCCTCGTAGATGTGGAAATCTTTTTGTTCGAGATTGGCAACGATGCCGTTGTGATGATCGCGCACGGTGGCATAGATATTTACGAGGCCGACGCCGACTCGAATTTGGCCGGGAATTGTTTGTTGAGCGGGCTCTTCGCCCGCGCAGCGGCGCGCGGCGCGCGCCAAAAAATTAAGCCGGCGGCAACTGCGATGATTGCGGCCGCGGCCGCGAAACGCCTAACTCGCATGGGTAATTCCTCCGATTTTACTTCGCTCGATTTGGATGCAGCCGGCAAATCAGAAGATGCGCGGCGGAAAATCTCGCGCGACGATTATTCTACCGCAAAAAGCTGGCGCTGCTGGGATTGGGGCGTATCGCCAAAACTTTGCCGCCAGCCGGCGCAGCGCGGTCAGCGTCCGCTGGATAGCACCACGAGTTTTTGCTCGTGGGCGGGGCAGATCGGCCGGAATTCGCAGCTCTTGCAGTAAAACAGATTTACGTTCGCCTCAAAATTGCCCGCGCGAATATCGGCTGCGGTCTCGTTGATTTTTTCCAGAACTTTTTTGAAAAGCTTATCGTCGCGCGTGGTTTCCACGCGGGAGTTGTCGCTCAAGTTGTGGAACACCAGGCGCATCGCGTTTAATTCGAGCACATCGCGAGCCGCCAGCGCGTAGATGCTGAGCTGCAAATCTTTTCGCGCGTGATCGGCGGATTTCGGCCGCCCGGTTTTGTAATCCACAATCTCAAATTGGCCCGCGCCGATGCGGTTGATCTGGTCCATGCGGCCGGTGAGCAGAATTCCGCCGTCAATTTGCAGCTCGAATGGTTTTTCCTGATCGTGGACTTCCTGCTCCGCTTCCATCAGAAAAGTGTGCAGCGCGCGAAGCTGCTCGAGCCCATCTTTCTTATATTCTTCCTGCTGGTAATCGTCTTCGTAGCCGGCGGAATTCCATTCGCGTTCGAAAATCGCGACCACTTCTTCGAAGGGCAGCTTTCTTCCGCCGCGCAGCTCGGCGACAAAATGTTTGATCGTGGTGTGCATCGTGTTGCCAAAGCTCATCGCCGCGTGCGGACCTTCGCGCAATCCCCATACATTGTTGAAGAGATATTTCTGCGGGCAGGAATTGTACGAATCGATCGCAGACGCACTCAGCGCCAGCGGCTCCGAAATTGGCGGACGATACTCTCCGGCCCAGCGATGAATCTGCGAAAACACGCGGGCCGTCGCGCGCTCGCCCGCAAATAAATCGCTCTGCGCATCTTCATCTGCCGCGTCGCCAGCCGCCGCGCCCTTTTGCCCCGCGGCTTCTTTTGGAGCGAGCCGCTCGATATCGCGCCGCGCGATTACGGGATCTTCCAGCACGTCGTCCAGAAATGGCGAAGGCTTGTTGCGTTTGTTATCGACGATCGCCGTGAGCGTGAGCCGCGCACGCGCGCGCGTGAGCGCCACGTAAAAAAACCGCCGCTCCTCCTGCACGTGGAAATCGCCGCGCGGCCGCTCTTCCTTCATCAACTCGTCCGGAAATTCCAGCATCGCCGCGCGAGCGCGCTTCGGAAAATTTCCCTGCGTCAATTTCAAAATAAAAACGTGATCGAACTCGAGTCCTTTCGCGGCGTGTACCGTCATTAATTGCACGGCGTCCTGCCCGGTTTCTTCTTCGAGATTGATTTGCCCGCCGGCCTGTTCGTAAAGATCGAGATACTCCACAAATTCCGCGAGCTTGCTGCGTTTCGCTCTTCGGTTCCCACTCGTGCACAAATTGCGGAAGCGCGCGATGTAGGGCTTGTAGTCGTGCGCGGCATGAACGCCGAGTTCCAGCTCCGACGCGAGATCGTTGAACATTTGCAACGCGCTCACGCGTTCCATGCGCTTGCGCAACTGCTGAATCATCTCGATAAATTCGCCGGCGTGATTTCCAGCGGTGAGCAAATCCGCGCGCTGCGGATTTTTCAGCGCTTCCACCAACGTGTCCCAGAGCGAAGCGCGCGCAGGCCGCGCCCACTCCGCGAGCCGCACCAGATCTTTCGCGGTGAATCCCCACGCGGGCGCCGACATCGCGCGCGCGAACGAGATGTTGTCCGAAGGCGTCGCGATCAATCGCAAATACGCGATCACGTCGCGCACCATCGCGTTTCCGAAAATTGTGAGATTGCGAATTACAAACGGAATGTTAAGCCGCGAAAGCTCTTCCACTAATTTGTCGCGATTCGCGTGCGCGCGATACAGCACTGCAAATCCGCGCCAGCTTGCGCCCGCCGCGTGCAGCCGCGCGATTTCGCCCGCCACCCAGCGAGCTTCGTGCCCGGCGCTCGCCAATTCCGCCACGCGAACTTTTTCGCCGCCGCGGCTGCGCCGCCGTAAGCTTTTTCGGCGGAAACATTTCCGAGCGCTCGTTGAGCGCGATCATGTTGTTCGACACGCGAAGAATGCGCTCCGTGGAACGATAATTCTGGGTAAGCGCCTGCACTGGAACATTCACGCCGCCCTGGCCGAATCGCTCGATGAAAAGTTTGAAGCTGCCAAACGACGCGCCGCGAAATCTGTAAATCGCCTGGTCGTCGTCGCCCACCGCGAAAATATTTCGATGCTCGCCCGCAAGCCGCCACAGCAATTCGAGCTGCGCGATATTCGTGTCTTGAAATTCGTCGACCAGCACGTAGCGAAATCGAGTGCGCAATTTTTCGGCGAGCGCCGGATCGGCGTCCATGCGCCGCACCGCTTCCATGCAGCATCGTGCCAAACGTGAGCATGTGGCCATCGCGAATCAGCGTGTCGCTGGCGCGATAGGCGCGCGCGATTTCCTGCTGCTGCGCCGCCACTTCTTCCATCACTGCAACTTCGTCGGCTTCACGTTTGCCGCGTGCATCGTTCGCGCGTTGGCTCAAGCCATCGGCGTAACGCTGATAATCATCCGGCGTGACGAGCTCATCCTGGCAGCGCGAAAAAAATCTTTACGAAGTCGCCGAGAAATTGTCCGGGCTCGGCCAGCCTGCGGTAGCGTTCGAGTTTCAGCAACCGCAAATTCCGGCGCAGCAGAATCCAGTGATCCACCGGATTCAGCACGCGCAAAGTTGGATCGAACTCTTCGAGAATGCCGTGGCAAAACTGGTGAAATGTGCCGAGCACGACATTTTTTCCGCGCTCGCCCGCCGTTGCCGCCACGCGCGATTTCATTTCGCCCGCGGCTTTTTCTGTAAACGTGAGCCCGAGAATTTGTTCGCCCTTGAGATCCGGCTGGGTATCCAGCAAATGCCGGATGCGCTCGGTAATCACGCGAGTTTTTCCCGTGCCCGCGCCCGCCACCACCAGCATCGGTCCATCGCCATGCAGCACAGCGGCGCGCTGCTGCGGATTCATCTGAACCGCTGGCGTCTCCGCGCGCTGCGCCTCCAGCGCATTCGCATTGTCGAGTGGCCCGATGTCGAAGAGATGCGACATTTGCGACATCCTAACTTATCCAGGCTGCGTGGCGAAATCAGGGCGAAGCGAGTTGTCATCGCGCTACAAATTTCCCCCATCCAAAGTGGTACTGCAGGCTGCGACTTCGCCGCTAAAAACGGATAGATGTCGCCGGCCCAAACCTCGTAAAGTGATTTCCATGCAAAACACATCGCTCACAATTTGAAAAACCACTCCAAGCCGCGTACTCCGCCGCGCTCGAATATCTCGATTCGCTCGAACACGCTCCCGTTCCCGCGCAGCAAGATGTCGGCACGCTGCGCTCGCACTTGCTCAAGCCGCTGGCGCAAGCAGGCATGCCCGCCGAACAAGTTATTTCTGAACTCGCGCGCGATGCCGCCGGCGGACTCGTCGGCTCCGCGGGCGGAAGATTTTTCGGCTGGGTGATCGGCGGCTCGCTGCCTGCCGCGCTCGCTGCGGATTGGCTCACCGGAGCGTGGGATCAGAATGGAGCGATCTACGCTACAAGTCCCGCCGCCGCAATGGTGGAAGAAGTTGCGGGCGAGTGGCTGAAAGAAATTTTCGGATTGCCCGCGGCATCGAGCTTCGCGTTTGTTACCGGCTGCCAGATGGCGCACGTCACATGCTTTGCCGCCGCACGCCACGCGCTGCTTGAATCGCGCGGATGGGATGTCGAGCGCAAAGGCCTTTCCGGAGCGCCGCAGATTCGCGTGCTCACCAGCGATCAATATCACGGCACATTCGATCGCGCCGCGCGGTTGCTGGGAATCGGACTCGACAATATTCACTCGCTGCCATCGGGAGATGATGGCGCGCTCGCCGCCGAAACTCTCGAGCACGCGCTCAAGGAAGATACGAAATTGCCCACGCTAGTGCTGCTGCAAGCGGGGGACGTAAACGGCGGCGCGTACGATTCCTTCGAAACGCTGATTCCGATTGCGAAGCGCCACGGCGCGTGGGTTCACGTGGATGGAGCATTCGGATTATGGGCGGCCGCAAGTCCCGCGTACGCGCACCTCACCAAAGGCGTCACGCTCGCCGATTCGTGGGCCACCGATGGACACAAGTGGCTCAACGTTCCGCAGGATTGCGGCCTGGCGTTCGTCGCGCATCCGGAACCGCATCGCGCCGCGATGTGCTACCTCGCTCCCTATTTCAAATTGCAAAAAACTGCGCGCGATGAAATGGATTGGAATCCGGATTGGTCGCGCCGCGCGCGCGGATTCGCAACTTATGCCGCGCTGCGCCAGCTCGGCCGCGATGGCATCGCCAATCTGGTCGCCACATGTTGCAAGCACGCGAAGGCCATCGTCCTCGGCATCGGCGCGTTGCCGGGAGCCGAAGTGATCTCCGAGCCCATCATCAATCAAGGACTCGTGCGATTTCTCGATCCCACGCCCGGCGCCACCGAAGCCGATCACGCCCGCCGCACCGACGAAGTGATCGCCGAAATTGTGCGCTCAGGCGAAGCATTTTTCGGCGGCACCACCTGGCGCGGCACCCGCGCCATGCGCGTAAGCGTAAGCAGTTGGCAAACCAACGAAGCCGACGTGGCCCGCGTGGTTAAAGCCGTAGCCGACGCGATGAAATCAGTGGAGACGTAAGCGCGCGCAACCGCGTGATATCACCGTGCTGCGCAAAATTCGTAGGGGCGAGGCTCGACCGCGAAGCGGGCAAGCCTCGCCCATTCCTCAGAATTTGTCACCGTGAAATATCTCCGTATTGCATCCATATATAACGCTACCTGCAACCGCAGAATATTTAATATTCCTCTTGACATCAAAATACGAATATGAGACAATCCTTACCAGGGAAGAACCGCATCCCGCGCCTACTCAGCCCGGGTTTTTCATTTTCAGTCCCATTTTGGAACGCTAGGAGACGAATCGAGTTCGCTCGACCGCTCAATTTGCCCTCACATGTCCTATAATATTTCGCACTGCAAACAAAGGACTTACGCTCGCCGGAACCGAAAAAAAGGCCTTCAAAAAGTTAAGTGTTCATTCTAAAAGACTTAACTCAAAATTCGACGTAAGTGTTCATTACAAAAGACTTAGAAGCAAAATATCGCCTCATTTTCACTCAAATAACCGTCCCAATTCACTCAAATAACCGTCCCAAAATGGGAAGCGGTAGATTATGTTCGGTCGAAAATGCTCACCAGAATCGAGCTAGTGCGGATGATCTCGGGGGTCCCCAAGCAATGAAACGCCCTTTGCGCCAGGTTCCGCCATGTTTCTCCCTAACAAATTGACCACCCGCAACCCCGCGCCTATACTCGGTTAGAAGCTAATTTTCAGGCGCGAATTTCGCAATTCCTTGGCTTAGCCTCTCGGAGGACGCAGTGACCCAGCAGCAGATCGAACAGCCCGTAATTCTCAGCGCCGTTCGTACGCCGATCGGAAAATTCCAGGGCGGGCTCTCGTCTCTCGCCGCCACGGAACTTGGCGCGATCGTCGTGAAAGAAGTCGTGCGCCGCGCGGGCATCGATCCGAAAACGGTGGACGAAGTAATCATGGGCAACGTGGTTTCCGCGGGCCTCGGCCAAAATCCCGCGCGCCAGGCTGGTCTGCGCGGAGGACTCGATTCCCGCGTCGCCGCGATGACCATCAACAAAGTTTGCGGCTCAGGATTGAAAGCTGTCGCGCTCGCAGCGCAGGGAGTGATGCTCGGCGAAATCGAAATCGGCGTCGCCGGCGGCATGGAGAGCATGTCGAATTGTCCGTACCTGTTGCCGGGCGCGCGAAATGGTTTTCGTATCGGCAACGCGGAAGTAATCGACTCGATGATTCGCGATGGCTTGTGGGACGCGTTCAACGATTTTCACATGGGCTTGACCGGCGAACTCGTCGCCGAGAAATATAAAATCACGCGCGAGGAGCAAGACCGCTACGCATTTGAGAGCCACCAAAAAGCGCTGCACGCGATGAAATCCTGTTTCTTTCAATCGCAAATTATTCCGGTGGAAGTCGCGCAGAAAAAAGGCGCCCCAATCGTAATCGAAAAAGACGAATCGCCACGCGCCGATACCAGCATGGAAGTCCTCGCGAAATTGAAGCCCGCATTCAAAAAAGATGGCACCGTCACCGCGGGAAACGCGCCGGGAACAAATGACGGAGCCGCGGCGGTCGTCGTCACCAGCGCGCACGTGCGCTTCGCAGCTCGGCAAGACTCCGATGGCGCGCATCGTCGCGCAAGCAGTAAGCGGCGTGGAACCGAAATGGGTGATGATGGCGCCGGTGGAAGCAGTAGAAAAGTTGCTGAAGAAAACTGGATGGGATCGCGACCGCGATGTTGATCTCGTGGAATTAAACGAAGCATTCGCCGTGCAGGCAATCGCCGTGACGCGCGAATTGAAACTCGACCCCGCAAAAGTAAATGTGAATGGCGGCGCCGTCGCGCTGGGCCATCCTATCGGCGCAAGCGGCGCGCGCGTTCTCGTGACTCTGCTTTACGAAATGGAGCGGCGCAACGTGCATCGCGGAATCGCCGCGCTCTGCCTCGGCGGCGGAAACGCAGTTGCGCTCGCGGTTGAGCGATAATTCGCCAAAATGTTCTGCCCAGAATGCAAAGCCGAATATCGTGAAGGCTACTCGCGTTGTGCCGATTGCGATGTGGATCTCGTCGCCGCGCTTCCGCAAGAGCCGGAGTATGGCGAGCACGATGCATTCGTCTCGCTCTGGTCCGGCGGGCCTGGGCACATGATGGCGCAGATACGCAAAACGCTCGATGATGCGCGAATTCCGTTCCGTGTCATCGAATACAAAGACACTCTTTTCAACGTCAACTATCGCGCGCCTTACGAAATTGCGGTGCCTCCGTCTCACTTGGAGAAAGCGCGCGAAACACTCGGATGGAACGCTTCCGAGGAAAGTGACTCGGCGCCTCTTCCCAGCGCAGAGGAATCAGACGACGATGTGCGATATGAGCTTCCGGAAGAAGAGGGAGCCGACGCTGCCACCCGCGCCGTGGATCCCAATCGCTGGAATCCGGTGGATGCGACGGAAAGAATTTGGACGGGCGACGATCACGACGGCGCTGAAATGATCATCACCTCGCTCAGCGAAAATGGAATCCACTGGCGCATTGGCGGCGATTTGGAAGACGATGCAAGCATGGGTAGCGATGCTACGCCGATCGCAAATCTTGAAGCGGATCAGGCCACCGAAATCTTTGTGCTGCCGGCAGATGTAGATCGCGCCCGCGAAATCATCCGCGAAATTTCAGGCTCTGAACCGCTCTAACGATTGAGGTCATCTAAGAATTGAAATGATTTGTCCTGAATGCAAATCGGAATATCGCGAAGGATTCACGCGCTGCGCTGAATGCGGAGTCACGCTTGTGCCCGCGCAAGTTCCGTTCGATGTCCAACCTGATCAGCAGCGCTCGCACGAACCGGCCGTCGTGATTTGGCGAGGCCAGGATCCAGTTTTATTTTCGACGGTGACCAGCGCCTTGCAATCCGCGAGCATTCCGTACCTCGAGTTTCACAATCGCGATTTAACTGCTTCGCTTTCGCGCCCGATGTCGCTGAGCTATTACGGAGTCGGCCATTCGGAAGTCCGCGTGTACCCTCCCGATTTCGCGGCGGCGCAGGAAATTGTGGAAGCCGCTTTGCGCCCGCTAGAGCTTGTGCGAAATGATGAAGAGAGCGATGCCGCTCCGGATGCCGCGGAGATTCCACCGTTTTCGCGCGTGCCGCCCGCGCAATCCGCCGCTTCGCCCGTGGAAGTGTGGCGCGGCGAAGACGCGGCGCGTGCGCGTACGCTAGGCAAAGCGCTGGGTGCGGAAGATATATTTTCGTGGCTGCTCACGTCGACCTCCGGAGAGTCGCGGCTGCTCGTCGCGAAAGATCGCGCTGCGCGCGCATCCCGGATCGTTCGCGCTCTTCGCGCGAAAGCTACCTCCGCTTGATTCGCGGCGCACTGTGTGTTCCCCTGTCGGCGCCGCATTTACCACAGTAAGATCGCAGCAGTCTTGAAGAGTTCAGTTGTTGGAATCAGTGCAGCTGTCCTTAAGGAGTAAGACGTATGGCATCGGAATCGATTCGCACAGTAGCTGTGCTCGGCGCAGGCACGATGGGCAACGGAATCGCGCACGTTTTCGCGCGCGCCGGTTACGAAGTAATTTTGCGCGATGTCGAGCAGCGCTTTCTCGATCGCGGACTCGAAACAATTTCCAAGAATCTCGATCGCGAAATAAAAAAAGCAAAACTCACCGAAGCCGACAAGCCCGCAGTACTTGCAAAAATTAAGCCTACGACAGATATGTCCGCAGTAGCGCGCGCCGATTTCGCAGTCGAAGCAGTTCCCGAGCGCCTGGAATTGAAACTCGCCGTCCTGCGCGAAGTCGATGCCGTATTGCCCGCAAGAGCGATTCTCGCGAGCAACACATCATCTATCTCGGTGACCACGCTAGCTGCGGCAACAAAACGTCCCGAACGATTTATCGGCATGCATTTCATGAATCCAGTCCCAATGATGTCGCTGGTGGAAGTGATTCGCGCAATCCAAACTAGCGACGAAACTTTCGCCGCCACAATCACGCTCTGCGAAAAGCTCGGCAAAAAGCCAGTCCCCGCAAACGACGCGCCTGGATTCGTGAGCAATCGTGTCTTGATGCCCATGATTAATGAAGCGGCCTTCTGCGTGATGGAAGGAGTAGCCACCGCGGAATCCGTGGATCAAGTAATGAAGCTGGGAATGAATCACCCGATGGGCCCGCTCGAGCTGGCCGATTTTATCGGGCTCGATGTCTGCGTCGATATTCTCGACGTGCTCCACAAAGGTTTCGGCGATCCGAAATATCGTGCATGCGCGCTGCTGCGAAAACTTGTAGCGGCAGGTTGGCTGGGACGCAAATCCGGCCGCGGATTTTACAATTACGCGCAGAGCTAGCCCGCGAAATTCAGAGGCCGCTCCGCACCAGAAAAATATTGTAGTTACTTCTCGCGCTGCAGCGATTCCGCCATGTTTTTTGCTTGTGCCAGGCTGCCACCGTACAATTTTTGGGCGAGATAACTCGCGGTGATGATGTCGCCGCGTTGGGCGAGTTCTCGCAATTGTTTTTTTTGCTCTTCGGAACTGAGCGATCCCAAGCGCGTGAAGTCTTGAGTCAGCGAGACGGTGGCAGCGATCACCGTGTGCGATCGAAGCGCATCGAGGAACGTTTTGGCGCGAGGCACAACATCCCAACGAATTCGCATGAAGGGCGGTGTGTCAATCGCAACCGGGTAATCGCGATAGAGTGTCGACGTATTGCCGTACCAGCGTTTTTGCATCGGAGCACTTTCGCCCCGTTCGTCGCCTAAAGCGCTCACGAGAGCAGCGATGTCGCCCGACAACTCAAGCTCGACATAGCGCAGAAAAGTTGTTTGCGAAGCCCCTGGCTTCATCGGATCGGGCTTCTCCACGCGCTCCTTGATCAGGCGGGCCGAGGCGATCTCGCTAAACGAAAGTAAAACAACCGAGGGATCCTCTGGAGCCAATTCGTAGTTCAGATAGGAGCGATACTGCACGTAGATTCCGGTTTCGTTCATGCGCACCAGCCAGTTCGACGGATGAAAACGGGCGGTGACAAACTTCAGCGTCAGCAACACAAACAACAGCAGGAATGGACCGAAAATATATCCGGCCTTCCATTTTGGGTTGGTGTAAGCCTCGAAGAATATCGCAGCGGTCAGCGAAAATCCGGCGAGCCACACGATCAGCGCACGGATCCGCGCATGACGGTACACGCGGTCATTCGAGCCAACTTGCACTTCTTGTAGACGCAACAAGCGCATAGGCGAAACTCAGTTTAGGTAATGTAGCCGGGAACAGCGATACTGTTTGACAAAATATGAGCGGTGAACCGAGGATTGCAATAACGGGTTCCGGCAGGCGACAGACAAACGCAGGGACGGGCTGTGGAAAAAGGTCAAAAATAGTGTTTGCCTTTTGTTCGCCTCTCTGCTATTCTTTGGCCCATAAGATTGCAGTGCATATCAGCCAACTCTTTGGTAATATCCTGGCAGTGGGTCAGGGCAAAGAAATCGGTTGCCGCACCGCAACTGAAAAACCCCTTTCGAGGTACAGCGATGGCTGACGAACAAGCAACCAATCTTTCAAACGCAATTTCACAAATTGAAAAGCAGTATGGCAAAGGTTCCATCGTCCGGCTTGGGAGCCGCGAAGTTTTGGTGCCGGTGAGCGTGATCCCCACGGGCTCGCTCATCGCTGGATGCGGCGCTGGGCGTCGGCGGATTCCCGCGCGGCCGCGTGATCGAAATTTTCGGACCGGAATCCGGCGGCAAGACCACCATGTCGCTGCATGTGATTGCCGAAGCCCAGAAGATGGGCGGCCAGGCGGCCTTCATTGACGCGGAGCACGCGCTGGATCCCATCTACGCGCGCAAACTAGGAGTGGATGTTGACAATCTCCTGGTTTCGCAACCGGATAACGGCGAGCAAGCGCTGGAAATTGCCGAAGCGCTGATTAAGTCCGCGTGCCGTGGATATCATCGTGGTGGACTCCGTGGCCGCGCTGGTTCCCAAGGCCGAACTTGAGGGCGATATGGGCGACCCGCAAATGGGCTTGCAGGCGCGGCTGATGTCGCAAGCGCTGCGCAAGCTCACCGGCATTGTTTCGAAGTCGCGCACCTGCCTGATTTTCATCAACCAGATCCGCGAAAAAATTGGCGTGATGTTCGGCAATCCGGAAACCACCACCGGCGGCCGCGCGCTGAAATTTTACGCCTCGATCCGCTCGATATTCGCAGAATCCAGGCGATCAAAGAAGGCGACAACGTTGTCGGCTCACGTACACGCGGCAAAGTGGTGAAGAACAAAGTGGCCGCGCCGTTCCGCGAAGCCGAATTCGACATCCTTTACGGCGAAGGCGTCTCCCGCGAAGGCGATCTTGATCGATCTCGGCGTGGACAAGGGACTGATCGAAAAATCCGGCACCTGGATCAGCTACGGCGGCGAACGACTCGGACAGGGTCGCGAAAATGCGCGCATTTTCCTTAAGGAAAACATCGGAATGCGCGACAAACTGGAAGCCGCGCTGCGCAAGAATCTCGGCTTGCCCGGACTACCTCCGAATCCGGCTAGGGTACGGCGCCGCACCAGCCGGAAAAGAACCGGAACCGGAGAAACTGCCCCGAAAAAGTAGCTCCGGCAGCGCATGCCGCGGCAGCAAAGCGGCGCAAATCGGCCTCGTCCGCTCGGGCTAGTTTCCGCTGAGGTTGGACTTCAAAGCCGATCCTCAATGGGGGGGCGGTGTCTGTTGGGATCTAAGTCTAGCCGAACACCGGGCTGGCACATTGGCGAAAACCGACCTCACTGAATTCCGATGTGACGTTTTTTGTACCAAGGCCGAATACAGTGTCCATAAATGGCGGCACATTCCCGGCTTACCTGTACCGCGGCGAAGCATGTCCCTCCAGGTCCGGTGTTCGTTTCGTACCAGGCTGAAAACACTACTTTTTCCTATTGCTCCGGATACAGGGTTTATCGTAGACTGCGGTTCTCCATGGTTACCGATTTGCAGGGTGTGGTTTAGGACTGTGAATTGAGATTCTGAAGGGTTTTTGGGTGCGTGATTATGACGCGGTACTCTATTCTGTGCGATTTGCAGTTTTGGCTTCCTCGCTGATGGTGTGGCAACCGGTGTTGTCGGCCAAGAACCCCGGCGCCAGTTCGAAGGTAGCCACGTCCAAGCATCATCACGTCACCACGCATCACTTCTACGGTGTTCCAACTTTTGCGGATTCCACCTCGGCGACGTCACGCAATTTGACGATCCAGTTGTGCGCGCGGCCGCGGTTAGTGCGCTGGGAAAATACAATGGCGCAGTGGTTGCGATTGATCCCTCGAACGGAAAAATTCTCGCAGTCGTAAATCAGAAATTGGCATTTTCGGATGGCTTCATCCCGTGCTCGACGATCAAGCCAACGATTGCGCTCGCGCGCTCTGGAAGAGGGAATTCTCACGCGCGACACGATGATCAAAGTCGCGCCGCGCCACTACATGAATTTGACGGAAGCTCTGGCGCACTCGAACAATAATTTTTTTGAAACGCTCGGCTCGCAAATGGGCTTTGAAACAGTGTCGCGCTACGCGCAGACGCTGGGCCTGGGCGAACTCGCAGGCTACAACATTCCTGAAGAACAGTCCGGAAAGCTCCCTGCCGAACCGCCGAAGAATGGCGGCGTGGCGCGCATGTCGAGCTTCGGCGAAGGAATTCACATGACGCCGCTCGAGCTTGGTTCGCTGGTCGCGTCGTTCGCCAATGGCGGCACCATGTTTTATCTGCAATATCCGCGCAGCGCAGAAGCGCAGCGCGATTTTGAGCCGCGCGTGAAACGCCAGCTCAATATCAGCCCGTATCTTTCGGACATTCGCGAAGGTATGGAAGCAGCGGTTCTCTACGGCACCGCGCGATTGAGCTACGATCATGATGGCGAATCGCCGCTCGGAAAAACCGGAACCTGTTCCGATTCAGCTTCGCGACTCGGCTGGTTTGTTTCTTACGCCGATCAGGTAAATCCGCGAATTGTTCTTGTGATTCTGATGCGCGGACAATCGCTCGCGCGTGAAAGGTCCATTCGCAGCAGGAATCGCGGGCCGCATGTATCACACGCTGAAACTCGAAGGCTACTTGCCGGAGAATTCGGCTGTCGCTTCGGCAATGCCGGATGTGCGCCATCAGCCCACGCCGTTCGTTGGTCCCGTCAACAGCGTTGAGCTGGCAATATAACTTCCCGATGCGTTTACGCTTCCGAATTTCTGCCGCGGTAATCATCGCGGCGGCGTTCTGTGCTGCCTGGGTGTTGCACCGCGATCGCACTCGCGCCGATGAATCTTTCGCGCACGAAGTAATTGTCGCGCGCGAGCAAGCTGCAAAAGTTGCCCGCGATGTTGTGCTGTTCAGCAGCGAACGCGTGACATCGGGAGCGCATTTCGAAAGCTCGCTGCAATCGCTGGGAATTGATCCGCTCACCGCGACTGCGATCACCGGTTCGATTTCGCCGGTATTCGATACCCGCCATTTTCACGCGGGTAATTTGCTTTCGGTGGGCCGCTCCGTCACCGGAGTGCTTCGCGAAGTGCGGTATCAAATTGATGCGGACCGTTTGCTTTCTGTGGAACCGCGCGATTCGGGATTCCATGCGGAAATTCAGACGATTCCTTCGCACATGGAAACGCGCACGATTGTCTGGCACTGTAAATAGTTCGCTGTTTGGCGCGGTGGAAAACGCGGGAGAATCTCCGGAACTTGCGATCAGCCTGGCGCAAATTTTTGGCTGGGATCTGGATTTTTACACCGACACGCGCCACGGCGACACTTTCCGCGTGGTGGTGGAAAAGAAAACGTATCTCGATGGAAAAAGTGCGGGCTACGGAAAAATTCTCGCCGCGGAATACGATAACGCCGGCCATCCATATCAAGCGGTTCTATTTCACGATGGCGATTGGTGCGCCCGCTTATTACCGTGCCGATGGCGGCGCGTTGCAGCGATCGTTTTTCCGTTCGCCGCTAAAATTTGCAGCGCCTATTACTTCGCATTTCAGCAATTCGCGCTTCCATCCGATCCTGAAGGAAAATCGGCCGCATCTCGGCATCGATTATGGCGCGCCGATGGGAACACCAGTGCAATCAATTGGCAGCGGGCGAGTAGTGTTTGCCGGGTATTCGGGCGGTTCGGGCAACTTGATCAAGATTCAGCACGCCAATGGCTACGAGACGATGTATCTGCACCTTTCGCGGATTCTGGTGCACAACGGCGGTCACGTGGAGCAGGGGCAAACAATTGGACTTGGTGGGAATGACGGGCCTGGCCACCGGTCCGCACCTGGATTTCCGAATCGAGCAGGGCGGCGCGTTCAAAAATTTTGAAACGCTGCATCTGCCGCCGGCCGATCCGGTTTCGCATAAAGAAATGCCGGACTTTCTTGGCCTCGCGCGATCGCGTTTTGCCGATGCTTGAGGCGCCGGCAGCATCTGCGATGGCTTCGCACGAACATTAGTTTCCGAGTAACCTGATTCAAATTAAGTAACGCCGGAGTCCTAGAACCCGCATTCTGCCTGTCCCTCGGGACAGCGATTTTTTTGCTTGCAATTCCAGGCAACGCGCGTATTATCCCTCTGCGTTTGTTGCTTCTGTGAAACCTAGAGATTCGTTGAATAAAAGGCGCCGCGAGTAACTCAACTTGCGACGCTTTTTTTGTTTTACGGCTAGAGGCGCCGAGCGATCGGAACGGATGCAGCAGGCAGCTCAATTAAGAAGAGGAATTACCAGTGCGAGAACAAGGCACAGTCAAGTGGTTCAATGCCAGCAAGGGCTACGGGTTCATTCAGCGCCAGTCCGGTGAAGACGTCTTCGTTCACTTTTCCGCGATTCAGTCGGATGGGTACAAGACGTTGAACGAAGGGCAGGCCGTGGAATTCGAAGTCACCAAGGGCCCCAAGGGCCTGCAGGCGGCGAACGTCACTAGCCTCTAGTCAGAAATAAAAACAAAGGGCGAGCCGCGCGAAAGCGATGCTCGCCCTTTTTGTTTTCACGCGAATTTATTGAGCGCAATTATTCTTCGTGTCGAAGCGCGACAAGTGGATCGACCCGCGTAGCGCGCAACGCGGGAGCGAGACATGCAGCAATCGCAACGGCTCCGAGAGTAATCGCGGCAACGGAAAATACAACGGAATCGAGCGGTGCGACTTCGAACAACACGCTGCGCATCAATCGCGTCAGTGCCGCGGCGGCGATTCCTCCGATCAGAATTCCGGCGAACGCCAACCGCAAGCCCTGATTCAGAATCATCGCGAGCACATTATTTTGCGACGCGCCAAGCGCCATGCGAAGTCCGAGTTCGCGCGTCCGCTGTGCCACCGATTGGGAAATTGTTCCGTAAATCCCGATCGCCGCGAGTAACAGCGCGGACGCAGCGAAGCCGGTGAGCAGCAGCATCAAGAAACGCCGTTGAGCAGTGGAGCGTTCGACCAGCGCTTCAAGTGGAAACGAATCGTACACGGGCATGCCAGGATCTACCGCGTGAACGGCGCCAGCCATCGCTTGAAGCGCCGCCGCCGGATCTCCTTCCAGTCGCGCCACGAGTATGGGGTTATAGAGCGCGCTGTATTCGAGCGGGCGATACACTTCGGGGCTGACGTCTTTATCCAGTCCGAAGTGGTGCACATCGCCGATTACGCCGACGACTTCGATCCAATTCTGTTTCTCGGGATTCGCGACCGAGTTTGATTCGCTGGCCCACGGGATTTTCGCCCGGCCAGTACAGATGTGCGGCGGTTTCGTTGATGAGCGCGATCCCCGCGGCTCCCGCGGTGTCATGTTCATCGAACACGCGTCCCGCGCGCAACGGAATTCCCATTGTTGAGAAGTAGCTTCCAGAGGCGACGCGATATTCCACGCTTGGCTCTTGGCCGTGCGGAAATGTTTTGCCTTCGATCCACAGCCAGCTTCCGAGATTGCTGCCGAGCAATGGCAATCGGCTTACAGCACCCACGGATCGCACGCCGGGTATTTGAGCAACGCGATCGAGCAGGGCGTGATCGATCGCCCGCGCTTGTGCCGCCGCTTGTACCGAAGGAGGAAGAAGGGCCGTAACCGTGGCGACACGCTGTGGATCGAACCCGGGGCTTACATCGAGCAACCGCGCGAAACTGCGAATCAATAGGCCAGCCCCAATCAGTAGAGCAAGCGCCAAGGAGATTTGTGCGACCACTAGGCCAGCTCGGAAGCGATGATGCGCGCCGGTGAAGCCGCGCGCGGTTTTTCGGAGACCATCCGCAATATCGCCTCGCAGAATCCGCAACGCTGGAGGAAGCCCCGCGAGAATCGCACTTACGATTGCGGCAGCGATGGTGAAAAGAATTGCGCGGCGGTCAAGCGAAATTGTGCGGCCTTCGATCAGTGTAATTGGTGCCACCGCGAGCAACGCGCGCAAAATAGCAAAGGAAAGCGCGATGCCCGCGAGAGTTCCTGCGCCCGCGAGCACAAAACTTTCGGATAGGAATTGGCGCATCAACCGAAAACGCGAAGCTCCCAGCGCGGCGCGAACCGCAATTTCGCTTGCCGCGCTTGATCGCCACGGTGAGCAGCAAATTCGCGACATTTGCGCAGGCCATCACGCAGGACCAGTCCCACGGCGCCGAGTAACAACAGCATCATCGGCCGCACTCGGCCGGTGATCTGATTTGGTAAGCGGCACAACGCGTAGATAAGGCCGGCGTCTTCGGGGAATTGTTTCGCGAGAGTCCAGACCAAGGGTGTGAACTTCTTCGTTCGCCTGCGCGATCGAAACGCCGGGCTTCAGCCGCGCAATCACTTTTAGATATCGCACGTATCGAGGAAGTCCCGCAATCTGATTGGTGGCCAGCGGAAGCCAGATATCAATTTTCCCCGGCGTTCCTGCGACAGGTTCGCCGAGGTAATGAAATTCTGCGAGGAGCAACTCCGATCACGGTGAAAGCAGCTGCCGTTGAATATTCAGCGGATTCGCCGATGATGTCCGCGATCGCCGCCGAATTGCCGCTGCCAGTATGCGTAGCTCAGCATCAACAACTTTCGCGCCAGCGCCGTGCTTGTCCTCGGTCGGCAGTGAAAAAGCGGCCTGCAACTGGGCTCACTCCCAGCATCGGAAAAAAAGAGGCAGAAACATAAAGCGATTGAAGGCGCTCCGCGTTTCCCTGAATCGTAACGACATCGTTCCAAACGGGAGAAATCCCAGCGATAGCAGAGAACGAGTCGCGCCTGCTCGCGAAAATCAAACAGGTCGAGCATCGAGATCCCATTGCGCATCGGTCAGGCGCTGAGTCTCGCGGCATTTCAATGGAAACGAGCTGTCCGGGATCATGGTAGGGAAGTGGCTTCAGCGCCAGCGCGTCAACGATCGTGAAAATCGCGCTGTTTGCGCCGATGCCAAACGCCAGCGTGCAAATCGCGAGCAACGCGAACACCGGATTCCGGCGCAACAAACGCAGCGCGTGCCTCAAGTCGTGAAGAGTGCCAGCGAAAATCGATGGCGCGCGATCTTCGATCGGCAAAGACCGAGGTTCTGCAGCTGCGAATTTCCTCGGCAAGCGCACGCCAGTTTGGAAATTGTTTTATCGCTGCAGCTTCGGCTTCAGCCGAAGATGCGCCGCGAGCAAGCGCCGCATTCGCCGCCTGCTCAAGCTGCAGCGCAAGCTCCGCGACAATTTCCGATTCACGCGCAGGAGAAACATTCAGTTCGCCGAGTTGTTCGCGAACGTACGCTTGCCAATCCTTCATCGTGCGCTCCCCGGCCACTCGCTGATGCCGCGAATTATATATGGCGTTCATACATATTGTATAGACGAAGCTCGCGGCGTTCGGTGAGCGCAATGACGCAACGATTCCGCGTCTCGCGGAATTCACGATTGACCGCAACGGGCCGCGCTTCTATGATTCGGAAACTGAAGGCAGGTGGCGCGGACGGTGCAGCCTCGCGCAGTGGAGAACCATGAAAAAATTCGCCAAAATTCTAATCTGGACTGTCGTTGTGGTCGCGCTGTTGGCTCGCCGTCGTCATCACCTTCACGATAAGTTGGCGGCCCATTCATCGGTCCCAGTGCGCGCGCTCTCACCGATCGCAAATTTGAAAGCACACCCGCTCGCCTCGCCCGCGGCGAATATCTCGTAAACCACGTGAACGGATGCTTCGATTGCCACGCGGATCACGATTGGACCGCGCACGATGCGCCGATCATTCCGAACACGATGGGCGCGGGACAGCATCTGACCATCACCGGTCTTCCGGGCGATCTTTATGCGCCGAATATCACTCCCGATCCGGAAACCGGCGCGGGTACTTGGACCGACGACCAGCTCGCGCGCGCGATTCGCGAAGGAATTGGTCACGATGGCCGCGCTCTTTTTCCGTTGATGCCTTACCTCGGCTATCGCAGCATGTCAGACGAAGATCTTGCGTCGGTCATCGTCTACATTCGCTCGATTCCGCCGATTCACAAAGTGCAGCCTCCCACGCAAATTATTTTTCCGGTGAAATATTTGATCCGCAACGCACCGCAACCGCTTGAAGCCCCAGTTCCGGAGCCCGATGTTTCCACGCCGGAGAAGCGCGGCAAATACCTGGTCACCATCGCGGGCTGCAGCGATTGCCATACTCCGCAAGATGCGCACGGCCAGCCGATCGCGGGAATGGATTACGCCGGTGGCCAGGTGCTTGAGGGCCCGTGGGGCCGCGTCGCTTCCGCGAACATCACTTCGGACTCATCGGGCATCCCGTATTACGACTTGGCGCTATTCACGCAGGTTTTTCGAACGGGCTACGTGCGGGCACGCAAGTTAAACCAGCTGATGCCGTGGGCTGGGTTTCGCGGGCTTACCGACGAAGACATCAAAGCGATTTTCTCGTACGTAAAAACACTCAAACCCGTGAAGCACACTGTCGACAACACCGAAGCCGCCATCTTGTGCAAGATCTGCAAGCAGGTTCACGGCGGCGCCAGACGCAACTAACTCCTACCAGTTGTAGTAAAGTTCGCAACGCAGCGTGCTCCGCGCACGTCTGCAATTTGTTGCGCCTCGCGAAAGCAAACACGCCGGCGCTGCATGCGAGTGGAGACAATCAAAATGTTTAGAATTTGCAGCTATTTGCGCAGCCTTTGTGTGGTCTGCCTTAGCTTGTTGGCGCTTGTGATTTTTCCGGCGGCCGCCTCTGCGCAGCAACCCGACCCAAGTTTATTTTCAGGATTGCACTGGCGCATGATCGGGCCATTCCGCGGCGGACGCTCGAATGGCGTCACCGGCGTGCCCGGCCAGCCCAGCACTTTTTATTTCGGCTCCGTCGGCGGCGGCGTCTGGAAATCCGAAAATTCCGGCCGCACGTGGACGCCGATTTTCGATTCGCAGCCGGTGCCATCTATCGGCGCGATTGCCGTCGCTCCGTCGAACGCCAACGTAATTTACGTCGGCACGGGCGAAGCCGACATGCGCTCGCAAATTTCCTTCGGCAACGGCATCTATAAATCCACAGACGCCGGCAAAACCTGGGCGCACATCGGCCTCGATAACACGCGCCAGATCGGCCGCATCCTGGTCGACCCGCGAAATCCGGAAATAGTTTTCGTCGCCGCGCTCGGCCACGCCTACGGCGCAAATGAAGACCGCGGCGTCTATCGCTCCACCGATGGCGGCGCAACGTGGAAAAAAATCCTCTACAAGAGATCGAAAACATCGGCGCGATCGATCTGGCCTTCGATCCGCAAAATTCGCGCACCATTTACGCCACGCTCTGGAACACGCGCCGCCCGCCGTGGAGCGATTTATCCGCCGTCCTACGGCCCCGGCAGCGGCATTTTCAAATCCACCGATGGCGGCGACACCTGGCAGCAACTCACCGACGGCTTGCCCACCGAGCGCGTCGGCCGCATCGGCATCGCCGTCGCGCCCAGCGAATTCAAATTTGATTTACGCAATCGTCGATGCGAAAGAAGGCGGCCTCTATCGCTCCGACGATGCCGGAGCATCGTGGCGCAAAACTTCAGACGACGAAGCGCATCTGGGGACGCGGCTGGTATTTCTGCAACGTAGTCGTCGATCCGCCAACCCGGAAATCGTCTACGTCTCCGACACTTCGCTCTATCGCTCCACCGACGGCGGCAAAACCTGGACGGCATTCAGCGGCGCGCCCGGCGGCGATGATTATCATCAACTGTGGATTTATCCCGACGATCCGAAGCGCATGATTCTCGCCAGCGATCAAGGCACCGATCGTCACCGAAGACGGCGGCGCCACCTGGAGTTCCTGGTACAACCAGCCGACCGCGCAGCTCTATCACGTCGCCGCCGATTACCGCTTTCCTTATTGGGCCACCGGCGCGCAGCAGGATAGCGGCGCGATGGGCGTTCCCACGCGCAGCAGCCACTCCGAAATTTCATTTCATGACTGGACGCGAATTTGCGCCGGCGATGAAGCCGGTTACACCGCGCCCGATCCGCTGCATCCCGAAATTCTTTTCGGCGACAACGTTGCAAATGCGCTGCAATGTGATCACCGGAGAAATGCGCAACGTCTCGCCGGAGCTGAGCCGCAAAGGGCCATTCCGCAAAACCTGGACGCTTGCCGCTGGTTTTCTCCGAAGGCGATCCGCGCGCGCTCTATTTCAGCGATCAATTTTTGTTCAGACGACTTTGGACGGCGGAAATACCTGGGTCGCAAATCAGCCCCGATCTGACGCGCGAAGATCCCGGCGTGCCGCCCAATCTCGATGAAGCCACAGCGGCCGACGCGCCTCCGGACAAACGGCGCGGCGTGATTTACACCATCGCGCCTTCGCCGATTCGCGCGCATGCCGACTTGATCTGGATCGGCACCGACGACGGCTACATCCAGAAAACTTCCGACGGCGGAAAATCGTGGCAGAACGTGACGCCGCCCGAACTCACGCCGTGGAGCAAAATCGTCAATGATGCAGGCGTCGCATTTCGACGCGAATGAAGCTTACGCCGCCGTCGATCGCCATCGCCTGGAAGACAACGATCCTTACATTTACCGCACGCGCGATGGCGGCAAATCCTGGCAGCGCATCACGAATGGATTGCCCGCAGGCGTTTACGTGAACGGTGAAAGAAGACCCCATGTGCAAAGGCCTGCTATTCGCGGGCACGGAGCTTGGCGTCTTCGTTTCCTTCGACGATGGCGATCACTGGCAATCGCTGCAACTGAATCTGCCGCCCGCTTCCATGCGCGATCTTGCGATTCATGGCGATGATCTTGATCGTCGCCACGCACGGCCGCGGCTTCTGGGTTCTCGACGATATTTCCGCGCTGCGCCAGATGAGCGCAAAACTCGCCGATGCGCCTGCACATTTGTTCAAACCCGCGATTGCAATTCGCAGACGCAATGGAGGATTCGGCGGAACGCCGCTGCCATTCGGATCGCCCGAAGCGGAAAATCCCCCGAGCGGCGCGATCATTGATTATTACTTGAAGTCGGATTCATCGGACGCGGTCACGCTCGAAATTCTTGACGCCGCGGGAAAAACAATTCGCAAATATTCCAGCGCCGATCATGTGGAAGCTCCGAATCCGCGACCCAGCAAATTCCTGCGTATTGGCTGCGCACTCCGGAAGTTATGTCGGCAAAGGCAGGAATGCATCGCTGGACTTGGGATCTTCACTACGCAAGCGTGGGCGGCGGTGGAGGCAGACGCGGCGGTGGTGGTGGCGGATTTGGCGGTGGTGGAGGATTGTGGGCCGTACCTGGAACTTATTCGGTGAAGTTCAAGGTCGCGGCCAGAGTTACACGCAACCGCTCATCGTGAAAATGGATTCGCACGTGAAAGCTCCGGTCGCAATCTTGCAACAACAATTTACGATCGCGCAAGAAGCGCAATCGAAGATACCGACATTGAACCGCGCGCTTGCCGAATCGCGAAATCTGCGCGAGCAAATTCGCGCGCTTCGCGAAAAAACACGCCGCTACAAATGCGGAATTCAATGCATCGCTCGACGCCTCAACAAAAAGGCCGATGAGATTGGCGGCATGTCCTCCGGTTCTCGATTCAAGCGGCACAGGCGCGCCATCCGCTGAAACCACCAGCCTTCTTGCCATCAGCGGAGAACTCGGCAGCGTGTTCGGTGATATGGAAGGCAGCGACGCCGCGCCAACTCCACAAGTGATGATGGCATACCGAAAAGTCCAAGCAACGATGGCAAAAACGATGGCGAATTGGAATGAGTTGAAAACGAAGGATCTCATCGCGCTCGACGCCAAATTGAAGGCAGCAAATCTGACTGAAATTGATTTGAATCGCGCGCCATCTGGAGGCCGCGGTGGAAGGGGCGGTCGCGGCGGCGTCAATTAGAATCGCGTAAAGATATTTGGAAGCAAAAAATAAAAAGCGGCGAGAGCGTTTTCGCTTTCGCCGCTGAAATTATTGAATCAACGTCAATCTATTTTCAAAACTTTTCAGGCTTTCACTTCCCAAGTATCGCCCATGTGCAAAAGCTTGTGCAGTTCGCCCTTGCCATGCTTTGCCGTGATCTCGTGAATCTGATGTCGTCACGAGTTGTTCGTACGGCGGCACGTCTGCCCAATTTCGCAGCACGCCCATCGGAGTCGGGAAGCCCGGCTTGTGCTCCATGTGCGCAAGCATGAAGGCGTATGCAGGCCGCGGGTGAGTCTCGTCGTGGACAAGCAAATCGCTCTCTGAAGTACCGTTGCCGAGTTGCACGACTTCAAGTTCCAGCCCCTTCAAGCGAATGCCCTTGTCGCGATTCTTGCCATAAATGAGCGGCTTGCCGTGTTCCAGATAAATGATGTGCTCGCTGCGCGCATCTTTTTCGGTCAAGTCTTGCCATGCGCCGTCATTGAAGATGTTGCAATTTTGCAAAATCTCGATGAACGCCGAGCCCTTATGCTTGGCCGCAGCTTTCAATGTTTCTTTCAGATGCGATTGGAAAACATCCACGGAACGTGCGACGAAAGTCGCTTCCGCACCGATCGCCAGCGACACCGGATTGAACGGCCGGTCCGCCGTGCCGAACGGAGTGGACTTCGTTTTCTTTCCAACTTCCGATGTCGGTGAGTATTGTCCCTTCGTGAGTCCGTAAATCCTGTTGTTGAAAAGCAAAACTTTCAGGCCCGACGTTGCGGCGCAGCATGTGAATCGTGTGATTGCCGCCGATCGAAAGCGCGTCGCCGTCGCCGGTCGCGATCCACACATCCAGATCCGGACGCATCAACTTGATGCCGGTGGCAACCGCCGGCGCGCGGCCATGGATCGTGTGGAATCCGTAGGTGTTCATGTAATACGGAAAGCGGCTCGAGCAGCCGATGCCGCTCACCACCACGAATTTTTCGCGGGGAATTCCGAGCTCGGGAAATACGGATTGCACGCAGCTCAGAATCGCGTAATCGCCGCAGCCCGGGCACCAGCGAATATCCTGGTCAGTTTGAAAATCTTTTTTCGTAAGCGGTGGCGGTAAAGTAGCCGTAGACATCGAATTCTCCTTGGCCGTTACTCCAAAATCTCGTCGATCTTTGCTTCGATTTCAGATTGCTTGAAAGGCTGGCCTTGAATCTTGTTGAATCCCTGCGCATCCACCAAATATTTTCCGCGCAGCACAAAGCTCAGCTGGCCCATATTCATTTCCGGAACCAGAATGTGCCGGTAGCGCTTCATCACTTCGCCCAAATTTCGCGCGAAGGGATTCAGGTGGCGCAGATGCACGTGACCAATGCGATGTCCTTTTTTCCGCGCGGTGCGAGCGCTGCAGTAATCGCTCCATAAGTCGAACCCCACGCGACGATCAGCAGATCGCCATCGGGATCGCCGGCAGGAACGAGGTCCGGAATATCCTGCGCCACGGCTTCCACTTTTGCTGCGCGCAGCCGAACCATTCTTTCGTGGTTCAGCGGCTCGTAGTTTATGTTGCCGGTTACGTCCTGTTTTTCGAGGCCGCCGATACGGTGCTCAAGTCCGGGCGTGCCGGGCACAACCCACGGCCGCGCGAGAGTATCGGGATTGCGCGAGTACGGATGATAGTCTTTCGGTGTCGGTCATGAACTTCACGGGAATATCTGGAATCTCGTCGACGTGCGGAATCCGCCACGGCTCCGCGCCATTCGCAAGATATCCGTCGGAAAGAATAATCACCGGAACCATGTACTTGATCGCGATGCGGCTCGCTTCCAGCGCCATCCAGAAACATTCGCCCGGAGTTGCCGGAGCGACGATCGGAATCGGCGCTTCAGAATTGCGGCCAAAAAGCGCCTGCAGCAAATCCGCTTGCTCGGTTTTCGTCGGCAAACCAGTCGACGGCCCGCCGCGCTGAATGTCGCAAATTACCAGCGGCAGCTCAACCATTACCGCCAGGCCCAGCGCCTCTGTTTTCAGCGCCATGCCCGGACCGGATGTAGTCGTAATCGCCAAGCGCGCCTGCGTAAGCCGCGCCGATGCTCGATGTGATCGCCGCGATTTCGTCTTCGGCTTGAAAAGTTGTTACGCCAAAACTTTTGTACGCGGAGAGCTCGTGCAAAATATCCGACGCCGGAGTAATCGGATAAGAGCCCTGAAAAAGCGGCAGTCCGGATTTTTCCGCCGCTGCCACGAATCCAAGCGCCAGCGCCTGGTTGCCGCTCATATTCCGGTAACGTCCGGGAGAAAGTTTCGCCGGGGGAATTTCGTAGCTGATTTGAAATGCTTCTGTCGCTTCGCAATACGAATAGCCCGCTTTCATCGCGAGTTTATTCGCTTCTGCGAGCAACGGCTTCTTGCCGAATTTTTCGTCCAGATAGCGATGCGTGGAATCCATCGGACGGTTGTAGAGCCAATAGCACATGCCCAGCGCAAAGAAATTTTTGCAACGGTCCATGCTCTTCGCGTCGAGTCCAAGTTCTTGCAGCGCGAGCCGCGTGAGTTTCGTCAAGTCCGTCGGAAAATACGCGGTAGCCATCCAGCGAATGATCTTCCAGCGGATTCGATTTCATCTGCGCTTTGCGCAAATCGTTTTCGCGGAAATTATCTTTGTTGACGATCAGGATTCCGTTTTTCTTCAGGTCCGCGATATTCATTTTCAGCGCGGCCGGGTTCATCGCCACCAGCGCATCCACGGAATCTCCCGGAGTAAAAACATCCGTCGCGGAAAATTGAATTTGGAAACCGCTCACTCCCGGCAGCGTGCCGGCAGGAGCGCGAATCTCAGCGGGATAATCGGGAAACGTCGCAAGGTCATTTCCATACAGAGCCACAGTATTCGTGAACTGGTTTCCGGTAATCTGCATTCCGTCGCCGGAATCGCCGCAAAACCGGATTACCGCGCGGTCCAAAACCTCGCGTTTTCGCAGTGGAATTTCGATAGTGGTCGCCATAACTCCCCGTGGTCCCAAGCGTCGATATTCGGCCCGCAGCAGCCGCACCGTTCAGAGGGAGACGCCCTTGAGTGGTTTGCGTCCGGACCAAAATCGATCGAGGAAGAAAAATCTTCTGCGCAGAAACGCCCGCGTAGAAACTAAATCATAGCACAATCGGGGTGTAGCGAAGTGAGCGCCAACGTACGGATAAGTCGTGAATCAGTCATCCCGCGGCTATAATGCGCCGCGAAAACCATGCGTGCCGCAGTCCTCCACGAATTCGGTAAACCGCTGTCAATCGAAGAAGTTGCGCGTCCTGCGCCCGCGGCGGGTGAAGTTCTCATCGAAGTGGAAGCCTGCGGAGTTTGCCACTCTGATCTTCACATCGCGCTGGGAGACTGGCCGAATTTCGCAAAGCTGATTCACTGGCCTCTCATTCTCGGCCACGAAGTTGTCGGCCGCGTGGTTGAAATTGGCGATGGAGTTGATGCCGCGATTCGCGGCACGCGTGTCGGCGTTCCGTGGATTTTCTGGACCTGCGGCGAATGCGTTTCGTGCCGCGAAGGCCGCGAAAATATTTGCAAGTCGCGCGTAATCACCGGCGTCAGCGTGAATGGCGGCTACGCGGAATACATGCTCGCGAAAGCTACTCACATCATCGCGGTGCCTGATTCCTTAAGCTCTGCCGAAGCCGCTCCACTTTTCTGCGCGGGTGTCACCGTCCATCGCGCGCTGCATCAAGCTGAAGCGCGCGCGGGGCAGCGCATCGCAATTTTTGGCGCTGGCGGCTTGGGGCATCTCGCAATCCAAATCGCGGCGGCGCTGGGAGCGGAAGTAATCGCCGTGGATATTGCAGACGATAAATTGCAACTGGCTCGCGAAGCCGGCGCTTCAACTACATTCAATTCCGCTACAAACACTCGCGCCGCTGCAGAAATCTCCGCGAGTGGGGGTGTACACATCGCTTTGGTCGCAGCTGGCACGCGCGCGGCGTACGATTCCGCGTTCGCGTCATTGCGTCCGGGCGGCGCTGTCGCAGTCGTTGGTCTGCCACCCGAGCCGCTCGCGATCGATGCGGGTTTGCTCGTCCGCAACGAAGCGCGCGTAATTGGCTCGGCGGTTGGCACGCGTCAGGATGTGCGCGAAACTCTCGCGCTCGCGGCGGCCGGAAAACTACATTGCCGCACCGAGTCGCGCCCTCTCGAAAGTGTGAACGAAGTCTTCGACGCGATGCGCCGCGGCGCTTTACTCGGCCGCGTCGTCTTAGCTCCGTGAAATTTATCGTGGCGAAGGTACTTCGTGTGAGATTCAGCGGAACTGAACGGACCAATTGATCGCGCCGGTTTTCCCCGGCACGTAGGACACAGTTGCGATATCACCGTTCTGCGAAGTTTTTGCAGCAGTTCCGTTCGCGTTGGCGGCGGCGAGAGCGAATCCCTTCGGCGTGTGAATCACGATCGAATACGAATCGCCAGCTACAACTTCGCTTTCTCCCGATAGCCGCCGTTCGCCGCTCGACCATTTCACGTCTTTCAAATCCACACCACCCTGCGTGATGTGCCTGCTCGTCGAAAGAATTTGTGGATGATCCACTTCTTCGCGAATCGCAAACACGCGCGTCTCTTTCGCTTTCTGCGCGGCAACGCCAAATGATCCTTTGAACTCGCCCAAGAATTTCTTCGACCAGAATTCGTAAACCAAATATTTCCGATCGCCGCGCAATCCTAAATCTGCAAATCTCACCGTCGCCGCCGGCAAATCGCTCCAACTCATGTGCGCCAAGATCGTCCACGATTCAAACGGACGATTGATGTCCATCATCCACCACGGACACTCCACTCCGCGCTGATCCGCATCAATCGGCCCGCTGTAAGTTCCGCCATCCGCGTTGCGCAAACCCGCCACAAGATTATTCGTCTTCGTCGGATCGTAATCGTAAAGCTGCCCCGGTAAAGAAAACAAAATCGGAGCCGAACGCCGCGCACCTTCTAGGCGCGAGCCATCGCGATAAAATTCCAGTTTGTCCGTGAGCAGCATCTGTGCTCCGGCCATGCTCGTCATCACCGGACGAATCACATCCTCGCCTTCGCCCGCAATATCCACGTGATCGGGATCGTTGCGCCACACCACGTTATTCCACGAGTTGTATTGCACCAGCGTCGTTGGCCCGAATCCATCAGTTCCCAGCCGCGACGCGTCCGCAATTCCCACTGCTTCCGGCAGCACTCCCCAACACGCCAGCAAGTAAGTGTCGCGTCCAAGTTCTTCACGAACCGCGCCGAAGATATTTCGA
The DNA here is from genome assembly GCA_963721845.1 of uncultured Acidobacteriota bacterium. GTDB lineage: Bacteria > Acidobacteriota > Terriglobia > Acidiferrales > UBA7541 > DASTCZ01. Next base: position 88,351 of record CAVRKW010000016.1, on the reverse strand, counting down.
AACGCGCTCTCAGGTGTTGCGCCACGCGATTTCAAATAATCCCGCGCAGGATACGACGCGTCGTAGAGCAGGTGACGCAGCGTGTCCACTTTCACGTAGCTCCAACCCATGTCATGCACGGCGCGATACGTCGGCCGGATCAACTGATCGATCATTGCGGAATTGCTGCCATCCATTCCAAATCCCACCCACTGCCCTTTGAAAGGAGTCCCATTGTTCTGCACAAACCAATCCGGATGTGCCTGCGCCAGCGCGTCATCATCAATCTGCACATTGAGCCACAGCGCAGGCTTCAAATTTTTCTCGCGAATATACGCAGCAAGATTTGCGAGCCCGCCGGGAAATTTCTCGTTTGTCTTCAGCCAATCCGATGGAAATCCTTGCCGCGGTTGATAGCCCGCATCAATCTGAATATATTTGTAGCCGTAATTACTGAGCTTTTCCGCGAATACATCCGCCATCTCGTGAATTAATTTCTCGTTGATATTTTCTTCGTACGCCCACCACGAGCTCCATCCCGCCACCGAGTCCGGCCACACGCGATATTTCCACGGCTCGAAAAATGCGATGTTGCGATGCCGCTGATAAAATCGCGGCTTGAAAGTGAGCACAATCAAATTGCCGGACATTTCCACACGAAACGAATTCGCAGTTGCACCCGATGAATCCACTTGCGGCTGAATTCGTGTCGCGCCATCTCCCGGCCCATACATCACCCAATCGAATCGCCGATCGTACACAGCGTTGTTTCGCAAATTGTGACTCGGGCCCACACTCGTGCGAATCAACGGAAAACGAAGCTGCGCCTGCGAAAATGTTTCCGCGGCAAAAGCTTCCGTACTTCCGTAAACAAATCCGCGCAACACCAGCGTCGCTCCTGCGGCCGCGCGCCCAATTCGAAATCGAAAATCCTGCTCCACGGAATCGTGAGCGCCATTCGCGAGCATCGTGCCCCAAGAGAATCCCGCAGTGGGCGCCTGATCATTCGAACCGCCTTGTGCAGTCGTGCGAATAAATTCACTCGGCGAAATTTCTCCCCGTGAAGTACGCACCAGCAACTCGCCGCTAAATAATGTCCGGCTGTTGTAGGTGATCGAAACGTGAGCACTCTTTTCATCAACGTGAATTTCCGCCGCCGAATTCGGCGGCTCCAAATCCGCATGATCTTCGCGGGGCAATCCGAGCTCGACAGTTTGTGCGAACGCGCAGCAGGGAATCAGCAGCGCACAAATCGCAAATCGCAACCAGCTTCCTAATTCCGATAGTTTTCTTCACGCGCGCATCCTATTTTCCAAATCCAATTGCTGTCAATGTTCTCTCCCCCCTCCACTTTCCACCACAGCAAATCAGCTCAACCCTGCCTGCCCGAATCAGCCTGTAAACCTTTCCACTACACCCTATTGACTCTTCCCTTTTTCTTCGCCTATAATCCTCTATCTTCGCAGTGAGGAGACACATGGCTCTCACCAAGCGGCAGAAAGAAGTCCTCGATTTTCTGGTTACTTTCCTCAACAAGCGCGGCTACTCGCCCAGCTTTGAGGAAATCGCGCACTCGCTCAAACTCAATTCGCTCGCCACGGTGCACAAGCACATTTCCACTCTCGAAAAAAAGGGTTTCATTCGCCGCGGATACAATCAGAGCCGCAGCATCGAAGTGCAGCAGCTCCCGAAGCAAGTTCGCGAGCAGGTTGCCGATCGCCACTCGACTGTCGAGCTTCCCGTCCACGGACGCATCGCCGCCGGTCGCCCAGTGGAAGCCATCGAAGACGAGCAAACAATTTCGCTCGGCGATTTCTCGCACGGCGGCAACAGTTACGTCCTCCAGGTAAAAGGGAATTCGATGGTTGACGATCATATCCTCGATGGCGATTTCATCGTCGTTGAGCAGACCGCCGTCGCCAATCCCGGCGAAATTGTTGTCGCGCTCGTCGGCGGCACTGACGCCACCCTCAAGCGTTTCTATCGCGAAGCCGGCGGCAAAGTTCGCCTCCAACCCGCCAACAGCGAAATGCACCCGATCATCGTCCCAGCGGGCGACGTAAGAATTCAAGGACGCGTAATCGGCGTCCTGCGCAAATACTAAGGCTGCGATCGATATCTACATCCGAATCTAAAGTTAGTTTTTCCCTGCGTCCTCGGCGCCTCTGCGGTGAAGGCTTCGGCATTTGCGTTTAGTCTCGTCTGCCGCTCCCACATTTTCGTCCCCAAGTACAGTATCCAACCGGACACCGCGCAGCCCACTTTCCGCTTGCCGCCTTTCCCAACACAGGAATACAGTGCTCGTCACCCCGGTCCAACGTCGCCTTACCGTTTGCCGGCTAACGTTGCCCAGGGAGGGCCATTTTTATGTGGAGCAAAAAACCTGAATCGCAGTCGTCCCCCGAACTTCCGCAACAACCGGCGACTGCGAACCCGCCGAAGCCAGCTCCGGCGTCCGTGGAGGATAAGAAAATGAGTACCGATGCTATTCGTCCAGTCGCCTCTTCCGGTGCAACCGCCAGACTGGGCGCCAGCCTGCATGTAAAAGGCGAAATCTCCGGGCACGAAGATCTGCTTGTCGACGGCAGTGTCGAAGGCTTGATCCAGCTCGAAGATCGCAAGCTCACCGTTGGCGCATCCGCCAAGGTCAGCGCCGATGTTGTCGCCCGTGAAGTCGTGGTCTACGGGAACGTCAAGGGCAATCTCCGCGCCCGCGACCGCATCGAAATCAAGAAGGATGGTTCAGTGGTAGGCGACCTCACCACCGCGCGCATCATGATCGAAGACGGCGCCTACTTCAAAGGTTCCATCGAAATCGATAAGACAGGCGAAGCCGGCGATCACGACGATAAGCCAGCGTACACGCGCCCTGTAGCAGCCGGCACGCCTAAAACCGGCAGCTAACCACGAGAAGTTTTAGCTGTCGAATTCTCGCGGCTCCGATCATTTTGTAGAAGTTCGTCTGAGGCCCGGCGCGTCCCCGCCGGGCTTTGTTTTTGATACGATGAAGCGCGTATGTCTCCGTCGAAGAAATCCAAATCCAAACCGAAATCAAAACGCGCTGCGGCAGCGCAGGATTTCGCAGGCGCATTCGCCGGGCTCCGCGCCATCCTCGCGAAGCACGCGCACAAATTAAAAGTGACTAAGGATCTTCCCGACAACTATTACCTCGATACGGAAGTTGTGAGGAAAGATGGCTACCCGATTTTCTTCGGCGCTGCAATCATCAAGAAGAATTACGTAAGCCTTCACCTGATGCCGATTTACGTTTGTCCTGAGCTGAAGAAAACTCTCTCGCCCGAATTGAAAAAGCGCATGCAGGGCAAAGCGTGCTTCAATTTCACAGCACCAGACGAAATCCTCTTCGCGGAACTCGATGCGCTCACCGCCGACAGCATCGACAGGTTCCACACTCAGCTCGCGAAAATGTTTTGAAATTCGGATTCTTCGCGGTTTTGACCCCGGAAATAATCAGCTGGGATTAGAGCTGATTTCGCCTGCGTGAGGGCTGAGTTTTTGCTTGGCAGATGCTGTTAAGCTACTTATTATGAATGGTTTAGCTGGAGTGTAGAGCCATTACCCTCCCCCATGGGTTGTTTATGGATAGTGTTGATTCTAATGGAGTTATCTAGTACTATTACTAAAAAGTTGCTCATTCTAAAGGAGTTAGGTGCGTTTTTGGGTGTGTTTTTTGAGGTGTTTTGGGGGTAGTACTAAAACTAGGTGCTTACAGGGGGTCCTCCTCCGCTTTCGCTCTCGCGAAAGCTACGGCGGACTCGCAAAACGCGCTCTGTGGGGCTGGGTCGAGTCCACTCCGAAGTTCAAAAGCTGGTGCAAATCAAAATCGCTCGCTAAGGGTGCGCCACCCGCCCAGAGGCGACATCATCGAAGAGTATAAGGAAACGTTCCGTCTGTCCCCGGGTTTCGTCCCCGGGTTTCCGTCTGTCCCCGGGTTTCGCGCCGGGCATCAAAGCTTTGGACGCTGAGAAGAAAGGGGACAAGAAGGCAGCCGAAACACGCGTAAACGAAATCTTGCATCCCACTGACCAAGATCACTTGCTAGAATAATTGAGCGAGGCTGAACAGTCATGATTTTCCGAGCTTTTGTAACCTTCATGGTTTGTATGCAATCAATGTTTTTCATACCGGTTCAAGCCACACGTCGAGATTCAAACACTCCGGCGCACCGTTGGTGGTATAACTTCCCTTCGTCACCACTCCAATTTGAGCCTGAAAACGCAGACGCTTCGACCATGGACCTCAAAAGACTTCCCGGAGAGACGATCTTGAACTACCGGCTTGGGTGTCTGTTAGTCGGGGACGCTCGGGCTCGAGTTACGAAGCGTTTAGCCCTCGAGGAAATCAACCTAAAGAGCGGTTTCGATTTGTTTAGGAGCAGCAGCCTGTTTAAGCAGTCTTTGCGTTTATGTGAGGAGGGCAACCCCATTCTGGCGGTCGTTGAAGTTCGGTATGCCGACGGGGGTATTTGGTCGATCGAGTGATCGAAATTCCCACGCTGTACTCCGCAATAATTCAATAAGCAGCCGTCGGGGCCACAAATCGCTGACCAGCCCGAGTTTTTGTGCCTGTCCCTGCCAAAAACTCCGTTTGAATTGGAAAGCTTCCTGCATAGAGCGAGAAGGAAGTCTGAACCCCGCATTTGCGATCGGCCGATTGGTCAAGATGTCTGAGACTACCGGTCCGGGTTCGGAAACCTATACCTACGATTTACTTGGGGGTGCTCCTCCGCTTTCGCTCTCGCGAAAGCTACGGCGGACTCGCAAAAGTCGCTCGGTGAGGTTGCGAACTGGCGGGATGGGGTCGAGGTCGAGACGTGGTGCCGAAAAGCATTGCGATGCACGAACGTGTGTTGAAAACGCCTTCGTTCTTGTCGAGGGCAAACCCGAAGTTCAAAAGCTACTGCAAATCAAAATCGCGGCGGAAGGCTGAGCCACCCGCCAGATCACGCAGATTGCGGGGGCGGGACTAAATCGCAGCCAAAATCAACTAGCGAAGAGATCACTCGGTCGGGAGTATCGCCATCGCTAGCGTGGAGATCCAGGGTCCCATGATGGCCGATTGTTAGCCCTAAACCAGTGGAAAGGTCGATCACTTCGGCATCCCATAGAAAATACAAACACATCCCCAAAATTGAAGCGAAGGCTGCTTTGTCCTGAGAAAGGAAGTGATGATGCGGGCTTTCAATCAACCGTCTTCTTTCGCCGAAACTCTCTCTATACCGGTCGAACAGGTCGAAATTGGTTTGTGACGGCCAAGCGCTCCAACCAGTGATTGCCATCAACACGGAAGAGGACTCGCTGGCAAGGTACACCTCACCAAGGTATGAAGCCATCTGGGTTTTGGAACCCGTATCCGTCGGTAACGTGCAAGAGATTGTGCTCAACTTCTTGCGCCCCCGCGCCAAGTACTCTGGCAACGTGAGCCCTCCGAGAAGTACCGGAACATCAGCGCTTGAATATATTTCCATCATCCACGGGTGGCCCGGACGAGGTCCAGATTTGATGTCCGGCCATCTCTTCGATCGAAGAATACCACTAGTAAAGTTCACCGGGGCGTTAGAATGTGCGGAAGGTGTGGGGCACCCCCGAACCAACACCTGCCCGTTGTGTGGAAGGCACGCGAGGAATATGATGCGGAAGTCGGAAGTCGGAAATCAGAATTTAAAATTTGGGCACTCGCACGGAGACTTGGCTATGACTTTTACATGTACTGCTCGATCGGCTCTTGCCGTTTTCCTCTCGTTTTCTCTTTTGTCTTTGACCTGCGAAGCGCAGCCACTTGCGGCGCCGAGGAGTCAGAGCAGCACGAAACAATTTCGCGAGGACTTGCCCGCGGTTCCTCAATATCCTACCTCGCAGCCAGCCGAGCGCCTTGGCGGCCAGACGCCTGCCGCGCAGGCCGCAGGCAAGGCCAGCCTGAACTTTCCGCCGGATCGCAATGACTCCGTTGCGCTGCAATGCGAACAGTTGGCGGGCCAACCTTTGGACACGCTTCGTATTGGCGATGGCGTGGACTTCGACAAAGATACAGGTCGATCAGGCGCTGCCGGTTTGCGAGCAGGCTGCCGAGCGCCAGCCCGTACGGGCGCGCTATCAATATCTGTATGGCCGCGTGCTGGATGCGGCGAAGCGCTATCCCGAGGCAGTCGCGCAATTCGCGGCGGCGGACCAAGCCGGCTATGGCTTCGCTTCGTTTTCCCTGGCGGAGTTTTATGAGGATGGCTCTGGCGTGCCGAAAAACTCGGAAGCAAGCCCTGCGCCTGTATTTCCGCGCGGGCAACGCAGGAATTGCCGACGCTTTTGCCGCAGGCGGCGAATTGTATCTCGAAGAAAATCCGCCAGATTATCGCGAAGCGAAATCCTGGCTCGAACAAGCTGTGCAGGGCGGCTCGGCTGACGGCTACGCCGACCTGGGATGGATGTATGAATCGGGAAACGGCGTGAGCAGAGATCCGGCGAAGGCCCTGGGCCTGTTTAACGAGGCAGCCAAGCGCGGCAGCGGAGAAGGCATGTACCGCATTGGCTATGGCCTACTACGATGGCCTCGGCGTGCAGAAAGATCCGGTCGCAGCCTGCCAGTGGTTTATTCGCGCGGCTGCGTATGAACATCCTTATGCCGAAGGACAAGCCGGCCTTTGTTACTACAACGGAACGGGAGTGGCGCAGAACCACGCGACGGCATTCGATTGGTTCGCGAAGGCCGGCCAAGCTGGCTTGGTGGATGCGCGAGGTTTTCGTCGCCGACATGCTCGAGCGTGGCGATGGTCATAACCAGGACAGCACGTACGCCGTGATGTGGTATCAGGCAGCCGCGGAGCAGGGCGACGTCTACGCCATGACTGAACTTGGTGCGCACTTGCGTCTCGGCAAGGGCATTGCGTGGAACGAAGCGCAAGCGATGCAATGGTTCGCTAAAGCGGCCCAGAAGGGATATCTCCCAGCGGAAACTTCTCTCGCAGTGGGATATGAGAATGGTCTTGGCCAGGATTCCGGCCAGGGCAGGCAGGATTATCAGCAAGCGGCGTACTGGTTCAACCAGGCCGCCAATCAGGATAGCGGCTATGCGCAGCTCAATCTGGGCGTGATGTATGAAAACGGATGGGGCGTGCCGCAAAATCTCGAGCGCGCCAAACAGCTTTATGCCCGAGCCGCGGGCAGCTCCAACACGGCCGTCGCCAATCTGGGGAGGCAGTACTTCGACGGCGTTCCTGCCTCGGCGCCAAGCGAGAGCGCGCCGCGACAATCAGTAGCCAGCTCCTCGAAGGCTTCGAGCGATTTTTGGGCTGTGGTCATCGTCGGTGCGCTTGCTGTCGGCGTGGTTGCTGCGTTGAGTTCCGGTGGATCGAGTGACACCTCGAGTTCAAATTACACAGGAGGCGGTTACAACCCCGGGATTATCTCTTCCACGCCTAGTTCGACGGTGAGCGGCAATCCACCGGGATGGACGGGCGACACCGCTCCATACAATCCGCACTACACGGATAGCGCTCGAATGTGGAAGATCCCGATGGGGGATCTGACTGATCCGAATATCGCGTGGCATTAGGCGGGGGGCATGTAGTTTGCGTTCGCGCCCGCCCGCGTTGACAAACCTCATGGGCTAGATTATTGTTGGCGTTTATCTTTAGCGGGAAAGGTGTGACTACGCGATGGGTACGTATGTTCCTAAGGGCCGCGAAGCCGATGAGATGCAGGCTGGCCCCAACTGGTTTGTCCTTGACGCCAGTAATCAAGTTCTGGGGCGGCTTGCTACGCGCGCCGCGCGTTTGCTGATCGGCAAAGACAAGACGAAGTATACGCCGTATCTCGATTGCGGCGATCACGTTGTGATCGTGAACGCGGACAAGATTCGTTTGACCGGCAACAAGCTCGAACAGAAGATGTATCGCCGTCACAGCGGATGGCCCGGTGGATTGAAAGAAGTTCCGGCAAAGCGAATGCGCGAAAAGCGCGCCGATTGGATGGTTCGCGAAGCGATTCTGGGAATGCTGCCCAAAAATAAACTTCGAGCGCTGCGAGCAAAAAAGCTGCGCATTTATTTGGATGAAAAAGGCCTCGCGCGCCACGTTGGGCAGAAGCCACAGCCGTTGGAGATGTAGCTCCGCACTGGTTAACTCACCAAGCGAGCCGCTCTCGGAATTTTGATTTTATGCTTGATGCCGCCGGATTGGATATTTTTTCGTCCCGCGCGTTGAGCTTCGAAAAATCAGCACGGAGGAAAGTTGAGCACCACGCCACAATCAGTTGAGGGCTCGAAGCCCCAGATATTTTACGGCACCGGCCGGCGCAAAGAATCCGTGGCGCGCGTTTATCGTCACGCCGGGCACGCGGAAAATTCACGGTCAATGGAAGTCCCGTCGAGCAATATTTTAATAATGTGGCGTGGCGCAACGCTGCGCTTGAGCCGCTGAAATTTACGAATACCGCGGATCAAGTGGACGTGACGCGATGTGCAAGAGCGGCGGCAGTCGGCGGCCAATCTGGCGCAGTGCGCATGGGACTTTCCCGCGCGCTGGTGCTGATGAACGCAGAGCTTCGGCTCGGCCTGCGGCGCAACGGTTTTCTTGACGCGCGATTCGCGCATGAAAGAACGCAAGAAGTACGGACAGAAGGGCGCCCGCAAGCGGTTCCAGTTCAGCAAGCGCTAACTTCTCTGTGAAGGCCTTCGCACCCTTGAACAGCAAAGGATGCGGCACCCAGTTGTCTAGTAAATTGTTTTACCGCCGGTTCGCTGGCGGAATTTCTCGTGCCGGCAAGGAGCCGGCAAAACGGTTGCTCTTGCCAGCCCGCATCGCGGGCGGCTCGAAAGCTTCCGATTCACAAAAGGAGGAACGTTGGCAGTCGAAATCACGATGAAGGAATTACTGGAGGCTGGAGTTCACTTTGGCCACCAGACCCGCCGCTGGAATCCGAAAATGAAGGAATATATTTTCGGCGAACGAAATGGCATTCACATTATCGATCTCCAAAAAACTTTGAAAATGTTCCGCGAAGCAGCGCGCTTTGTTGCGGACATGACCGCGCAAGGCACGAACGATCTTGTTCGTCGGCACAAAACGGCAAGCGCAAGACGCGATTGCCGAAGAAGCGCAGCGCTGCGGAATGTTTTACGCGAACCATCGCTGGCTGGGCGGCACGCTCACCAACTGGTCCACGCTGCAGAAATCCATCAAGCGCATGAAATTGCTGAAGGCGATGGTGGAAGATGGGCGTATGGCGCAGCTCTCGAAAAAAGAAGCAGCGCGGCTCGATCGCGAGATGAAGCACTTGATTCAGAATCTCGCGGGACTCGAGCACATGAACACTTTGCCGGATGTGATGTTCGTGATCGATTCGAACGCGGAAGTAATCGCGGTGCGAGAAGCGCGCCGGATGGGCGTTCCTGTTCTTGCGATCGTGGATACGAATTGCGATCCGAGCCTGGTGGATTGGGTTGTTCCCGGAAATGATGATGCGTTGCGCGCGATTCGTTTGTTCGCATCGAAAATTGCGGACGCGGTTGTAGAAGGCCGCCAGATGTACGAACACTCGCAAATGGCCGAGGTGAAGGCTCAAGAAGGCGAACAGGGAATCGTGCAGCCGCTCGATGGCGAATACGTGGATACCAGCAAATACGAATCGTACGAAAAGCAGGAAGGCGATTTCGTTGAGGGCGAGCCCGTCGTGGAGCCCGAACCAACCATGGAACAAGTTTTTGATCTCGGCACCGCCGAGCCCGAGGCGGAAAAGAAGTAACCTCCGCCGGAATTCTGCAGCCAGAAAAATTCAGTCATCGCTGATTGCGATGGAGAGGTTGTACGTGCAGAGATGAGTACAAATCCAAATCCAGAAGTATTTAATGTACCCGCCCATCAGGTGAAGCTGCTGCGCGAGATGACCGGCGCGGGTTTTAGCGATTGCCGCGCGGCACTGGCCGATTCGAAGGGCGATGTGGAAAAGGCCGTGGAATATTTGCGCAAGAAGGGCCAGGCGCAGGCGCAGAAAAAGGCGCAGCGTGAAGCCACCGACGGGCTCGTGTCGACCTACATTCATGCGGGCGGCAAGATTGGTGTGCTGATCGAAGTGAATTGCGAAACCGATTTCGTCGCGCGTACCGATGAATTTCAGAAATTGTGCCACGATTTGGCGATGCATATCGCTGCGCTCGATCCGAAATATGTGCGGCGCGAAGATGTGCCGCAGGAAATCATCGATCGCGAACTGGCGATCGGCCGCGATCAGGCTCGGCAAGCGAAAAAGCCCGAGGCAATTATCGAGAAGATCGCCGCGGGCAAACTGGAAAAATATTACGAGGATCACTGCCTGTACGAGCAGCACTTCATTAAGGACGAGTCTGTCTCGATCAAGGAGCTGGTGGATCAGGCCGTCGCAAAAATGGGTGAGAAGGTCACCGTGCGGCGTTTCGTGCGCATGAAGGTTGGCGATGCCGCGGCGACGTATGCTGCCGGCGCCGCGCCTGTGGCACCCGAGGCCGCTCCGGCTGGCGAAGGCGAAAAATCGGCGGCGTCTTAAATATTTTTTCTCGCAATTTCTCTGCGACGGGCAACATCTCTGTTAAAATGCCGCCGAATCCGCCCAGCCATTCGGCGGGCACCTTCGAATGAGTACGCCACCAATTCAAAATAAAGATCGCGGCAATAATCATATTTACAAACGAATCGTGCTGAAACTTTCCGGCGAATCTCTTTCGGGTCCGGATAGTTTTGGCATTCACCCTGAAACCGTCTCGACAATCGCTGACGACATAAAAGCTGTGCGTGATTTGGGAGTCGAAGTCGCGATTGTGGTTGGCGGCGGAAATATATTTCCGTGGCACGCGGCAGAAAGCGCTGGCCATCGAACGCGCCACCGCCGATTACATGGGAATGTTGTCGACAGTGATCAATGGCATGGCGCTGATGGATGCACTTGAGAAAAAGGGCTGCAAGACGCGCTTGCAGAGTGCAATCGAGATGCACCAAATCGCGGAGCCGTTTATACGGCGGCGCGCGGTGCGCCATTTGGAAAAGGAACGGGTGGTAATTTTTGTGGCAGGCACAGGCAATCCATATTTTTCCACGGACACCGCCGCCGCGCTGCGGGCGATGGAAATCAGGGCTGATGTGATTTTGAAAGCGACGCGCGTGGATGGCGTCTACAGCGCTGATCCCGAAAAGGTGAAAGACGCGGTGTTTTTCGATCACATCACCTATCTCGATGTGATTCAAAAGGGTCTGTCAGTGATGGACACGACAGCGATTTCGCTGTGCATGGAAAACAAGATGCCGATTATTGTGTTCAATATGAATGTGCCGGGAAATATGCGGCGCGCGGTGATGGGCGAAAAAGTGGGTTCGCTGGTGAGCCCGGCGTAAAACGAGGCACGCTATGTCGACGATCGCAAACAGCAAGGACGCGCTGGTGCAGGCCAGAACGCGGATGGAAAAAGCGGTAGAGGATTTCCGCAAAGAGCTTGCGGGAGTGCGCACCGGCCGCGCAAACGTGGCGCTGCTCGATCACGTTCGCGTGGATTATCACGGCACGCCGATGGCGATGAATCAGATGGGAACACTTTCGGTGCCCGAGCCGACGATGATTGTAATTTCTCCGTGGGATCCAAGCGCGGTGCCGCTGATCGATAAGGCGATTCGCACTTCGGATCTGGGATTGAATCCGACGAACGATGGAAAAGTGGTGCGTGTACCGATTCCTCCGCTCACGATGGAGCGGCGCCAGGAAATCGTGAAGCACATGCACAAAGTTCTGGAAAATCATCGCACCGCGGTGCGAAATATCCGGCGCGACATAAAGGAAGCTGTTGAGAAACTGGAAAAAGAAAAGAAAGTCAGCGAAGATGAACGCAAGCGCGCCGTGGAAGAGCTGGAAAAATTGACGCACAGCGAGACGAAAAAAATCGAAGATCTTGCTGCAATGAAAGAAAAAGAAATTCTGGAAATGAAGTAGAATAGATTGACGAATTTAAGGCTATAGCAGGGTTTCATTGAAGCATCGGCTTCTAGTGTGGCCGTAAGTGCCGTAGTTTCATCGCGATGGCCTGAACGGGCGCTGAGGTAAAGGGCGGGGAACGGCCGCCAATTAGCGTCACCGTTTTCCACCGTTCTAATGTAGATTTCTATTTGACATAAGGTGTTTCAGTCCCTATACTTACCGTTTTGTCAGGGGAAAGTTTGCCCTGTAGTTGAAGGGGAAGGTTCTCTGTCCCGGAACAAAGAAGGACGGATCGGGATTAGGGAAGCGGCCGGAATGGGGCGCCAGCCCCGAAAAGCCGAGTAAGCCTCTCCGTTGCAGCTCCAGCGTGCGTGAAGTTGCTCAGTGCGCCCAAAAGGGCGTGAGCGTGCGCCGGAGGCTCCGAATGGCGAAGTTTAATGCGCCATGCTGGGCGATTTTTTTGGGTTCCGCGAAAGCGGTGTCCAACTGCGGAGTATCGGTCTTTAGCCTCCGGGGTCGCGTTGGCCCTTTCTAAAATGAACTTCGCTTCTCGCGCGGCGAGCGTGTCGCTTTTTGCGTGTGGAGCAAACCAGTAAAACGATTCGAGGGAGAAACGTGCCCACGTTTTCACAATTGGTGCGTCACGGCCGCGAGCTGATACGCACGAAGACGAAGTCGCCAGCGCTTGAGGGATGTCCCGAGAAGCGCGGCGTATGCATTCGCGTGTACACGCAAACGCCGAAGAAACCAAACTCGGCGCTGCGGAAAGTGGCGCGCGCACGCCTGACCAACGGCGTGGAAGTGACAACATATATTCCCGGCGTCGGCCATAACTTGCAGGAGCACTCGATCGTGCTCGTGCGCGGCGGCCGTGTGAAGGATCTGCCGGGAGTGAGATATCACATTATCCGCGGAACGCTTGATGCGGCGGGTGTGGACAATCGCAAGCAGGGCCGGTCGAAATACGGGGCGAAACGCCCGAAGGCAGCACAGAAATAAGCAGGCTCCGGTGAGAAACCGGGCGAGGAGAAGTAAAGGATGCCGCGAAAGGGTGCAGTTGCACGCCGCAAGCCGGAAGTAGATTTTGTGTACGGCGATAATCTCGCGCAGAAGTTCATCTGCTCGATGATGTGGGACGGAAAGCGTTCCACGGCGCAGCGGATTTTTTATGCCGCGCTGGAGCAAATGGCGGCGAAAGCGCAAGGCGATGCGATCACGCTTTTCAAGAAGGCTGTCGAGAATGTGAAGCCGCTGCTGGAAGTGAAGTCACGGCGTGTAGGCGGCGCGAACTACCAAGTTCCTGTGGAAGTGAATCCGTTCCGCCGGCAATCGCTGGCGATACGATGGATTTTGCAAAATGCGCGTTCGCGCGGCGGGAAGACGATGACGGACCGGCTGGCGGAAGAACTTTTGGACGCTTCGAACGGCAAGGGCGGCGCGATGAAGAAGAAGGAAGACGTTCATCGCATGGCGGAAGCAAACAAGGCGTTTGCGCACTATCGCTGGTAATTCGAAAAGATTGTTTCAGTTTCAGGGGAGAAAGCAGCAGAGGCAATGGCAAGACCAAATCCATTAGAGGACACGCGCAATATCGGCATCATGGCGCACATCGATGCCGGTAAGACGACTACGACTGAGCGCGTGCTGTTCTATACCGGTGTGACGTACAAAATCGGCGAAGTGCACGATGGCACAGCGACGATGGACTGGATGGAGCAGGAGCGCGAGCGCGGAATCACGATTACGTCCGCTGCTACCACTGCGTTTTGGAAGCGGGACGATAAACTCGTCCGCATCAACATTATTGATACGCCGGGCCACGTGGATTTCACCGTGGAAGTGGAACGTTCGCTGCGAGTTTTGGATGGCGCGATTGCGGTGTTTGACGCTGTAGCGGGAGTGCAGCCGCAATCGGAAGCGGTTTGGCGGCAGGCGGATAAGTATCGGGTACCGCGAATTGCGTTTATTAATAAGATGGACCGCGTCGGCGCGGATTTTGATCATTCGATCCGTTCGATGCGACAGCGACTAGGCGCCCACCCCGTACCCCTCCAGTTTCCCCTCGGCAAAGAAGATTCCTTTATCGGCGTCATCGATTTCATCGAAGAAAAAGTGCTGGTATGGATGGGCGAGGCGCTCGGCGCGACGTACGAGACGTTTGAAGTAGCGAAGTTGTGGGATGCGGAGTTTGTGAAGAGCCGTCCCGATATCGAAGCGGCGCTGAAAGCGTCGATGGTTGACGAGGCATTTTACAAAGAGCACCGCGACAAAGTAGTGGAATACATCGCGGAGCATGATGATTCCGTCCTCGAAAAATATTTGCAGGAACACAAGCTGAGCCCGGCGGAATTGCGCGCATCGATTCGGCGTTCGACGATTGCGCTGAAGCTGGTTCCGGTGGTTGCGGGATCGGCGTTCAAGAATAAGGGCATTCAGCCGATGCTGGATGCGGTGGTGGATTATTTGCCGTCACCACTCGATGTTCCTCCGGTGGAAGGAACGCTTCCCGATAGCGATGAAGTTGTTCTGCGGCGCGCGTCGGACGACCAGCCGTTTGCGGCGCTGGCATTCAAGATTATGACCGACCCGTTCGTCGGCCAGGTGACGTTTATCCGAGTTTATTCGGGAGTGCTTGAGGCGGGAAGTTACGTTTTCAACTCGTCGAAGGGCACGCGCGAACGCGTAGGCCGTTTGCTGCGGATGCACGCCAACAAGCGTGAAGAAATTACGGGAATTTATGCGGGAGATATTGCGGCGTGCGTGGGACTGAAGAGCGTCACGACCGGCGATACGTTGTGCGACGAAGATAAGCAGGTTGTGCTCGAGTCGATCGAATTTCCGGCGCCGGTAATTTCGGTGGCGATTGAGCCGAAGACGAAAGTCGATCAGGACAAGATGTCGGTGGCGCTGGCAAAGCTGGCGCAAGAAGATCCAACATTTCGTGTGCATACCGATCCGGATACCGGGCAGACATTGATTTCCGGGATGGGCGAGCTGCACCTGGAAATTATTGTGGATCGCATGATGCGCGAATTCGGCGTGCAGGCGGGAGTGGGCCGTCCGCAGGTAGCGTATCGCGAAACGATTCGCAAGCATGCTCAAGCGGAAGGCAAATACATCCGCCAGACCGGCGGCCGCGGCCAGTATGGTCACTGCAAACTTGAAGTAAAGCCGCTGCCTTCGTCGAATCATGAGGACATGCACGAAATGTCCACCGACGAATTGGATGCGCTGTCGAAAGAGGTCGCAGGTTCCGGCGGACGCTGGAAATTCGACAAAGAGCACCGGCTTCTGTTCATCGACAAAATTATTGGCGGCTCGATTCCGCGCGAGTACATTGCGCCAATCGAGGCAGGAATCCGCGAAGCGATGGAATCGGGAGTCCTCGCGGGCTACGAAATGGTTGATGTCGCCGTGATTTTGGTGGACGGCAGCTATCACGATGTAGACAGCTCGGAAATGGCATTCAAGATTGCGGGTTCGATCGGATTCAAGGAAGCCTGCCATCGTGCGCATCCCGTACTGCTGGAGCCGGTAATGCGCGTGGAAGTTGTGGTTCCGGATGAATACCAGGCAGCAGTCTTTGGAAATTTGAATGCGCGGCGCGCGCAAATTCAAGGCAGCGAATCGCGCGCCAACAGCCAGATTATTCGTTCCCTCGTGCCGCTGGCGGAAATGTTTGGATACGCCACGGATTTGCGCAGCCGTTCGCAGGGCCGCGCGAGTTTCACGATGCACTTTTCGCATTATGAGCAGGCGCCAGCGTCGGTTTCGGAAGAGGTTGTTGCCAAGGCGACCGGCAGGTCGATGAGATAAGTTTTCAGACATTCAGCCAGTTTTTTGGCGAACTGAGGAGCAAAGGAAGCGATGGCGAAGGAAAAATTTGAACGATCGAAGCCGCACGTAAATATCGGGACGATCGGACACATCGATCACGGCAAGACCACGCTGACGGCGGCGATCACGAAAGTATTGTCGAAGAATAATCCGAAGGTGCAATTCCGCGCGTTCGATTCGATCGATAACGCGCCGGAAGAGCGCGAACGCGGCATCACGATCGCAGTGGCGCACGTGGAATACGAAACACCGAATCGCCACTATGCGCACATCGATTGTCCGGGCCACGCCGATTATGTGAAGAACATGATCACGGGCGCGGCGCAAATGGATGGAGCGATTCTGGTGGTGGCAGCAACCGATGGACCGATGCCGCAAACGCGGGAACACATTCTGCTGGCACGTCAAGTGGGAGTGCCGTTCATTGTGGTGTTTTTGAACAAGTGCGACGCGGTGGAAGATCCGGAACTGCTGGAACTGGTTGAGCTGGAAGTACGAGAACTGCTGAAGAGCTACAAGTTTCCTGGCGATGAAGTTCCTGTGATTCGCGGATCGGCATTGGGAGCATTGAACGGGGAAGAGAAGTGGGAGAAATCGATCTTGGAGTTGATGGCGAAGGTGGACGAATACATTCCGTTGCCGGTACGCGATATCGATAAGCCGTTTGCGATGCCGATTGAAGATATTTTCTCGATATCTGGACGCGGCACGGTGGTGACGGGCCGTGTGGAACGAGGCAAGGTCAAGGTTGGAGAAGAAATCGAGATTGTGGGATTCCGTCCAACGCTGAAGCGGGTTGTGACGGGCGTGGAAATGTTCCGCAAGCTTTTGGATGAAGGCATGGCGGGCGACAACGTGGGATTGTTGTTGCGCGGCACGGAAAAAGAAGAAGTGGAACGCGGGCAGGTGTGCGCGAAGATTGGGTCAATTACTCCGCACACGAAGTTCAAGGCTGAAGCGTACGTACTGAAGAAGGAAGAAGGCGGGCGGCACACACCGTTTTTCACGGGCTATCGACCACAGTTTTATTTCCGGACGACGGACGTGACGGGCGACGTAAAACTTCCGGATGGAGTGGAAATGGTGATGCCGGGAGACAACGTAAGCGTGGAAGTAAGTTTGATCACGCCGGTGGCGCTGGAAAAGGGATTGCGGTTCGCGATTCGAGAAGGCGGCCACACGGTAGGAGCAGGCGCTGTCGTTGAGATTATCGAGTAATTATGCGCACAGGCGAAAAAATTCGAATCCGTTTGAAGGCTTACGATCACCGCATTTTGGACCAATCCACGCGGGAAATTGTGGAGACGGCCAAGCGCACCGGCGCCGAAGTTGCCGGTCCGATTCCTTTGCCGACGGTGATTAACCGGTGGACTGTGCTGCGGTCGCCGCACGTGGATAAGAAATCGCGCGAGCAGTTTGAGATGCGTACGCACAAGAGACTGATCGATATTCTTGAGCCGACGCCGGATACGGTAGACGCCCTAATGAAACTCGATTTGCCGCCGGGTGTGGACGTGGAAATCAAAGCTTTTGGACGCGAGCACGTAACGAAGTAACAGCGCAATCTGCGATTGTTGCAAGATCGAGTTTCGAGGACGACTGAGATGGCAGTCAACGGAATACTGGGAATCAAGCTGGGGATGACGCAAGTGTTCGGCGCCGACGGTGTCGTGGAACCGTGCACCGTGGTCCAGGCTGGTCCGTGTGTAGTCGTGCAAATGCGGACCGCGGATCGCGATGGCTACGAAGCTGTGCAACTTGGCTTGGTGGAATTCGTCAAACCGCAGCGCGTAAATAAGCCGATGACGGGTCACTTCAAAAAGGCCGATGTCGCTCCGATGCGTTTGTTGCGCGAATTTCGCGTGAAAGCAGCTGGAGAAAAGGCCAAAGGCGAAGAGACGAAAGTCGGCGACCGCGTGCTGGTGGATGGATTTGAGCCGGGCGAGTATGTGGACGTAAGCGGAATCAGCAAGGGCAAGGGATTTCAGGGTGGCGTAAAGCGCTGGCACTACCGCGGCGGCGATAGCACTCACGGTTCGATGTTTCACCGCGCTCCGGGCGGAATTGGAGCGAGTTCGTTTCCTTCGCGCGTTTGGAAGGGACAGCATTTTCCGGGACACATGGGAAATGCGCGGGTTACTGCAAAGAATTTGCGAGTAGTGAAAATAGATTCAGAAGAGAATTTGCTGCTGGTGTGCGGTTCGATTCCAGGCCCGAATGGCGCTTACGTGGAAATCCGCAAGTCGCGGAAAGCCAAGAAGGTTGCGCCGGTCGCGAAGGCTGAAAAGAAGTAGCTCGACACAAGATTGATACGAGGATTCTGGCGATGCCTGTTGTTGACGTCATGAACATGGAAGGCTCGAAAATAGGCCAAGTGGAATTGGCCGACGCGGTTTTTGCCGCGAAGGTGAATCCGCACTTGCTGCATGAAACAGTGCGGTGGTACCAGGCAATGCAGCGAGCGGGTACTCACAAGACGAAGGGTCGCGGCGAAGTGCAGGGTTCCGGCCGCAAGCTCTGGAAGCAAAAGGGTACCGGCCGGGCGCGTATCGGCTCGATTCGTTCGCCGCTTTGGCGCAAGGGCGGCACGGTACACGGCCCGCAACCGCACAAGTATGGATATCGCTTGCCGCGAAAGGTTTTGCTCGGAGCATTGCGATCGGCGCTTTCAGCGAAGCTCGCGGAAGCAAAACTTCTTGTTGTCGATGCTTGGGAGCTTGAATCGCATAAGACAAAGGCATTTCGCATATCGCTCGACAAGTTCGATAGCACAGCCAAGACCATGTTACTGGTGGCGACGGAACCGAACCGGAATCTTGAGCTGGCCAGCCAGAATCTTGATGGTGTGAAGCTGGTGAATTCGCGCGATCTGCAGCCATACGATTTGTTGCGGCATGACCGGCTGGTGCTTTCAAAGGATGCGGCGGTGAAGCTCAGTTCCGCGCTGGCTCTGGATCGCGCAAAGCCTGTGGCGTCTGAGGACGGAGCGGACACAATCGTACAAATCGCTCCTGCTCGTGAGAAGAAATCTGCGCCTGCGGAATGCAACGAAATCGGCAGCGAAACCGAAATCGGCTGCCAAAGCAAAAGCAAAGCCCGCTCGCGCTGCGAAACCGAAATCTGCGGCGAAAGCAAAAGCTCCAAAGGGTAAAGGTAAGGGAAAGGGCAAGGAATAGGCGATGATGCTCGATCCGTTTCACGTGATTCGCCGGCCTATCGTTACCGAAAAAGGCTTGGGCGTAAAAGAAACGCAGCAAACGGTAGTGTTTGAAGTCGCGCCGGCGGCGAACAAAACGCAGATCAAAGATGCGGTGCAGAAGATCTTCAAAGTGAAAGTAGCTTCGGTGCGCACCGCAAATTTTGTTGGCAAGATGCGGCGGCGGGGAATGATTACCGGCTACCGTCGCGACTGGAAAAAAGCATACGTAAAGCTGGCTCCGGGCGAAAAAATGATCGAGTACGGAGAGAATTTGTAGTTCGCAGGAAACGCGGAAGGGAAGCGCGCAGCAATGGCACTCAAGAGCTTTAAACCATATACAGCTTCGCGGCGATTCATCACCTTGCTCGATAAGAGCGAGATTACGAAGCAAACGCCGGAAAAAGCGCTCGTCGAGCCGCGCAAGCGAACTGGCGGACGCAACTCGCACGGCGAAATCACCAGCTGGCATCGCGGCGGCGGCCACAAGCGTCAATACCGCACGGTGGATTTCCGGCGCGACAAGATCGGGATTCCCGCGAAGGTTGCGGCGATCGAATACGATCCGAACCGCTCGGCGCGGCTGGCGCTGTTGCATTACAAGGATGGCGAGAAGCGCTACATCCTGCACCCAATCGGGCTTGAAGTGGGGATGACGGTGGTCGCGGGCGAAGGCGCGGACATTCTTCCGGGCAATGCGCTGCCGATCAAGTTGATTCCGCCGGGCACTCCTCTGCATAACCTGGAGCTGTATCCAGGACGCGGCGGACAAGTAGTGCGGTCGGCTGGCGGCTCGGCGCAATTGCTCAGTAAAGAAGGCGAGCTAGCGCTGGTTAAGCTGCCGTCTGGTGAAGTGCGAAAGTTTCGCCTGGATTGCATGGCGACGATTGGGCAAATCGGCAACCTCGATCACGAAAACCAGACGTACGGTAAAGCGGGAGCGACTCGATGGCGCGGTAAGCGGCCAACGAACCGCGGAGTGGCTATGAATCCTGTGGATCACCCGCACGGCGGCGGTGAAGGCCGTGTAAAGGGAAATCATCCGCAAACTCCATGGGGATTCCCGACGTTGGGCGCGAAGACGCGCAGCAATCGCCGTTCGAATTACCTGATTGTTGAACGGCGCAAGTAATAAACGAATTTGTAAGCGAGGGAGAAGAGTTTAAGAGAGCACTGACAATGGCAGCATCGAGAACAACGCGACGCAGTTCACGGCGCAGTTCGCGACGAAGTGCACGACATACTTCGCGGCGAAGCTCGGCGCGCACTGCGCGAGCTATTTCGCGGCGGCGAAGTGCGGCCAAACCGCGCCACGCAGTTCGTGCAGCAGCGCGGCCTGCAAAGCCAGCATGCGAAAATTGCGCCGAAGCGGATCGTGCCTCGGGCGATTGCAGTGCCGCTGCCTCCAGCGCTTTATCGAATTTGCAAGGCTGGCTGGGCGGTGATTGTAGAGCGTACGCCGAATGCGCAGGGCACTCGGTTTGTGTGTCCGTTCTGTCCGGTGTCGCATCGAGTGCCAGGGCCGGTTCGCGGGTTTCGCAAGTTGCGCCGCGCGCAGTGGATCAAGCTGCGCCGGGTGGAAGAGTAGGAATCAGAGGGAAGGAAAGCCAAACGCATGGCACGTTCGATTCATAAGGGTCCGTTCGTAGATGGCCACCTGCGGGTAAAGGTGGATGGTCTGAATTCCCGCAGCGAGAAGAAAGTGGTGAAGACGTGGTCGCGCCGCTCGACCATTATTCCCGAGATGATCGGGCACACGATCGCAGTTCACAACGGCAAAAAGTTTATTCCGGTGTACGTTACAGAGCAGATGGTGGGGCACAAACTGGGCGAATTCGCGCCGACGCGCACGTTTAAAGGCCATGCCGTGAAAGCGGCGATGGAACGCGCGGCAGCGGCTGCGGGCGGTCCAGTGGGAGGAGCCGGTGCGCCAGCAGGTGCAACCGGTGGAGCAGCTCCGGCAGCGGCACCATCCGCGCCAAAGGCATAAGACATGGCAGCCGAGATCACAGCAGCACCGGCAATTGAAGCGCACGCGCTGGCGCGGCACGTTCGCGTGTCGCCGCAGAAGGCACGGCTCGTGCTCGATCTGATTCGCGGGCAGCGCGCCGAACACGCATTGCAAGTTTTGCATTTCACCAAGAAGCGCATCGCGAAAGACATTGAAAAGATTTTGCGAAGCGCGATTGCGAATGCCGAACGCAAAGCTGACGATGCGGGCGAATCGCTCGACGTGGATCACCTGTTTGTTTCGCGGTGTTTCGCGAACGACGGACCTCGTTGGAAGCGTCTGCGTCCTGCTCCGATGGGCCGCGCGTTTCGCTACGTGAAACGCACAGCGCATATTGTGGTTGGTGTCGCCGAGCATGTAATGGGGGCGGAGCAGAGAGCAGCCGCCGCTGCGGCAGAAGCCGAAGCTCGCAAGGGCGTAAAGGGCGCGGTGAAGAAAGCTCGTGAAGTGATTGCAGGTTCGCGGCGTCCGCAAAAGAAGCAGCCGCCAAAGCAGCAACCGAAATCGCATCCGAAGAAAGATAAGGAGTAGGAGGATCAGTGGGGCAGAAGACTCACCCATACGGGTTTCGCGTTGGCTACAACAAGCCGTGGAAATCGCGGTGGTATGCCGGCAAGGAGTACGCCGACTTGTTGCACGAAGATGTCGCGCTGCGCAAGCAGTTGAAAGACAAGCTTCGCTCGGCAGGCGTGTCTTCGATTGATATCGAGCGCGCGGCGAACAAGCTGGTCATCCGGATTTATACCGCGCGGCCGGGAATCATTATTGGCCGCAAGGGCGCGGAAATCGACAAGCTCAAAGCCGAAATTCAGAAGCGCACGAAACGCGAAGTGCATATCGATATTCAGGAAGTGCATCGTCCCGAACTCGATGCGCAGTTGGTCGCGGAGTCAATCACTCTGCAACTCGAAAAGCGCGTAGCGTTCAGGCGAGCGATGCGCAAAGCGGTGGATTCGGCGTTGCGTTTCGGATGCAAGGGAATCAAGGTGCGAGTCGGTGGCCGGTTAAATGGGGCGGAAATCGCGCGCAAAGAATGGTATTTGCAGGGACGATTGCCGCTGCAAACGCTGCGAGCCGATATCGATTTTGGATTTGCGCAGGCGTACACGACCTACGGCGTAATCGGTGTGAAGTGCTGGGTGTACAGCGGCGAAAAAGTACCGGAAAAAGGAACCAAGCCGCGCGAGCGCGATGCAGCAGCTGCGCTGGCAGTTTAACGGTCGCGAGGACAACGGGGAATTTTTATGTTGATGCCGAAGAAAGTGAAGTACCGAAAGCAGCAGCGGGGCCGCCGCAACGGAAAAGCGTGGCGGGGCGGCGCACTGGCATTCGGAGAATACGGATTGAAAGCGATGGAGCCGGCATGGATTACAGACCGGCAAATCGAAGCGTCGCGCGTGGCGATTACAAGGTTCATCAAGCGCGGCGGAAAACTTTGGATCCGGATTTTCCCGGATAAGCCATTTACGAAAAAGCCCGCGGAAACCCGCATGGGCAAGGGCAAAGGTATTCCAGAACGATGGGTCGCTCCGGTAAAGCCAGGCCGGATCATGTTCGAGATGGCCGGCGTTGATTTGGCAACCGCGAAAGAAGCGATGGAGCTGGCGTCGCATAAGCTGCCAATTCGCACGCGGTTTGTTTCGCGTGCAGGGGGTCTGTGATGTCGAAGCAGGCCGAAAAACTTCGTGAGTTGGATACACCTGAGCTGGAAGCGCAGAAGGGCGAGCTCGGCGAACAGATTTTCCGGTTGCGCTTTCAGCTGTCTACCGGCCAGGCGGAAGCGCTTACCCGGCTGCGAACCGCGCGGAAGCAACTTGCGCGTGTGAACACACTTTTGCGCGATCGCGAATTGAGGAAGGCTCATGGCAACTGAGAACCAGGCAGCTTCAGGGCAAGCGGCGGAAAAACCCGCTCCGGTTGTGCGAGGACGCCGGCAGGAAAAAGTCGGCATCGTCACCAGCTCGAAGATGCAGAAGACGATTGTGGTGAAAGTGATTCGGCTCAGAGCGCACCGGCTCTATGGCCGCGTCATGCGCATCACCAAAAAGTTTTACGCGCACGATGAGTCCGGCCAGGCACAGCCGGGAGATACAGTGCGCATCGTGGAAACGCGGCCGATGTCGAAATTGAAACGCTGGCGGCTGGTGGAAGTGGTACAGCGCCGTTCAAGCGCTGAATAAATGCCGCCCGCTTTGCGGGCTGTAACGGGAGACGACGGCAATGATTCGCATGCGATCGTGGCTGACGGTAGCCGATAATTCCGGCGCGCGCCAGTTAACGATGATTTTGCCTCTGGGTGGCGATACCGGTCCCCGCGCGGGATTGGGCGACGTGATTACCGCGTCGGTGAAAGAAGCTGCGCCGGATAGTCCGGTGAAAGCCGGCACGGTGGTTCGAGCGGTGGTTGTGCGCACACGCAAAGAGCACCGGCGCCGCGACGGAACTTATATTCGTTTTGATGACAATGCAGCGGTGCTCATCAACGACGCAAAAGAGCCGATCGGTACGCGCGTATTCGGTCCTGTAGCTCGCGAATTGCGCGAAAAGAAATTTGCAAAGATTGTTTCACTGGCCCCGGAGGTTTGGTAGGCGTATATGCGATCTGCAATGACAGGCAAGCGGCGGAAGTTGACGAAGCGGTACCGGGTTAGCATCCGCAAAGACGATCAGGTTCGAGTGATGTCGGGCCGCGACCGCGGCAAGACCGGACGCGTGTTGATGGTCGACGCGATTCGAATGAAGGTTACCGTCGAACACGCGAACATTATCAAGCGGCACACGCGGCCAAACCCGTCGAAAAACATAAAGGGCGGCGTTCTGGAACGCGAAGGGCCGATGGCGATTTCAAACGTGATGTTGATTTGCCCGGGCTGCAATAAGCATGCGCGGGTTGGCAGGCAGCTTCTGCCAGACGGAACCAAGGTACGAGTTTGCAAGCGCTGCGGCACCACGCTCGAAAAGTAAAGTTTGCGCAGCTAGGCGATTGAGGGAATAGGACGCATGAAAAGCAGAATGAAAGATAAATATGTTGGGGAGGTCGTGCCGGCGCTGATGAAGCGCTTCTCCATGACCAATCCCATGGCTGTGCCTAAGCTCACGAAGATCGTCGTGAATATTGGTCTTGGCGAAGCGAGCCAGAACGTGAAGCTGCTCGATGTGGCTGTCGTCGAACTTGGGCAAATCGCCGGACAAAAAGCCGTCGTGACGCGGGCGAAGAAATCCATCGCGAATTTCAAGATTCGCAAAGGGATGCCGATCGGCTGCTGCGTCACGCTTCGCGGCGTGCGCATGTACGAGTTCCTGGACCGGTTGTGCAGTGTTGTGCTGCCGCGCGTACGCGATTTCAAAGGACTGCCGCAGAACTCCTTCGATGGCCGCGGCAATTACACGCTGGGTTTGCGCGATCAGCTCGTGTTTCCGGAAATCGATTACACCCGCGTAGACAAAGTGAAGGGTATGAACATTACGTTTACCACTACCGCCCGCAACGATGAACAAGGCCGCGAGCTGCTGCGCGGGCTGGGCGTGCCTTTGCGCACTTCCTGAGGAGAGATATGGCCCGAGATTCACAATTTGCAAAGATGCGCAAGAAGTTGAAGTACAAGATTCGCAACCGCAATCGTTGCCGGATTTGCGGACGTCCGCGCGGCTATCTGCGCAAGTTCGCGATGTGCCGCATTTGTTTCCGGGGACTTGCGCTAAAGGGCGAAATTCCCGGTGTAAGCAAAGCAAGCTGGTAGTGGCGAGCGAGGACAGAACCTGATGATGACCGATCCGATTTCCGATTTGTTGACGCGAATCCGCAACGCAGCGGCGGCGCGCCATCCGCGTGTGGATATGCCCGCATCGAAATTGAAGACCGAAATCGTGCGCATCCTGAAGGAAGAGGGCTATATCCAAACGTACAAGCTGGTCGACGAAAACAAAACACGCAAGATTCTGCGCGTGTTCCTGAAATACTCGTCCGATCGGCACAGCGCGATTACAGATTTGAAGCGCATCTCCAAGCCCGGCAAACGTTTTTATCTGGGTTCGTCGGAAATTCGCTCCGTAATCGGCGGAATGGGAATCAGTATTGTTAGTACGCCGAAAGGTGTGATGACGGGCCGCGCCGCTCGCAAAGCCAATGTCGGCGGCGAATTGTTGTGCGAAGTTTGGTAGCGATTCGATTTCGAAAGTAGAGCGGTAGCGCAGAAATAAACGAAGGAAACGAAAATGTCGCGTATTGGACGAAAACCGATTCCGATTCCCGCTGGCGTCAAGATTCAAATCACGCCAGCCGCCATCGACGTGCAGGGTCCCAAGGGCAAGATGAAGGTGCCCGTGCCGCGCGGAATCCGCTTCGAGCAGAAAGATGGCGTGCTAAACGCGTTGCGAGATACCGAGGAACATCGCGCGTTGCATGGGCTGGCCCGCGCTCTGGTATCGAACGCCGTCGTTGGCGTCACCACCGGCTTCAAGAAGGATCTCGATATCGTCGGCGTCGGGTATCGCGCCGAGTTGAAGGGCAAAACCGTAGTCTTCAGCTTGGGGTACTCGCATCCGGTGGAGTTTCCGATTCCGGAAGGAATTCAGATTTCGGTGGAAAAGCAGACGCATCTTGTGGTTTCGGGTTTCGATCGCGCTCAGGTCGGCCAGATAACCGCCAACATTCGCGCGCTGCGTCCGCCAGACCCGTACAAGCAAAAGGGAATTCGCATTACCGGCGAGCGGCTGAAGAAGAAGGCTGGCAAGGCCGGCGCCAAGGCTGCGGCGTAAATCGCCCGGCGGCGTACGAAAAAGGAGAAGTCGTGGCACGAACACCGGTTACCAGATTATCGAGGAACGCGCATCGGCAGCGGATTCACTTCCGCGTCCGTCAGAGGGTTGCCGGCACGCCAGAGCGTCCGCGCCTCTGCGTTTACCGTTCGCTCGACCATATTTATGCGCAAGTCATCGACGACCACAGCGGCAAAACTCTTGCCGCGGCGAGTTCGGTTGATGGCGAAACTCGCAAGGAAATCAAGGGCGGTGGAAACATCGCTGCGGCAAAGATTATCGGGAGGGTGATTGCGGAGCGTTCCAAGGCTGCAGGCATCGAGCAGGTTGTGTTTGATCGAGGCGGATATAAGTACCACGGTCGCGTCGCCGCACTGGCGCAAGCGGCCCGGGAAGCGGGGTTGAAATTTTAAATTCATGTCGAAGCAGATCCTAAGAGACACACTTGCCGTCCGGCAGATGATCGAAGTCAGCGCCAACAACTTGAAAGATCAGGTTGTGTCGATCAATCGCTGCACCAAGGTCGTCAAGGGCGGTAAGAACTTGAGTTTTTCCGCGCTGGTTGTTGTCGGTGATCAGCACGGCCACGCGGGATTCGGTATGGGCAAGGCGCGCGAAGTGCCCATGGCGATTCGCAAAGCCATCGAGCAGGCAAAGAAGAATTTACTCCGGCTCAATTTGAAGGGCACATCGATTCCGCATCAGGTGCTCGGCTTGTATGGTTCGGGTCAGGTTCTGCTGAAGCCCGCACCAGACGGCACGGGAATTATCGCGGGAGGGCCAGTACGCGCGGTGATGGAGGTCGCGGGCATCCACAACGTGCTCACCAAGTCCATCGGCACGTCGAATCCGCACAATGTCGTGAAAGCGACGTTCGATGCCCTGTTGCAACTCAAGAATGCCGATCACGTCGCAGAGCGGCGCTCGAAAGTTGCGGAAGAGGCGCACAAGTAATTTTATGACCACGAAAACTGCAACGCTCAAAATCAAGTGGGTACGTAGCTATATCGGCTGCACGGATGACATGCGTCAGACAATTCGCGGTCTCGGCTTTCGGCGCATGCATCAGATCGTCGAAAAACCGGATAATGACGCGATCCGCGGAATGATTCTCAAAGTGCGGCATCTCGTAGAGGTATTGGCATAGCCATGGCCGACGGGGGAAAAATGGGAGTTGGGCTGAACAATCTCCGGCCGCCGCGCGGTTCGCGCAAAAAGCGCGTCCGCGTAGGCCGCGGCATGGGCTCCAAACTTGGAAAAACTTCGGGTGCGGGTAACAAGGGCCAGAAGTCACGCTCCGGCTATTCCGCGCGTCGCGGATTTGAAGGCGGCCAGATGCCGCTGCATCGCCGCATTCCCAAGCGTGGTTTTCATAACCCAACCACGAAAAAATATTCGGTAGTGAATCTTACTTCGCTCGCGGTATTCGGAGCGGGCGACACCGTAACACCGGAAAATTTGCGCGAACGCGGCATCGTGCGCCGCGCTCACGATGAAATCAAAGTGCTCGGAACGGGTGACCTGACGATCGCTCTCACCGTTCACGCGCATGCATTCAGCGGCTCGGCCAAAGAAAAGATCGCTGCGGCCGGCGGCAAGGCCGAACTTTTGTCATGAGCTCATTTTTACAAGCGCTGGGGAACATCTTCCGCATTCCGGATTTGCGGAAACGTGTCCTCTTCACGTTCGCTCTGCTCGCGGTTTACCGCATCGGCGCGCACATCCCCACTCCGGGGATTGCTACGGACGTTTTGCGTCAGATATTTTGACAACGCGCAGGGCTCCATGCTGGGCATTTTCGATCTGTTCAGCGGCGGAAATTTCCGCAGCATGACGATTTTCGCCCTTGGCATCATGCCGTACATCACCGCGTCCATCATCTTGCAGTTGATGACCGTGGTGTGGCCTTACCTTGAGAAATTGCAGAAGGAAGGCGAACTCGGCCGCAAGAAGATCACCCAGTACACGCGCTACTTGACAATTTTGCTAAGCTTGTTCCAGTCGCTCACGATCGCGCTCACTCTGCAGCGGACTTCGTTTGGCTCCACGGGACAGTCGCTTGTCTACAACCCGGGTGTGGGCTTTACGCTGCTAACGATATTGACGCTCACCACCGGCACCGCTTTCATCATGTGGCTGGGCGAACAGATCACCGATCGCGGCATCGGCAACGGAATGTCGCTGATCATTTTTGTCGGCATCGTCGTGAACCTGCCCAATGGCGTTCGCGATCTCTTCGACAAGATGAAGAACAATCAGTGGGGACCGTTCACCGGGCTCGCGATCTTGCTGCTTGTTGCCTTCATGATTGCGGTCGTTGCCTTCATCGTATTTGTGGAAGGCGGCCAGCGCCGCATTCCGGTGCAGTATGCGAAGCGAGTTGTGGGGCGCAAAGTTATTGGCGGCCAGATGACCTATCTGCCGTTGCGCGTGAACTCTGGCGGCGTGATTCCGCCGATTTTTGCGAGTTCGTTGCTTTCTTTCATTCCCACGATCAGTCTTTTCATGGCGCACAAGTACAAATTTTTCGATCAGATCTGCGAATTATCTCGGATGGGGCGAGCCGCTCTACACTTTGATTTACGTTGTGCTCATCATCGTTTTCGCGTTCTTTTATGTTGGCATTGTTTTTAATCCCACCGAGCTTGCGGACAACATGCGCAAGCACGGCGGTTTTATTCCCGGAATACGGCCCGGACGCAATACTTCCGAACACATCAGTCGCATTTTGCGCAGGCTCACTTTTGTTGGTGGCGTCTATCTGGCGATTGTCTGCTTGATGCCCGAATTCATGCTTAGCGGCATTCACTTGCAGCATTTGCCTGGCGCGATTGGCGGTTGGTTTGACGCGCATGCACCGCGTGCCATTCTCAACGGTCTCGGCATCAACTTTTATTTCGGCGGCACTTCGCTGTTGATCGTAGTTGGCGTCGCGATGGATACGGTTCAGCAGATTGAAGCGCAACTGGTGATGCGGAATTACGAAGGGTTCGTGAAAAAGGGCAAGCTCCGGGGACGGCGGTATGGATGAGTCAGCTCGTTCACCCAGGCGTTTAGCGGTCATCTTTCTCGGGCCGCCGGGCGCTGGCAAAGGTACGCAGGCGAAAAGGCTTGCGCTCCAGTGTGGTGTGCCGCATCTCTCCACCGGCGATATGTTCCGGGAGCACGTCGTGCAGAATACGCCGACTCGGCCGCATCGCTAAGCCGATTATGGAAAGCGGCGAGTTGGTGCCCGACGATGTTGTGTTGAAAATGGTCGAGGATCGTCTGAAGAGAGACGATTGCGAGCGCGGTTTCGTTTTCGATGGTTTTCCGCGCACGCTGCCTCAGTCCGACGAACTCGGTAAAGTTTTAGAAGAACACGGTTTCGGCAAGCCGGTTGTAGTGCACTTTGTAGTGGATCGCAGCCAGTTGCTCAAGCGTTTGACTGGCCGTCGTATGTGCGGAACTTGCGGAGCGATTTATCACGTGCTCGGCAATCCGTCGCGAGTGCCGGGGATTTGCGATAACGACGGCGCTTCGCTCGTGCAGCGGCAAGACGATAGCGAAGAAGTGATCGGGCCGCGGCTGGATGCGTTCTACCGGCAAACCGAGCCGCTCGTCGCCTACTATCGCAAGCAGGGCGGCATTGTGGATATCGACGCGATCGGCGAAGTCGAATCCGTTTCGCGCGCGATCAGAGCGGTGATTGCCGCAGGAGAAAGCGAAGCGATCGTGATTTCGCACGAGGCACGATGATCGTCTGCAAGTCGAGCGCGGAACTGGACACCATGCATCGCGCGGGCATCATTGTTTGGGAAGTGCTGAACGAGTTGCGAATGATGGTGGCGCCGGGAATCTCTACGGCGGAATTGGATCGGGTGGCAGAAAGCCGCGCTACCGAACACCGTGCGCGACCGGCATTCAAAGGGTATCGGGGATATCCGGCTTCGTTGTGCGTTTCGATCAACGAAGAAGTTGTACACGGAATTCCATCGCCTTCGCGAAAGTTGCGGGAAGGCGAAATCGTTTCTCTGGATTATGGCGTCGAACTCGATGGATATTTTGGCGATGCCGCAGTCACGGTTCCGGTGGGAAAAGTTTCACCGGAATTGAAGAAGTTGATGCGCGTGACGCGAGAATCTCTCGACCGCGCAATTGAAGCGGCAAGGCCGGGTAACCGCTTGAGCGATGTTGGTTCCTCGGTGCAGCAATGGGTCGAGCAAAATGGTTTTTCGGTTGTGCGCGAATTTGTGGGCCATGGCATTGGCACACGAATGCACGAAGAGCCCAGCGTACTCAACTACGGCAAGCCGGGCACGGCCCGCGATTGCAAGAGGGCATGGTCCTGGCGATTGAGCCGATGGTCAATCGAGGGCGCCGCGGATGTTCGCGTCCTGAACGATGGTTGGACGGCGGTCACCGCAGATGGCAAGCCTTCGGCGCATTTCGAACACACCGTGGCGATCACGGCGGCAGGCCCCAGAATTCTCACGCGCCCGGCGATGTTACTGGGCCATCGTGGTAGCTGAAAATTGAAAGCGGACGAAACAGGAGAAGAATAGAAGCGCATGGCAAGGCAACGACCCGATAGCGATAAGAAGCCGCGTCACGCGGATAACCTCAAGGAAGACGCCATTGAAGTAATGGCCACTGTCATTGAGCCGCTGCCAAACGCGATGTTTCGCGTCGAGCTGGAAAATAAGCACAAGGTGCTGGCGCACATTTCGGGAAAGATGCGCAAAAATTTTATTCGTATTTTGCCGGGCGATAAAGTCGCAGTGGAGCTTTCACCCTACGATCTTGACGCGCGGCCGTATCGTGTATCGCTACAAGTAACATCGTGTTTCGTCGGGATTTGTTGTCGCGCCGGTCCAATCCGGCGAAGCGGGGAGCTGCAATGAAAGTCCGGGCATCTGTAAAAAAGATTTGCGATAAGTGCAAAGTGATTCATCGGCGCGGAGTCGTGCGCGTAATTTGCGTCAATCCGAAACACAAGCAGCGCCAGGGATAATCTTTTGTAGGGCGGAATTGTTCCGCCGCGGTACCAAGGGAGAACAAAGATATGGCACGTGTTGCAGGTGTGGACCTCGCGCCGAATAAGCGGCTCTGGATTGGCCTCACCGCCATCTACGGCATCGGCCAGCCGCGGGCGCGCGTCTCTGCGCCAAGGCCAAGGTTGACGAGAAGAAAAAAATTAAAGATCTCACGGAAGATGAGCTCAATCACATTCGCCAGGCCATCGAATCCGAAGGCCGCGTCGAAGGCGATCTTCGCAAAGAAGTTCAGATGAATATCCGGCGGCTGATTGAAATTCAGTGCTATCGCGGAATTCGTCATCGCCGCAATCTTCCGGTTCACGGCCAGCGCACGCACACCAACGCTCGCACCCGCAAGGGTCCGCGCAAGGGCGCTGTCGCAGCGAAGAAGAAGACCGCGCTGCGCAAGTAAATTATTTTGTACGAAACAATTTGAATTACTCGAGGTGAGATTTGGCGAAGGAACCACAAGAGCAAGCTGGCGGCGCTGCAGCAGCAGGAGCAAAGCCGACCAAGCGCAAGAAAGAATTCAAGAAGAAGCGCGAGCGCCGCATCGTGCCGCACGGAGTCGTGTACGTCACCGCGTCGTTCAACAACACCATGATCACCATCACCGATCCCGATGGACGCACCCTCTGCTGGTCGTCCGCTGGCTCGATTGGTTTCAAGGGTTCGCGCAAGGGCACGCCTTACGCAGCGCAACAGGCATCCGCTGCTGCCGGCGCATCCGCTCGTGATCAGTACGGGGTGAAATCCGTCGAAGTTCGCGTCAAGGGTCCCGGCTCCGGCCGTGAATCCGCAGTTCGCGCGCTGTCTTCAGTGGGGCTGCACATCGTCCACATCAAAGACATTACTCCGATCCCTCACAACGGTTGCCGGCCGCCAAAGCGCCGCCGCGTTTGATTTTTGTTTTCAAGGTTTTTTGCGTGAAAGTTTTTTGTAACGAGATTGCGGTAACGAAAGCTTAGCAACAAAGGAGAAGCATCTTTGGCAAGACATCGTGAAGCCGTTTGCCGTCTGTGCCGTCGCGAAGGGCAAAAACTCTTCTTGAAGGGCCTGCGGTGTTTCACCGAGAAGTGCGAAATCGAAAAGCGCAATTTTGTCCCTGGCCAGCACGGCCAGGCGCGTCGGCCCAAGATCGCCGGTTATGGCCTTCAGCTTCGCGAAAAGCAAAAGGTTAAGCGCACCTATGGTCTGCTCGAGCGGCAGTTCCGCGGCTATTTTGAAAAAGCCGCGCGCGCAAAGGGCCCCACTGGCGAAAACCTGATCGTCATGCTTGAGCGGCGTCTCGATAACGCCGTCTGGCGCGCTGGTCTCGCCAGTTCACGCGCGCAAGCCCGGCAGATTATTCTGCACGGTCACATTCGCGTGAATGGGCAAGAAGGTTAACATCCCTTCGTTCCTGATCAAAGTCAATGACGAGATCGTGCTGAAAGACAATATGCACCAGAACACTATGGTGCTCGAAGCGCGCAACGTCGCCCAGAGCCGCAACGCCGTGCCCTGGATGGAAGTCAACCGCGAAAATTTCACAGCGCGCGTCACTTCGCTGCCACGCCGCGAAGATATTCAGACGCCGCGTGTTCAACGAGCAGCTCATCGTCGAACTGTATTCGAAGTAATTCGCGCAGTCCGCGAGTTATCCCGAGCGCTTTTTGCGAGGGATCCGCTGTCAGTTTTTGCGAGCGGTCTTTTCTAGTTTTTCACCAGTTTCGCGATTTTGTTGTCCCCTCACGGGGAGGAAGGATCGTACAGATGTGGAAAGGTTTTCAGAAGCCGAAGCGGTTGGCAGCAGACCTCGAGTCTCTGACCGACAAGTTTGGAAAATTCAACGCGCAGCCTTTTGAGCGCGGCTGGGGCACCACCGTGGGCAATAGCCTTCGGCGCGCCCTGCTCAGCTCCATCGAAGGCGCAGCCATCACGGCGGTGAAAATCGAAGGCGTGCTTCACGAGTTCTCTTCGATTCCCGGCCTGGTGGAAGACGCCACAGACGTCATCCTCAACCTCAAGCAGGTTCCGCTCAAGCTCAACACCGATTTGCCGAAGACGATTTATTCAACGTCGATAATCCCGGCATCGTTACCTCCGCGATGATCGATGAAGACGCTGATTTCGCCGTCCTCGATAAAACAATCTACATCGCCACCGTCAGCGAAGGCGGCAAGCTCCAGATGGAAATGCGCGTGAAAAATGGACGCGGATACATCGGCGCAGATCGCAACTTCGATGAAGATCTGCCCATCGGCTACATTCCCGTGGATTCCGTTCACTCGCCGGTTCGTAAAGTCAATTACGCCGTCGAAGCAGCGCGTTTGGGACAGATGACCGACTACGAAAAGCTTTCGCTCGAAGTCTGGACCAATGGCGCAATCACCCCGCAAGACGCCATCGGCCTCGCATCGAAGCTCATTAAAGATCACATGAGCATCTTCATCAATTTCGAAGAGCCCGCGGAAGTCAGCGAGGAAATGACGGAAATCTACAGCGATCCGCGCATGGAACACCTCGATCGCTCCGTGGAAGAACTCGAACTTTCCGTTCGCTCCTACAATTGCCTCAAGAACGCCAACATTCAAACCATTCGTGAACTCGTTCAGAAGACCGAAAGCGAAATGCTGCGCACGAAAAATTTCGGACGCAAGTCGCTCAACGAGATCAAGGAGATTCTCACCAAGATGGGTCTTGCTCTCGGCATGAAGTTCGATGAGCACGGCCGCATTATCTGGCCGCCGCTCCCGAGCCAGACCGCGCCACCGGCGACGGAGGAAACCACCGGCGCGTAATTTTTTCTGCCCGGAGAACCGCAATGCGACATCTGAACTCGGGATCAAAACTCGGCAAGCAGCCCGCGCATCGCCGCGCCGTTCTGCGTGCTTTGGTTACCAACGTCATCACGCACGAGCGCATCAGCACCACCATCACGCGCGCGAAAGCTGCGCGTCCGATTGTCGAGAAAATGATCACTCTCGGCAAGCGCGACACGCTCGCTTCGCGCCGTCAGGCCGCTGCGTTTTTGATGACCCCTGCCGCCACGCAAAAACTTTTCGCGGATATCGCTCCGCGATTCAGCGACCGCGCGGGCGGCTACACTCGCATCATTCACACCGGTTTCCGCATCGGCGATGGTGCGGACCTGGCCATTCTCGAACTTCTCGGCTACAAGCTTCGCAAGAAAGAAAAGAAGGAAAAAGAAGGCGCGAAGCAGGAAGAGCCCGAAGAAGAAGCCGTAGCATCCTCAAAATCTTGAGGCGCTGGCCCAGCCCTCAATTCAAAAACGCCCGCCGCGAACCCTCGCAGCGGGCGTTTTGTTTTTCCCGGGAACGCCGATCTCCGCATCGGCGCCGTCATAGGGTGCCGCACCCTTTGAAGTTCAAGGGTGCGGTTTTTGACGTTGCCTTTTCCGTTCAGTAGATTTTCGTGCCGCACCTTTGAAATCCAACCACGTTGCTTTTTCCGCTAGTAGATTTTCCGGCGGGTGCCGCATCCTTTGAAGTCCGCGTAGCGAGAGATTTTCCGGCGGTGCCGCACCCTTTGAGTTCAAGGGTGCGGTTTTTGACGTTCTTTTCCCCAAAATATTTCCAATCCGAATTCAGTGCCACGGCACGGCGTAGCTTTTTCCGGTAGCGTCCGCTTACCGCTCCAGCGAGGGTGCGTTCTGACTTGCTCCGTTCAGTAGATTTTCCGGCGGGTGCCGCATCCTTTGAAGTCCAAGGGTGCGGTTTTTGATTTCTTTTTCCAATCTGTCCCACCGCGCAAGACGGTGCGTGCGCGTCTAATGGGGCTAACGATCGCGGAAAACTAAATATCGCTCGTCTCGATTTTTCGATTTCTCCGCGTAATCACCACCCACGCCACGCACAACCCAATCGCCGCTCCACAAGTATCCAGCGCCGAATCCCACGGCGATGCCGTCCTTCCCGGCACAAACGACTGATGATATTCATCCAGCGACGCCATCACCGCGCTGAGAAATAGCGCCCACCCCGCCCACTTCCACAACCACTCGCGCCGCCCGGCTCGAATCGCCCGCAGCGCCAGCAACCCAAAAATAAAATATTCGGTGAGATGTCCCGCTTTTCGGATCAAGTGATGAATTTCCGCCAGCGTATCCGCGCTGGCATTCGGAAGAATCCACTTCAGAACTGGCAGAATAAATCGGCTGGTATGTTCCGATCCGAATGCGCTCGTGGAAAATCCGGAGATCGCCGCCGCCCACAAAATCACCGGACCCCAATTTCGCAGCCATCTCATCTTTCGTGGCACAAGCTCTCCAGCCTGTGCAATTTCTGCAGACTAGATTTTCTGCCAATCATATCTGGATGCCTTTATATTCTGCGCCACGTTACTCCACGCGGTAATTCGGCGCCTCACGCGTGATGATCACGTCATGCACATGGCTCTCGCGCAATCCCGCTGGACTGATTCGCAAAAATTGCGCGTGCTCATGCAATTCCGGAATCGTAGCCACGCCGCAATAACCCATGCCGCTTCGCAATCCTCCAACGAGTTGCTCCACCAGAGCGCCCAACAATCCCTTGTACGGCACGCGCCCCTCAACTCCTTCGGGAACGCTTTTTCCGCTCTCCGCAGTTTCCTGTCCGTATCGATCCGCGGAACCTTGCGCCATCGCGCCCAATGAACCCATGCCTCGGTACGATTTGAATGTGCGCCCTTGATACAAAATCGTTTCGCCCGGTGATTCTTCCGTCCCTGCAAAAAGACTTCCGATCATTACCGCGCTCGCGCCAGCGGCAATCGCCTTTGTCACGTCGCCGGAATATTTCACGCCGCCATCGGAGATCACCGGTACTCCCGTTCCTTCCGCAGCGCGCGAAGCATCTAGAATCGCAGTGATCTGCGGCACTCCCGCGCCTGTCACGATTCGCGTCGTGCAAATCGACCCCGGCCCAATTCCTACTTTCAAGCCATCCACGCCCAGCGCAATCAAATCGCGCGCGCCTTCGTAAGTCCCCACATTTCCCGCAATCAATTCCATCTCGGGAAGTTTGCTTTTTACTTTCTTGATCGCTTCCATCACGCGCGAAGAATGCCCGTGCGCCGTATCGATCGCCAGCAAATCCACGCCCATTCGCGCAAGTTCCTGCGCGCGTTCAAGAAAATCTCCTGTCGCTCCAATCGCCGCGCCCACCATCAGCCGTCCCTGCGGATCTTTCGCGGCATTTGGATATTCCAATTTTTTCTGAATATCTTTTACGGTGATCAACCCTTTCAGGTTGAAATCCTTATCCACCACCAGCAATTTTTCGATGCGGTGTTTCTGCAAAATCTTTTCGGCTTCTTCAAGCGTCGTTCCCACCGGCACAGTGACGAGATCTTTCTTCGTCATCACCGCATCCACCGGCTGATCCAGATTTTTCTCAAACCGCAAATCGCGGTTCGTCATGATTCCCACCAGCCGCGGCCCTCGCGTCACCGGCAATCCCGAAATTCTGTACTTCGCCATAATTCCCAGCGCCTGCCGCACGGTCAGATCCGCTGGAATCGTCACCGGGTCAACGATCATTCCGCTTTCAGACCGTTTCACGCGGTCCGCTTCTTCAGCCTGCTTCTCCACAGACATGTTGCGGTGCAATATTCCCAGCCCGCCCTGTCGAGCGATCGCAATCGCCAGCCGCGATTCCGTCACCGTATCCATCGCCGCCGAAAGCAGCGGAATTTGCAGCCTGATTTTTCGCGACACGTGCGTGTGCGTGTTCGCGTCCGCCGGCAGCACCGCCGATTTCGCCGGCACCAGCAGCACATCATCGAATGTCAGTCCCTGCGGAATTTCTGAATCGCGTTTCACCAACTCAACCCCTTCCGGCCTTCGCGTTGCTCCTAAAAACATTTTCGCCCAGCGATGTCCTGCTGGGCGTGCCATGCTTCAGTTTTCGCCAGGCCACAATCATCTGGAATTCAGCATTCTAGTTCCCGCAGCGCCGTTTGTCACTAGACTCCGCGCCACACCCAAGCGTAGCTTCTCAGCGGATTTTCATTTCTACTCGGCAGCTCACTTGCGAAGCCTATCCGCAGCTACCTTTTAGGGGTTATCGTGCCATCTTTTTGGACGACGCAGAGGCCCTTGTTCGTAACGATGTATTCGGGAACGGGAGGGTTTTGACGCAGAACGTGGAACACATCCGAATCCTCGGGCACATCACTCACAACGTGGGTATGAAAGTGAGCTTCAGGCGTCTTCCCGTCCGCGCCTGGATTCGCCACCTCCTGGATCGACTTGTGCAGCACCCGGGTTTCAACAATTTCTGTCCCGCTTGCGGATATTAAATACCTGACGTCTCCGCCGAGAGGATAGATATTCGCAACCGTCTGTGCGGGCAAAATATAAACATACATCTGCCCCGAATCCAGCGGCAGAACGTAAGTATTGTATGGACGATCTTGTAGCTTGGTGTTTCGAAGCGCGGTTTCGATACCGTTAGCAGCGGCGTAGAAGAAGCCCGTTTCCTTCTCCGGCGGATCGTAGGTTTTCACCGTAAATTGGTCAGGCTTTTCTCCCTGAGTTGCTTCGTAGACAATCAAGAAAGCATCTTTAGATTCGCTATATCTGCCGAACACTACCACCCATCCAGCGGCCGTTTTTCTTGCGATGTATCTGCTAGCCGCTCCTTCTGGAGGTTTCAGTGCCAATACCGCATCTGTTGCGTGCCACGAAGCCGTGTCGTATTCGGCGATCATCCGTCCACGAGCGCTGATTTTCGCCAATTCTGCATCGGAAAGCGGGGTGCTTTTTTGCGCGAACATCGCTGGGCAAAAAAGCGCAAACGTGATTATGAACTTTGAAAGTCTTCTCATTTTTCCACCTTCGACAAGCACGCCGCAGTACAGCCGAACCTGAAATCTAGCCCGCTCACTTACCCGCTATCGGCCAAGTATATACCGGTACTGTCACATGAGAGGCACCTATCTTGCCGGTCTCGTGTTCGTAAAGGCCAGAATGCTCCGTTCGTGGACTCAACCGATCGCCAGTAATCCCATTCGGCAGAGCTACAGGCTCGGAACCATACGTATCCAATTCTCGTACGTCTATACAGCCAAGGGAGTGTGCCTCCATGTTCCGGACGATCCTTAACGAGCTCAAATTCGCCGCGCGCGGATTGCGCAAGAATCCCGCCTACGCCGCCGTCGCCATCCTCACTCTCGCGCTCGGCATCGGCGCAAATGCCGCGATTTTCAGCGTCGTAGACGCCCTCGTTCTCAATCCGCTCCCGCTCCCAAATCTCAATCGCCTCGTAAAAGTTTGGGAAAGCGCCCCTAGCCGCGGCGTCGATCACAATGAACTCGCCGTCGCCAACTTTGCCGATTTCGCCGCGCAGAGCAATTCCTTCGAGCATATCGGCGCGTACGCTTTCTGGTCCGTCAACGTTTCCGGCCTCGACGTTCCCGAACGCGTCCAGGGAATGCTCGTCACCTCAGGATTTTTTCCCGCTCTCGGCGTGCAGCCAAAAATTGGCCGCCTCTTCTTGTCCAGCGAGCAAACCACCGGGCAGGATCACGAAGTCATTCTCAGTTATGGCTACTGGCAAACACATTTCGCCTCCGATTCACAAATCCTCGGCAAATCGCTCACGCTCAATGGAGTTGCACGCACCGTCGTTGGCGTGATGCCCGCAAATTTCAATTTTCCTCCGGGCGCTCAGCTGTGGTCGCCGTACCCGCTCGTCACCGACACGCCCAGTGCGCGCCGCTCCCACTTTCTTTATTCCGTTGGGCTGCTGAAACCGAGAGTCTCCGTCGCGCAAGCCCAAGCCGAACTCAGCGGTATCGCCGCGCGTCTCGAACAACAATATCCGCAAACAAACAACGGCTGGCGCGCCGCAGTGATTCCTCTCGTCGCTGACGTCACTCGCGATTACCGTCTCGCTCTCGTCGTGCTTCTTTCCGCCGTCGGCTTTTTGCTTCTCATCGCCTGCGCCAACATCGCAAACTTGATGCTCGTTCGCACCGCCGCCCGCCGCCGCGAATTCGCGATCCGCTTCGCGCTCTGGGGCAGGGAAGCTCCGCGTAATCCGCCAGCTCCTCACCGAAAGCATGCTGCTCAGCGTTTTCGGCGGCGCCGCAGGAATTTTGCTGGCACTTTGGGGAGTGAAACTCCTCCCGCGACTTTTCCCCGCCGACGTCACCGAATTCATCGCCGGCGCGAATCACATCGCGCTCGACTATCGCGCGCTCGCTTTCACATTCGCGCTCGTCATCGTCACCGGAATTATCTTCGGCCTCGCGCCGGCATTCACCGCGTCGCGTTTCGACGTCAACGGCGTCCTGAAAGAAAGCGCGCTCGCGGCAGGCGGGGCCGGCAGCCAACATCGCGTTCGCAACATGTTTGTCGTCGCGCAAATTTCTCTAGCTCTCATCCTTCTCATCGGCACCGGACTCATGATCAAAAGTTTCGTGCGCTTACTCGAAGTCAATCCTGGCTTCCGCACCGATCACGTCCTTACCATGCAGCTATTGCTTCCGCGCGCAAAATATAAGCAAGACGCGCAAACCATCGCTTTCTACCAGCAATTGCTCGATCGCGTTCGCGCCGTTCCCGGAGTCGATTCCGCCGCCGCCGTCGACACTCTTCCGCTCAGCGGCTCCAACTCCACATCAGGCATCCTCGTCGAAGGCCACTCTGCGCCGGCTGCCGGCGAAATCAACGAAGTGAACTATCGCACCATCACCGCCGGCTACTTCCAAACGCTCGGAATTCCTCTGGTCGAAGGCCGCGGCATTTCCGAAACTGACACTGCGACTGCGCCAAAAGTAATTCTAATCAATCAAGCCGCTGCTCAAAAATTCTTCGCCGGACAAGACCCCGTCGGCACTCACGTTCGCTTCGATGACCAGGCCGCCGCCGATCCGTCGCTAACGGTAGTCGGGGTCATCGCCAACATTCACAACGAACTAAGCGGAAATCCCAAGCCCGAAATCTACGTTCCCGAAGCGCAAGTCGCCGAACGCGAAATGACTCTCACCATTCGCACTGCCGCACCGCTGCTTGCGATAACTTCAGCAGTCCGCGAACAAATCGCCGCGATCGATAAAGATCAGCCCATCGCGCACGTCGCCACCTTCGACGAAGTTCGCTCGCAATCCGTTTTCACTTCGCGTATCTCCGCGCTTCTATTGGGAATTTTTGCGGCGATCGCTCTGCTACTCGCGGGAATCGGCGTCTACGGAGTAATTTCCTACGCCGTCAGCCAGCGCATGCGCGAAATCGGAATCCGCGTCGCGCTCGGAGCGCAGCGCGGCAACATCATTTCTCTCGTTGTTGGTCAGGGATTGCGTCTCGTCGCAGTCGGCATCGCCATCGGGCTCATCGGCGCCATCGCTCTCACGCGACTGATGGCCAGCTTGCTTTTCAATGTGCAGGCTACAGATCCCGTCACATTCATCGGGATCACCGCGCTGCTCGTCGCCGTTTCGTTGTTTGCTTGCTTCGTGCCTGCGCGCCGCGCGATGCAAGCTGATCCCATAACCGCGCTCCGCCACGATTAGCTGGCGGCCGCACACGAAAGAGTTTAATCAAGAACGACTCTCTAGTTATGCGCCAGCAGCAGCCTGTCAATTTCCTGCTGTAGTGCTGATAAATCACTCTTCGATACCACCGCGCTCAATCCCGCGGCCTGCGCATCCTGCCACCGCACCGCATCGGCGTAAATCGTAAATAGAATAATCGGCGCGCTTACATTGCGCGTTCGCAACGCGCGCGCTGTTTGGAATCCGTTCATCCGCGGCATCTCAAGATCCATGATGATTAAATCAGGAGAGAGATCTCGAGCCTTCTCCAGCGCGTCGAGTCCGTCCACGGCTTCGCCGCATACTTCAAATCTCGGTTGGCTTTCCAGGTAATGGCGCGTGACGGCGCGGATCGACTGGCTGTCGTCCACTATCAAAATGCACTTAGACATGGTCACCCCGACTGTTCGGCAAGGTGACACTCGAATCCGAAGGAACTGGCCTTGCGTACGCTACCGTACAATACGGGAATATTCAGGTCAATCAGGTCTTCAAGGTAGGTAAAACTACGCAAACTACACAACTTACTGCGCCTCTGCGTGCCACTTTTTCGTCTGTCGCGTCATTGCTTCATAGCATTCGCACGAAGCGTCTTCCAGTTCGCTGCGATTCTCAATCTTCACAGAGCCGCGCGAATACGTAATCAGTCCGGCGCGCTGCAGAATTCCCGCAGCGACCGTTACGCTTGCTCTGCGCGTGCCCAGC
Source organism: uncultured Acidobacteriota bacterium (assembly GCA_963721845.1). Taxonomy (GTDB): domain Bacteria; phylum Acidobacteriota; class Terriglobia; order Acidiferrales; family UBA7541; genus DASTCZ01. Next base: position 47,377 of record CAVRKW010000016.1, on the reverse strand, counting down.
ATGTGCGCCAGAAATTCCTGCGTCAGCGGCACAATGTCTCCGCCCAATCTGTCTTGCGACATCAGCAGCCATCGCGCGAGGCGCTCGTCTACTTCGTGTAGACGATTGCATGCCGCCACCTGTGACGATTGCAGCGACAGCTCTTGCGCGAATCGTTGTATGCCAACACCGAGCGTGGGACATCCATGCAACGCCGCGACGAGATCTTTTGCGGTGATGCGAAATGCGCTGCCGGCCACTTGCACGATTACGCGCGTGGGGCTGCTCGAGAATCCAGCGGCGAGCGGCAATCCCACGAATCCTTCTTTGCCGCACAGGCCCACTTCCACGCTTTTTCCATCGGCCATGATGTTCAACACGGATGCGAGTCCGTCGTTCATGAAATACGCGAACTTGATTTGCTCTCCCACTTCGTTCAACACAGTAGGCACTGGCAGCATCACGAATTCCAGCTTGGCAAAAACGGCCGAGCATTCATCGCCCGTGAGCGAAAGCAGAATCTTATTTTGCACTTCGCGTCCATCGAGGTTGTGCCCATTACTTTTCGCGGCGTTTTTTTTCACACTGATAGCGGCAGCTTTTTGAGCCATTTGATATTTCCTTTGCGACAAAACAAGAAGGGATAGTCAAATTTCGCAAAGGACTGCCAATTTGTTGGAGGGGCAGAAGGATGCTAGTCGGACACGAAGAGACTACATGTTACCACGGAGAGTGTATGTTCGCTTCCGTACACAACGGATGTAATTTTCCCGGAATGAATCAGCGCAAGTTGAGTAGCAAATTAGGTGATGATAAAGGCCGCGAGCGCGGCAAAAATTCAGGTAAGTGGTTTATTCTTAGTAAGATACATCAATATTACACGAGGGGGACCCCCATACCATTGTTTTTGGATAGTGTTGATTCTACAGGGGTTACCTAGTACTATTACTAAAAAGTTGTTGAAAATAAAGGAGTTAAGTCTGTTTTGGGGGCCTAAAATCGGGTCGTTTTGGGGGTAGTACCAAAACTAGGTCCTCACTGTGGGGTTCATCCCGTTTTAGGGGACACAGCCAACACCTAAAGCTCGGCAACTCACCGGCTGTTGGTCTGCTAGGATGCCGTTCTGAAACACCGGATCGTTGTTCATTTTGGCTTTTAGATCGAGAGGCGCTTCAAGATGAACGATGCAATTCTTGGCACATGGAAACTGGTATCGGCTTCAAGTTCAACGTCTGGCGGAAAGCGAGACGAAACTCCTTTCGGCCAAAATCCTGGCGGATTTCTCACTTACACGCACGATGGCAGAATGTCAGCGATGATCAGCTATGGCGGACGAAAGCGCTTGTCGTCCAGCAACTTGGGTTTGGCGCCCGTGGAAGAGCAAGCCGAGGCGTACAGAACATTCGTCGCGTACGCGGGGCGATACACTCTCAACAGCGACCACGTAATCCATCACGTGGAAATTTCTTCCATCCAAGATTGGGCAGGCACAGACTTGGTTCGCAGCATCAAGTTTGAAGGTGAGCGGATCATATTGGTCGCGCCACCGGCTCCTGTGGACGGTGGGCTCCAAAGTTTCGAATTGATTTGGCAACGGCTGCCCGCACTCTCGCGATAAATGCGTTATAAGGATTTGCAGTTCGATTTCCGCGCGGAGAACGTGTACTGCCCGCCGGCAGTTAGACGAAAGGCATTTCATGTCGAGCACGCAAGCGGCTGTGGTTCTCGGCGCATCGGGATCGGTGGGGAATGCGCTGATCAAGGAACTGATTCGGAATGGATCGTTCAATCCCATCGTGACGCTGGTGCGCCGTTCGCAAGCCGATCAGGTGGCGATGGCACGTAATGCGGGTATCGAATTGCGCGAGACGATAGTTCCCGCAATGGATCCGGCCGGTGTGGAAAGTGCGACGACCGAGGCCATTCGTTCCCTCGAAGGCGATGTCGCCGGGTTGAGTGTGTTGGGCATCGGCGCCGGCACCGCAAAACTCTCGATCGACCAGCATCGCGCGGTGGACGTGCAATTGAATGCGGCGTTTGCGCGTGGGTTGAAGGCATCGGGGCGCGTGAAGCACCTGGCTTTCATGTCTGCGGCCGGCGCTGATCCTACCGCGGCGCCACTGGATCAGGCGCTGCGGGAATGGGGCGCTACGCTCGTGTGAAAGGCGAGGCCGAGGAAGCCGTGAAAGAGAGTGGTCCGGCTGTCGTGAGCATTTTCCGCCCGGCGTTGATCATCGGATCGCAACACACGCCGTGGCTGCTCGAGAAATTGCTTCCTGTGTTTTCGTTCGTGACGCCCGCGAAATATAAATCGATCACTGTCGAGCAGATTGCGAAGGCGATGGTCGCGACGTCACTGAACCCGCCGGCGAAATCGGCCGTTTACCATTACCCCGAAATGATGGCATTGAATCGGTGATTGGCGCGACGACTGGCATCGCACTGTTAGGGAAGAGTTCACGCTTACGCTACACTTGAGAAGCAGGTCGTCAACCGTTCCGCGCGTTTGTCCGAGTGCGCGATCTTGAATCAACACTTACGGTAGAGACGAATTTAGTGTACTATTTAGGAATCGATATGACTGTTAGAATAAATTCAATATTTGCGACTCCCGATCTCGTTGGCGATGTCCTCGGCGTGCCGGCCAGCAGGGTTTGGCAACTATCAAGACTCGTTGATATAAGCTTGGCCGTCCGGCGGAAGAACGGCGCTTCACGCGCATCACTTTTCCAGGATTCACATTTTCATCGTGCCGTCGGCGCCAGCACAGCGAAACGAAGATCAAAGTATCCGCAAAGAAGACATCCTCACCCTCTTTAAGGCCCCGGCTTTCCAAGAGATCCCAAGCCCCTAAAAGGAATCGTCGGCGTGCCAAAAAAGCGAACAGCGCCCGCTGAAGTATTTCTCAACATTCCGTACGACGAAAAATTTGAACGACTATTTCTCGCTTACATCGCGGGGATTAGCGCATTTGGTCTCACTACCCGGGCAACGCTGGAGATTCCCAGCAGTTCCACGTAGCCTTCCCCGGGAGCGCCAATCTCCGTATTGGCGTTTTGAATTTTACGAGCGCCGCGCACTCCACGTTCGTCCCAGATTCACCGGGCGGTCGCACGTCCGCGCTTTCGTAGGGGCCGGGCTTGTCCCCGCCCAGCACCACAAAGATTTTCGCCTCGCCATTGTTGCCGAGCGCTCCGCACTCCTTGTGCCCTCGACGTAAACAAAAGTGGGAGCCTTTACATTCAGTTTATTCCTGGGAGCCGCACCCATTGAGTTCGAACGTCTAGGCGACTCCGCGTGTAAAAACCACTATTTTCCCCTGCTGAATTGATAGAGTTCGCTAAGGAAGTCGGAGTTGTCGCTCTTGATGTGCATCTTCGTGTTCAAGATTTCGTTCCTAGATGCTCGCGTCAGCCCGGACTCGCGCGCCTACAGCGCTCCGGAAAGACTTTATTGGGGTGTAGGTGACCCACCGTTTACACGGAGGGCTTTCTTCAGTGGCGCGCTGATGGCGCTCCGGGCCGACACAGTGAGTCGGATGCAAATGCGCGGAAAACTCAACACAGGCAGAGTCGCCAATGCGGAGATTGGCGTTCCCAGGGCGGAATATTCGGACAAATAAAGACGCGCGGATGGGCGGGTGCGGGAAATGCGATCCTTCGGCGAACCTGATCGGTTCGCTCTCAGCCCCGATTCAAAAGATCGGGGTGCAAACGGCGCAGATGACGGCGTGTGCGCATGGGCGGGTCCTGCCCAGAAATCGGGCGAGACCAGCCCCTACGGAGGCACGTCGAAAAAATTGGTTCACAGTCGCCGCACATCAAGACGTTTGGTTCACTGCCAACTCACGCCAAAGCACTCCTAAAACCAAGTCTGATCCCGGTACCGCCGGTATTCATCACCAAACGCTGCTTCGAGCACTTTTGCTTCTTTGTGAGCCCGCGACATTTGGAGTGCGCACATTCCGAGCAAGGCCGGAGGAATGGCAATCCAGTATCCCCAGGCGATTAACATCGCGATGTAAGCGACTCCATTAAAAAAATAAATTGGATTGCGAATTTTGGAGTAGAGGCCGGTGGTCACCAGCGCGCGGGCCTGCGGCGTCACGCTAAAAGATTTTCCGAGTTGAATGCGCGCGAGGGCCCAGAGCGCGAGTCCGATAATTGCGACGGACATTCCCGCGTAGAAGCGCGCGCTGCCATCGCGCCGCGTCCAGATGAAGATGGCGAAGATGACGCTAGTCCAAAAGTCGGCCCACTTGAGCAAGAACAATTTGCGAATCCTCTGCGCCGGGACTTCCGGTGGGACGTTACTGTCGCACGATAATGTAGTCGATTTGCGGTAAGACGCCAATGCGGAGATTGGCGTTCCCGGGAATGGCGCCGGTGAGTCTCCGGCCGACAAAATCCGCTGAGATCAAAAACCCCACACGTAACCACGACGTGTGGGGCACCCCCCACCGAAACTATTTTTTTGTGAGGCGGAACTCGATCACCATGCGCTCCTGGCCTTTGTCATCCACTGAAAAATGGCGATGGATGAGAACTTTCCCGTCTTCTTCGAGGTGCGCGCGGGCGATGGATTTGCGGCCGGGGCGATCGGGATCGAGGGCAGTGGTGTAGAGAACGATGTTCTGGCCGTCGAACGTGCCGTCGCTCTGGCGAATCGACATCGTGGTCTGCTGCGAATCGAACCACACGGTGGTGAAGCGATTCGTTTTCGAATCGAAGCCGGAGATTCCGGTGCCCGTAGATTTCGTGCCGTCGGTATTGTCGAAGGTGAAATCGGATTGCAGAAACTTGCCGCCCTGGATCATGCGCTGCGAGCAAGTACCTTTCGTCACGATCGGCTTGCCGTTTGCCGGGAAGAAAGACTTGACGACGTCCCACTCACCCACAAATTGCGCGAGGAGTTTCTGACCGGCGCCGGGGGCGTTCGGCGGTTCGTATTCTTTATGGGTTTGCTGCGCGAATAAAGCGTTTGTAGATATAAGGCCGGAGGCAAAAATTAGTGTTGTGAAAATTCCAAGAATCCGTTTTCTCATGGCGCGGGATGATATATGAAAATCGGAGGCGATGCACGCGAATCAGAATCCGGGTAGTGTCTCAGTTTGAATTTCTGGGCGCAGTCCGTCGGGCAAGTCGCGCGATTAAGCAGGAACGTACGTCAACCGAATCAAGTCATCGGCGATTAAATCGCTGGCCACCAGGTGGAGCGGCGGCCGGGGGCCGGCGAAGAATGGCTGGCCACCACCAAGCACGACGGGGCGGAGGTAGAGTCGATACTCATCGATAAGTCCGGCCTCGGTCAGGCTTTGCGCCAGGACTGGTCCGCCAACGTGAATCTCGCCAGCCAGCTCAGCCTTCAGCCTGCGTATCGCCTTCTCGAAGTCATCCGCGACAAGCGTGGCGTTGGGGCCAACTGACTTGAGGGAACGCGACATGACCCACTTCGGCTGGCTCCGCCACGCCACCGCGAACTCGCGATCCTCCGCGTCCCAATCAGGAAGGTCTTCGTCCCAATAACGCATGATCTCGTACATGCGGCGACCGTAGATGACGCCCGTCAGGCCACGCACCAACTCGATGAAGTGATGGAAGGCCGCGGGAACAGGCGGCCCGAGCTTCATGTGGTCGACGTAGCCATCCAGGGACTGGTTCAATCCGTAGACAAGCTTTGCCATGCCGCAAATCTCCTCCCACGTTCCTCAGAATAGCTTGAGCCTACTTGGCGCGGAGGTGAGGTTGAACACGATCTGCACTCCGCATTGCCGGTGTGACCCGAAACCAGAAGTCCGCTTCCCAATCCCGAGATTGAAAGTGAGACACTAGCAGAATCCGCCGATCGCGACAACGAAGTGGTTGGGATGGAGGACGATTGCAATCGCCGGGTGCGAACCGATTTGTTCGCGGCCGCGGCGCAAACCGCTATAGAGCTTCATTTGCGAGATAAAAATGCGAAAATCAAACCGTGGCGTTCACCAAAATCATAGAAAATTGGGACGGCCCCAAGACGGCGGAACTCCTGGCGCAACGGTTGGCTTGAGAATTGGATATGCCAGACCTTCAAGAATTTGCTGAGAATGTTTCCATCGTCCGCGGGCCGAATGTGCGAGACATGGGCTTCACTTTTACCACTCGCATGACGGTCGTGAAGCTCGCCGACGGTTCAGTGTGGGTGAATTCTCCTGTGCCTGCGTCGTTCGATACGCTCAAACGCATCACTGAATTGGGACCCGTCCGCTATATTGTTGCGGCCACGCCGCGGCACTTCTGGCGATTAGATGGCTGGCACACGCTATTCCCCGAGGCTCAGCTGTGGTCGTCGCGAGCCACGCTTCTTACTCTGAAGAAGCGACCGCTCCCGTTGACCGGCGTGCTGACGGATGAGCCGCCGAAAGCCTGGGCCGACGATTTTGACCAACTGGTCTTCAAAGGCAATCGTCTCTTCGATGAAGTCGTTTTCTTTCATAAACAATCTGGCACGGTGATTTTGGATGATTTAATCCAGATTCATTCCAAGGTAAAGGGTAAATCGCTCCGCAATGCTCTGATCAAACTCGAGGGCGTTGCCTCTCCGGATGGTGGCGTTGGACTCGATATCAGGCTGACCTTTACAAATCGAAAACTCGCGCGCCGATCGCTTGAAAAATTGCTTTCGTGGGATTTCGATAAGTTGATCATCGCGCACGGCGATTGCATCGAGAAAAACGCAAAAGCATTCGTAGAACGCGCCTTCCGCTGGCTCGCGCGTTAATGCAATTTCAGGCAGATTGCGGGAGGGCATGAGCGAACTCATGCCCTGACACAGAATGCGTTCACGCTGTTATGCGGTGGATGAGCTCGCACGCTTCGGCGGCGCCGGCTCCGCAGATCTTGCCGCGTGCGGCGGGCCGACGTAGGGGAATTCGGCGAGCAAGTCTTTGTGGGCTCCTGACGTTATCCTTCGTCACCTTTCCATTTGTGAGGATCGGAAGAAATAAATCTACGACATCGTCGGTGAGTGTCCGGCCATTTTCTGGATAGCGTGCCGGCCGCGTGGGATCGTAGTGGAGTACGTCCGGCAGCAGCGTCCCAGCCACGCGCGTTGCTTCTTCTGGCGTATATCCACCGGTGTGCTCCAGTGCATGAGCGAAGACGGGAACGAAACGGGCATCGTCCGCCGGTTGCGCAGCGAGGTAAGCGGCATTCTGCTCGTTGGCAAGGAAGGGAGTCTGATTCGACCGCGCACCTCGATCCGCCTGAATCCATTTCCCGGTTGCGCCATCCAGTGTGCGAACCCACAGGCTCACGCTTTTGGCACCGAGTGCAGAATCGGGAACCTCCAGAACGATGCAGCACACGTCTTTGTCGGTGAAATAATCTTTGCCGGTGAACTGCAGATTGTTCAGCGCGCCTTCCACGTCGAAGAAAAAGGGATCACTCCGCCAGCCGGCGAAGAAGCGGTAGTCTCCAGCGTTTGTCACGCGTGCCTCGCTGCCGTAAGAGACCGGCGCGGCTTCGATGATTATCTGGCCGCTGTCGTCCATTCCCGCCGCTTGTGCGCCTTCCACGCGCCGCACTGTCGCAGTCTGTCCACCGCCCCCGGATGCTGAAAAGCGAACGCGGAATGCGACATCGGCGACGGAATCGCCATTGGTGTCAATCTTTAGCTCGTATATCGCATTGGTCGCGAAGGGTTCGGCTACCGTAGGCCCAGGTGGGTTCACGCCGACGGATGGATGGACGTCCATAATCAAGATGGACTTGCCAACGCCTCCCGGCTTGGGGAACGCATATAAATCAGTGAAATCGAGGCGCGCATCGCCATGCGGGAAACCGAAGTCAGGACCAGAGTAATGGTGCGACATAAATTATTTTCTCCTTTGCGCTAGATGGTCTGCGGTGAACACGAAAGATGCGTCGCTTGCTTCAACGGATTGTCCCGCGTAGAGGGGAGGGAAGCAAGGAGACGGGTACTGCGGAGAAGTGCGGAAGCATAGCGAGGCGCTCAATCACCCCAGCAACTTGCCGGCGAGCCAGTAATCGACGCTAAACTTTCCCGGACCAGAGCAGATCAGCCACGACAAAAAAGAGCACGTACAGGACTTCGGGAAGGTAAAGGAAATCGTCGAGCCAGTTTAGAGGCGAGAGATTTTTAGGCAGCGTGGCAACTGCGCTGGTCAGCGTGGCGACAATCATGTCGATCATTAGTGCCATGCAGGCCGGGCTTGAAAGAAAGCCCACCGCCAGCAGTGATCCGCAAACGAATTCGACAGTACACACGAAATAAGCGAGTTGGCGCGGAAACGGGGCTTTGGCCGTAACGAGGGTGTCGTATACAGGTTTCGTGCCGCCGGCCACAAACAATTTATTTGCGCCGGAGATGGCGAAGAACAAGCCGATCGAAACGCGCACGAGCAGGATGGCATATTGTTCCCAATCGCCGTTGCCCTGCAGCGCGAACTCCGCCAACCGTTTCCAATCCACCCTTTGGTCCTCCGCCGAGCGCTAACCGTACTTGAGCTCAGTGCTTTGCCCGACCTCGATAATGTAACCGTCGGGATCGCGGATGTAGCAGCGTATCTCGCCGTACTTTTCCTTCGGCTCCGTGATGAACTCGGCTCCTCGACTTTTCCATAATTCGTAGCACGCGTGAATATCCGCGACGCGAATATTCAAGAAGCTGCTGACCTTATCGGGATCGGGGGGCACGCTGAGCGTTACCGACGGCTTATCCGGCGTGGGCCCGCCGCCGACATTTACAATCAGCCAAGTATTCGCAATCTGGATGTGCCCAGACGCACCTTTGACATCGCCTCTGCTCAGCACGCGGCCGCCGAAAACCTTCGCATAAAAATCAGCCGATCGGTCGATGTCTGCGACGGTGATGAAATGCGTGACGGTGAAGCCTTCGCGCGGCGGCATCTCATAGCTTTTTTGCTCGATTTGTACGTCGCTCATTGACGGCTCCAAATCCGGCGAACAGCGCTCATCTGGGCGGATGGCTTTCTGGGCGGCTCCGATTTTTACGACGCTGAAGCCGACTTCTTCTTCGCATCGAGTGCCGGCACGAGAAGTTTCAGAAGCGCTTGATCAGAGAACGGATTTTGCCCTGAGATCAACTCGCGATCTTGAATAACGTAGCTCTGCCATGGAGCGGCCACGCTCACGTCACCGCCCGCGGTACGCAACGCAAAGTCCGGATAGAAGAGAACCTTACCCTCAATCTCAAGCGGCTCTCGCTGCTGCTCTTCCGCTGTCGAAAAGATAGTCATCTTGTATCCAGAATAAATCCAGCCTTGAGCCTTTGCGTGTGCTCCAGCGGCATCGCCCGCCGACAGCGCTGCGACCACCTCCACGGAATTCGAAAGAGCTGAGAGAAGTGAAATCGGCCCATGGCAGAGCACCGCCGTAGGCTTGGATTTTTCATGAAAGTGTCTCATCACCGTGCCAGCGTCAGGGTCATCGAGAAGATCAATCATCGGGCCATGGCCGCCGGGGACGAAAACAGCGTCATATTGATCCAGGCCCGATGCGACGACATCCGAGATGCGTGTTGGATTTTTGAGCCCAGCCAGGCTGTCGCGGAATTTTAGATAGTCCTGAAGCTTCGCCTCGTCTCCACCGAAGAAATCCGCGACAGCTGAATGGACATCCAGTTGCGGCGTGTTGCCTTTGGGGTTGGCGAAAGTGATTTCGTAGCCCTCCCCCATCAGGGCGCGAACCGGAACCGTCAGCTCGTTGAGATAGTAGCCAGCGCCGGCGTATACCTTGCCATCTTTCAATGGCAGACCGTGGCCGCTCGAAACCAGCACCAAGATTTTTCCTTTTGTTGTCATGTTGTTCTCCTCTATGAAGTCGAATTCTATTCTGCTGAAAATGAGAATCCCTGAGATGAACGGATCCATCAAGACAAACGTATCGGCTCGACACCGCAACCGCGCCCTAACCGTACTTCAGCGCGGTGCTCTGCCCGACCTCGATGATGTAGCCGTCAGGGTCGCGGATGTAGCAGCGAATCTCGCCGTACTTGGGAATCGGCGGAGTGAGGAACTCGGCGCCGCGGCTTTTCCACAATTCGTAGCACGCTTGAATATCCGCAACGCGGAAATTCATAAAGCTGTTGATGTGATTCGGGTCGGGGACGCTGAGCGTTACCGTCGGCTTGTCCGGCGTCGGGCCGCCGCCCACATTCAAAATCATCCAGATATTCGCAAGCTGCAGGTACGGAGGCGCGTTGCCGTCACCCATGGTAAGAATGCGAGCGCCGAATACTTTTTCATACCAGCGAGCCGATCGCTCGACGTCGGCGACGGTGAGAAAATGCGCGACGGTGAACCCTTCCTTCGGGGGCATCTCAAAGCTTTTCTGTTCGACTTTTACGCCGTCCATTGATGGCTCCTTTCGATATAGTGCTCATTATAAATATGGCGTCCAGAAGCGCAGCTTACGCTTTCTCATTTCGCGGATCATCTTTCGCGTTGAGGTATTCCAGTCCAAGCGGCCCGATCGCGCTCACCTGCGTGACGTACTCGCTCGTTTTCGCCCAATGAAAATGCGGCGTATTTCCGGGAAGAACGATCACAGCGCCCGGCGGATACGCTTCCAACTTACTCGCGTCGAATTCAGCGCCCAGCCCGATATAAAATACGCCGGAAATCACGGTATACACGCGATCCTCTGGATGCGTGTGCGGCATCAGCTTCTCGCCGTGCGGCACTTTCACCCGAATTGTATAAGGGCCCGGCTTCGAAGGCTCGCCCACCACAACAGCCAGCCGCACCGAAGGCGGGAATTCGTCGAAGGATTTCCACTCGACATCTTCAGACAAAATGCTTTTGAAAACGTCCTGCCCCGGCTGATGAGCTCGCGCTTCACTTTGCTGGTCACGCTTCACAGCGCCCGCTTCTTGAGACACACAACCCTCCTCGGTGTAGAAAATCTAAAACAAGTAAGTACGACGAAACAATGAATTCGTCAACTCAGGGATCGTCCGATCTATCCGGAGCTTGCCCTCGGCTTTCTGCCCACGCAGCAAATCCATCCCTTCGCGATTTCCTCCACCACCTGCACGTCCGTGTAACCAGTGCTCACGCAGAGTTCGCGATGTTCGTCAACGCTCAGTAATTTTAAGCCAGTCCGCGCCCCGGACTTTTCGATAATCCTTGCGGCCATTGTGTTCGCGCCCTTATAAATTTCCGCGATCAGCACGAACGTGCCGCCGGGCTTCACCACCCGGAAAACTTCGCGCATGTCACCGGCTAAATCGGGCCACCAGAAATGTGTTTCGACGGCGGTCACCAAATCGAACATTCCATCCGGAAACGGTAGCTTGGAAACGGATCCGTGCAGAATTTCCACGCGGCCAAGCTCGATCCATCGCGGGTTTGTTTTCTTCGTTGCGGCCACGCTCGCGTCTGAATAATCCACGCCATACACTTTTCCCTGCGTGGCGATCGCCGCCAATTTATTTACCGTTCTTCCGCCGCCGCAACCCACATCGAGAATCGTGTAGTCGCTTTCGATCGAGACGTGCTTCAAGCCCCAGTCGGTGAGCTTCGAATGGCTCACATTCATCCGCCGCAAAGTGAATCGGCCGAACCATCCTGTCGGCTTGCTGCATTGATTTGTCGGCGCCTTCCCGCTGCTCACGCTAGTTCACCCCGCAATAAATTCTAATTACATTCTAATTCCAAAGTTGCGCCACAAAAAGCCGCCCCGTTCCGTGCCTTCGTAGGTGCGGAGCTTGTCCCCGCCCAGCCTCACAAAGATTTCCGCCGTAGCCTGCGTTTCTCGGGTAGCAGCCTTCCATGTTTTCGTTCCCGCAAATTTGGGCGAACGTGGGAGTTTTTCCGCATTTGGTCTTTTAGTCCGGCGTGCAGCATCCTCTTCCGAATGCGGCAACGGTGCGTCCCTTGAACTCGTATGCTCAATCCCTCATAAATGAAAATATTCCTGCTGTTTCCAATCGCCAAAGTAAACCCGAAGGAGCGACCACCAAATGAAACCCACCTTCCGCTACCACCACTTGGGCATTCCCGCGCGGAAAAAAGTTTCAGGCATGATCGAAGTCCGGCGTCTGAAAATTCACGCCACCGACCACCAATCAAATCCATTCGGAATCCAGTGGATGCTCTACGGGAAAAAGTGCAAGGTACCCAACCTGGTGCGGAAACTTCCACACGCAGCCTTTGAAGTGGATGACCTCAACGCGGCGCTGAAAGGGAAGAAAGTAATTATCAAGCCGAACTCGCCATCACCCGGAGTTCTCGTCGCATTCATCGAAGTGGCCGGAGCGCCAATCGAACTCTTGCAATTCACGCGCAAACAAACCAACCCGCCGAAAAAATCCGCGGTGCGTCGCGGATCTCCTCAAAAAAAACCAAGCATCAGGAAATGAGATCCGCAATCGCCTATAACGCTGCGTTTAGTTCCGGCTACTCGTATATTTTCAGGTCGTCCCTCAGCGAAAGAATCTGAGCCTCCAGCAATTCGATCGAAGCCGTGTTGTCGTCGTTGATCGGCGCCTTTCTCAAACCCGCCAGCACCGCCTCACGCCGCTCGATAAAACTTTGGATTTCCTGAATCGCATTCTTCTTGAACTCTTGCAAAGTGCCAGCCATGTGCGCATCTCCTTTTTATCTCAACGTATCAGTGCGGAACCCGCCCGCAGATTTCATGCCCAGCGCCATATCGCGGAGTCTATACGGTACGTGATATCGTTGAGTGACGCTTCGGCCCTCAACTTTGTTTCACTCTTGTTTAGGGCTAAGGGGTCTGCGATTCGGGCGACCTGAGAGCTGCGAGGGTAAGGGGAATCAGGGGAATAGAAGGCAGTCTTAAGGGGTCCAGACACGCGCAATTTAGCCTGTGAAGACCGTAAGTCGCTGAAAATATTATGGTTAGGGTGACGGCAGGCGTGGGCACCCCCATACCATTGTTTTTGTAAAGTGATGATTCTATTAGTGTTATCTAGTACTATTACTAAAAACTTATTCATTCTAAAGGACTTAAGCCATTTTGAGGGCCCTTTTTCGGCCTGATTTTGGGGTAGTACTAAAACTACCCTCCTTCGCCGCGGCTTCGGCGGGTTCCAGTGTCAGTATGGCTTCGTGAATCGGGCTAAATCGTAGCAGACCCCCACAGTGAGGACCTAGTTTTAGTACTACCCCAAAAAACGCCGATTTTAGGGGCCCAAAACGGACTTAAGTCTTTTATTATCAACAACTTTTTAGTAATAGTACTAGGTAACCCCTTTAGAATCATCACTATCCAAAAACAATGGTATGGGGGTGGGTTTGGCGTTGCTGGCCGTTATATTATTGAAAATAAATGAGTTAACTGAAAATCTGAGCCTATCTGGGCAATCTGGAAAGCAATTCAAGACATTTGTTTTCCTGCCAATTCACACGCGCTAAAATCCAATCCGAGTGAAACTCTTTCGACCGCATCGCTGGCTTCGGCAAACCGATTTAATGTTGCTCGCTCCTGCAATTTTGCCGCGGAAATATCCTCTACTTCCCGCGGCTGTTGATCGGCTTTTCGAAGTCGAACCCGGATCGCAGATTCTTGGGAAATGTCATTGGCAAAAAGATCCGGCCGCGGCTCCCACTTTGATTTCGGTGCACGGATTGGAAGGTTCGACGGAATCTTCTTACATGCTGGGACTCGCCGAGCGCGCGCACGCTGCGGGATTCAACGCGATTCGATTGAATCAGCGGAATTGCGGCGGGACGGAAAATCTCACTCCCACGTTGTACAACTCCGGATTGAGCGGAGATTTTCGCGCGGTGATGGATGAGCTGATCGCGCGCGATTCGCTGCCTGAAATATTCTTCGCGGGATTCTCGATGGGCGGAAATCTCGTACTGAAAATGGCGGGAGAACTTGGCGATCGCGCTCCCGCTCAGTTGAAAGCTGTGTGCGCGGTGAATGGATCGCTCGATCTGGCTCCGTGTGTGGATGCGATCGAGAAGCGGCGAAACGCTTTCTACCATTGGCATTTTGTGCGGCGGCTGAAACGGCGGATGCGCGACAAGATTGAGTTGTATCCGGATTTGTACAACGCTGATGGATTGGAAGCGGTGCGCACGCTGCGCGAATTCGACGACAAGTTCACCGCTCCGCATTCTGGATATGCAGGCGCAGCGGATTATTACTATCGCGCCAGCGCGCTGCGTGTGGTCGCGGAGATTCGTGTGCCGACTCTGCTGATTTATGCGGAAGATGATCCGCTGATTCCCACTTCCATCTACGATCACGCGGAAGTTGTAAACAATCCGAATATCGAGCGGCTTGCGGCGGCGCACGGAAGCCATTGTTCGTATGTTTCGGATGATCCTGCTGAGAGATTTTGGGCTGAGGCGCGCGTGGTGGAATTCTGCGCGGCGCGATCGGCGATTCTGTGAGTGCGGATTATTTGTAAAACCCGGAATCGCCAATGCGGAGATTGGCGTTCCCAGGAACACCTTGACATCGTTTGCTGGCGCGGTTAAATGAACGCGGGGGAAACATGGAACTTACGCGGAGACGGTTGCTGCAAAGTGGCGCGGTCGCAGGAGCGGCGGGATTCTTGCCGGCGATTGCGCTCGGCGCAAATGGCGCGGCGGATGCTAATGCTAGTGCTAGTGATGATGCGCAGCGCGGCGAAGGCGAACAGGCGATGAGTCCGTTGCCTGCGGCGTTCGATTCGCTGAAGCCGCTGGGCGACAAGGTGAACCCGATCACCGTGGAGGAATTTCAGGCGCGCATCGCGCACGCTCAGGAATTGATGGCGCAATCGAAGCCGCAATTTGACGCGCTGTATCTCGCTCCCGGCACGAACCTCTATTACTTCACCGGAATTCGCTGGGGAACCAGCGAGCGCGTCGCGGGCGCAGTGATTCCGCGGAAGGGCACGCCACTGCTTTTCTGTCCTGGATTTGAAGAGGCGCGCTATCGCGAAGGAATGCGCTGGCCGATGGAAGTGCGCGTGTGGCAGGAAGATCAGAATCCCGGCGCGCTGGTAGGGAACTGGCTCGCGGAACACGGCATGCGCAGCGGCCTCGTCGCGATGGATGAGACGGCGCACTACACATATTTCGACAAGCTGAGCCACGCCGCGCCCGGGTTGACGTTTGCGCTGGGCGATCCGATCACCGCTGGATGCCGCATGCAAAAGAGCGAGCACGAATTGCAATTGATGCGGCTCGCATGCCAGGCGACGATCGATGTGTACCGCGCGATCTTCGCATCTGTGACGGTGGGCATGACGCAGTACGACGTAAACAATATGTATGGCCGCGGCTTGCGCAAGATGGGATTGCCCGGCGAAGGCGGTTTGGTATTGGTGGGGAAGTGGGCCGCGCAGCCGCATGGCACAACCGTGCCGCAGAAACTGCAGGAAGGCGAAGTGCTGCTGATCGATGCGGGCACAAGTGTTGAAGGGTATGCCAGCGACATCACGCGTAGCACAGTGATGGGTACCCCTCCCGAAAAAATTCAAAAAGCGTTTGTGACTTTACGCAAAGCGCAAGACGCCGCGATTGATGCGCTGCGCGCGGGGCGCGTGACTGGCGGCGTGGATGATGCGGCGCGCGCGGTGGTGACGAATGCGGGATACGGCGCGGACTACAAATATTTCGCGCACCGGCTTGGACACGGCATGGGTCTGGATGGTCACGAGCATCCATATTTGGTGCGTGGATCTACGGATGTTTTGAAACCGGGAATGACATTTTCAAATGAGCCGGGAATTTATATCGCGGGAGATTTCGGTCTGCGATTAGAAGACGACATGGTAGTGATGCCGGAAGGGCCGGGGCATTTGTTGACGCCGTCGTTTCAACCTTCGTTGGAGAAACCTTGCGGGTAGATGATTAAGAAATTCAGAAACGTAAAAGCGTAAGTCGAAAGCGTAAGTCAAGAAATCCCACGTTCGCCCCGGACTTCGGGGGCGAACATGGGGCACCCTGTAATCAAAACCCACACGCAAATCGAGTGTGGGGCACCCGACCCAATTGCGAATTTATTTTTCGGAGCGGCCGGCGATTACTTTGTTGCCTTCGATGCGGATTTCGATTCCGAGGGGCGGACGGAAGCCGGGACCTTTTACGATTTCGCCGCGGACCCACGCGCCAGTTGCTAGCGTGCCCATTTTTAGCGGGTCGTAGACGGCGCTGGTGCAGGGATCGACGATCATAGGGTGCTTCGCGTCGAAATTATATTTTTCGGCGAGCTGATTTTTGTCGGTGACGTATTGGAGCTCGCAACTTCCGAAGGGTTCCTGCAGCAACAATCCCCAATACGATTCAGCGCTGTGCGCGTTGCCCGGTAATTTCACAACGATTCCGCGCGATTCTTCGTGAGTGACGGGCTGCACATAGGCAAATTGTTTTGACGACCACGGCTGCGCAAATTCATTTACGTTTGCGATCGTGGCTCCGTTGGATGATTTTTCTTCAGGCGCGGGAGGAAGAGTGGCGATGGGCGGCGCGCTGTTCGCGGTTGCATTCGCGGGCAACGACGCACCTTGCGGAGATGATGGATCGTGGACGAACCACCAGATCCCGCTCATGGCAGAAACAATTATTGCGGCGACGGCGAGGCCTGTCCAAAGTTTTGGGGGATGTGCGTTGTGATCATGGCCGGCGGAGATGCCGGGAATGGCGGGCATATCCGCAGCGAACTTCGGCTTCGGATCGTGCTGCGAGGATACAACTTCGTTTGGCGCCTGCGGTTCGTTGGAATCCATGATTTCGCTAAATTCTATGATGATGTGTGGCGGAATTTTTTCATTTGGACTTCGCGTCCGCCATTCGAAAATTTCACTTCGTCCATCAATTGCCGAATCAAATAGACGCCGCGGCCGTGGTCGGAAGTGAGGTTGTCTTCGTGCAGAGGATCGGGAACTTTGTCAGGATCGAAACCTGGGCCGGGATCGCGGACGACGATGCGTACTGTGCCGTCGGCGGCGCAATCCACTGCGCCATCGACAATTTTTGTGACGTCTCCCTTGCAGCCATGGACGATGGCATTGGCGACAGCTTCGCGAAACGCAGTGCCGATGGCGAAACACTCGTCGCCGTCATAGCCCACGGCGCCAACGCGTTGCAAAACTTGATCTTCGATCACAGCAATTCCGTTTACATCGGCAGGAATTGAAAATTC
Organism: uncultured Acidobacteriota bacterium; assembly: GCA_963721845.1. Taxonomy (GTDB): domain Bacteria; phylum Acidobacteriota; class Terriglobia; order Acidiferrales; family UBA7541; genus DASTCZ01. Next base: position 30,269 of record CAVRKW010000016.1, on the reverse strand, counting down.
GTAGTGAGAGCCGGACGGCGAAATTCTGCGCGGCGTCGTTTTGATTGGCACTCACCGATGGGTACCAAGTAAGGAGGCGTTGCGACTCAGGAATTCCTGCAGATTGGCTACGCCGAGAATGATTTCGAGCATCTGCTCGCTGCGCGCAGAGGAGTCCGCGCGGTCTCGACTCGCCAGGAAAATCACCGCGAATTCCGCCTTGTGCACCAGTTGGTCGAGGATGGACCGATGGACGCGTTTCCCCGTCTGGCAATCCTGCAGGGCGCCAGCGAGCTGAGCAGTCGAGTGTTCGATGAAGTGGTCGATGCATATCCGTTCACTCGAGAGTGGCGGCCATATCGAAGCGCGGCAACCTTCGACCCGACAAGCGGGCTTACCGCCAGCGGCCAAGGCACACCCCCAGTGTCGTAAATAGTTGATAACGTAAGTGCAATCGTCCTGCCAGGGCGCGGCGCGCTCCTAACCCATGAAAATAAACGGCTTATCGAAGTTCTGACGCGCAAGATTCCCTGGCATCCTTACCGCGTGAGTAAAAAACTCACCGCAACGGTAAACGTTGGAGTTGGTTGGGGATGGTACATATACACGTTCGGAAAGGTCAAGAGCCGGTTTTAGGATGGAGCGGGATTCGTTGACGTCTACTATCGCGGGCAGTATCATCCGCGCGAATTGAAAAATCCGAATTCCGCATGACAAGGAAAATCGATGCGTAAGCGAGTTGCGTTTTTTCTGGCCGTCTCTGCGATTGCGTTGCTGGGCGGCGCGAGTCTTGTGCTGTCGCAGGAAGCGAAAATTGATCCCGACGTGTACAAGCAAATCCGGTATCGGTATATCGGATCCGTGGGGAATCGCGCAATTTCGGTGGTGAGCATTCCGGGAAACGCGAACATTTATTACGTTGGCGCGGCGTCGGGGGGAATTTTTAGGACGACTGACGGCGGAGTGCACTGGGAACCGGTGTTCGATTCGCAGGCTGTAGCGTCTGTTGGTTCGCTGGCGATTGCGCCGGGCGACCCAAGCGTGGTGTGGGCGGGAACGGGAGAGCCATATATTCGCAGCCACATTTCCGTAGGACAGGGAATTTTCAAAAGTATGGACGCGGGGAAAACGTGGACGATGATGGGGCTGGAAAAAACCGGCCGCATCGGGAATGTGATTGTGGACCCGAGGAATTCCGACATCGTGTTCGCATGCTCGCTAGGACATGCGTATGGGCCGCAGCAGGAGCGCGGCGTGTATCGCACCGCGGATGGCGGGAAAAATTGGGAGCGAGTTTTATTCGTGGATGAAAACACGGGCTGCTCCGATCTGACGATGGACCCGAATAATCCGCACACGTTGTTCGCGGGAATGTGGCAAATCGAAATTCATACGTGGGGACGCACAAGCGGCGGCGCAGGCAGCGGTCTTTTCAAATCGACCGATGGCGGAATGAGGTGGAAGCGGCTGGAGGGGCACGGACTGCCGCACGCTCCAATTGGAAGAGTTGCGGTGCGCGTGGCGCCGAGCAACTCGAATCGCGTGTACGCGGAAATCGAAACTGGCGACGGCGTTCCGCTGGGAGACAATCCCGGGCAAATCGGGCAACTGTGGCGCTCGGAAGATGGGGGCGACACGTGGGCACTGGTGAGTTCGGATCGCGACATCCGGGGGCGCACGCACTACTACACGCGCGAAGAAATTTCGCCGAGCGATGAAAATGAAGTTTACTTTTTTTCGGCGGCGTTTTCGCACACCCTCGATGGCGGTAAGACTTTGACGCCGCTACCTTCCGAGCCGGGCGGCGACAACCACGAAATGTGGATCGATCCAACGAATGCGGACCGCATGGCAGTGGTGAATGACGGCGGCGTTAGCATCTCGATCAATCATGGGCGCTCGTGGAATCACATCCAGCTTCCGATTGCGCAGATTTATCACGTGACGGTAGACAATCAGATTCCGTATTACGTTTACGGAAACCGGCAGGATGGCAGCTCGTATAGCGGGCCGAGCAACAGCCTGCAATTTGGCGGGCCGATAACGCGCAGCGTGTGGCATCCAGTATCCGGCGGTGAGAGCGGATTCGCGACCGTGGATCCTGTGGAGAACAATATCGTTTGGAACAGCGGCACGGGATCGGGCAGCGTCGGCGGGACGGTGATGCTGTACGACAATAAGACAGGACAGGCGCGGCCGGTGGAAGTGTGGCCGGAGACTACGATTGGTTCGCCCGCGGGGGAAGTGAAGTATCGATTCAACTGGGAATTTCCAATCGCGATTTCTCCACAGGATCACAAGAGGGTTTATGTGGGCAGCCAGTTTGTTCACGTCACAAACGACGGCGGAAATAGCTGGCAGGTGATCAGTCCCGACCTCACGAGAAATGACAAGAGCAAGATGGGAATCTCAGGCGGATTGACGCCCGATAACATCGGCGTGGAATATGCCGGTGTAGTTTTTTCAATCGCGGAATCACCCAAGCAGGCTGGCGTGATTTGGGCTGGAACGAATGATGGCGAAGTGCAGATCACTCGGGACGGCGGGAAAAATTGGAGCAACGTCACCGCGAATATCGGCGGCTTACCCGAATGGGGCACAGTGAGCAATATCGAAGCTTCGCGGTGGGACGCGGGAACCGCGTACATCACGGTTGATCTTCATCAGGTGAACAACCGCGATCCATTTGTGTATAAGACCGCCGATTTCGGCAAAACATGGAAAAAAATCACGAACGGAATTCCGGCGAACATGCTGAGCTACGCGCATTGCGTGCGAGAGGATCCCGTTCGCAAGGGCATGCTTTATCTGGGAACAGAGAACGCGTTGTATGTCTCGTTCAATGATGGCGGCACGTGGCAGCCGCTGCAAAATAATTTGGCGCATGCGCCGGTGTACTGGATCGCTCCGCAGGAGAAATTTCACGATCTGGCAATCGCAACGTACGGCCGCGGATTCTGGATTCTGGACGATATAACTCCACTGCAACAAATGACGCCAGAAATCCTTGGCGCCGATGCTCATCTTTTCGCGCCGCGCGACGCCTATCGATTCCGCGGCGCGGAACAAGCGGCGGCAGTGAGCTACGACCCGACGGCTGGGGTGAATCCGCCGTACGGTGCGGATATCAATTACTACCTGAAAGCCGCGCCGAAGGAAAAGGAAGACGTGAAGCTGGTGATTTCGGATGCAGCGGGCAAGACGGTGCGGACTGTGAACGGCACGAAGGAAGCTGGGATCAATCGCGTGTGGTGGGATCTGCAGTTCGAACCGACGAAGCAAATCAAGCTGAAGACGAGCCCGATGTATGCGCCTGACGTGACAGTGGGCGCGGAAGGTTGGCGCGAACTTCCAGGGAATCCGCGAATTTCAATGCTGGCGCCGCCGGGAACCTACGCGGTAAAGCTGATGGTGGCTGGCAAAGAGCAGGGAAGCGAACAGATTCGGGTGTTGAAGGATCCGCATTCCACGGGCACGGTAGCCGACATCGAAGCGCAGAACAAACTGGAGAATGCGCTGATCGACGAGATGAACTCCGCGGCGGATACCGTCAATACTGTGGAAAATGTGCGCGGGCAGATCGCGTCGCTCGAAACTCAGCTGGGAGATGATGACAAATCCAAAGCGATCCGAACGGCTGCAGATGATCTGGCGAAAAAGCTAATCGCGTATGAGGGGAATCTGGTGCAACTCAAGGCTACGGGCCACGGGCAGGATGAAGTCCGTTGGACGGCGATGCTGGTGGATAAAATTATCTATCTTGCAGGACAAGTGGGCGATTCAGATTTTCCGCCGACGACACAGCAGAATGAAGTACATGAGTTGCTGAAGCAACAGCTCGCGAAGGCTCAGGAGGATTGGAAGCAAATTGAGACGAAGGATCTGGCGGCATTCAACGCGATGTTGCGGGAGAAGAATGTGCCCAACATCATCGCGAAGATGCCGTGAGTACTGCGGAGCGCGGCGCCGGAATTTTTAGAACTCCAAGCGGGCTTGAATCGCGATCATGCGCGGAGAGCTGTCGCCGCCGAGCCCTACGCCGAGCAGGCCGGTAGGCGGCGAAGTTGCGTAGGTGAGCGCGCCGAATCCCGTCTGCGTGGAAGGCTTCCCGGGAATGCCCGCCAGCAGCATACTGGGAATGCCAAAATTCGGGTGGTTGAAAACATTGAAGCACTGAGCTTCGAGCCTGAGCTTGAGGCGTTCAGTAAGCCGGAACCACTTCGTTAAGTAAAAATCGCTCCAGAGAAAATCCGGCCCGCGCAGAGAGTTGCGGCCAAGATTTCCAAACTGGCAGTCTTGCAGCGTGTTTCCGCCGGTACAGGCTCCCGTTCTTGGATCAACGGCGGAAACAAAAGCGTTGGGATTGAGCCACTGAATCGTACCGGGCTGCGTCACGCCGGGAATCGAGTTGTGGTCGTATAGCGAGACTCCGGGAACGACGCTCGCGAATTGAGGTCCGCCACCCTGCACGATGCCATCACCATTTGCAGAGTAGGGCGTGCTCAATACGGAGAACGGAATTCCGCTGTGCCAGAAAACAGTCCCAGAAATCTGCCAGCCGTTTAGCGCGTAGCCGAGCGCCTTGTTTCGCGCCCTGACCGGCAGCTCATATAAATACTGCGCGGCGAGATTGTGCCGAATGTCGTAATCACAGGGCCCGTAGTTCCGCGCCAGTTCTCCCGGAAGAGGCGAGAGCACCGCTTGGGCGGAGAACTGTAGGAATCCGCCATTTGAAACTTCGTCCATGCAGCGGCTCCAGGTGTAATTGATTTGTCCCTGAAGGCCGTGGGTGAGTTGTTTGGCTGCGGTGAGTTGTAATCCGTCATAGTGGCTATTCGCGCCGGTAGAAAATTGGGTGACCGCGCCGAATCTCGGATCCGTGGGCTGCAAATAAGGAAACGGCGCGAAACATCCCTGACAAACGGTCTGGTAGCCATTGACCTGCGTGAGATAGGGCTGGTCGACCGCACGAGTGCCAACGTACTGCGCGCGTACGCTGACGGAGCTGCCAAACTGATGTTCGATGCCGAGGCTCCACTGCATGAAGTACGGAGCGTGAAGTTTGTCGTCAGGAACTGCGGTGATCGCGACAGGCGGCAGACACGCTGCAGCATTTGCCTGAGAAGAAGCGCACGACAGTTGGCCTTGCGAAAACCCGCTGATAAATTCCTGGTCGGCGGCGATGGTGGCATCAACGGCGCTATTCGGGACACCGGGCGCGATGGCAGTGCCGCCAACAGAGCCGAGAAGACCGCCCGTGAACGACGAAACGTAGGGTGGGTTTGCGCCGATGATGTCGGCAATGCTGCCGGGCAAAAGATCGCTGAATAATCCAAAACCGGAGCGAAGAACGGAATTTGGCGTAAAGCGCCAGGCGATCGCAGTTCTCGGTTGCAGAATTGCGATCGGAGTGGAGGTGAATAGGTTTCCAAGATTGTTTTGAATGGCAGCGTTCAGAGGCTGATTCACATTATGAGAGATGGAATCGAAGGAACCGTCGAGGCGCGCTATCTCCTGATGCGGATTGAGCGGATTGGAATTGAAGGTGTCGCGGATGCCGAAGGTCCAAGTGAGTTTTGGAGTGAGCTTCCAGGTGTCCTGCGCGTAGAGATCGAGATTGAGAAAGTTGAAAGGTTCGTTGGCGGAGAACGGGAAAGATTTGGTTGAGGTGGAGGCGACGCCATAAATGAATTGCGGAAGGGTGGTATACGTGACCGTGGGGACGACCCCTTCGCCGAAATCGTAGTCGTTGAGGCGAAAAATTCGAGTATTCGTTCCGAACGTGAATTCGTGGGCGCCGTGAGTCCACGCCAGATTGTCGTTGAGGAACACGCGCGAGGCGCGCCTTCCCTGAACCCAAGTATTGTCCAGACCTCCAAGGGTTGTGAACGGCGCGTTTGCGCCGCTGCCCTGGAGCACGATCGGAAACGCGGCGAGTGTTTTCTGGAAATCTGCTGGACCGAAAAGGCTTTCATACCAGGAAAAGCCAGGATTGAAATAGTTCACGAGGTTCTGCGAAAAAATGTGGGCGTAGCCGGCGGCAAAGGAATAGAGCGGCTGAGGAGAAACCGAGTCGAAAAGGGAATTGATTGGATCGGTGTAAGCGGCTTGCAAACCGGTGTCCGCCTGAAAGCGCAGCCATGCGGAATTCACGGCGCTGATGTTGTAATCGAGGCGAGCTGTTTGTACTTGTTCGCGATCGTCGCTTGAATGAGAAATGCTTTGGCGATTTGCGCAACCGTTCCCGTTCGGCGGAATGCCGCCCGCGAGGCTGCCGTCCGAATTGAAGGGACAGCCAAGAACAGTGAGCGGCGTACCGCCTAAATTTCCATAGAGCGAAAACATTTTCTGATAGAACGGCACGAGTTGCGGTGCGGGGGCGTAGGACGCGCCGGTGACAGCGTCTTTGCCGCCGAGCGGAAGCTGCTGGAGGACGTAACCTTCGAAAGCGGACGTTGGTACTGTGACCGGGGCGACAATTGGGAGAGCAATTCGCACCCATTCGCTATCGAAGAAGAAGAACAATTTGTCGTGAAGGATTGGTCCGCCAATACTGCCGCCAAAATGATTGACGGCTGAACGCGGCTTGTGGTCTCCAGGAGTCGCGTTCGTGAAATAGTCCGTGGCGTCGAGAACCGACCCGTTCCATATCTCGTAGAGATTTCCATGAAACTTATTCGTGCCGGACTTTGTAACGTAATTGACCTGAGAAGCGCCATAACGGCCCTGGTCCACGGAATACGAGAGGGTGTTTACGGTGACCTCGGAAATCGAATTCAAGCCGAGGACAAGGTTGGTTGAGAGGCCGCTGTTGAGATTGGTTAGCGGATCGTTTGTTTCAAGGCCATCGACAATGTAGCCGTTGGCAAGCGCGGGGAGGCCGTTGAACTCCACGTTTCCGTAACCATTCGAGCCGCCGACAAAGTCGTTGCCACTGCCGGCGGTGTTCATTACGGCGCCGGCGGCGAATTGCAGCGGATAGGTCAGGTCGCCACCCGGATTGGGCAAATTTTCGAGAGCGGGAGCATTCAAAGTTGTAGAAGTGTTCGCGTTTTCTAGGTTCAGCAGAGCAGATTCGGTGGTGACTTCGACGATTTCCCGAGACTGGGCAACTTTGAGGGTGAAATTGACCGACTGCTTTTGGCCCAAGCCGGAATTCACGTTGGCGATGGTTTGCGTCTCAAAAGCATCCGCCTCCGCTTTAACGGAATAAGCACCCGGCGGCAATTGGGGAAAGTTGAAGCGGCCGTCGCGATCAGTTTTTGCGCTGCGTTGCAGGCCCGTGTTCTGGTTGGTGATGGCTATCGTGGCGCCGGGAATCGCGGCATTGGATGAGTCGGTCACCTGGCCGACGATCGCGCTTGTGGTTTCCCCTTGTGCGAACGCAGGGCCGAGACAAACAAAAAACGAGCCAATTACTAAGATTTGATAGAGAAAGAGGCGTGGCATAGGAATACGGCTTCCTCCTGGAGGGCGCCCGGATCGAATACCCGCCGCGTGGCAGGATTCTGCACCGCGATTAGCGAATTATATTAACCACGGTTAACAAAAAAAGTAAAGCGAGGGTTACTGAGGCGGGTTTGGGCGTCGAGAAAAAGGAAAGCCGCCGATGTACACGGCGGCTTTCCTTTAAATGTTCCGGGTTGGCGAAGAAGCTGTTCGAATGGTTAGAAATTAACGACGAAGCCGGCGCCAGCGCTCACGCTATTTTGGAACGTGCCGTTGATGCGCGTGCCAATGTAATCGGCCTGCATGCGAATCGAGAATCGGCGACGAAAAGCGTAATCCAGTCCGCCACCGGCGATCATAGAAAATCCATTGAAGCTGAAAGGGCCGCTGAATGCGGTCTCGCGCAGATGCACACCGCCGCCATCAGCGTGTGCCCAGGGTTCCCACTTACCGCTGCGACGCGCCGTCCAACGAATTCCACCGTCGTAGAGAAACATTCTTCCGTAAATGGCGCTATTAAGCGCACCGAATTCGGTGTCGACCGAACCTTCCACCGCGAGGTGATCAGTGAGGAAGCGAACGATTGTGGTATTGCTTCCGTTCATGCTTGCTTTGGAGTGGGCGAAATCGAAATACATGTACTGGTAGCCCATGGAGAGCTGCCACGGAAAATCGTCGCGAACAGACGCTGGTCCCATTTGCGGCGAAGCATCCGAGAGTGTGAGCGCAGGCGCTGGCGTCGGCGATGTTGCTGCTGCGATTGAAGCTTTCTGAGCGGCAGCTGTAGAGGCGAGCAACACAGCGGCGGCGAAAAGCATTAAAGTTCTGCGCATACCAAACTTCCTCCTCAGATGGACTTCTCGTTCCGAAGTTTCATTCTGGGCAGTGGAAGTTCATGCGTCCACTACAAGCTAGGCGGGTCTTGCGGGTGAGTTACCTGTACTAAAGGACAGGTAGGGCTTTTATGTATATGAAAATAAGCCGGTTATGCGTTGGCGCCGCAGCACTTCTTGTATTTCTTTCCGCTGCCGCAGGGGCAGGGATCGTTGCGGCCAACCTTGGCGCCGGCGCGTACCGGTTTGGGTGGTTCAGCTTGGGCTGCTCCAGTTTGGTACTGGATATTTCGTTGCTGTTGCTTTTGTTTGCGTTCGAGTTCTTTGGCTTCCTCTTCCGGGCGGGCTGGCTGAATGAGGAAGAGGTGGTGCGTAATTTCCTCGTCGATGCGGCCCATCATGTCTTCGAAAAGAATGAAGGCTTCTTTCTTGAATTCGACGAGAGGATCTTTTTGTCCGTAGCCGCGGAGGCCGATGCCTTCTTTCAGGTGATCGAGCGTGAGCAAGTGATCTTTCCACTGGGTATCCACGCGATCGAGAATGATGCGGCGCTCGAGCCAGCGCATAAGTTGCAAGCCGAATAGTTTTTCTTCGCGCTCGTTGTAGCGCGCATGGATGGCGTCTTCTACTTTCGCGATCAGCTCATTGTGATTGAGTTGGGTGGGATCGATGCCGGCGGATTTCAGGTCGACGCCAAACTGGCGAAGGATTTCCGCGGCGAATTGAGTGGTCTCCCACTTTTGTGGATGCTCATTTTGCGGACAGTATTTGTCGATGAGATCGGAAGCGACTTCATCGGCGAGTTCTAGGACGTATTCCTTCTGGTCGCGGCCTTCGAGCATGGAGCGGCGAATCGAATAAATCGTTTCGCGCTGCTTGTTCATCACGTCGTCGTATTCGAGGAGATGTTTGCGCATCTCGAAGTTGTGCGCTTCGCGTTCTTTCTGCGAATTTTCGATGCGCTTGGAAATCATTTTCGATTCGATGGGCACATTTTCTTTCATGCCGAGGCGATACATCAGCGCTTTAATGCGCTCGCCGCCGAAGATGCGCATCAAGTCATCTTCGAGTGAGAGGAAGAATCGCGAGGAGCCGGGATCGCCCTGGCGGCCGGCGCGCCCGCGAAGCTGATTATCGATGCGGCGGGCTTCGTGGCGTTCGGTGCCGAGAATGTGAAGACCGCCAAGGCCGACGACTTCGTCGTGCTCAGTTTTGCACTGCTTCGCGTATTCGTCGTAAATCGGCTGCCACTGATCGATGGGAACCTGAAAGATTTTGCCTTCGATTTGGAAGAGCACCATTTGAGTTGGCGCGGGAGTCTCGTGCAATTCTTCCTGCGCGGCGGCTTCTTCCATCGTTTCTTGCGGGGCGGTTTTCACGGCGGTGCTGGTTGTCGAGCCGTTTGTTGCGCTGGCGCCATTTCCCGCGGCAGATTCGGGCAACGCGCCGATCACAGCAGGCGCGGCTGCGTAGGGTATGGCGATGCGATTTTTCAGGCAATACTCGCGCGCCAAGAATTCAGGATTGCCGCCGAGCAAAATATCGGTGCCGCGGCCCGCCATGTTGGTGGCGACGGTGACGGCGCCCTTGCGTCCGGCTTGCGCGATGATGCGCGATTCGCGTTCGTGCTGCTTGGCGTTGAGAATCTGGTGCGGAACGCCGGCTCTCTTGAGCTGTTCAGCCAGCTGTTCCGATTTTTCGATGGAAATCGTGCCAACGAGAACGGGCTGCCCGATTTCGTTGATCTGCTTGATGCCAGCGGCGAATGAGCCATCTTCCTGCATGATGCCGTTGACGACGGCGTGATATTTTTCGGCTTCGGTGCGATAGACAATGTCTGGATTTTCGAGGCGAATCAGATTTCGGTTGGTGGGAATAGACACAACATCGAGGGCGTAAATTTTCCCAAATTCCGCCGCTTCCGTTTCCGCGGTACCGGTCATGCCGGAAAGTTTTTTGTACATGCGAAAATAATTTTGGAAGGTGACGGTGGCGAGCGTCTGATTTTCGCGCTCAATTTTTACGGATTCTTTGGCTTCGATGGCCTGGTGCAAACCGTCTGACCAGCGGCGGCCGGGCATCTGGCGTCCGGTAAATTCGTCGACGATGATGACTTCGTCGTCTTTCACCACGTAATCGGTGTCGCGCTTGTAGAGAGTGTGGGCGCGCAACGCCTGATAGACGTGGTGCAAAACTTCCATGTGCGCTGGGTCGTAGAGGTTCCCGAGAGCTAGGAGTCGCTCCGCTTTGCTGACGCCTTCTTCAGTGAGCGTCGCGGTGCGATGCTTTTCGTCGATCGAGTAATCGACATCCTGAATCAATTTCGGGACGATCTTGTCGATGCGGTAGTACTTGTCTGTTGACTCCTCGGCGGGGCCGGAAATGATGAGCGGTGTGCGCGCTTCGTCGATGAGGATGGAGTCAACTTCGTCGACGATGCAGAAGTGATGGCCGCGCTGTACGCAATCGGCAAGGTCGTACTTCATGTTATCGCGCAAATAGTCGAAACCGAATTCGTTGTTGGTGCCGTAGGTGACGTCGGCGGCGTAGGCGTCGCGGCGCTGCTTGTCGTCTAGATCGTGAACGATCACGCCGACGCTCATGCCGAGCAGGCGGTAAATTGGAGACATCCATTCGGCGTCGCGGCGCGCGAGGTAATCGTTGACGGTGACGATGTGAACGCCGCGGCCAGCGAGCGCGTTTAGGTAGGCGGGAAGAGTGGCGACCAGCGTTTTGCCTTCGCCGGTTTTCATCTCGGCGATTTTGCCTTCGTGCAGGACGATGCCGCCGATAAGCTGCACATCGAAATGCCGCATGTTGAGTTTGCGGCGGCCCGCTTCGCGGACGGCGGCGAACGCGGGGACCAGAACTTGCGCGAGCGCTTCTTGCAGGCGCTGGCGATACTCGGGCGCGGTAAGCTCTACGTCTTTCAGTTTTTCGGCAACGATAGCGCGCAGCTCGGGAGTTTTGGCGGCGAGCGCTTCATCACTCAACTTTTCGTATTCGGCTGCGAGCGCGCTGATCTCCGCAACTTTGGGAGAGATTACTTTGATATCGCGTTCGTGCTTGGTGCCGATGAAGCGAGCGATGACGTTGTTTATGAGCTTATCGAAATCCATTTGTTAGCGGGAAACCCCTGTCAGCGGCCTGTGCCAGCGAAATCTCACGGCAAACGGCGTCATTCAACACTACATTCTATCCGGCGAGCGGCGCTTTAAGCAAAAGAGCGTGTTGCGATGTTGCGCGCCGCGGGAACGGAAAACAGCTCTTTAAGAGACGCAATTTCGGGCAAAAAGATTCAAATTTCGGGCTCGACGTTGCCGACTGTGGCTAGGAAGCACGCGTTGCTACTTACCGAACGACAGAGTGTTGAGGCTGCGAAGTTGCGCGTCAGCGCCCGCAGCGCTGGGCGCGGTGAAAATCCAGGTGAGCGCCATGCTGCCGTCGACGTTGCACACGTACCACTGATAGATCGCCGGCCCTGGGCCGCGCTTCATCAGCTCACCGGCATAAAAGGTTTTGCCGCCGAAGGTCATGGCCTTGGCGTCGTGCAAAATTTCGTACTCGGCCGACACGCTGAGCACAGCGTGCGTCATGAGATCGAGGTAATCCTTACTCTGAGTCATGCCCGGAGCGTACGAGAGGTCCTCTGAAACGAGCTGAATTATCTCATTTAGTTTTCGCGGCGCACCGAACGGGAAACGCGTGATGGTGATAAGCGGATAGGTGTGCTGAGCAGCGGCATCGAGGACGAGCTTCCTGCCCTCGCTTCCCTTGGAGGCCACGGCGCGACCGGCTTCCATTAAACGGTCTGTGGTCGCGGCGGGAGCGACGGACCAGCCCGCTGGAAATTGGTACGTGAAGCCGAAGTAGTCGTTGTGGTACGTGTTGCCCGTTACGCCGCCGGAATCCTGACGGAGATCTTGTGAGGCAGCTGCTGATGAAGCCGGTGCGCCGGAAGAACTCTGCGGCGCGACGACGAGTCTTGGCGGAGGCTGAAGCGATTCGAGTGAAGGCATGCCGAATTTTGAATCATCGACGGGCACATTCCACTGAACTTGAGTGATGTGGATGGAGACTTCGGGGTCTGAGAGCTTTACGGTGTAGGGAATTGCGACGCCTTCCGTTTGGTGATAATCCTCAAATGTGGTGGTGACGATGCGCTGGCCGTTGGCGTCTTGCGTTGTAATTTCTTCGCGCGTTTTGAGACCGCTGGCGGAATCGAAATACAGCCGCACGAATATATTTGGATTTGGGGCGGCCTCGAGTACGTACGTTGTCGCCGCGCCCTGCGATTCAGTGCCGATCATGTGCAGGTTTGGATACCGCTTCCGAAGATCCAGTTCGCCGTAGAAATCGGCGCCGGCAAGTTGCGTTGTGAGCGCGTCGCCAGTTAGCGAACGCAGACCGTTTTTCGCGTCGAAGATCCAGCAGGCGCCCCTGGTGCAGCCTGTGGCCAGGATGGCGCGGCCCGCGTTCATCAATTTCGCAAACGTGCGCGACGGCGCGGCCTGCACCGTTTCAAATCCGCCCAGCGAAAGCTGGCCCTTGAGTTCAAGATTTCCCTTCGCCGTCATGCTTTGGAGTTTGTCCCACGCGGCGTGCCCGCCGATTGCTTGTTCGTAGCGATCGATTACTTGATCTGGGGATGTGAGCTGAGGCGCGGCGCTCTGTGCGTGCGCGGCATGCGCGAAGGAGACTGCCGCGAGAAAAATGGAGGCTATGTGAGTGACGCATCCGTTTGCTTTTTCCATTGGCGGCTCCCCGTGCGGGGATTGTACTACTGAGAGGTTACACCGTCGCGTATCGCTGTCCATAGGCCGCTTACTCGGAGTGGAATGGCGTGCTATCTTCTCGTAAATTGCGCGTTCTCGCAGCGCGAGAGGAGGAGCTTGGATGAAATCGCCGCGTGACTCAGCGGATTCGCTGCTCGATGAATCGAAAGCCACAATTTTCAGCGGCCTCGCGGTGATTATCAGCGGCCCGCTACTTTATTCCGGAACTGGCCTGCACCCGGTGTGGTGGCTGATGTGGTTCGCGACTGTGCCGGTGCTGTTGCTCAGTCCGCGGGTAGGAGCATGGCGCGCGTTTTGGGTAAGCGTGCTGGCATGGTTTTTCGGCGCGATGAACATGTGGCATTACCTGCGGAGCCTGCTCGGCGTTCCGATCGTTGCGGTGCTGCTAAGTTTCATAATTCCTGCATGCTTTTTCGGATTGGCAGTGCTGGCGTTTCGCGCGTTTGTGCGGCGCGGCGCGCTGTGGCAAGCGGTGTTCGCGTTTTGCTCGATATGGGTTGCGTTTGAATACCTCGCCGAAACATTTTCGCCGCACAGCACATTTGGAAATCTGGGCTACACGCAGATGGATTGCCTGCCATTACTGCAAATCGTTTCGCTCACGGGAATTTGGGGGATCAGCTTTTTCTTGTTTATTTTCGCCGCGACATGCGCCGTGATTCTTTCCCAGCGCGGCACGGACGCGCAACGTATGCGGCTCGCGATCGCTGTGGGTGCGCTGTTTGCGCTGATGCTCGGCTACGGCGAATGGAGATTGATCGCGGTGCCTGCGGGCGCGGCGCAGCAGTCCGTAAAAGTTGGGTTGATGGGAACGGGAACCATCGACATATTTCCGCAGAACGACAACGATTCGCTGCAGCTTCTGCAGAGCTACTCCGATAAAGTCGCGAGCCTCACCACGCCAGACACACAAGTTGTCGTGCTTCCAGAAAAAATCGGAGTGGTCTCCGATGACGGCACTGAAAAAGTTGACGCGCTGTTTGAAGCCACCGCCGCGCGCGTGAAAGCCTACATCGTCGTCGGCATCGATCGCGGCACCGCAACTCGCCGCTGGAACGAAGCGCGGATGTATTCTCCGCAGGGAACTCTCGCGGCGGTTTACGACAAGCACCACATGATTCCGCGCTTCGAAGATGTGGACCAGCGCGGCACGGCGATCAGCGTGATGCCGATGCCATCGGGCACCTGGGGAATCGAAATTTGCAAAGACATGGACTTTCCGCAACTCAGCCGCGATAACGGCGCGAAGCGCGTCGCGCTGCTGCTCGTGCCTGCGTGGGATTTCACGATTGATGGCTGGCTGCATGGGCGCATGGCGGTGATGCGCGGAGTGGAAAGCGGCTTCACGATCGCGCGCGCGGCGAAGCAGGGATTGCTCACCGTGAGCGACGATCGCGGTCGAATCATTTCCGAAGCGGACGATTCCACTGTGAAATTTTCGTCGCTCTTTACCGCGGCGCCGCTGCTGCATGACGAGACGCTCTATGGGCGATGGGGAGATTGGTTTGCGTGGACGAATCTTGCGGGGATGCTTGTGAGCGTGATCCTTCTATTCCGCGGCAAGAAGCGCGGCATCTCGGATAACTAACGGCTGATCTGTCAGTCGCATCTGCTTGCTGCCGCGATTCACGCGAACTATCATCACATCTCGCGCTACGTGCAAAACTTTTTCGCCGTAAGCGCCTGCAGTTTTTCGCCGAGGGGAATCATCCATCATGGGACACACACCAGGGCCGCGCCCCGCGGGGCCGGGCGGGCCAACGCCGGGAGCGCAACCGCAGCAGCCAAAACTTCCGATCGAGGGCGTGAAGCATTTGATTGCAGTCGCCAGCGGCAAGGGTGGCGTAGGTAAAACCACCGTCGCCGTGAATCTCGCGATCGCGCTTTCGCGCCTCGGCGCAAAAGTTGGCTTGCTTGACGCCGATGTTTACGGACCCAATGTTCCTCTCATGCTCGGCACCACCGAAATGCCGCAGGCAACTTCCGCGCGCACAATTATTCCGGTGCAAGCTTATGGCCTGAAAGTAATTTCGATCGGACTTCTTTCCCCCGGCGACGCGCCCATGATTTGGCGCGGTCCGATGCTGCACAGCGTGATCCAACAATTTTTGCGCAGCGTGGAATGGGGCGAGCTCGATTATCTCGTGCTCGATTTGCCGCCGGGCACTGGCGACGTGCAACTCACGCTGATCCAAACCGTTCCGCTCTCCGGCGCTGTGATCGTTACCACTCCTTCCGTCGTCGCGCTCGCGGATGTGCGCAAGGCGATCGAAATGTTTCGCCAGGTCAACGTGGAAATTTTGGGCATCGTCGAAAATATGAGTTCATTCGCGTGCCCGCATTGCGGCGAACCGGTTGACGTTTTCGGCCACGGCGAGGGATCGAAAATTGCCGCGTCTTATAACGTGCCCTCGCTCGGCGAAATCGAAATTGATCCGCGCATTCGCGTTGGCGGCGATACCGGCAAGCCGGTGGCGACGCTTGGTGAAGATGCGCCCGAAGCGAAAAGCGTTTACGCGATTGCGCGCGCAGTGAAAACTCGCATGGAGCAGGGCGGCGCAGCCGAAATGCCGCGGGTGGAAATTCTGTAACTCATCCCCGCGGGTGCCGCATCCTGTGAAGTTCAGGGTGCGGTCTTTGACTTTTGTCCGCCCCGATCTGCCAACCGTCGCGGAATTTCTTCGCGACTATCCATATTGGTTCTTTCCAATCCGCGCCGCATCGCGCAGCATTCCGCCATCATCATGAGGATTCGCGAAGCCACAGTCACCGACGCCGCCACCATCGCTTCTCTCCACGCTGAAAGCTGGCGCTCCGCGTATCGCGGAATTCTCACCGACAAGTTTTTGGATAACGATGTTCATCGCGAACGCCTAGCTCTCTGGCAGGAGCGATTTGCGCCGGCGCAGGAGCGCAACGCGCACCATCCGAAAATGTTTGTGCTGCTGGCCGAGCAAGATTCGCGGCCCGCGGGATTTGCGAGCATTTTTGTGGAAGACGATCCGACTTACGGCTCGCTGCTCGATAATCTCCACGTGTCTCCCGAGATCACTCGGCAGGGAACCGGTCGCCAGCTTCTTTCGGAATGTGCCCGCCGATTATTAAGAGATGGCTCGCGCGCTGGACTGTATCTGTGGGTGATCGATAAAAATCGGAACGCGCAGAAATTCTACGAGAAAGCGGGCGCGACATACGCTGGCTCGCAAGCGCACGACATGCCCGATGGGTCGCCCGTCGTAGCCCTGCGCTGCTATTGGCCGAATCCTGCGACGCTCGTGTTGTAGAATTGGCTCGCCCCGGCCCGCCGCGCTGCGTAACTTTTACAGTAGCGCGCCGTTACTCGTTCGGAGGCTTTCATGACCGCACAGGAATTCCGCAAAATCGCGCTCAGCTTGCCCGAAGCCATCGAAGCCAAGCACATGAACCATCCCGATTTTCGCGTACGTGGAAAAATTTTCGCCACTCTTCAGTACCCCACCAAAGATTTCGGCATGGTCAGGCTGCCGCCGCGCGCTCAGGAAGAATTTGTTTTTGGCGAGCCAAAAGTTTTCTCACCGGTGAAAGGCGCGTGGGGGAAACAGGGAGCCACTCACGTGCAACTGAAGGCCGCGAAGAAAACAAGTTTACGAAAAGCGTTGGTCGCCGCGTGGCAAAATGTAGCGCCGAAGGATTTAGCGCAACAATTTGCTAAATTGAAGTAGTAGCCGTTCAAGCCCGCAAACATGAAACCCGATCTCTCAGGATTCTGGGAACTCAATCCTTCAAAAAGCAATTTGATTGGTCCGCAGTTATCGCGCGCGCTCTTGAAGCTCAATCACCACGATCCTGAATTGATTGACGCGATGATTTCTGGCTACCCGGATGGCCGCACCGTTCTCGATGTTTTCGAGGTGCAGACCACTGGAGAGCAATGCGTCAACATGATTCGCGGAGTGCAGATGCGCAGCCGCGCGGTGTGGCAGGGCGAAGAGCTGCTGATCGAATCGTGGGCCGAAGTAGGCGAACGCAAACTTCATTTCTGTGATTACTGGTCGCTCGCCGATGGTGGCGCTACTCTTCGCATGGAGCATCGCGACGACGATCTCGCAGGGCAGCTTGCCATATTTACTCGAGCAGCGGATTCGGCTGATCAATTTGAAAATTTGTAGCGTCGCGAAGTAATTTTCGGGAAATTTCGCCCGCTGGTAATCCACATCCGCGTTCCTTGTTACTCTGCATCGCGTGTGTTAGCTTTTTTGTTTCGCATGGGATTCGCATCAAGGACGATGCGCGAATTGGCGCGGATTTTGCTCATTCGCGATGCGCGCCGCTCGCTGAAAACTTTATGATTCGACCTTACAAAGGCCGCATGCCGGCGATTGCCGCGAGCGCATATATAGATGAAGCCGCGGTAATCATCGGCGACGTTACCATCGGCGAGCATTCCAGCGTGTGGCCCTGCACCGTGATTCGCGGCGATGTGCACTGGATTCGCCTCGGCTCGCGCACCAATGTGCAGGATGGCTGCGTGCTCCACGTGATGCGCGACGAGTGGCCGCTCGAGTTGGGCGATAACGTCACCATCGGCCACGGAGTGATTTTGCACGGCTGCACCATTGAGTCGCACGTTCTCGTCGGCATGGGCTGCGTGATCATGAATGGCGCGCGCATCGGAAGCGGCAGCATCATCGCCGCCGGCACGCTGATTCCAGAGCGCACCGTCGTCCCGCCGGGAAGTTTGTACATGGGCTCGCCGGGAAAATTGCGCCGCGCGCTCACGCCCGAAGATTTGCAGAGCATCGATGATTACGCGGATCGCTACGTCGGCTACAAAGAGACGTATAAGAACGACGCAGGGAATCACGGAAGCAGGGAACCGCGGTAATAATCCGCACACTCTGTTTCTCACGTTCGTTTTTCTCTACGAACTCTGCGACCTCTGCGTCTCTGCGGTAAAAAGTTGTCAGTCAGTCTCCGTATTCTCTGTGTCTCTGTGTCTCTGTGGTGAAAGGTTTTGCTGTTGCCAGAAAATAAACAAATCCGAGCCATCAAAGGCGTTCGCGACATCCTCCCGCCGCAATCCGGCGCGTGGAATCGCGTGGAAGAAACCGCCCGCGAAGTTTTCGGCACCTATGGCTTCGGCGAAATTCGGCTGCCGATTTTTGAACAAACGGAATTGTTTGCGCGGTCGGTCGGAGTCGAATCTGACATCGTTGGTAAAGAGATGTACACATTCGAAGATCGCGACGACAGCCAAATCTCATTGCGCCCCGAAGCCACCGCCTCCGCCTGCCGCGCCTACATCGAGCACGGCATGCACACTCTCCCGGGCAACGTGAAAATGTATTACATCGGCCCGATGTTTCGCCGCGAGCGCCCGCAAAAAGGCCGCTACCGCCAGTTCTATCAAATCGGCGCCGAAGTTCTCGGTCAATCGGACGCACCCGGCATCGATGCCGAGCTGATCGAAATGCTGATGACATTTTTCCGGCGCGCCGGTCTCGCTGAAACACGCTCTACGTAAATTCGATCGGCGATCGCGAATGCCGTCCAAAATATGTCGAGCTGTTGCGCGCGGAACTAAACAAAGTTCGCGACAAACTCGGAGCCGATAGCCAGCGCCGCATCGAAACAAATCCTTTGCGCGTGCTCGATTCCAAAATTCCGGAAGAGCAGCCCATCATCGAAAATCTTCCGCGAATTTCCGATCATCTCTGCGACGCCTGCCGCAATCATTTCGCCGAAGTGGAAAAGCAACTCGCCATGCGCGGCATCGCCTACGAAAGAAATTGGCGATTGGTTCGCGGCCTCGACTATTACATGCGCACCACTTTCGAAATTGTCGCGCCAGGACTCGGCTCGCAAAATGCAATCTGCGGAGGTGGCCGCTACGACGGACTCGTCGAACTGATCGGCGGGCCGCCGACAAAGGGAATTGGCTTTGCGATTGGCACAGACCGAGTGATGCTTTCTCTCGAAGCTGCCGGAAAACTCGCCACCACTTCATCGGTGGATGTGTTTCTTGTCTGGATGGGAGCTGCGGTGCAGGAAGCTGCGATCAAACTGGCGCAGCGTCTTCGTGCGGCCGGAGTCAAAGTGGAACTGCCCGCCACCGAAATGAAACTCGGCAAGGGTCTCCAGCTCGGCGATAAACTCGGCGCTCGCTATGGACTCATCGTCGGCGAAAATGAAATCGCCGCGGGACGCTATACTTTGAAAAGGCTTGCCGATGCCGTGCAAACCAGCGTAACGGAAGCCGAGTTGCTAAATACATTGCGTGGCGAAGACTAGCCGCGCCGCAAACTGCCATCAGGGGAAAACGTGCTCGATCTGCTGGGTGATCTGAAACGGACAAAATATTGTGGTGACCTTCGCGGCACCGATGCTGGCAGCGAAGTTGTGCTGATGGGCTGGGTGCATCGCCGCCGCGATCTCGGCAACCTGATTTTTATCGACTTGCGCGACCGCACGGGACTCGTGCAAATTGTTTTCAATAAGGAACAGAATTCAGCCGCGCAGGCAAAAGCCGAAGAGCTGCGCTCGGAATTTGTCGTCGCTGTGCGCGGAAAAGTGGAGCGCCGCCAGAAATCGAATCCCGATTTGTCTTCCGGCGAAATCGAAGTGATGGCCAGCGAGCTGCGCATACTCAATCACGCGAAGACGCCGCCATTTCAAGTGGAAGAAGAAGTCACCGCCGCCGAAGAAACGCGGCTGCGATATCGCTATCTCGATTTGCGGCGCCCGAAACCCGCGCGGAATCTCGCGCTGCGCCACCGCATCATTTTCGAAATTCGCAAAGCGATGGACGAGCAGGGATTCTACGAAATCGAAACCCCCATGCTCACGCGCAGCACTCCCGAAGGTGCGCGCGATTATCTAGTGCCCAGCCGCGTGCATCACGGCCAGTTCTACGCGCTGCCGCAATCGCCGCAAATTTTCAAACAGATTCTGATGATTGGCGGGCTCGATCGCTACTTTCAAATCGTGAAATGTTTTCGCGACGAAGATTTGCGCGCCGACCGCCAGCCGGAATTTACGCAGCTAGACGTGGAAATGTCTTTTCCTACGCAAGACACGGTTTTCGACGTGATTGAAAAAGTGATGGTGCGCGCGTGCGCAATCGCAGGTGTGACTGCGACCGCTCCATTTCGCCGCATGGAATATCGCGAGGCGATTCGCAAATACGGAAGCGATAAACCCGATTTGCGTTTTGGACTGGAGCTGCACGACGTCACAAAATATTTCGATGTCGCGCAGGAAACTTTGCACATCACCGGCAGCGTGTTCGCAATGTGCGCTCCAGGAGCGGCGGCATTTTCACGCAAGCAGCTCGACGAGTTGACTGAAAAAGGGAAGTCGCTTGGCGCGCGCGGAGTCTATTTCGCTAAGGTTGCGGCCGAAGGAGTCACATCGGCTCTCGAAAAAAATCTTGGCGCGGAAACTCTGAAACACATCGCCGCAGCGATTGGAGCGAAGGCCGGCGATTTGATCGTAGCCGTCGCTGCAAAAGAGCAAATTCCCGGCACAGATTCTGCCGCGCTAATCGCCGGCCAATTGCGTTTGAATCTTGCTGAGCGTTTGCAGCTCGTGCCCAAAGATCGCTGGGAATTTCTGTGGCTCACCGGCTTTCCTCTTTTTGAATGGAGCGAAAACGAAAAAGCGTGGGCCAGCGCGCAACATCCGTTCACTGGAGTGATGGAAGACGACGCCGACCTTCTCGAAAATCCCGAGCGCCGCGGCGAAATCCGTTCGAAGGGCTACGACCTCGTTCTCAATGGCGTTGAACTCGGCTCGGGCAGCATCCGGATTTACAGCCAGGAATTGCAGTCGCGAGTCTTCCGCGCCATCGGCTTGAGCGATGAACAAGCGCGCAGCCGTTTCGGATTTTTTCTCGATGCGCTTACCTACGGCACTCCTCCCCACGGCGGAATCGCGCTCGGAATCGATCGTGTCGTGATGCTGCTGGCTGGCGAAAAATCAATTCGCGAAGTAATCGCATTTCCCAAAACTACCGCCGCGCAAGACTTGATGGCGGAATCTCCAAGCGAAGTGGACACTGGCCAGCTGAATGATTTGGGAATCAAGCTAAAGGAATAGATGAGCAGAATCAGAATATTGCCGGAACAAGTCGCCAACCAAATCGCCGCGGGCGAAGTGGTGGAGCGGCCTGCGTCGGTGGTGAAAGAGCTGCTCGAAAACGCGCTGGACGCGGGCGCGCGCAGCATCAGCATTGAAGTGGAAGCGGGTGGCAAGCGGCTGATCCGGATTATTGATGATGGCATCGGAATGGCGCACGACGATGCGCTGCTCGCGTTCGAGCGGCACGCGACGAGCAAGTTGCGCTCGACCGACGATTTGTTGAGCATCGCAACGCTTGGTTTTCGCGGTGAAGCGTTGCCATCGATCGCGGCGGTGAGCCGGCTGGTGGTGGAAACACGCACGGCGAACGAAGCCGAAGGCACGCGCGTGGAATTTGCGGCGGGGAAACTTTTTGGAGTGAAACCCGCCGGCGTTCCCGCGGGAACATCAATCAGCGTGTCGGATTTATTTTATTGTGTACCTGCGCGGCGAAAATTCCTGAAGTCAGAGACGACGGAGCTTGGTCACATCGCGTCGCTCGTCACTCACTATGCGCTCGCGCATCCGGAACGGCAATTCATTCTGAAAACTCCGACGCAGGAAATTCTGAACGTATCGCCGACCACGGATTTTCCGGCGCACACTGTAAGCGATCTCCTTGGCGAGGCACCGCGCGATGCAGTGCCGGCGAATGCGGCGGGAAATGAATCTGGCGAATCGCAGCGCGCCGAAACCAATGGAGATGTTGACGCCGCGCCGACTGATGCAGACACGATGGCGGGGCTCGCCGAGCGTGTGTATCAACTTTTCGGGCGGCAAGCAGTGGAAGAATTGTTCGAGATTCCACCGACAGCTGGCCCAATGCGCGCGGCGATGACAGAGCCGCAACTCGAAGCCGATGAGCGCGCCTCGCAACTCGTCGTAAAAGGTTTCGCGTCGCGGCCGCAAGTGCAGCGCCCAAATCGCAACGGAATTTATATTTTTGTGAATCGCAGATTGGTGCGCGACAGATTATTGCTTCATGCGATCGGCGAGGCGTATCGCAACGTCGTGCCGCCTTCCACATTTCCCGTGCTGCTTTTATTTCTCGAAGTGCCATACGAAGAAGTGGATGTAAACGTACATCCCGCGAAAATCGAAGTGCGATTCCGCCATCCGCAGTTCGTCCACGATTTCACTCGCGATGCGATTAAGCAGGCGCTTTCGCGCGCGCGGCCGATCGCAAGTTTCGCCGCAGCCACCGGAGCGAATCATTCGCCACAACCCGCGGTCGCCGCGGCGGCCGCGGGATTCGGAGCGCCATCGCTTGGAATGGAAACCTCGCACGCAAGTTCGTCAACATTTGCGCCAAGCGGAATTCCGCGCGCCGTGATTCCGCCGATGGCGATTCCTCTCGATGCTGCGGCAGCCGTGGGAATTTCTGATGGCGCGTTTGCGCTCACGGAAACTCCGTTGCGCCCTGAAGCTACGCGATTTCATTTCGATTCAGAGCACGCGTTGCAATTCGATGCCGCGGCTCCCGCTGAAATCGCCGAACGATTTCGCAGCGCTGCGATTGAACCAAACGGCGAACGCGCCGCATCTGCAGAAAGTCTTGCGACTCTCAAGCCTTTGGGCCAGGTGAATTCCAGTTTCATAGTCGCGATCAATGGCGAAGGATTGTGGATCATCGATCAGCACGTGGCGCACGAAAGAATTTTATTCGAACAACATTTGCGCGCGCGCCGCGAAGGCCAAGTGACCGGCCAGCGGATGCTAGTGCCGCACGTCGTGGAACTTTCACCGCGGCAGGAAGTAATCTTCGCGCAAATTTCCGAAGAACTTTCCTCCAACGGATTCGAAGTGGAGCCGATGGGCCCGCGCAGCGTGGCGATTCACTCCGCACCTGCGGGAATCGCAACCGCCGATGCGGAAAGATTGCTGCTCGAAATTCTCGATGGCGTGGAGCGCGAAAACCAAGCCATCTCGATGGACTGGCTGCAGTCGCGCATCGCGGCTTCCACCGCATGCCACGCAGCGATCAAAATAAATATGCCGCTCGATCAAAGAAAAATGGAATGGCTGCTCGAAGAACTTTCGCAAACCGAAGCGCCGATGAGCTGCCCTCACGGGCGTCCCGTGGTGCTGCGCTATTCCGTTCGCGATCTCGAGCGCGCCTTCCACCGGATATAGATTTTTGTCTCGCACGAAATATTTATTTTTCTCATGGAAAAAATAATCATTGCGATTGATGGACCCGTTGGTTCGGGAAAAAGTACCGTGGCGCGGCGGGTGGCGGAACTGATGGGGTACACCTATCTTGATACGGGGGCTATGTATCGCGCGGTGGCGCTGAAAGCGCTGCGCACCGGCGTCGGATTTCATGATGCCGCGGCGCTCGAGGCGATGGCGCGCGCGACTCGGATTGATTTGATTGGCGGCGAGGACGGGCACCGGGTGCTGCTCGATGGGGAAGATGTGTCTGTGGAGATTCGCACGGCGGAGGTGGCGCAGGCTGCGTCGAAAGCCGCAGCTGTGGCGGGTGTACGGCATGTGCTGGTGGCGGAGCAGCGGCGCGCGGGTGAGCGGGGCGGAGTGGTGATGGAAGGGCGAGATGTGGGGACGGTGATCTTCCCCAATGCTGGATTGAAGATATATCTGGATGCGTCGGTGGAGGCGCGGGCTGAGCGGCGGTGGCGGGAGCATCAGGCTAAGGGCGATTCGCTGACTCTGGAAGAGGTGATTATTGAGGTGCGGGAACGGGATCGGCGAGATACTACGCGGGAGACTTCGCCATTGATGCGGGCGGCGGATGCGGTTTTGGTGGATAATACGGCGATGGAAGCGGATGAGACAGCGCGATTAGTGGCGATGTTAGCGCGGGAAAATGGTGGTTTGGCAGGGTCTTCCTCTTAGTAAATTCCTTAAAATCAATGGGTTGCGACGTAGATGGGATCGATTTGCGCGCGCACCCTCCCCCTACCATTGTTTTTGGATAGTGATGATTCTACAGGGGTTAGCTAGTACTATTACTAAAAAGTTGTTGAAAATAAAGGAGTTAGGGTGAAATTTGGGTTCACCGTGGGGCGTCCCGCGCGGAACGAGGCCGTGTAAACCTGGGCGAGGCCTGCCCGGCTTCGCGGTCGGTCTAGTTCCTACGAAAAGCTCACAGGCTGAGAGCCTGTGCCACTGGGCGAGGCCTGCCCGCTTCGCGGTCAGCTGCGCGCCTACGAAAACCTCACAGGCTGAGAGCCTGTGCCACTTGGGCGAGGACTGCCCGATTTGCGGTCAGCCTAGCCGCTACAAAGCTACGCGGGGCTGGACATGCTGGATAGGAATTCGGCGTTGTTTTTGGCTTTCGATAGGCGGCCCAGGAGGAGTTCCATGGCCTCTACCGGGGATAGCGGGCTTAGGACTTTTCGCAGGACCCAGATGCGATTGAGCTCGTCGGGCGGAAGCAGAAGTTCGTCCTTACGGGTGCCGGAGCGAAGAATATCGATCGTGGGGAAGATGCGCTTATCCACCAGGCGGCGATCGAGGTTGATTTCCATGTTGCCGGTACCTTTGAACTCTTCGAAAATTACGTCGTCCATGCGGCTGCCGGTGTCAATCAGCGCGGTGGCGATGATGGTGAGCGAACCGCCTTCTTCGACGTTACGCGCGGCGGCGAAAAAACGGCGCGGGCGCTGGAGCGCGTTGGCGTCAATACCGCCTGAGAGAACTTTACCCGATGGCGGCGTGACGGCGTTGTAGGCGCGTCCCAGACGCGTGACGGAATCCAAGAGGATGACGACGTCGCGTTTGTGTTCGACCAGGCGCTTGGCCTTTTCGAGAACCATTTCGGCGACTTGAATGTGGCGCTGAGGCGGCTCGTCGAACGTGGACGAAATGACTTCGCCTTTTACGGTGCGCTGCATGTCGGTAACTTCTTCGGGGCGCTCGTCGATCAGAAGAACGATCAGCGAAACTTCGGGATGATTGGTGGTGACGGAATTGGCGATGGATTGCAGCATCATCGTTTTGCCGGTACGCGGCGGGGCGACGATCAATCCGCGCTGACCTTTGCCGATGGGGCAAAGCATGTCGAGAACGCGGCCGGTGAGATTTTCTTTGGTGGTCTCGAGACGGATGCGTTCCTGCGGATAGAGCGGCGTCAAGTTATCGAAGAAGATTTTGTTGCGCGCGACTTCGGGGTCTTCGAAGTTGACGGCTTCGACTTTAATCAGCGCGAAGTAGCGCTCGCCATCTTTGGGAGGACGCACTTGTCCCGAGACGGTGTCTCCGGTGCGCAGATCGAACTTGCGGATCTGCGACGGCGAGACGTAGATATCGTCCGGGCCCGGGAGATAGTTGTACTCCGGGGCGCGGAGGAATCCGAAACCGTCGGGCAGGCATTCGAGAACGCCCTCGGAAAAGATGAGGCCGTTTTTCTCGGTTTGCGCGCGGAGGATCTGAAAGATCAGCTCCTGCTTGCGCATGCCGCTGGCGCCGGGGATATCGAGTTCCTTGGCGATTTTCGCCAGGTCGGTGATGTTTTTTTCTTTGAGTTCTGCAAGGCTAACGCTCATTTGCTTTGTTTCCTTCAATGTTGCTTCTACTTTCTTCTCCGCTTTTGCCTGGGCAATGCGGACGAAATTTCGGGGTTCACCGGCGCCGAAGAAAATCGATGGCAGCCGGACTAAAACCGCCCAAAACTTTTAGTGAATACACGTCTACCTATGGTGCAGTGCGCCCCCGCGCACTGATTGTATAAATTAGACAAATCGTGAAGCCTGAGCTCATTGCCGTCCGAT
This sequence comes from uncultured Acidobacteriota bacterium, assembly GCA_963721845.1. GTDB lineage: Bacteria > Acidobacteriota > Terriglobia > Acidiferrales > UBA7541 > DASTCZ01. The sequence continues at coordinate 4,382 of CAVRKW010000016.1, read as the reverse complement.
GAAGCACATTCGTTGAAACAACGCTAGTTCGTCAAACTCTTGTCTTCCTTGGGTTCCGCGTTCGAATGCGGCCGCGACTTCCGGGACAGGCGGAATCACCAAGGGAATCAACGGAGTTTCCAGCGCGTACTGCAAAACTTCGTCCATGTTTTCTACAAACTTTACGGACATGGTGGAAAGAATTTCGGCTGGAACGTCCGACAAGATCTTTTTCATTATCTTTGGGAAGAATGATGGTGCGCAGGCCGACGCGATGGGCGGCCAGCAATTTTTCTTTTACGCCGCCGATGGGCAGCACTCTTCCGCGCAGTGTGATTTCACCGGTCATGGCCACGTCGCAGCGTGCAGGAATTCGAGTGAGCGCGCTGATCAAAGTGGTGGTGATGGTGATGCCGGCAGACGGGCCGTCTTTGGGGATGGCACCTTCGGGAACGTGCACGTGGATATCAATGTTGCGATAGAAATCGGGAGTGAGATCCGAATTGCGCGGTGCGCGAGCGGATATAGGCCATGCCGGCCTGCGCGGATTCCTGCATCACGTCGCCAAGTTTTCCGGTGAGCGTAAGGCGGCCCTTGCCCTGCATGAGTGTGGCTTCGACGACGAGCACCTGGCCGCCAACTTCTGTCCAGGCAAGTCCGACGGCGAGGCCAACTTCATTTTTCTTTTCTTCCCAGATTTCGCGGTACTTCATTACGCCGAGGAAATCGGAGGTGGTGGCGGGACGTAACTTCGCCGGTGACCGCGGCGCCCTGCTGAACGACTTTGCGCGACATCTTGCGCGCGACGTTGGCGATTTCGCGTTCGAGATCTGCGAACGCCTGCTTCGTGGGTGTAGTGGCGAATCAGGTGGCGCAAGACCATCGTCGGTGAATTTGAGATTTTCTTCGCTGTGAGGCCATTGCCTTCGAGCTGTTTCTTGACGAGGTAGCGCTTGGCAATTTGCACTTTTTCCGCTTCGGTGTATCCCGCGATGCGAATAATTTCCATGCGGTCCTGCAACGGCTGCGGAATCGTGTGCATGACATTGGCGGTACAGACGAACATCACGCGAGAGAGATCGTATTCGACGTCGAGATAATGGTCGGTGAAAGCGTGGTTGAGCTCGGGATCGAGCACTTCCATCAACGCGGCAGATGGATCGCCGCGGAAATCCATGGACATCTTATCCACTTCATCGAGGACGAAGATGGGATTGATGGTGCCGGCCTTCTTCATCATCTGGATGATCTGGCCGGGCAGCGCGCCGATGTAGGTGCGGCGATGTCCGCGAATTTCAGCCTCATCGCGCACGCCGCCGAGGGAGACGCGGACGAATTTACGTCCCGTGGCGCGGCCGATGGACATGGCCAGAGAAGTTTTGCCAACTCCCGGAGGCCCGACGAAGCAGAGAATCGCGCCTTTGGGATTTTTTACGAGCTGGCGAACGGCGAGATATTCGAGGATGCGTTCTTTGACTTTCTCGAGGCCGTAATGATCTTCTTCGAGGATTTTTTCGGCGGCAGCGATATCGCGAATTTCCTTGGATTTCTTTTTCCAGGGCACAGCGAGCAGCCAATCGAGATAATTGCGGCTGACGGTGGATTCCGCGGACATGGGCGGCATCATTTCGAGCCGCTTGAGTTCCTGGCTGGCCTTTTCGTGGGCGTCTTTGGTCATGCCGGCGGCTTCCACTTTTTTGCGAAGCTCGTCGATTTCACTTTTTTCGCCGCGGCCCAGTTCTTTCTGGATGGCTTTGAGTTTTTCGTTGAGGTAGTACTCTTTTTGCGCGCGTTCCATCTGGCGCTTCACGCGGGCATTGATATTGCGCTCAACGTTTAGCTTTTCGATTTCGACATCGAGGATTTCGCCGACGCGGGTAAGCCGCTCGACGGAATCGAACATTTCGAGCAATTCCTGTTTTTCTTCTACCGGCAAAGTGATGTTGGCGGCGATGGCGTCTGCAACGCGGCCGGGATCATCCTGCTTGGCTGCGGCGATGACAGTGTCGTAGTTCACGGCCTGCGAGAGTTTTACGTACTGCTCGAATACCGTGGTGACGCGCTGAACGAGCTGTTCGATTTCGGTGGACGGCTCGTATTTCGCGGGAATCAGTGCGAACGCGAGCGCGGAAGAAACCTTCGCTGCCGGAAACGTCAATCACTTTGGCGCGTTCGAAGCCTTCGACCAGGACGCGGACATTGCCATCGGGCAATTTCACGCTCTGGACGATATCGGCGATGGTGCCAACGCCGTAGATTTCTTCGGGCTTCGGATCGTCAATCGAAGCATCGTGCTGCGTGGCGAGGAAAATTTTCTTATCGGAAGCGAGCGCCTCTTCGAGTGCGCGGACGGAACCTTCGCGGCCGACGATGAAGGGACTCATCTGCTGCGGAAAGATCACCATCTCGCGAACCGGCATCATTGGCACGGTTCTGGTGTCGCTTTTTTCCCGGTTAAACATGGAATCCTGATCTGGGGTTTTCAATACAGCTCTCTTATGCTTAGCCCGCTTTTTCCAGCAGGCTCCAGTTGATTTCGCGGCTGCGAACCATTTCCGCAGTCACGATGAATTCGCGCACTTTACGCTGCGCCGGCAGGTGGTACATGAGGTCGAGCATCAGATCTTCAAGAATCATGCGAAGTCCGCGAGCGCCCACTTTGCGATGAAGGGCAAGTTCGGCGACGGTTTCAAGCGCATCGTCTGTAAATCGCAGACGCACATTTTCAAATTCAAAGAGCCGTTGATACTGGCGAACGAGCGCATTTTTCGGCTCGGTAAGAATTCGAACGAGCGCGCTCTTATCGAGATCGGAGAGCACGCCCATTACGGGCAGGCGGCCGCAGAATTCCGGGTATCAGTCCATAACGAATCAAATCGGTGGGCTGCACCTGTTCGAGCATTTCGATATTGCGGCGATTCGCTGTGGATGGCTGGCATCGGTATGGAAGCCGAGCGATTTTTGCCCAACGCGGCGCTCGATTTGTTTTTCGAGGCCGACAAACGCGCCACCGCAAATAAATAAGATGTTGGTGGTGTCAACGGCTGTAAATTCCTGATGCGGATGCTTGCGTCCACCCTGCGGAGGCACATTGGCTACGGTGCCTTCGAGAATCTTCAGCAGGGCTTGCTGAACGCCTTCGCCGCTGACATCGCGAGTGATGGACGGGTTATCGTCTTTCTTCGCGATTTTATCGATCTCGTCGATATAGATGATGCCTTGCTGCGCTTTGGTGACATCGCCATCGGCGGCTTGCAGCAGCTTCAAAATAATATTTTCCACGTCTTCGCCGACGTAGCCCGCTTCGGTTAGAGTGGTGGCGTCGACGATGGCAAAGGGCACTTCGAGCATGCGCGAAAGAGTTTGCGCGAGAAGCGTTTTGCCGGTGCCTGTGGGGCCGATTAGCAAGATATTGGATTTCGTCAATTCCACTTCGCCGGGCTGGCGATTCAAAAAGATTCGCTTGTAATGGTTGTAGACGGCCACGGCGAGCTTCTTTTTTGTTTTGTCCTGCCCGATCACATAATTATCGAGAAACGATTTGATTTCCGGCGGACGCGGCAAACGGCGATTGACCGGCGGCGCTTGTTCGCGCTTTTCATCGTCGAGAATTTGCTGGCAAACGCGAACGCAATCGTTGCAGATGAAAGCGCGCGGATAGTCGGAAGGCGAGCTGATAAGCTTTTCGACCTGTTCCTGCGTTTTATGGCAAAAGGAACAGCGCAACGGTTCTTCGGTGCCGGGTCTTTTCACAGTCATTCGGCCTCGCGGGGTCCCAGGAAACAGATTTAACCGCGCTTTATTCTAGGCTTGATTCCTTGTACTCCGCTGGAGAGCAACGCCTGAGTGCTACTAACTGATTGGAACGAGGCGAGAGCCATCCTTTAGCGGTGTTTGGAAATAATTTCGTCGATGAGGCCGTATTCCTTGGCCTGTTCGGCGGACATTATAAAGTCGCGTTCCGTGTCGTGCTCGATCTTTTCAATTGGCTGATGGCAGTGCTTCACATACAGCTCGTTGATCGAGGCACGCATGCGCAGAATTTCTTTGGCGTGAATATCGATGTCGGTAGCCTGGCCGGAAAGTCCGGAGAGCCAGGGCTGGTGAATCAAAATTCGCGAATTGGGCAGCGCAAATCTCTTTTTCTGCGCGCCCGCGGTGAGCAAGCACGGAGGCGATGGACGCCGCCTGGCCAACGCAGATGGTGACGACGCTGGGGCGCACGAACTGCATCGTATCGTAAATTGCCATTCCCGCGGTGATCGAGCCGCCGGGAGAATTAATGTACAGCGAAATATCTTTCTCGGGATCTTCGGCTTCGAGAAACAGAAGCTGAGCGGTGACGAGGTTGGCGACGTGATCGTCAATCGGCGTGCCGATAAAAACGATATTGTCTTTCAGCA
>CAVRKW010000015.1:0-228051 GCA_963721845.1 uncultured Acidobacteriota bacterium | reverse complement strand
TCGACGGGTGGCAATCGGAGCAAGGTGAGCAAAACGCATCGTGCAACTCGTCGGCGTCGCGCACGTCTGGCCACGCCTCTGCTGAGATCTGCTCGATGGATGCGAGATCGAGCACGCCGTCGCCGCCCGTTACGTCACTGCCGAGCCGCTGCCGCAACTGTACGGCCCGGGTTCGGCGCTCTTCGAGGGGAGCGTCGTCGAGAAACGCGTATGGATTGGCATTCAGGATTTCGTGCGAGAACTCAGAAGCGCTCACCCGTATCGATAGCCACGGTGCGAATGCGGCCGGCCTCGATACCTTCGAGGACTTCCCGCAGCCCATCGACGTCCATGGCCTCGTGCAAGCAATTATCGATCGTCTCGTTGACGAGTGGGTGATCGGGGATGCGGATCGGAGCGGTCAAATTCTCGGCGCATGCAACCTGGTCGGGGAAGACCGAGGCCAGGAGATCGTCGGGATCGCATGCGCTGGATGGGCGCCGGGGACTCCGTTTGCCGCCGCTGAATCGCAGAATGGCAAGGGCTCGGGGTCGCATTCCATCGCCAGCGCGCTCCAAACATCGGAGCCCGTGAGGAGCGCCTCACGCAAGCACGCCTTCGACCGTTGACGATTTGAGAAACGCAAACACCAGCTCGAGGGGAAAGGAGTGCTGATCGCTGAGCGAAAGCACGAGGCCGTTGTCGGTGGCGGCGGCCTGAAGCTCAAAGTTGAACGTTCGACAAAAGCGCTTGCGGAGCGCGAGCCCCCACGCACGGGTGATACGTGAGCCAAAGGGAGCATGCAATACGAACTGCATGCCGCCCGCTTGATCGAAGCAGCGCTCTGCAATCACGGTGCTTTGCGATGGCACGGCGCCCAGTTCCGCGGCGCCGTTTCGAACCATAGGTGGCAATCTGCTTTGCGCCCGCTTCATCGACGCCACATTGTTCGATGAGGAATGAGGGCACCGCTTCCTGGCTAGCCATGACGCTTTCCCGAATCTGCGCGACCTCAGCGGACAGCTCAGCGCGAGCGGCCCGGAGCCTCACCTAGCCAGAATGGGATGGATGGCGCCGCGCCGTGCGCATCGGTGACCCGCACGCGGCCCGCTTCGACGCGTTTGATGCGCCAGGAATGAGTGCCGAGGAGGAAGACATCGCCGACGAGACTTTCCATGGCGAAGTCTTCATCGAGCGTTCCAATAGCCTTGGCCATCCGGTTCAGCAATCACCGAGTAGTTTGCATTTTCGGGGATTGCACCGCCGGAAGTAATCGCGGCGAGACGCGCCCCGCGCCGGCCCTTTACTCGTCCATTCACTTGATCGCGATGCAGCAGCGCTCCGCTGCGGCCGCGAGACGTGGCGATGCCCTCGGAAAGCATCTCGACGATGGAATCCCAGGCGCTGCGTGAAAGATTACGGTAGGGGTAAGCGGACCGAAACAGAGCAAAGAGATCGTCCTCCAGCCATGGTTCGCGCCGCGGTTGCCGCGACGATCTGCTGTGCGAGTATGTCGAGCGCGTTTTGCGGAATCTCGATGCAGTTCGAGCTCGCCCTTTCGGATCGCATGAATCAGGGCGGCGCATTCGACCAGTTCGTCCCGAGTGGTGGCGAACAGGCGACCACTCGGCCGGGGTCCACCCGTGCCCGGAACGGCCGATCCGTTGCAGGGCGACGGCAATGGAGCGCGGAGAACCGATCTGGCAAACCAGATCGACCGTGCCGATGTCGATGCCGAATTCGGGAGAGACAGTTGCTACGACAGCGCTCAATTCACCGTTCTTCATTTGGATTCGGCATCCAGCCGCATTTGGCGCGAAAGGCTACCGTGATGCGGAAGGACCGCTTCGCCCGAGGCGATCTGCAAGATGATGCGAAACGCGTTCCGAGTGACGGCGGGTATTGACGAATATTAAGGTGGTGCGGTTCGCGAGAATGAACTCCGCGAGCCGGTCATAGATTTCGCTCCAGAGCTCATTGCTCGCGACCGCACCGAGTTCATCACTTGGGTACTTCGACGCGAGATCCATCTTTCTTCGGTGACCGCCATCGATATTCGGGTGTCCGGTCCGAGCAGCCTGCGCCACTTCCTCGATCGGTTTCACGGTAGCCGAGAGCCCGATGCGTTGTGCGCCGACGGCCGTCAAGGCATCGAGGCGCGCGAGAGACAGCCCATGTGAGAGCCGCGTTTGTCGTCAGCCATGGCGTGGATTTCGTCCATGATCACCGTCGTGGTTTTCTGCAACATCTGCCCGGCTTCTCCGCGGTGAGCAGAATGAAAAGCGATTTCGGGGTGGTTACCAGGAGTGCGGCGGCCGCCTGATCATCTGTGCCCGTTCCCACATCGGCGTGTCGCCGGTTCGCACCGAGGTTCGGATCGGCATGAGGGAAACGCGGCCTTGCTTCGCAAGGGCCGCGATCTGAGCCAAGGGCAGTTCCAGGTTTCTCTGGATGTCGTTGCTGAGCGCTTTGAGGGGGGAAACTAGACGACCTGGGTCTGGTCGGGCACGTCCGGTTAAGCCCCCCGGACCAATCGGTCGAGGCAGAAAGAAAGCGGCCAGCGTTTTTCCCGAACCGGTCGGTGCGGAAATCAGCGTATCGCGGCCGGCGGCGATCTCAGGCCATCCCGAGCATCTGGGGCTGAGTGGGCGAGCAAAATGATCCGCAAACCAGCGCTGGATGAGAGGATCAAATGCGGAAAGCGGCATAAGCGAACCTGCTATCAGGATGACGCAATCGATTCGGAGACACGTGGGCGCCAGGCGACGGCGTCAACTCCTAGTACTCGCCTGCACATCCAGAAGAAAGGCAATAAGTCGGAAGGATCAGGGTATCGGTTGAAGTGTGCATTATCTAGTCTGGAGAATAGGTGGGTGCGCGACCGGACGCAAGACCGCTTACGAAATACGGCTTTCACGAGGCTATGACCTCGGGTCAGGGTACCCCGAAAAAAGCGAGTCCATCAGCCTGAACATTGCGACGTTGTTGAGCATTCGTCGGGGTAGGCGACGAAGGAGCTGGAAAATCTGCTGGCGGAGGGCGTAGTTCTTCCGGTAACCATCTAATAAATAAGGCCTGTTTCTTGGTGGGCAGTTTACAAAAGTTCGATTTCGGGTGCCGGCCAACTCACCCCCAAGCTTTCGGCGTGACCTGGGCAACCAAAACGTATCTCTTAACTTTTATCGTTTGACAGGGGTCACGTTGGGTTGGTAGTCTAGGCTCTGCTGGTGAACGCCCAAAGTACTAGTGGTTCCTGAATGAGCACTAGCCAAGAAGTTAACTGGAGCAAAAATGGCGGTAGCGCGCCTTCGGATTGGTCCAGTAATGATCTATTAGGGTTCGAACCAATCTGGAGTGGGCGTCAGGGAATTCGACCGGCTTGTTATTTTGAGAGCCTCCGTGATGAAGCTGTCGCGCTTTAATTCCAGGGCCTCTGCCGATGGACTTCCCTAGATCGCGTGGTTCCGATTGTTACCATCCAGCTTCCCGCCAAGCCACAGCCGTTTCTTCCAGTAGGCCTAGCGATCTCTGGTTGAATTCCGCTCTGCTCGTTGACTTCGGAATACATCCTGCTTGCCTCCAAGAGCAAGAACCGGCTCGTTCTATTCACTCCCTCGCTGCAGTGATCAATCCTCGCCGGATTGGATAGCAGAATCGTCTGCCCCTTTTAGTATCTCCCTCCCCAACGAGGGATTCCTCGGGCTTGCGGTGTCTTTGCGGTTCACAATCCGCACTTCGTCGGCCCGTCACTAACCTCTGCTACCGTCATCGGCTTGCGTTGCCCTTCAAACAGCTAATCAGGATTGAAGTCATGGTAGCCACCCATAGAAAGACGAAGATGGTCAGCTTTCGCCTGTCTAGCGACGAGTATCGCCTGCTACAGGGAGCCTGCGAAAAGTCGGTCACGCAGCGTGTCCGAACTTGCACGTTCGGCCATGCAGCGGATCATTCTCGACACCGGCACGATTGGTTCGGATTCCGCCGAGGCGAATCTCCGCCAGCTCCAGATGAAGCTGGACATCCTGGCGACCGAAGTCGACCGGCTCGCGTTCTTGATGCAATCCGGCGCTCGGGTCTCGGGCGCTTTGAAAATAGGTTCATGAACACCGCTTCGAGAATTCTACGTTGCTGGCCATCGGGGTTTGGTGGGGTCAGCCATTGTGCGCCGTCTTGGTGAACTCGGCTATTCGAACCTGTTGCTGCGGACGCGATCTGAACTCGACTTGGTGAATGAGAAGGCGGTTGACGATTTCTTCGCGGCGGAGAAACCGGAGTATGTGTTTCTGGCGGCTGCGAAGGTCGGCGGAATCCTGGCCAACGACAGTTATCCGGCCGAGTTCCTCACTGAGAATCTACGGATTCAGGTCAACATCATTGACTCGGCTTACCGGCATGGGGCATCCAAGCTCCAGTTTCTGGGCAGCTCCTGCATTTATCCGAAGCTTGCCCCGCAGCCCATCAAAGAGGAGTACCTGTTGACCGGCCCGCTGGAGCCCACTAACGAGTGGTACGCGATCGCCAAGATAGCCGGATCAAGCTCTGCCAAGCCTATCGGAAGCAATACGGTTTCAACGCGATCTCGCTGATGCCGACGAACCTATACGGCCCCGGCGACAACTTCGATCTCAAGAACTCACACGTGCTCCCGGCGCTGATCCGGCAAGTTCCACGAGGCCAAGATCGAGGGCCGGCGAGAAGTGGTAATCTGGGGAACGGGTTCGCCGCGTCGCGAGTTCTTGCACGTGGACGACCTTGCGTCTGCCGCCGTTTACCTGATGCTGAACTATAACGAGCCCGAAATCGTCAATGTCGGGGACAGAAGGACGTCACCATCGCGGACCTTGCTGGTCTTGTACAGAGGATCGTCGGTTTCTCAGGGAACCTTGTTTTCGACGACACAAAGCCCGACGGAACACCGCGAAAGCTATTGGATGTAAGTCGCCTGACGGGCTTGGTTGGCGGGCTCAGGTTGGGCTGGAAGACGGCGTTAGGTCAACCTATTCTTGGTTTTTGGAAACCGCCGGTCAACCGGAGTTGCTCCGAGCCTGACGGGCGCAATGCAACGCGGACCCGTTTGAAGGCCAGGAAACTCAAATGGACGAGACGATATGTCAAGCACAGCAAGCGCGATAACGAATGCCAGGAGGTTCATCCGACGGTCAAGATACACCACTCGACGTTTGCTCCGAGCGGGTCGATGTCGAAGTGCAGCGCGCCGGCCTTTCGTGTCTCGGGGACTAACACTTGGCGGACATGGCCTTCGAAGTTTGGGTGATCGCCTGCTGTGTATTTACCAGAATTGTTAGATGGGCGAGGCTGATGCCTGTGCACGTCCTTTCAGGGCATAGGATTCTGCGTGGGGGTGCGTTCAGATTATTCGATCGCAGCATTAGGCTCGCGCGGAGATCCCCAATGCCTTACGCCACACACTTGCCTGTACTCTGCGCGATGGGTGCGGTAGTTGAGCCTGCGCGGGTTGTTGAGTTTGGTTCAGGGCTTATAAGCACGTGCGGGTTCCAGAATAGGATTGCTTTTCCGGAGTTGGCCTTGTTAGATTTTTTTCCAAAACGATCCCGACTGGTATCCGCGAGTCCTCCAGCAGGTTGGCGATGACGGCCGCGTCAAACTCAAGCTTATAATTGCCCCGATGAAGGAGGTCGTTCAAGGCGTCGACCTCAAGTCGGCTGATTTGATCTTTGTGGGACGTTGAAAGAATCACGCAGGAGTGGGGTCCACACAATTCTAGAGTTGGCGAAGCGCCGATTTCGCGGGATCCCAGTCGTAGTGCACGATTTTGAGAACTGGAGGATTAGGCTGGCTGCACGGCGGTTTGACCATTCATTCTCTGCGAATGCTCTAAATCCCCAGACCGGCGTCATTTGGAACGGAGACTGGGCTGGTGCGAAGGCGCTCAATTCGATGAATGCACTAATCAAGGAGCATAGCGGCTCAATTGCGAGCGACGACTCTACTGGATGGGCGCAAATGTTTCGTTCGCACCTGGGAGAAGGCCTCCTTGCTGCGTCCAAGGCCGTTCGGGCTTCTCGAGTGTCACTATGACGCAAACGAAATTCTGCGCTACCCAATGAATCCCCACGATCGATCGACGCCGTCAAGGGGAGGGCCTGTGCGATTCCTTAATCTGGCTCAGCACCCTTTTTTGCTAAATCAATTCCTCAGAGTGACCTTGGATTGCAAGACGTCGTGAGTTTTCCGCAGACGCAGCACCCTTTTAACATCGGATAGATATTCTTCCTGGCACCTGCCTTACTGGAGTTTCCCAATGCGATCTTTCCTCACTCGGAGCTTCCTCCTTGCCCTGGTACTATTCTCGGCAACTGCTGTCTTCGCCCAAAGCGCCCGCCCCACCCCGCGGTATCGACGATATCACGGCGTCGTGTTCCAACCTGCCGGCGCAGCCGGTCGGACCGGACGATCTCATCGCTGTCACCGTATACGACTCGCCCGAATTGTCCCGTATGATTCGCGTCTCCGCCGACGGCACACTCCGCTTGCCGATGCTCAAGCAGAAGATTCATGCCCAAGGCAAGATGCCCAGCGATCTCGAAACGGCGATTGCCGAAGCCCTCAAAGCCGACGGCATCCTGGTCGACCCGGTCGTTTCGGTCAGCATCGCGGAATACCGGAGCCGGCCGATTAGTGTCGCAGGCGAGGTGAGAGCACCGGTTCGTTTCAGGCGCAGCCTGGCATGACGTTGCTGGATGCCATCATCCGCGCGGGGGGGCTGAGCGAAGAAGCTGGTTCGGACATCATCGTCACCCGAACGACCAAGGACCCGGACGGGCAGATCCACGAAATCAACCAGCGTGTTTCCGCCAAGGGCCTGCTTGATGCATCCGATCCCAGTCTGAATGTTGCTTTGTCCGGCGGTGAACAAATTCGCGTGCCGCCGGCGGGGCGCATCTATGTGGTAGGCAACGTCAAGGTGCCTGGAGCGGTGAAAGTCCACGAAACGAATGACGCGACGGTGTTCAAGGCAATCGCGATGTCCCAAGGACTGATGCCCTACACGCAGAAAGTTGCGTATATTTACAGGAAAGAAGCAGGACAGGCGGGTGAAGACGGGATCCCGGTACAACTTTCGGACATCATGCATCGCAAAGCGCCCGATGTGCCACTCATGGCAAACGACATTTTGTACATTCCCGAGAATGGAGCGCAAAGAGTTACTGTTGAGGTCCTTAAGGCTTCGGTCGGTGTCGCCACGGTCATGGGCGCTGCCGCGTTGTATGTCACCCATTAGGCGCCAACCACCTCAGGAGCATAAGTCTAGCTCACCGGAAATTCGCTTGCTCTAAAACGCGCCTCCGGAACCCCAAGCGATACACCCGAAGAACTACCGCCCAGTCAAACCCCATGAAAAACGAAACCGATAATCTCCCCGCGATATTCGACCCCGCCGCTGCCCTCACGCAGAGTCAACCAAATCAGACAAACTGGACGACGGATTCCCGGACCGAACACGCCGATGAAGCGATTCCGATCACGCATTACCTTTGGGTGGTTCGGCGCCAAGCCTGGAAAATTGTCGTGTTTGTGCTGACAAGCCTGATAGTCACGTACTTGATTTCATCGAGGCTCCAGCCGATATACGAGTCGACCGTGGGTATTAACATTGACCGGCAGGCCCCCTCCGGCGTGGTGGGCGAGGATGCCCAGAAAATGGCCTACGCGCCTCAGGACGCAGACGAATACATCGCAACGCAAATCAAGATCATTCAATCCGATCCGGTCCTCCGGCCAGTCGCTCAGAAGTATAACCTGCTGGAGCGGGAAAAGCGCTTGGAAGGCTTAACGCCGGAAAGAATTGCAGCGATCAAGGAGGCGCCTACCAGCCTAAAACGGATGAAAGTTACCCGTCCGCCCAGCACTTATCTGGTTATGATCTCCTACCGCTCAACGGACCCACAACTGTCAGCCGATGTCGCTAATGCTGTCGCCAAGTCTTACCTCGAGCATATCTACCGCCTGCAGGCCGCGTCCGCCTTCAGCGCTTCGGGCTTTATGGCCAAGCAGATTGACGAATTGAAAGCGCGAATGGAACGCTCCAGCCAGGCGCTTGCTCAATTCGAAAAAGAATTAAACGTCATAAACCCCGAGGAAAAGACGAGTATTATCTCTCAACGCCTTCTCCAGTTGAATACCGAGTACACCAATGCGCAAGCCGATCGAGTGAAGAACGAAGCAGCCTATAATTCGATCGCCTCGGGTTCCCTCGAAGCGGTGCAAGCCTCGGGGCAAGGCGATGCGCTCCAGCATCTTCAGGAGCACATCAACGAGGCGGAAGAAAAATTCGCAGAGATACGCTCCTCAAAGGGACCGAATCATCCAGACTACAAACGACAGCAAATGCAGCTACAGGAGCTCCAGGCTCAATTCCAGACCCTTCGAAATAACATTGCGCAGCGGGTCGAAGTCGAATACCAGGAAGTCAGTGGCCCGCGAACAAATGCTGCAAAAGACCCTGATGCAGACGAAAGCAGAGGCCGATCAGCTCAACCTCCACTCGTTTGACTATCAGCGGCTAAAGCAGGAAGCCGACGCCGACAAAAAGCTGTATGACCAGTTGATGACCAAGAGCCAGGAAGCCACGATCAACGCCGGATTTCAGAATAAGAATACGGTGATATCCGACCCAGCCCGACCCTCCGTCGAGACCTGTGTTTCCAGATTTATCGCTTAACTTAGGGATTGCCGGCGTGCTCTCACTGGTCCTGGGCGTTGGTATGGTTATCCTGCTCGATTCTTTCGATACAACCGTTCGCGACCCGGAACAGATCCACCGCCTGTACCAGACCGACCTCCTTGGGGCCCTGCCGATAGTCAAGGACACCACGTTCTTAACCACCATGCAATTACCTCCGGCCCCGGGTGAGTCTACTTCGGTGGTGAGCGCCTCCGATAGCAACGGACGAGATCGATGTCTCTTTTCGAAGAAGCAGTTCGAATGCTAAGGAACTCCATCCTCCTTGCGGACGTTCAGCGCCCGATTACGAACGATGCTGATCACCAGTTCAACCCCTGGCGAGGGCAAATCGACCACGGCTATCCACCTGGCGATGGCGCACGCCGAACAGGGCAGGAAAACCCTATTGATCGATGCCGACCTCCGCCGGCCAACCCTCGCCAAGAAGCTTGGCATTTCCGATTCGGGAGCTGGCCTCGGCGGGATCATGCTGGGCCAGAGCTACGTTGGAGGATTCAATCGTCCAACTCTCCAGCCTCCCGAATCTGCATCTTCTTCCTGCCGGCGCGCCCTCCAGGAGATCGATCTGATTTGATTGGCGGCGGCATCGCAGACCTACTGGACGAGGCCGTGCAGACCTACGATCTCACGATCCTCGATGGGCCTCCGATGCTTGGGTTTGCTGAGCCAATGCAACTCGCCATCGCCGTAGACGGAGTGGTGGTCATCGCCGTCGCCGGCGAAACAAATCGAAAAGCAATCAATGCGGTTGTCTCAACGCTCCGGCGGCTGAAGGCTAACGTGCTGGGAATCGTCCTAAATCGGATCAGTCGTGACAGTGGGAGTGGTTACTATTATTACCGATATTACGACTATTATCGAGCCTCCAAGTAATCACGATTGTGGCATGCCGGCATGGCCGGAAACCAGAGAAGGCCGGGATTACGGGCAACCGCTCCGTTACCGTCGCGGCTCATGGGCTTCTCGAAAGTCGGAGCCGTCTGCAATCCCATTCTGACGTTAGTAAACCTAGGCCGAGACGCATGCAGCGAAAAGTATTCTGCCAGAAATCATCGCTTTCCGACGACGGGCTAACGTTGTGACGGAATTGGAAACCGTGGTGCACGGAGCGGCCGTCGCCGAACATCGCCGGATTCAGAACCACCGGACGCGCCGGCTTATTTCCGCGTGGCTGACTATTGTCCCCCGAAAGGCCTCACACTGTTGGTGCAGGTGATCGCGATCCACACTGTGTACCGGGCCATTGGCCCGGCGCAGTTTGCAGCCTATGCGGCCGTGACTGCCGCGGTATCGATTCTGGGTTTCCTTAATTAGGGATGGGAGGAGCGCTGGTTACCCCGCTAGCTCAGGCCGCTGCGGATCGAAACCACGGACGCGAACAGGGTCTTGTCGCTGCCACACTTCTTCCTATTACGGCCGTCGCCATTCTTGCGCTGTGCATCGCCCTTCCGTTGCTTTGGCTTATGCCCCTGGGGACCCTGTTTGGTCTCGCTGCCACAACGACGGCGGCACAGCCACTCCGCATCGCAGTCCTGATCGCATGTGTGGGAACCATTGGCGCTGTGCCACTTTCGGTGATCGATAGCGCGCGCCAGGCCTACCAAGAGACGCATATCAGCAACCTCTTTGGACTCTGTCAAACGCGGTTTTGTGCGCGGGATTCTGTTGACGGCTTGGTGGGCGCCTACATTGCCTGCGTTTGTTGCGGTGACAGCGCTTTCGCCGCTGGTGGTTCGGTTATTGAATTCGGTGCTGCTGTTCGTGCGCCGGCCGTACCTGTTCGTGCCGCGCCTTGGCTCAGGATCGTGGCCTTTAGTCCGTCGCTTGGCGGGGGATGGTTTCAGCTATATGGGAGCCGCGGCTATCGCCAATGTTCTCATTTACCAGTGGCCGGTTTACTACATGGCTCGGGTTCTGCCGCCGCTGGAAAGTTCGACTTTCGCTGTGTCTTGGCAACTTATTCTACTGGCATTGTCTTTGGGCGTGAGCTTGGTACAGCCGCTTTGGCCTGCCGTTGCCGACGACCGTCGCGGGCGGATTACGCATGGGTTATCCGCACTGTCCAGCGCGCTCGGGCCGCAGCGTTAGCCTACGGCGCTTGCGGGTTGTTGGCATTCGGATTCATGATGAATCTCATTTTGAGGCTTTGGCTACACCGTCCGATTCATGTAAGTCCCGCCATTTGTTGGCTCGCCGGAACATACATTCTACTGGCAGCTTGGGAGTACGTGTATTGGCCGCTGGCGCTCGGGCTGGGAGCAATGCGTCCGGCCTCCCATCTGGTGTTCTTACGCGCCGCCATTCCTGCCGCCTTCGTTCCCCTAGCAGCTCGATTCGGGCAAGTCGGCGTCATGGTGTTGCTGTGCTCTTCCGTCATTTTCGTCACGGCTTGGATCTACCCATTGCTCCTGACTCCGTATTCTTTGGCGTTTCATAGGAATATCGCGTAATGCTTCATGAGTACAGTGAGGGCATTTTCTCAATCCATCGTACGCGCCTGTGGCCTGGAAATAACAAAGTCGACAAACACGCTTTCTCAGATGCGGCGAAGATTGCTACATGATCTCGGCATCTCGCTGGTTCTGGACGTCGGCGCTAACATCGGTCAGTATGCGTTGGAACTCCGAAAAAATGGATACCGGAGACGGATCATCATCATTCTGAGCCGATCGAGACCGCTTTCAGTCAACTCGATGCCGCGTTCGCTGGAGACAAAGGCCACGAACGCCTTAGACTCGCGTTGGGTGACCAGAGAGACGAACAGGAAGATGTTCGTCTCCAAAATCTCGTGTCCAGCTCGCTTTTGCCAATGACATCACTCTGTGTTGAGGCGTATCCGGCGACGGCCTGCGAGCGTCAGGAACGTGTATCGGTCGAGCGGCTGACGTCCTGTTGCCAACCTTAGCTTCGCCCGCTGATCAGGTCTATCTCAAGATCGATGCACAAGGGTATGAGTATCAGATACTCAAAGGAGCTGCGGGATGCCTTGATGACATCGCTGCCGTTGAAATAGAATTCTCTACTCGCCCCCTTTATGCCGGGCAAGCGTTGATGCCCGAGGTATGGACGCTCCTAACCGAAGTTGGGTTTATTCCAGCCTGGATCGAAAGAGGGCCGCGGCACCCGCAGAGCAACTTCATTCTCCAATTTGATGGCCTGTTCGCGAGGGGCACCGGAGAGGAAACAGTGATGCTTCAAAGACAGCCCGCGAGGTCTTCTCTTCAGGGTAGCTCGGTACCAGTTGGCCAGACGGTGTTTCCTTGGCCCGAAGACCGGTCGACCATGCCGGGTGTTGTGCGCATGCTTACGTTTGCGCTGCTCGTGGCCAGTTCAATTTCCTTCTCGTGAACAACCGCGTTTCGCTCCAGTCAGATGGCGGAGGGAATCTGGTTGGTATACGAGACTTACTGAGCGGCGGTACTGATCGTTCTGGGTTTCTTTGGAGCGCCTCTGCCGATCTGGTCCCTGGCTCCTCAGCAGGAGCCCTTACCTGACTCTTTGCAAAGTTGTTTTGTTTCTGACTTGTATAGCGGGTGCACTGGGACTCTATAACGGTGGAGCGTCCATGCTTGTGGCACAGGAATTCGTAACGATGTTCGCGTGGGCTTTGCCTCTGGCAATAGCACCAGTTCTCTGCCATCCAAGGCATCTATCGAGACTAACCCTAGCGATGAATACTTGGGACTTCTCGTTTCTCTCGGGGTCCTTGGCGAGATCTACTTCGGTATGCAGATCAGAATCGTGACATCGCACGCTATCCGCGTGGCGGATTCGCGGCCGACACCCACGTGTTGGCCCTTGATGATGCTGAGCGCGAGCGTGGTTATGGTAGAGTTGTTTGACTCTGCGCCGTGTTCGCTGCAGGCGAAGCTGATAAACCTCGGCATAGGGTGCGTGACCATCGTGGCCAGTTTCATGAGCCAATCCAGGACTCTTTTTGTGGGGCTCGCCGCCGGGGCTCTGTTTTCTTTGTTGCCACGGTGTTCAGAGGTAGGCGAAAGCTCCGGATTGGGTGGTTGCTCATTTCCGTGGGAATGCTCCCAGTAGTCTGGCTTTGACGGTCACGGCTGGGGAGACGCTGGTCCGGGACCGATTTCGTTAGTTACATGACCGCCCGGTTCTCCGTCCTAGGAAACGCTGAGTCGGCGGCCAAATACGAAGAGAACGATTCGAGGCGACGTGAGGTGGAATTTGCGCTGGAAAACGCCTATCGATCTCCTGTTCTGGGCATCGGCCTCGGGGTGCCTTATAGGGACAAGATGTACACGGATGTTGCGATCGGAACCCCGGGCCAAGATGCAGCAGTTATGGTGCATGACATTTACGGCCACTTCCTTGTAAAGTACGGTTTCCTGGGGCTTACCGTCTTTCTCGTTTTCAACCTATTGGTTTTCCGCTCATTACTCCGAGCCGTCCGCGACACAAGCGCCATGGGTGTGGTCGGAACGGCCTTCTGCGTAGGGCTCTATCAACCTTATGGCATGTGCAATGTTCGGTAACGTCTTTGGAGTGCCATATATGGTGCAGGTGGCAATGGTTTGGCTGGGAGGTTTGGTGGCATACGAGACTATACGGGCGCTGCCGGCGCCGGATCTGGTGCCTGTCGGCGCCGGTCGCCACGAAGTAGCCTCCGCGCCTCAACAAGAAATTGTGGCTCAGTGAAGGTCGCGATCATCGAGCCCAGCAACGAAGTAGGCGGGCACCATCGTGTTTACGCCCGGCAGATCATCCAGGGATGCTTGCGCCGCGGTTGGTCTGTCTGCCTCGGCACCTGTCAGGGAACAGACCCGCACCCGGCAGTTGCCGGACTCCCGGACGGCGCGAGCGGTGCCGTTTCAATCCGCTACATGCCGTTTGTTCCTTTTCCCGAGGACCCGACCCCGGCACGGTTACTCCGATACCAATTCGCGTGGTTCCGGGTTTTCCGCGAGTTTTATAAAGCAATACCACTCAGCGAGCGGCCAGATGTTATCTACCTGGTTAACCTTGATTACTGCGACAAGGCGATGGGGGTAAGGGGTTCGCCATTCGGGGGGCAGCTCCTTCGCCGGCATGCTCATGTTCTCGCCACCTTCCACCAAACGGACGCCGGCATTGCGAGCCCGTCCCGGCGCGCAGACGCGCTACGCCGCTTTGCGTTCAGGCGTTTGCTAGGAATGAGTACGCTGCGATCGGTTCTATGTCTGGATGAAGCACTGCTTCGGTTGTAGCAACCATCGACGTATTCCCGGCGCAGAGAGCTACGTACGTACCCGAGCTTGCCTCTTTAGAGACCATGGGAGACCGGAGCACAAGCGGCCGCCGTAGGTTTGGATTCTCGGAGGAAGACTTTGTGGTTCTCGGTCTACGGTCGTCTTACTGCCAGAAAGGGCATCCGCCAGCTGGTTCAAGCTGTATCGGGCTTCGAGGCCACTGGCAACGCAAAGCTGCTGCTTGCGGGGACTGCCGATGAGGACAACTTACGCCTTATCCAATCGCCTCCTTTTGAGAGGTTGCGGAGTTCGGGCCTGTTTGGTTGAGATACTGTGCCCGATTGACGGTAGGGTCGAAGAGGGTTGCTGTTCGCGGCAGCGGACGTGGTTTGGCTTGGGTACCACCGTCATGCTGGTATGAGCGGGGTCCTGGTCCAGGCAGCCCGTGCCGAGCGTCCTGTTATTGCGTGTAATCAAGGTCTGAATCGGGTGGTTCATGGAGCGCCACGCTATTGGCGAAGTGGTTGATATCGAAAACCCTGCAGAGGTGGCCCAGAGTATTGAGCGACTGGCTAAGAGTGCGGGCCTGAGACTGCAATATGCCGCTGCCGGCAGGCAACTAGGTGCGGGCCACACGCCCGAGAATTTCTCGCGCGTCATCTGTGACGCGATCGGTGGGTCTGCTACCTAGTCTCTTCGAGAACCTTATGAGTCGTGTTGCCATCGTCCACAATATCCCGATCCACTACGAGCACCTTCTGTTTTCCGAATGCGGTGATCTCGCGCAAATTTTCTGTAGTGACTTCCGGCCATCGTGCCGCGACATCGGCTTGCACATCACTCAGCATTTCGCGATCGTCCAATCGAATGCGGCCGTCATCATCTGTTACTTCCATGCATCCATCCGCGAAATAATCGAAGAACAGACGCTGCATTTGCTGGATGGGGCCTTCATCCAAACCGCGCGAGCGCAGCGCGGGTGGCAGCAAACTTAAATAAAGCGGCACCACTGGAATCGCCGCAGATGCTTGCGTGACCACTGCTTTATTCACGGCGACCCAGGCACGCCCACCAAGCCGCGCGAGCAGCCGTGCGTTCAATCGGTTCGCCGCCGCTTGCAGATCTTTTTTCGCGTGGCCAATTGTTCCGTCCTTATAGATGGGCCAAGTGAGTTCTGGTCCGATGTAGGAATACGCTACGGTGCGAACGCGCGGCGCGAGCAGATCGGCGTCGAGCAGCGCGTCAATCCACATGCCCCAATCATCACCGCCCATCACCGCGACTGTGTCCGCAATTTCTTTTTCGGTGGCGGGCTCGATCGTAATGTTCGTAACTTTTTCCGCGTCGAGCTCGATGTTTTTATTTGAATACGGCTTTCCAACAGGTTTGAGCACGGAATTAAAAACTTCGCCCGTTTTCGGATGCACGCGGCGCGGCGACGCAAGACTGTAGACGATCATGTCGATCGCCTGGCCGTGGCGGCGAATAATTTCGATTGTGTCGCGCTTCACTTGATCGGAAAAGGCGTCGCCATTGAGGCTCGCTGCGCGGAAGCCATCGCGCCTCGCAAATTCGTGGAACGCGCAGGTGTTGTAGTAGCCCGCGCTCGCGGTTTTCATTTCATCGGGCGGCCGCTCGAAAAAAACTCCGATCGTTGATGCGCCGAATGCCCACGACGCAGCGATGCGTGACGCAAGCCCATATCCGGTGCTCGCGCCAATCACCAAAACATTTTTTAATCCGGCGAGAGGCGCTGGGCGCAGCGATACAATCGCAGAAACTTGCCGCTCCACGTTGAGGCGGCAGCCCTCGGGATGCGCATTGATGCAAATGAAGCCGCGCGATTTTCGTTTGACGATTTGCGGTGCCATCTCAAGATCACGCTAACTGTGTCTGTGAAGATTGTCCAGCCGTTGCTCTACGGATGCGCCGCGGAATCGCCGCCGGATTCACGCAAATAATTATACTTTGCGAGAAGCCGCTCGCGGTTATCGCGCAGATCCGCTCCCGTGATCGGATGTTTCGGAAATGGAATCGCCCTTCGGAGCAAGGCCGAGCCAGATCGCGCGATTGAACTTATCGGTGTCGAGATCGTCTTCAACGCTGAAGTCCTGTCCCCGAGAATGCGCCGCCCACCACGAAGAAGTATGGCGCGGCTGCGCGTATTGCAGAATCGGCTGCGAGTTTTTCTTCGGCGGATGGCGGCGGCAGCGGCAATTGCGTAGTGCGCAGCATGCGCGGAACGCGCGGCGAATAATTCCACGGCGTGTACTCATCCGCGAAAACATCCGCCATCGGCGCGGCGGCGGCGTCATTCAATCCCATGCGGCCCGTGCCGAGCAGCTCTTCGATCGTGCGCAGCAAATTCACAGTGGTGTAACGAGTAGAAACAAGCGCTCCCTGTTTCACGTACGCGCCTGCAAATAGTGAGACGGTGCGGTGCGCGTCAACATGGTCGGGTCCGTTTTGCGCGTCATCTTCCACCGTGATGATCACTGTGTCTTTCGCATACGGACTGTTCGCAACTCTCTCCACAATTCGGCCGAGCGCGTAATCGTTGTCGCCGATTTGTGTTTCGACGGTGTTCACGCCCTCGATGCCACCGGCGAAATCGCCGAAGTGATCGTTGGGCAGCCGAATAATTTCCAGTGACGGCAAATTATTTCCGGAAACAAATTCATCGAACTCGCGTTCCCATTCTTTGAAGCGCCAGTAATCGGGAAAACGCAAAGTAAAGCCCGTGTAATAAGGATCGGTGCGCCCCACGAGGGCTTCCCTCGCGGGAAAAGCAACGGCGATTCCCGCGGCGTGGGGATCGTGCATCACTCCGATGTGGCCCGCAGCGCCGGGCAAGCTGTCTGTTCTTGTGGTATCGATGTATGCGCCGTAGCTGCGCACAGTGAGCTTCGCGCGAAGCACGGCGTCCCACAGATAGCCTGCGCCGCGCGCGCCATTCGGGCCATCGGGTGCGTTCACATCCACCGCGCCGGGCATTAGATCGGGATCATCGGGCAACTTGGGATCGGATTCGCGCCGTTTTTGCATGTCCGCCACGCCGATGTTTATGTTGCGATTCGTGCCCTCGTAATCGTAGCTGAGCCCGCGGTCTCCGTAATTTACGCGAATACTTTTCTCGAGCGCGTCCGTGGCGCGCGCGGCGGTGCTCCAATTCCAACCGTCGCCGCTGACTTCACCGCTGGCCATAAAATTATCGAGCGTCACGAATTGCCGCGCGATCTGATGATGGTTCGGCGAAAGCGGCTCGGGCAACGTACAGAGCGCCGGATCGCCATTTCCTTTTTCGAGATCGCCAAGCACCTGATCGTAGGTGCGGTTTTCCTTGATGATGTAAATCACATGATGAATCTTTGCCGCGCAGGCCGCTCATTGAATTCGCGGCGGCATTGCTCGCTGCGATTTCGTGCCAGCGATTATTCGTGATGACGCGATCGGTAAGCGCGCGAAGATCGGCAGCGCCGGGCAACGGAATCGAAAGCAATCCGGCACGCATCAACTGGAGAATATATTTGTTCTGAGCGTGGCATTTTTCGAGCGCATCGCGATCGCTCGATGCGGTGTCGCGGCAATTCCCGGCATTCGGGCCGCTTGGATTGCTCTTCCCGTTGGAAACGTAAAGGGTTTTCTCGGATGGATCGAGGGTGGCGGAAGTTGGATACCACGCTGTAGGAATCAGACCAGTAACTTCGGACGGTCGACCCTGCCCATCCAGCGCGACGACGGCAACCGCATTCGCTCCGCCGAGAGTTAGATACGCAGTGCGCTCATCGCGTGAAAGCAAAATGCTATTTGGGCTGCTGCCAGAAAATCCGTTGAGCTTGCCGAGCAAATCCGCGGGCGCGGTGACGCCCAATTCACCGAGAATTTTATTATTCGCTGTGTCGATCACCGCGAGCGTGTCGCTATTGTCTTCGGAAACGTAGAGAAGAGTCTGCGCGCGATTGAGAGCCATTTTGTTCGGCTGGCCATGGACGCCGATTCGTGCTGCGATTACCGGCTTCGGCGACAAATCAACTACCACTACTTCGCGATCGCGAACGCTTGAAATGTAGGCGCGATCGTTTCCGCGAACCGCAACCCAATACGGAAATTCGCCGCCAGCCTTCCCTGATTGCGCCGGATCATTTTTCCCGGGGCGCAAATCGAGTTCGCCGGCGACGCGCCGAGATGCCAGATCCACGATCGTAACGGCGTCATTTTCGAAATCAGCGATCACGCAGCGTGAGCCGTCTTGCGTGATGCCAACGCCAGCGGCCATCGGCCGGATATTGATCCCCAAGCCGTGTGCGTGCCCCAGCAGAATTGGTTTGCCGGATTCGCGCCACTTCCCGTTTTCCGCCGCATAGGTGTGAAGCGAATCATTCATTCCGCCCGCCACATAAAATTCGTTGCCGTTTGGATTCCACACAATTCCGCTGAATGAATTGGGGACTTGCAAAGCCTGTTTCTGTGCTGCTGCCGCGCCGGAAATATCGAAGACGAAAATCCATTCGGTAGAAGCGGCTTTATCTTCGTGACCCGAATCGTTGTTCCAAAGGTTGTAGCCGCTGGTGAGGATGAGCATCGTTTTGCCATCGGGGCTTGTGGCGATGGAGACGGCATCGCCCGCCGCGCGATCTGGATGCCCGTGAAAACCGGGCTTCAAAATATCGAGCCGTGAACCGGGCGCGGCCGTAGAAGTGATCGACGCGCCCGTTGGTAGTTGTTCCACGTCGGGCGAAGATTTCTGTTGAGCAACTGCCACGCCAGCGAAAACAAATGCCATCGCCGCGATTGTGAAAAACGCGAGCAACAATCGAATGTTTAGAATTAATCGCCTGGCAGGATTCATCCGCCCTCACATGAAGTTTGCAGGCGGGAAGTCTAGCACGGCAATATGAAAGTGTTGTTGCGGTGCTGGCTGGCTAAATTTTTCAGGATTGGCCGATGCTGAACGCGAGGGTGATCAAAGTTTTCTGCTCGAGTTCGTGCGCCTTCGCGGAACCCGTGGCGGGGCTGGCGCTGGCTGAACGCTTCACGCTGCGCAACGCGCGATGTTCGCCCGCGAGGCGGCGCAATCTGGGCAGCACGAAAAATAGCGCGCCCATGTTGGCGGGCTCTTCCTGCACCCACACAATTTCGCCGGAATGCTTCGCAAGTTCCGCGGCGATATCTTCATCGGGAAATGGATAGAGCTGTTCGAGAAATAAAATAGCGGTGGAATGATCGTTGCGGCGGCGGCGTTCCGCGCGAAGTTCGTGGCCAATCTTGCCGCTGCAAATCAAAACGCGCTCGCCGTGTTCCACTTCCGAATCAGGCACCACGGTCAAGAATTGTGCACGCGTGAGATCGGCCAGCGGTGACGCCGCTTCGGGATTTCGCAACATGCTTTTCGGGGTCATCACCACCAGCGGTTTGCGCCATGCGCGGCGCGCTTGCCGACGCAGCAGATGAAAATATTGCGATGCGTTGCTGGGCTGGCAAATTTGAATATTGTGTTCGCCGGCGAGTTGCAAAAATCGTTCAAGACGCGCGCTGGAATGTTCCGGGCCCTGCCCCTCGAATCCGTGCGGCAATAAAAGTACGACGCCCGACGGCAAATCCCATTTGTCTTCGCGCTGCGCTGATAAATTGATCGATGATCACCTGCGCGCCGTTTGCGAAATCGCCGAACTGCGCTTCCCACATCACCAGAGCTTCGGGATAGTCACGGCTAAAGCCATATTCAAATCCGAGCACGCCCGCTTCGCTGAGAGTGGAATTCAAAATTTCCACGAAAGGTTGATTCGCGGAAATGTGCTCGAGTGCGACGTATTCAGCTTCGTTTTCTGTGTCGATGAGTACCGAATGCCGTTGATTGAACGTGCCGCGGCGCGAATCCTGCCCGGAAAGGCGAACCGGCGTTCCCTCGCGAAGCAGCGTGCCGAATGCGAGCAGCTCCGCGTAGCCATAATCCACCGCGCGCTTACCTGCGCCCATTTCGGCGCGCTGTTCGAGCAACTTTTTCACTTTCGGATGAATGTGAAAATCGGCGGGATAGCTTGAGAGAATCGCGGAAACTTCGCCAAGCATCTCCGCTGTCAATCCCGTATCCACTTCGTGCTCGCGCTTGTAGCGGCCACGTTTGTATGCGGACCAGTAGTCGGGAAGTATGCGCAGGCGCGGTTTTTTTTCGAGCTTTCCCGCATCGCGCTGCGCGGTTTCATATTCGTCCCGCACTCGTTCAGCGATGGGAGCCGCGTCGACATGAATCCGATCCGCATAAATTTTCCACAACGCTGGATGCTCTGCGATCTTGCGATAGAGCAAAGGCTGCGTGATCGTGGGATCGTCCTGTTCGCTGTGTCCGTGGCGGCGATAGCCGATGAGGTCGATCACCACGTCGTTCGCAAACGCGGCGCGATATTCCAGCGCGATTCTGCCCACGCGAACCACTGCGTCAGGATCTTCCGCATTCACGTGGAAAACTGGAATCGGCAGCCGCTTCGCAACATCGGAAGCGAAACGCGTGGATTGCAATTCCGCGGGCCGCGTTGTGAATCCGATCAAATTGTTGACGATGATGTGGACGGTGCCGCCGA
The DNA here is from genome assembly GCA_963721845.1 of uncultured Acidobacteriota bacterium. GTDB lineage: Bacteria > Acidobacteriota > Terriglobia > Acidiferrales > UBA7541 > DASTCZ01. Next base: position 207,574 of record CAVRKW010000015.1, on the reverse strand, counting down.
TGGTGTAGCCAGGAATATCCGCCATGTTCAAAACTTCGGCGAGCACGCCTTGCCCCGCGAACGCGCCATCGCCGTGCATGGCGATCGTCAAAACTTTTTCTTTGCCGCCATCGCCGATCCGCGTTTGCTTCGCGCGAGCACGTCCCGCTGCCACAGGATCCACCGCTTCCAAGTGGCTTGGATTTGATGCGAGATGGATTCCAATATTTTTTCCGCCGGGAGTTGCGTACGTTCCCGATGCACCGACGTGATATTTCACGTCGCCGCTGCCGAGCACGCTGCGCGGATCCACATCTTCGAATCCGGCAAAAATATCGCGAGGATGTTTGCACGCGATGTGCGTCATCACGTTCAGGCGCCCGCGGTGGCTCATCGCGAGAACTGCTTCGAGCGCGCCCTTCTCCGCGGCGGCGCGCAGAATTTCGTCGAGCAGCGGAATGAGCGCGTCATTGCCCTCGAGCGAAAATCGTTTCGAGCCGAGGTAACGCGTCTGCATCACGTGCTCGAAAATTTCGGCGCGCACCAGCCGTTCAAGAATTCGCGCGCGATTCGGCTCTGGCGCTGGAGCTTCGAGATGGTCAATCACCCACTGGCGGCGCTCGGGGTCGGGAATGTGCATGAATTCCGCGCCGATCGAACCGCAATAAATCGCGCGCGATTCATCGGCTGACGCGCCTTTTAGCCGCAGCTCCGGATGATCGAGCGGGCGCATGAATCCGAGCGGATCGAGATTCGCCTCGAGATAGCCCCAGCGGCGGAACGCGTCAAACACAGCTTCATCGCGCGAGCCAGCGCCCGGTTTCGAAGCTGCAACAGATTTTGTATTCTTTGCCATCAAGAAAATCGCGCTGCGAGAAGCATTTTAGCAGACGACTTTACAAATTGTGTTTGCCCGCGCGCAGAGACACCTATAGCGAGCGGCTGGTAGCGCCGAAGACACGCGCAAAAAATTCTGGAGATTCAGCTACGCTTTCGCCTTCGGCTTGATCGCCGCTTTAGCCTGCTCGGCAAGCGCCGTGAAGTGCGCCGCATCATGCACCGCAATATCCGAAAGGATCTTGCGGTCGAGCTCGATGCCCGCAGCCTTCAACCCATGCATGAGTTGGCTGTAGGAAATCCCCGCGTTGCGCGCGCCTGCTCCGATGCGCTGAATCCACAGGCGGCGGAACTGGCGCTTCTTATTGCGGCGGTCGCGAAACGCGTAACGATCCGCGCGATTCGCCGCCTCCTGCGCTGATTGGTAGAGCTTGCTCTTAGTGAGGAAAAAACCTTTGGTACGGCGCAGATACTTCTTGCGGCGCGCGCGTCGTTTGGTTCCACGTTTTACTCTGGCCATGCTCTTCTCCTGCGAGGAGACAAATAGTTTTCAGCGCCGGCGATCGAACACACAAACATCGCGCATGCGAAAAAGTGGCTCACCGAAAACGAAACGTCTCCACGGCGTGTTGGGATGCGCGGCTCTCGCTCGCGCGTGGCGGCGCCGAACCGCGATTTTTAAGATCGCTAATTCGAGCCACCCAGTGTCGTCCCAAAAATCAGGACGTCACTTGCCGGCCGGCAGGCCCGCCGTGGGCGGATATCGCACTGCCTGGCTCAGCGAAAAAATCTGCGACAAAAAACTATCTAGCCGTAAGGCAGCATCTTGCGCACTTTCGGCGCGTCTGCCTTGTTTACGAGAATCAACTTCTTCAGCCGCCGCATGCGATTCGCGGGCTTCGTTCCCAGCAAATGCCGCTTGCCGGAGTGCATTCGCAAAATCTTGCCGTTCTTCGTGATCTTGAATCGCTTCGCGGCTCCGCGATGCGATCTTAATTTTTAGCTTCTTGGCCACGGTTTCCTTCCTACGATGCCTGATCCGGACGTTTTGCCGGTTGCGCTGGTGCGGGTACAGGTGCAGAAGTCCCTGCAGGCGCGGCTGTCGCTCCTTTTTTCGGAGCGAGCAATGCCATCAAAATATTTGCTTCCATGCGCGGACCCAGCTCAACCAGCGCCGTAATCGGCGATTTCCTTGAGCAATCGGCCCATCTTTGCGCGGCTCACTTCCTGGTGAGCCATTTCGCGGCCACGATGAAAAATCATGGCCTTTACTTTGTGGCCTTCACCGAGGAACCGGATGATCTGGTTCTTGCGCACGTTGTAATCGTGCTCGGCGGTGGAAGGCCGGAACTTCACTTCTTTCAGTTGCGAACCCTTTTGGTGCTTGCGCGCTTCGTGCTTGCGCTTGCTTTCCTGGTAGAGGTACTTGCCATAATCCGTGATTTTGCAGACAGGCGGATCCGCTGTCGGCGAAATCTCAACCAGATCGAGACCGCGCTCGCGCGCAAGCCTCATCGCCTCGAACGGCTGCATTACACCCAACTGCCCGCCTTCTTCATCAATGACGCGAATCTCGCGCGCCCGGATGCGTTCGTTCACCCGGATACGATCATTCGGCCGGAAACTGCGCTCCGCGATAAACCCACCTCCACCCATCCACCGGCCAGACTTGCTTCGTGGCCTGCGGGGGAGTCAGTATAGCAGGAGGCACCGGTACGACGCGCAAGCACTCAGTTCCGGCATCTAATCGACGATGGCACGCAAGCGAAAATCGAGATGGGCTTCACGCCTGATGCTGATCCCTGGTTTCCAGGCGGGCTGCAAAAAGCCTATGAGAAGGTGCGCGTTGATCCCGGATAAATACATGCTTCAATTGCAGAGGGCGCACCGCCTGCACATCACCAGTTGGGACGACATGTTCCGCTTCACCGGTGACGATCTGCAGCCCCACGCTCAACGCATCATCAGCGGCTCCGCAGCGCGCCGCCGCTCTCGAGGGCGCGGGGCTCGGACTGGGCGGGTTTGCCACTCTCGCGCCGGACATGGGAATCCTTTCCGCGATCACCATTCGCCTGCTGCAAAAGCTCAGCCTGCTCTACGGCTTTGAATACGCCACAGATAATGAAACGGTTGAACTCTGGATCGCCGCTGCCAGCGCCGCAGGTCTCGAACTCAGGCCGCGATTTTCTGGAAAAACAAACGGTGCAGCACCTGGTCCCTCGCGTGATCGATTTGATTGCGGTGCGGCTCAGTGAAGAAGTAGTGGAAAAATGGGCCGGAAGATTAATTCCGGTGATCAGCGCAGGAGCCGGAGCCGCGCTCAACTATTATTTCGTGCGTGCCTGGGGACGCCGAGCGCAAAAACATTTTGAAGCTCGACACCGCGCGGTGCGCCGCGACGAATTCACTTTCGAGCCGCCGCCAATTTCAAACGCTCTGCCGGGTTGGACGATGTAATTTCGCGTTAATCGCTCCACCTTTGAAACGTTACTATCGACTGGATATCTCAGCCTGCGCTCTCCGAAATTTTCGCCCACGCGCTCGTTCGCCAATTTTGCAAAAGTTCCGGTGGCGCAGTCCACGCCATCACCGGCATCAGCAGCCGCCCCGAAAGCGGCTCAATGTATGGCTCGTACATCGCGCGGAGTTCGCTCAGCCGGTGATCGTCGCAGCACGGCGCCGAAAGTCCCGCTGCATCGAGCAATTTACGCAACATCTTCAAATCTTCAGGACGCAGCCGTTCCTCGCTTGGCGCACGCTTCGCGACATGCAGCACCTGCGCCAAATCCACGGCCGCGTGGCGCGACATCGCGAAGGTCAGCTTCGCCTGCCACAGCAATTCGCCTTCGGCATACGCAATCAACAGCGCGCTCACGTCCAGCACGGTCGTCAGCGCCGAAAGCCACGATTGATTGTTGTGCAGCGAACGAAAATAACAGAGCACCGGATAAGAAAGATGGCTTTCCATCAACTCCGCCGACCAGTTTTCCCATTCCTGCAGATACCTCGTCAGCGATTCCACGCTGCGCCCTTCCACGTGCCGCCGCATAAATTCACCAGCCGTAGGCGGCGATCCCGCCCGCGCATCCAGCAGCGAAATATTTACTTCGCGCCGCGAAAATGCTCCGTAGAGCACGGGCAAATAGCTGATCACCACCGCGAGAAATCCGAAGCCGATTCCCGCCTCGAAATCGTAATCCCGCGCGCCACTGAATTCGCCGGCGTCACATCCCCCAGCCCAAGCGTGAACATCGTCGTGCCGCTCATGTACAAATCAGTCCAGAAATTCGGTATGTGAGTTTGTAGCGCCGCGGGCACGATCACCGCCGATCCATTCGCCCAGTGCACTCCCGCAAAAGCCACGATAATTCCGAACGACCAAACGCCAAACAAAAACAGGAGCGACAGCGGCCCGAAGAAACTCAGAAAGGATTCACGGCGATTCCCCCAGGGAATCGCACGAGCCACCGCCCGCCACGGCTGCCACGTGGTTAGATAAAACGCGCGCGCCAGCCGGAATCGCCGCGTGATTCGCCGCGGCAGAATGATCGTCTCAAACACATCCCACAGGATGATCAGCAGCAGTAAAACCGAGAGAATTCCGATCGCAATTCGCATGGATTCTAGCGGGGCCGTCCTTGATCCGCCGTTTGTGAGTATCGCAAACCAGCTGCGAATTCGCACGCCGCTCAGTCTCTGGCTCCGCGGCGCTCTTGTGCGAGAATGGCGCGTCTCGTGCCATGTCCCTCGCGCAAAATTCCGTAGCCGCCGCCGCGGACGAACAGCCCGCCGCGCGCTGGCGCGCACTTATTCTTCTCGCTATCGCAGCGTTCCTCGAAATGACGCCGTGGTTTTCCGCCTCCGCAGTTCTCCCACAATTGCGCGCAGCCTGGGGAGTCACTCCCTCCGCCGGAGCGTGGCTCACAATTTCCGTGCAGCTCGGCTTCGTCGCAGGCGCGCTGATTTCCGCCGCGCTCAGCCTCGCCGACATTCTTCCGCCGCGTCGCCTGATGCTCATCGGCGGCGCTCTCGCAGCCGCAGTCAATATCGGTCTGCTCGCAACTCACAGCCTCGCCAGTGCGCTGCCTCTTCGATTCGCCACCGGAGCCGCTCTCGCTCTCGTCTATCCGCCCAGCCTCAAAGCTATGGCCACCTGGTTTCGCACAGGGCGCGGTACCGCTCTCGGAATCATGGTTGGCGCGCTCACGCTTGGCTCCGCAACGCCACACTTGATCAACGGCCTCGGCGGTGTGCGCTGGCAAAATGTGATCGTCGCCACCAGCGTTCTCACTCTTCTCGGCGGAATCCTCGCCGAATTCGCAGGCCACGATGGCCCATTTCCATTCGCACGCGCGCGTTTCGATCCGCGCCAATTTCTGCGTATGTTTTCCGATCAGGGAGTTCGCCTCAGCGTCCTCGGCTATTTCGGACACATGTGGGAGCTCTACGCGATGTGGGCGTGGTGCGCCGCATTTTTCGCCGAAGCGTTCCGCGCGCACGGATTTGCCGATCCCGCGCGCGCCGCTGCATTCGCCGCTTTCGCCGCCATCGGAATCGGCGGCCCCGGCTGCGCGTTGGGCGGAGCGCTTGGCGATGCGTGGGGACGCACTCGCACGGTAATTCTCTCGCTCGCGATCAGCGGAGCCTGCGCACTCACGATTGGAATTGTGGCGCAGCATTCACTGTGGCTCGCGCTGGCAATCGGAATAATTTGGGGATTCTCGGCGGTGGCCGATTCCGCTCAATTTTCCACGATGGTCACTGAAACGGCCGACCAAAGTTACGTCGGCACCGCTCTAACTATGCAACTCGCCATCGGCTTCACGCTCACAGTCGCCACCATCTGGCTTGTCCCCGTTTTGCGCGAATCACACGGATGGTCCGTCGCGTTCGCGATACTCGCTCCCGGCCCCGCGCTCGGGATCATCGCCATGCTGCGCCTCATGCGCTCGCCCGAAGCTGCTCGTCTTGCCGGTGGACGCGGGTAAGCAATTGAACATGACCACGCCTCGCGCGTGTGGCCGCGCGGCGCTCCGCATGTTGTAATTTCATCCAGCCCCCATGCCCGCCTCGGATATTTCTACTCCAATTACAATCGGCATGCCTGTCGCCGAGTCTTCCGATCAGCCGAAAGCCGAAGCTCGCATCGGCGCGCCCATCGCCAAAGTTTCGATCGGCCTCGTAGTCTCGTTTTTCTTCGCGCTGAATTTTCTTTTCTTGCTCACTTCCACCGGCCGAGTTCGCACCATGGACGAAGTGATGCCCGATTTCCAATCCGAAAGCCTCGGCGCGCGCGGCAGCATGGCAGTACCGCAAGCCATCGCTGCGCATCTTTTCTTCGGAAAAATTGATCGCTTCGGCCAGCCGCAAGCCGCGTACCTGCCTGGTCAGGCGGTCGCCGCGTTGCCGTGGGATCTCGCGGGACATCATCTAAGCAGCACGCTCACCGGAGTGCCGCGCCCTTCGCGCGACATGTTCAACGATTTTTTCACCGTGATGTCGAGTGCAACTTTTAGCGCGCTCGCGTGTGCGTTCGCCTTCGCATTGTTCTTGAGCACGGGAATGGCAACCCGCACCGCATTCGCAGCTGCGGGAATTTTCGCGCTCGCTACGCCGCTCTTCGCCTATTCAGGATGGTTCTACTCGGAGCCGCTCGCCGCCGCATTACTAGTCGGCGCTGCTCTCGCACTTTTTGCCGGCGGCGCAACCACATCCGTTTCCAACTCGCGCGCAGTAGTCGCAGGAGTTCTTCTCGGCGCCACCGTCTGGATTCGCGCGCCTCACGTCTTAATCGCTGGCGCGATTCTTCTCGCGCTCGTCCTTTCGAATCGCGAACGCAAATGGCCCGCCGCGCTAATCACCGGAACGATAATCTCACTCGCAGTAGTGTTACTTCTCCGACGCGATGCGCAACTCTGGGGCAATCCCTTCGATTTCGGCTATCCCGCATACGCGGAAGCCGGCAAAGAGTCTCTGAAATTTAATTTACCGTTTCGCGGCCTCTACGCATTTTTACTTTCGCCGGGAAAATCCGTTTTTCTTTTTGCACCGCCAATTTTTCTCGCAATCTTCGGCATCTATCAACTCTGGAAACGCGATCGCGGGCTCGCATGGCTCGCCATTCTCGGCCCCGCCGTCACTCTGTTTTTTTATTCGAGCTACTCCATGTTTGAAGGAGGCTACTCGTACGGCCCGCGCTACCTCGTCCCGGCATCGCGCTGTTATGTCTCGCGCTCGGCGCGGCTCTGGAAGCAGCCACGCCGTTCCTGAAAAAACTTGCCATCGGACTTTTTGCCGCGGGAGTTCTCGTAAACGCCATCGGCCTAGCAACAAGTTTTCTCGAAGCTCAGGTCGGCTTCTACTACGATCGCTTCTACAACTATCAAATCGACTACTCGCCGATCACTCGCCAGACCAATCTCTTCTTCCGATATCTAACCGCTCCGGGACCAGCTCCCATCGGCCAGGGCTTCGATCGCTGGTGGATTATTTTGTCGAAAGCCGGAATCTCCTCCGGCACTCTCTGGACCATCGGCTCAATCGAAATCGCAGGCCTCGCGATAGCAACTTGGTTTCTATTCTCCGCCCTGAAAAAATCCCGCCAGCATCCTGCATAGCTTTCCAAGGCCGTCATCCTGAGAGCTACCCGATCAGGGTAGCCGAAGGATCGCATTTCGGTTCTTCGATTTGGCTGTCATTCCGAATCCCGCTTTAGCGGGTGAGGGATCTGCTGTTTCTTGTTTGGTCTTCCTCTCCCAAATCTGAAGCCTAGTGTCCGCCCCGCCCCTCATCCTTAATCACTTCTCCGCCCTTCATCACAAACGCCACATGCTCCATCACGCCAATATCCTTCAACGGATCCCCAGTCACCGCAATAATGTCCGCAAATTTCCCAACCTCAATCGCTCCAGTATCGCTGGTCGTCCCCAGCAGCATCGCCGCCCTCACCGTCGCCGCCTGTATCGCGCTCAGCGGACTAAGCCCCGCCTTCACCAGCGACAAAAATTCCTTCGACACAAAATCCGGATCGTCATCAACTCCATAAGCAATCTTCAAATGATGCTTCAGCGCCAAATCAAACGCGGGCTGCTGCGCGCTCAAAATTTTGTTCCCTTTTTCCGCGCTGATCGGGTCCGCGCCCAGCGAAGTCCCTTCCTCCGCTCCATGTTGAAATGTGTACAGCGTCGGCACCAGCCATGTCCCCTTCTGCTCCATCAGCGCAGCGCCTTCTTCATCCAACATCGTCCCATGTTCGATCGAGTCCACTCCTGCGCGCACCGCTGCCTTGATTCCTTCCGTGCCTTCTGCGTGCGCCATTACATGTTTTCCCGCGCGGTGCGCCACTTCCACCGCGCGCGCCATCTGCGCTTCGCTTAATTCCTCAACCGTGTAGTCGCTCAGCGGATCGGTCACTCCGCCCGTCGCCATCAATTTGATCCAGTCCGCTCCATACTTCAGATCGTGCCGCACCGCCTCGCTCACTTCGTCCACCGTGTCCGCAAGATTTGGACGCCGCGCTAGCGCCTGATCGGGGGAAAGCACATCTGCATCACCATGCCCTCCCGTAACGCTGATAAAGTTTCCGGCAGACACGATTCTCGGTCCGCGAATCAATCCCATCTTGATCCCATCGCGCAATGCGAATTGTCCGTATGCCAGATCGCTTTCGCCCGCGTCACGCAGCGAAGTAAATCCATGATCGAGCCAGATTTGTAAATTGTGAACGCCCCAAATCGCTCCCATCGGCGAAGACATCCGCAATCCCGCCGTCGCGTTCTGATCCTTAAAATTCCCCAAAATGTGCGCATGGCAATCCGTCAATCCCGGCATCACGGTCTGCGTCGCAGGCAACTCAATCACGCGCATCCCGGCGGGCGCTGAATTCCCCACGCTCGCAATTCGTTCGCCTTCCACCATGATGTAAACATTCGTCGAAATACTTCCGGTGCGCACATCCAGCATTCGCGCTGCATGTATCGCCACCCGTACCGGCGGCTTCGCCGCCTCAGTCTTCGGTTTCGTGTCTTGAGCGAATCCTACAGACGCCAACCCCAGCATCACACACAGCACGAACGCGATTCCGACGAATCGATTTTTCATTTATTGCCTCCAGCAATCTGCGGGATTCTACTGCTGTTTTGGTTTGCGCGCGCTCAAGTAGTGATGCCAGAAAAGTCTTGCCGCCACCGCCCGCCACGGCTGCCACACCGACGACATTTTTTCCAATTGCTTGGGCGTCGGCCGCCGCCGCAACTTTTTTACCTTTTGCACCGCGATCGCCAGCGCCAGATCATCCACCGGCCACGCATCAGCGCGGCCCAGCGCCATCATCAAATAAATTTCCGCGCTCCACGGACCGATTCCCATCAGCGCCGTCAGCCGCTTCCGCACTGCGTGATCTTCCATTTCCACCAGCGCAGGCAAATCCAGGCGTCGAGCCACCAATTCTTTCGCCAGCAATCGCGCGTAACGCATTTTCTGCCGGCTGAATCCCACCGCTTTCAATTCCACGTCGCTCTTTTTCAGAAATCGTCCGGGCGTCAGCGGCTTCACCGCTGCGCAAAGTCGCGCATACGTCGCGCGTGCCGACGCCAGCGAAACTTGCTGCTCCAAAATAATGTAAATCAACGTCGCGAATCCCGGTTCACGCGACCAGATCGGCGGCGGCCCATGTTGCGCGATCACCTCCGCAAGATGAGCATCGCGTCCCGCCAATTCACGCAACGCCAGCGCGTAACTTTCTTCAGTAATTCGAACGGTTCCCGGCGTGGCTGAACTTTTCATTCTGAATCACTCACGCTCCGGCAAATTTTTTGCCATGTGGACGATCGGAAACAATATTCCGCCCGGGAGCGAAACCTCCACGCGTTCCAGTTCTGCGTAACCTCGCGCGCGATACAGCGGCACTCCTGTCAGCGTCGAACCCATTTCAAATCGCGTGAACCCCGCCGATTTCGCGGCTGTTTCGCACGCCTCCAGAATCTTGCTTCCGATTCCGCGCCGCGCCCAATCAGGATGAACAAAAAACGCGCGAATCTTTGCCGCGTCACTCCGCGGATCAAGCAAGTCATCGTCGCGCTTCGCATACACGTCTCCGCCAAAAAGCGTTCGACGCTTGCTCCATCCGCCACACCCGGCAATCACGCGTCCCGCCGCGCCGTCCTCATCTACTTCCGCCACAAAATAAGTCCCGTCCGCAATCAACTGTGTGTCCACTCCAATAACCGATTTCAACACAGCTTCCAATTGCTCCTGCGAATAGTCGGCAGCTTCCAACACTCGCACCGAAGCATCAATCAGCTTCTTAAGCGCAGGGATATCGCCAGCAATCGCAACTCGAATCTGAATTTTTAAATGCACGAAATTTGCCGCTCTGATTTTTTCTCTGTCATCCCGAATCCCGCTTTAGCGGGTGAGGGATCTGCAGTTAGCCGGGTGCCCCACACGTCGAATTTACGTGTGGGTTTTCTACGGTTTTGTTTCTATGCTTTTCCCGTTAATTCGTCGTCTTATTCGCGACTTCACCCTTCACCATCTCCACAAACTCCCCAAACGCCCGCGGACCCTGATCCCCCTTACTCCGATGCCTCACCGAAACCGTCCCCGCCTCAGCTTCCTTCCCGCCCACCACTAGCATGTACGGAATCTTCTGCAATTGCGCGTCGCGAATCTTCGCCTGCAACTTTTCGTTGCGCTCGTCCAGTTCCACGCGCAATCCCGCGGCAGCCATTTTTCCCACCAGTTCCTTCGCGTACTCGTTCTGCCGTTCAGTAATCGGCAACACAATCGCCTGCACGGGAGCGAGCCACACCGGAAACGCGCCCGCGTACAACTCGATCAAGTAAGACACCATCCGCTCCATCGTGCTGATCACGCCGCGATGAATCATCACGGGACGATGTTCCTGCCCATCCGCCGCGATATATCCAAGATCAAATTGATTCGGCAAATGGAAATCGAGTTGCACCGTCGAGTAGGTTTCTTCGTGCCCCATCACATCCGCGAGTTGAATATCCAGTTTCGGCCCGTAAAACGCGGCTTCACCGGGAGCCTCGGTATATGGCAATCCCAGCGAATCCATCGCTTCGCGCAGCACCTGCTCCGCGTGATTCCACATCTCATCGCCCGCAACATATTTTTCGGTGTTGGCCTTATCGCGCAGCGATAGCCGGTAACTATATTTCGTAATTCCCAAATCTCTGTAAGCCCGCTCCACCAGCTTCATGACGCCCGTAAACTCTTCCTTGATCTGTTCCGGAGTACAAAAAATATGCGCGTCGTTCAGCGTCATGCAGCGCACCCGGCTCAATCCGCTCAACACTCCCGATCGCTCGAACCGATACATCGTTCCCAGCTCGCCGATCCTCACCGGAAGTTCGCGATAGCTGTGCCTCTTCGATTTGTAAATCAATATGTGGTGCGGACAATTCATCGGCCGCAGCACCACTTGTTCGTGCTCCAGCTCCATCGGCGGGAACATATCTTCGTGATAGTGCTCCCAGTGGCCCGACTTGATGTACAAATCCACTTTCGCCACATCGGGCGTGTAAACGTGCTGGTACCCGCACTCGCGCTCGCGTTCCAAAATATATTCTTCCAGAAGACGCCTCACCGTCGCGCCCTTCGGCAGCCACAACGGCAGTCCCGCGCCCACCAGTTCGCTCACCGTAAAAAGTTCCAGCTCTTTTCCGATCCGCCGGTGATCGCGTTTCTTCGCTTCCTCAAGTTTGTTTAGATAATCGTCCAGCTCCGCCTGAGTAAAAAAACACGCGCCGTACAACCGCTGCATCTGCGGATTTTTTTCCGAGCCCTTCCAGTACGCGCCCGAAACGTTCATCAACTTAAAAGCTTTAATCCGTCCCGTGCTCGGTATGTGCGGCCCGCGGCAAAAATCGATAAATTTTCCGGTGGTGTAAAAAGAAACCATCGGCTCGATCGCCTTCTCTTCCACCAACTCGCACTTAAAATTTTGCCCGGTACTCTTATAAAGTTCGATCGCCTCCGCCTTCGGCAAATATTTCCGCTCGTTCGGCACATTGCGCGACGCGATCTCGTGCATCCGCTTCTCGATCGCCGCCAGATCTTCCGGAGTAAAAGACTCCGCGCGCATAAATTCGTAGAAAAATCCGTACTCGATCGGCGGCCCGATCCCGAGCTTCACATCCGGAAACAGTTCCAGCACCGCCGCCGCCAATAAATGCGCCGCCGAATGGCGAAACACTGTCAGCGACTCAGGATTTTTATCCGTCAAAATTTCCAGCCGCACATCGCGATCCAGCGGCGCCGAAAGATCCACCAGCTCAAGCGGTGCGTCGCTCCCAACATTCGCGCCGACACTGATCCGCGCCACCAGCGCTTCCTTCAGCAGCCTCGGCGAAATCCGCTCCGCAATCTGCGCCGCGGTAGTACCGCTAGCCGCCTCCAAAATTTTCCCGTCCTTCAACGAAATCTGAATGGTTTCCGCCATGAACTCTTTCCGCCTTCAGCCGCGCCAGACTTTCAAAACGGTGTCATCCCGAACCCCGCGTTAGCGGGGTGAGGGACCTGCTGTTCGCCTCGCTCTTCCACCGTCTACGCCCCGAAGCCCAAGTTACGCTAACAATCCCCCACACTCCGGTCAAGGCGCGCAACAGGCTCGTAGTCCGTCATCTTCTGCTAGGTTTTATAGGGAGCAGGCTTGCCCAGCCCACGTCATTCAAGTCATCCGCCCAAACGAACGGAATTCTCCGTGTCCTGAACCCGCCATAGCGTTCGCAAACGCGAAGGCGACGGCGGGCTGTGTCTCTGTGGTGACGGCTTCTGCATTAGAGTTTTGTTTTTCCATGGTGACTTCTTAGCGCATGTCGTCGTCTAACCCCACATGCCAACTATTCCACATTCCGCTATAGCGACCATCGGAAGGACCCCGCACCCATGACCCGCCCCACCCTGGCCCCCGACAGTTTCCATATCCTAATCGCTCTCGCCGATCATGAGCGCCACGGCTACTCCATCATGCAGGAAATCGCCGATCGCACCTCCGGCAAAGTTCAGCTCAGCCCCAGCTCTCTCTACAGCGCCATCAAACGCCTTCTCGAATCCGGACTCATCGAAGAACTCGACGAGCGCCCCGATCCCGAACACGACGACGTCCGCCGCCGCTACTACCGCGTCACCCGAGCCGGTCGCAAAGCCGCGCAAGAAGAAGCCCGCCATCTCCGGCAGCTCCTCGCCCAAGCCCGCGCCGCAGGACTAGTCCCTCGCGGCACCTAAGCCAACTCTATGCAATCGCACTCACACTTTTCCGCCCAAGCCGAACCCGCAGCCGCAACCGCCGCCCTCCGCGCCTATCGCGGCCTGATGTTTCTCTACCCGAAAGAATTCCGCGGCGAATACGCTCGTGAACTCTGCCTCGCATTCGACGATCGCTGCCGCGCCGCTCGCTCCGCATTCCAAATTTTCGCCATCTGGATTCATTCCGCTGTCGGCGTTTTCACCGACGCGCCCAAGGAGCACATCCACGTGATCATCCAGGACCTTCGCCACGCGCTTCGCCTCATGCGCAAAGATTTGGTCGTCACCCTCACCGCCATCGCCATCCTCACTCTCGGCATCGGTTCCACCACCATCGTCTTCAGCCTCGCCAATGGACTTCTCGTCCGCCCGCTCCCGTATCCGCACACCGATCGCATCGTCTACATCGAAGAAACCAATACAAGTCCAGGAGCTTTCGCCGATTCAATCGCCTTCCCGAATTATCTCGACATGCGCGCGCGCACCCGCCTTCTCGATGACATCGCTCTCTATAACGAACGCCTCGCCACCATTCGTGGCGAAGGCTTGAGTGCCGAGCGCGTCCCAGCCGCCGATGTTTCCGATGGACTCTTTCGCGTCCTCGGCGTCGCGCCCCTTCTCGGTCGCACCTTCACTCGCGAAGAAGATCTCCCCAACGGACCCAAAGTCGTTGTCATCGGCGAAGACCTCTGGCGCCGCCGCTTTGGTGCCGATCCAAACATCGTCGGCCGAGTCATCAACATGGTCAGCACTCATACTCAGATCATCGGAGTGATGCCCTCAAGCTTTTGTTTTCCAAATCGCGCTGTCGCCTGGCTGCCTCTGCAGCTCAGCCCGAAAGATTCCACTCGCACTTCCCACTATCTTCTAGGTATCGCTCGCTTGAAATCTGGCGTTTCCATCGAGCAGGCTGACGCTGAGCTCCAATCCCTGATGGAGCAAATCAATCGCGAAAATCCCGTCACCAGTTACGGCAACTCCGCTCACGCCCTTCCCATTCGAGATGTTCTCGCCGGAAGTTACCGCCTCGAAGTCATCACTCTTCTCGGAGCCGTCGGCTTCCTTCTCCTCATCGCCTGCGCCAACATCACCAATCTCTTGCTCGTCAAAGCCACAGCCCGCGCGCGCGAAATGGCCGTCCGCACCGCCCTCGGAGCCACTCGCACGCGCCTCATCCGCCAGCTAATCACCGAAAGTATTTTGCTCGGCGCAATCGGCGGCGCCGCGGGACTCGCCCTCACCTACGCGGGACTTCCTGCGCTACTCCGCCTGATCCCCATCGATCTCCCCACCTGGATGAATTTCTCCATCGACCGCCGCGTCCTAATCTTTGTCACCGCCATCTCGCTCTTCACCAGCATATTTTTCGGAATCGCTCCAGCCTTCGGAATTTCTCGCGTCGACACAAGCAATGCTCTCCGCGATTCTTCTCGCGGCAGCACTTCCGGCCGCGGACGCCGCATCTTTCGCAACGCTCTCGTCGTCGGCGAAGTCGCTCTCTCCTTCGTTCTTCTCGCCGGAGCCGGCCTAATGATTCGCAGCTTCCTCGCTCTGCGTCACCAGTCCCTCGGCTACGACACCGATCACACTCTCACCATGTATATGGCCGTGCCTTCAGCCGCCTATCCGCAGGGCCCCAAATCAACGGCTCTCAATCAGCTCGTCCACGATCAGCTCGCCTCATTGCCTGGTGTCTCGGACGTCGCTTTCGCTAGCGGCATTCCCCTCGAAATTAATTGGGGACGCAGCCTTACCGTCGAAGGTTTTCCCGTCCTCGCTCTTCAAGACGCGCCTATGATCAACCACACCCAAACCACTCCCGGCTATTTCCGCGCTCTTGGAATTCCCATTCTCGAAGGCCGCGATTTCACCGAAGACGATTACAACAATCCGCGCGCCGCCATCCCCGTCACTATCATCGATCAACGCCTCGCCAAAAATTATTGGCCGCACTCCAGCGCCCTCGGCAAACGCATCCGCTTCGGACCGCCTGCAGATAACGAACCCTGGCACACCATCGTCGGCGTAGTCGCCGCCGTAAAAAATCAGCGTCTCGCCAATTCGCCCCGCTGGGACGCCTACCTTCCGTATCCGAAAGATACAGTCGGTGACGGCATCGTCATCCGCACCAGCGGCGATCCCGCTCAATTAATTTCCGCCGCTCGCGCCCGCATGAAAGATATCAATCCCGATATCGCTCTCAGCGCTGTCTACACCATGCAGCAAATTTTGGACCGGTCTTCCTGGCAGGAGCGTTTCTTCGCAGTTCTCTTCGCGGTCTTCGCAACTCTAGCAATGCTTCTCGTCGCCGTCGGACTCTACGGCGTCCTAGCCTACACAGTCTCTCTTCGCACCGGCGAAATCGGCATTCGCATGGCCCTCGGAGCCACCGCCGCCCGCGTTCAATCCATGATCCTCAAACAAGGCTTGGCGCTAGTCATCACCGGCCTGGCCATCGGCGCAATCACCGCCACAGCTCTAACGCGCCTTCTCTCCACTCAACTCTACAACGTGAAATCCACCGACCCATTCACGTTCACCGCAGTCGCAGCACTTCTCTCCGCAGTAGCGTTAGCCGCCTGCTATCTCCCATCCCGCCGCGCCATGCAAGTAGACCCAATAGTCTGCCTCCGCACCGAATAATAAAAGTGGCACAGGCTCTCCAGCCTGTGCGCCCCTGCCTTTGACGTCATCCTGAGAGCCATCCGATCAGGGTGGCCGAAGGATCGCCGTACGCTTTCGCCGTTGCCCGTGTAGCGCTGGACTTTAGTCCAGCAGCGGGTGCCGCACCCTTTGCTGTTTAAGGGTGCGCGGGT
Organism: uncultured Acidobacteriota bacterium; assembly: GCA_963721845.1. Taxonomy (GTDB): domain Bacteria; phylum Acidobacteriota; class Terriglobia; order Acidiferrales; family UBA7541; genus DASTCZ01. The sequence continues at coordinate 191,669 of CAVRKW010000015.1, read as the reverse complement.
GCCCCACACGCCGTATTTGCGTGTGGGTTCTCTACGTCTCTGACTTCCGTCTTTGACTTCCGTTTTTGATCTTAGTCTTCGAACTCCCCCCCGTCACTCACTCCTCAACGCCACCAAAGGATCCACCCCAGCCGCCCGCCTAGCCGGTATATACGCTGCCAACAACGCCGCGCAGGTAAGCACCCCCGCCGCTCCAATCAAAGTCCACGGATCCCCCGCGCTAATCTCCGAAAGCTGACTAGCCAAAATCCTCCCCGTCCCCCAAGCCACTCCCATTCCCAAAACAGTAGCAATCGCCGATAACCTCAGTCCCGCCATCAACGTCAGCCGCAACACATCCACAGGCTTCGCTCCCAACGCCATTCGTATTCCAATTTCACGCACTCGCGTTCCCACAGAAAACGAAAGCGTCCCATAAATTCCCAGCGCCCCAAGCAGCAATCCAAATCCCGCCAGCACGCTCACCAGAATCGTGCTCAATCTTTCCTGCGAGAGCGAATCCAAATAATACTGATCCAGCGCAGACACTTTCGATACCGCCATATTCCGGTCCACCCGCCACACCGCTTCTTGCACCGCGCCGATCACCGCTCGCGGATCGCCCGCGCTATGTACCATCACCACCGGCGAATCCGCCGCCGGCATTTGAGCATTTTCCGCGTACGGCAAATACCACGTCTCGTGCGGACTTCCCGGATCGGCCGCATAATCTTCCACGTCGCTCACAATTCCCACCACCGTAAGCCAGGGAGTCCCCGGCCGGTTCGTTCGAATCCGCTTTCCAACCGCATCCGTATTCGGCCAGAATTTTTTTGCCATTCGCTGGCTCACGATCACCACCAACGGCGCACCCGCCGCATCCTGGCTCGTAAACTCTCGCCCTCGTTCCAGCGATATTCCCATCGCCTTAAAGAAATCCGGAGTCACCAGCCGGTGATTCACCAGAATTGATTTTCCTTGCGACGCTTCTTCCTGTCCCTCCGCCACCACAGCCGCCCACCACGTCGCCGGACCCAGCGGATTCACAGTCACAAATCCCGCCGCCGTCACTCCGGGCGCGCTTTCAATTTCTCGCGTCAAGTCTCGTGCCAGCTCTGCCTTCGCGGTCGGCGTCGCATATTTTGGCGCCGTCGTCGAAATTTCCATCGAGAGCAGCCGCGACGCGTCGATTCCCAAACTTCTCTTCGTCAGCCGTTCAAAATTCTGAATCATCAGCGCAGACCCCGCAATCAGCGCCAGCGCCAGTGTGAATTGCACCACCACAAACGCATCCATGCTTCGCCGTTCTCTCCGGCTCCGTCCCCCGCGCGTGCTCGCCTGCGTCAGAAATTGTCCTTCCGATTTCGGAGTCGTAAACGCCGCCAGCAATCCCGCCACAATTCCCGTCAGCAAACCGATCGCCGCCGTCACCGAAAATACTTCTGCATCCAGCACATTCGGATGTATCCCAAGTTGCCGCACAAAATTTGAAGGCACCAGTAAGTCCAGCCACCGCGAAACAAAAGCCGCCAGAGCCAGCCCCAGCGCTGTGCCCATCACCGCCAGCACAATTCCCTCCAGCAATCGTCGCGCAACTTGATCTCTGCGCGTCGCACCGAGCGCTGCGCGAATCGCTTCCTCTTTTCGCCGCGACACGCTCCTCGTCAGCAAAAGATTCGCCACATTCACGCTCGCCAGCAGAAGAAAAAATCCCGCGATGATCAGCAGCGTCCGCGCCGCGCCCTCGTGGTTGTTCTGTAAATTCGAAACCAGGCTCGACTGTGTAAATCGGAATCCCGGATCTGTCTCCGGAAAATCTCGCTTCAACGCCGCAGACGCCGGTGCCAGCGCCGCCGACGCCGCTTCCAACGTCACTCCCGGCTTCAATCGCGCGAACACTCCGTAGTCGGTCGTGTAATCCGAAGGCGTCAGCACCGGTACCCAAAGCTCCGCGTCGTATGGGAACCGAAATCCTGCGGGCATCACCCCGATGATCGTGTACTTTTGCGAATCCAGCGTCATCGTTCGCCCAACTACGTTCGTTTCGCCGCCAAATCTTCGCTGCCACAATTCGTACGCAATTACTGTCACTCCGCTCGATTGCCCCACTCGCTCTTCTTCCGCGCTAAACCATCTCCCTACAATCGGACGGATTCCCACCGTCTCCATCCATCCTGGAGTGGTGTGCAGCATCACAAGATTTTCCGGCTTGTCTACCCCCGTCAGCGTCGTGCTCACATCCTCCAGCCCAACCAGGCTCGAATACGGACCGCCCTCTCCTGTAGCCGCCGCCTTCAACACATTGAATTCCCGCCCCCGAATCGTTACCTCCGAAGTCGTTCCATCCGCATTCCGGTAAGCCCCATAAAGCCTCGCGATCCGGTCGCTCTCAAAAAACGGCAATTTGCTCCGAAAAGTAGCCTTAGCCACCCCTAAAATCGCGCTATTCCCCCCAATCGCCAGCGCCAAGGTAACCACCACCACAATCGTAAATCCCAAATCCCGCCGCAAAGCCCGCAGCGTCTGCATCCCACTCCGCAATATCCATTCCATCAAAATACCTCCATCCCCATATCCCCACCCATCAAGACGCCCACGGCCACCCATTTGTTTTGGTCCCGCGGAGCGCGCAGATCTGTCCCGCCATTGGTCGCAATGTGCCTGCTTTCCGGGTGCCCCACGTTTCGTCCGGCCAGTCCGGACGAAACGTGGGACCACACACACAACTAAGCGGAGCCAGTCCAATGTCAAAACAACACAATCCAGACCGGTTCAACAACTCGACCGACTGACTCAAACTAACCGGTTAATCGCCAAGCGCTCGACTTTAGCCCAGCAGCCTTCGCCGTCATCTGCGCCTACTGCACTCCGATGCCGTGAATCGGGGCCGAATCCCGCTTCACCGGGTGAGGGATCTGCAGTTCCGTCTTTCCCTCTCCCCAGGGAATCGTTTTCCCCCTCCAAGCATTCTAACTATCGTACGTCGAGCTAGAATAGACCCCAGCTCCCAGCGCGTAAGGCTATCGATTCTCAATCGGAGGAATTAGAAACATGCGAAAAGCAGGATGGTTGGCTCTGGCATTGCTCGCACTACCCTTGGTCGCAAGCGCGGAAACTTTCAACAACGTTTCCGTCGTTGACGTCAACTGCTCGAAGAAAGTTGCCGACACGGCCGACACTCACACACGCGAATGCGCTCTCAAATGCGCCGAGGGCGGTTTTGGTATCGTCACCAGCGACAAGAAGTTTCTCAAGTTTGACGCAGAAGGCAACAAGCAAGTCGAAGCAGCCCTCAAAGCGACAGACAAAAAAGACCACCTCCGCGTCGACGTAACCGGCGACGTAGACGGCGACACCATCAAAGTAACCTCAGTAAAACTAGTCGGATAATTCCGACGCACTCGCTTCAATCCAAAAAAGAGGGCGCGCACAAAAAAGTGCCGCGCCCTTTAGTTTTTCCCGGGAGCCCCAATCTCCGCATTGGCGCCGTCGCCTCTGACTTCACGGGGTGCCGCACCCCTATGCTTTTGGGTGCGGTTCTTGACTCTGTTCTTGATCCAGTTCGATCTGGGTAGCCGAAGGACCGCCTTTCGCTTTTCTCTCCCTACCTCTTTCCCTCTTTCAACCCCCACACAATCTGCCGCATCATCCCCAGCCACATGTCCGCATCCTTAGCCGGCAAATTCAACCGTCTCACCAGCCGCCGCATCCGATCCTCCAAATCAATCACCTTCCGTATCTCAAAAAATCCGCTTACCGACAGCGCCTCCGAAAGCATTCCTGTAAATCTCTCCACAACTTCCGAAGACGCATACTCAATCTTCTCGGCGCCCGCGGTCGCTTTCGCATCTCGCGCCAACTCATACAAACAAACCGCCACCGCCTGCCCCAAATTCATCGAAGCGCTTTTTTCATCCGTAGGAATCCGCATCAACCAATGGCAGTGACTTAAATCCGCATTCGAAAGCCCGCGCTTCTCCGATCCAAAAAGTATCGCCACACAATTTTTTGTCCGCAACCCGCCGCGTGATTTTCCACCAAGCCGTTTCCGAATTAATTTCCCGCCCTCTTCCAATCTTTTTAGCGGATGATGCAAATGCCGTTTCCCCACAGCAGTCGTTCCCACCACGAGCGAGCAATCTTTCACAGCCTCCGCCACGGATGTAAACACTTCCGCTTCAGCCAGCACGTTCCGTCCTCTCAACGCAGACTTCGCCTCGCGAAACGCCGGATCATAAGGATTCACCACGCGCAGCGTCTTAACTCCAAAATTACTCATGGCCCGCGCCGCCGCTCCCAAATTCAAAGCGTTCCGCGTAGCCACCATCACCACCCGCAAATTTTCAAACGAATTCAAAATATCCACCCATCCAATCCAATCCCACTCACGCGACTCCCACTCAACACCATCCCCGCCCAAAGTATCACCAAATCCCACTTGACAAATATTATCCCCCATGTAATCTTATGAACGGAGCATCTCCGCGCCCGAACCCCCAAGGTTCGGGCGTTTTCTTTTGTGGCACAGGCTCTCAGCCTGTGCGCCGTTGCCGTTGCTTCTGACTTGACGGGGTGCCGCACCCCTAGGCTTTTGGGTGCGGTTCTTGACCCTGTTTTTGACCCAGTTTCGTCTTTTTCTTTGCCCTTTCCGGGTGCCCCACGTTTCGTCCGGCCAGTCCGGACGAAACGTGGGACCACTCACACAACGAAGCGGTGACCTGAATATGTCAAAACGCACAAATTTCCACCGGTTCAACAACTCGACCAATGATCCGAATGTAGTCCCAGAATCACCAAAAACACCCCGAAAACGTACCTAACTCCTTTCCTTTCAACAACTTTTTAGTAATAGTACTAGGTAACCCCAACAGAATCATCACTTTACAAAAACAACCCCCTAGGGGGTCAAAGGAGAATCTATGTCCATAAGTCGCGTAAAATCATCAACTTCCAAGAAATCAACCCGCGTTCGCACCATGAGCAAACCCTTCCCACAAGACCATCTCTGCCGCTTCCTCCTGTCAGGTAACCGGCGCTGCCAACGCGTCCGCGGCTGCACCGGTTCAGGTCTCTGCATCCTCCACGATCGCCAACTCATGCAGCTTCGCGACGCCGAATCCAGCTCCTTGGGCGATGCAGCCCTAGGCAAAGTCACCGATTTCAACTCCGCTATCGCCATCCACGCAGTCCTTTCGCGAGTCGTAATCCTCGGCCTACAACGCCGCTACACCACCAAAGAAGTCTCTGTCTTCACCTATGCCATCCAATCCCTCCGCCAAACACTCGACGAAGCCGCCTACGAAATCCGCCACCACCTCGGCCACGATTCCCGCGACCACTACGTCGGCCAAGCCATCGGCAAAGAACCCTCTCTCCGCCAACCCCGCCAACGCACGCCGAAAGCCCCAGTTCCCGCTCCGCTAGTCAAAACTGCTGACGGAGGCTCCGTAATCATCGATCCAGAAGACATCGCCGACGTAATGAACAACAACCACATCTCCTCTCAAGCCCGCGAAAGCGTAGATAATTTGCTGAACCTATCCACATCCGCGCCCACCGCACCAAAATCCCCAACCGCATCCGTCACCGCCGTGCAAGCGGCCGTAGGGGTAGGGCTTGCCCTACCCACTGCCGCAAGAGAAAATTGCCCATCAATCACAAACCCACAATCGCCAGAAATCCCTTCACCATCCGACGATGAAATCTCCGAACAAAATCCAATCTCCGCCACCGAACCCCCACAACCATCCCTCGCGCAAGATCTCAACGACGACTCCATCCCCTACACCCACATGCAAACCTACGGCGGAATCTCCATCCCCCTCCAAGGACGCCTCCACGGCGGCGCCCCAGAAATCAAACACTCCTCCTCCACCGAACCCACTCCCCGCCCGGTGAAATTTTTCCGCGCGCGAAAACCAAATCGCTAATCGGCAAAATCACGAACGCGCAAATCGCATCACAATCCAAACGAATCGAATACAATTAGAATTCGGCGCATACGCGCGCCCGATTCGCAAACGATGAAACACAAATCCAATCTCCAATTTCGATCGGCCACCAGAGCCGTCGTCACAGCTCTCGCAATGCTCGTCTGCGCGATTCTTCTCATCGCCTGCAAACAAGCGCCCGATCCGGTTGCGCCAACTTCCGCGTCTGCCGCGCCAGCCGCTCCGCAGTTTTATCTCGGGTTCGATCGCAACGATTATCCCGGCGCTGACCGCGCTGCCCGAGCTCAGAAAAACTTTCTCTTACACTGGCTACTGGCTCACGCCGCCGCCCGGCGAACGCGCCACAAATTGGCTGGGCAAACGCGAAAAATTGGAAGCCGCAGGATTTGGTTTTCTGGTGCTCGCAAATGGGCGCCTCTTCAAAGATCTCGGCTCAGTCGCTCGCGCAAAACAAATCGGCCAGCGCGATTCCGCCGCGGCCGCAGCCACCGCACGCCGCGAAGGTTTTCCTGTTACCACAGTAATTTTTCTGGATCAGGAGCAGGGCGGAAAATTGCTTCCCGCGCAGCTCGCCTATTTACTCGCCTGGGTCGATGGAATTACCGCGGGAGGTTTTCACGCCGGAATTTATTGCTCCGGAATCGCGGCAGAACAGCCGGATAAATCCATGGTCGTCACCGCGGAAAATATTCGCGAGAAAGCCGGCTCGCGCGAAATCACCTACTGGGTCTACAACGATTTTTGCCCGCCAGCTCCCGGCTGCAATTTTCCGCAGCAACCAGCATCGCCATCCGCAAGCGGCACAAAATTTGCCGACGTCTGGCAATACGCCGAATCCCCGCGCGAAAAAGATCGCACCGCAAAATGCGCCGCCACCTACGATCCCGATGGAAGTTGTTACGCTCCAGGACTGAAATCTGCGGGAATTTACGTCGACCTGAATTTCGCCACTTCCGCCGATCCCTCTCACGCTCGCCACTGATTTGCGGAATTTGTTTCTAGAAAAAAAAAGAGCGGCTGGTGGGTGCCAGCCGCTCCATCGCACGTTAGCTTTACGGAGGGTCCTCGAAGGCCAATGGGTTTCGCGGCAGCGACGCCGTCTGGGCTCAGGACCGAGACGGGTTTGGGGGAAGCCGCGAGGCTTCGTGAACCAACTGAATTCTGCCTCGGCACGGGGTAGGCCGCTATAGTCTGCTAGTTCTATTTGTTCTGGTACGAAAGTACTCCCCACTTACAACGGTTTCGCAAACGCACATCGCAGCGCTGCTATCGCACGGCAGCGAAATTCGTCTGTTACATCTGCACGGTTTCGAGCGTCTAGAAGGCAGCACGCGCGAGTGAGTCGAGCGACGTACGAGCAAGTACGAACAGGCAGTTCGGAGGCTCGAATGAATTTCTTTTCGGATATTCGCTTCGGCGTACGCATGTTGCGCAAGCGCCCCGCGATTACCATCGCCGCGATTGTAATTCTCGCGCTTGGTATCGGCGCATCGAGCGCGATTCTCACGTTGATTCACAGCGTGCTTCTCTCGCCGCTTCCATATCCGCAACCCAAACAGCTCGTCGCTCTCTTCGCCACGCACCCGCAATACGGCTCGCTGGCCGCGCGATTCTCGTTCCCCGATTACAAAGATTTTCGCCAGCGCAATCAAACGTTCGCTGAAGTTGGTGGCCAGCAAACCATGGGATTTAATCTCACGGGCCACGACCGTCCCGAAATGCTGAGCGGCAATATGGTCTCGTCGAGTTTCTGGAAAGTGCTGGGAGTCGAGCCGCAGCTTGGCCGCACGTTTACGCCAGATGAAGATGCCGTGGGCACCGGCGCGCCGGTCACAGTGATCAGCGATTCGCTGTGGCAGCGATTATTCGCGCGAGACCCAAAGGCGCTGGGCGCGTCTCTGCAACTCAACGATCATCCCTACACAATTGTGGGCATCATGCCACCGGGATTTCGCTTCGGCGCGGACGATGAAATCTGGACGCCACTCGCGCCCGCCTATGCGGATAGCGGGAGAGGCAATCACCCCATCGCGGTAATCGGGCGGATGAAGCAGGGAATCACACTCGCAGTGGCTGCCGCTGATGCGTCGTCGGTGGCCGCGCAGTTGCAGCGCGAATTTCCCGACGCCGATGATCAAGAAGGAATTCGCGTTCAAAGTTTTCGCGATTGGATTGTTGGAACTGATTTCCGCCGATCGCTGTGGATTCTCGCTGGCGCGGTCGCGTTTGTTTTGCTGATTGCGTGTTCCAACGTGGCGAATCTTTTGTTGGTGCGCGCTGCAGAACGCCGCGGCGAAATGGCGGTGCGTATGGCGTTGGGCGCGAGCGCATCGCGATTGGTGCGGCAGCTTTTGGTGGAGAGCACAATTCTCGCGCTGGCGGGCGGAGTTCTCGGAATGCTCGCGGGAGTTTGGTGTGTGGCTGCGCTGAAACTTTTCGGCGGCAACAAAATTCCACGGCTGGAACAAGTTGCGCCAGATGCAGCGGTATTTGCGGCGGCGTTTGTGTTGACTTTGCTCTCAAGCATTATTTTCGGGCTGGCGCCGGCGCTGCGTTCGGCGCGCGCTGATGTAAATGCGGATTTGAAATTCGCGGGACGCACAGGAAGCTCTTCGCGAGGTCGTGACACGTTGCGAAGTTTGCTGGTGATTTCTGAAGTTGCGCTTTCGCTGGTGCTGTTGGCCGGCGCGGGGCTTCTGATTCGCAGCTATATGAAACTTTCGGAAAAGGGTCCGGGATTCTCGGAAAAAAATCTGATCACCGCGCGCGTAAATCTTCCGCGAGCGCGCTACGACACAGTAGCAGCAGTAAACGGATTGCTTTCGCGATTGGAAGAGCGCGTCCGCGCGATTCCCGGCGTGGGCGCTGCGGGCTATGTGAGCCTCGCTCCGTTTCGCGACGGCAATTTCATCATGGATTTGGAATTTGAAGGACGCGCGAGCACGGCGAACAACGCAAATCTTTCATCGAACTACAGGCAGGCCAGTGCAGGTTATCTGGAAGCTCTGGGCGTTCCGCTTATTGCAGGACGAACAATTTCAGATCGCGATTCGGCGGATGCGGCGCGCGTTGCGGTGGTGAGCCAGGAATTTGCGCGGCGATTTTTCCCGGGCGCGAGCGCTGTGGGACAAATGTTCCGTCCGTTTGGCGGAGGAAATAAAACAGCGCAGATTATCGGCGTGGTGGGAGATGTGAATTACGGAAGTTTGGAGAGCAAGCCCGAGCCGATGGTTTATTTGGCGGCGCTGCAAGTGCCAAACGCGCAATCTACTTTTCTGGTGCGCGCAGCGGCGAATGGCGACGCGGTAATTTCCGCGATGCGCGAGGCGTTGCGGGCGGAAGATCCCACGCTGCCGCTCATTGGTGCGCGCACTGTGTCTGAAGATATTTCCGCATCGCTCACACCGCGAAAATTTAATTTACTTTTGCTGGGCGGATTCGCGGGACTCGCGATCGTGCTCGCCATCGTGGGAATTTTCGGTGTGATGTCTTACACCGTAACGCAGCGGCGGCAGGAAATTGGGATTCGCATGGCGCTGGGCGCGCAGTCCGCAGATATTTTGCGGCTTACTCTGAGGCAGGGCTTGACGCTCGTGCTCACTGGAATCGCGATTGGAATTTGCGGAGCGTTCGCGCTCACGCGATTGATGGCGACAATGTTGTACGGCGTGAACGCGCAAGACCCGTTGACGTATGCGAGTGTGGCGATTCTTTTTGCGGTGGTGGCGCTCGCGGCGTGCTGGATTCCTTCGTACAACGCGTCGCAGCTCGACCCAATCACTGCGCTGAAATACGAATAAAAGTTTTTGCGCCGGGGAAAAACCTAGCGCTCACTCGAAATTGATCTGAGTATTTTGGTGCGGCGAGGTCGGTCAGCGCGCGCGAGGGCCCGGGCGATACGTGCCGAGCGAGCGCGGACGCATCCGCATTCGCGGGCCAAGTGGCGGCGGCACTCGATGAAGGGGCGCGCCGCAATTCGCGCAAAATTCCGAACGCAGATGGTCCATGCGCATCCAGGTGCCGCGCGCACCGCATTCGGTGTTGATGCATTGAACCGTCCAACCGGGCAAATATTGCAACGGCTCCCCCTGAAAATCGCGAGTGAAAAATGGCGTTTCGCACCCGCGAAAAGTTGGGCGGATTGTGAGGCAGGGCACTTGTGGTGTCAAGAGCAAAGCAACAATTAGTAGTGGGGCGCTTGCAGGCGCGGTGAAGCCGCAACTAATCTGATTGTTTCCGAATTAAGAATTCAGGATTTGTTATTTCGAGCCGGGCTCGGAGCCTTTGTTCATGTCTTCGAGCTTTTTCTGCAGATCGGCGATGTGGGTTTTCACTTTTTCGAGTTCGGCTTTTTGGTCGTCAATGCCTTGATGAAGTTCGGTCAAGTGGGCTTGCGCGTCGCGATCGAAATTAAACTTGGGATTCTGAAGAGCTTGCTGTTCTTGTAGAGAATAGTCGCGCTGCGAGAGATCGAGTTCTTTTTCGAGTTGATCCTTCTGGATCAGAGCAGCGTCGAGTTCATGTTGAGCAGCCATCTGCGCCACGCTTACGGGAGCTGTGGCCGGCGCCGGCGAAGCTGGATTTGTGCTGGATTTATCAGCGGATTTATCGTCTGACGCGGCAGCAGCAGCAGGCGCGGGCGAAGCAGCGGGAGCAGCCGCGGCGGCGGGTGCCTGGCCTACCACGCTGATGCCGGCATCGGTCTTCGGCAAATTTTCGTTGGTGAATGTCTTCGATGCGGGCTCGTTCTTTTTCTCAGTGCGTACTTTGCGGGCGGCATCGCCGAGAGACGTCTGGTCATCTTGCGCGGCAACGGATGAAGCAGCCACTGTGAGTCCTGCAAAAGTGCAGCCCGCCACAAAAATGGCGAGCGTTGTGAGCGCCTTAGATTTGTAAGAATTCGATCGATCACTGCGCATAGACATGCCTCCACACCTAGCAAATATGCTAGCCCCACAAAGCGTTGGGAACAACTTGTCCTAAGGTACAGGTTGCGCTGGGGGAACGCGCGGATGTGCGGTGGGCGGCGTCAGTACCAAATTGAGAAAGGTCGTTGAAAAGCTGGGCGGGGACTCGCCGCTTCGCGGTCGAGCCCCGCCCCTACAAAACGATTACGACTTTGCCATGGGCGTGGCCGGCTTCTAAATAGCGGATGGCTTCGGATGTTTCGCTTAGAGGGTAGGTGCGGTCGATTACCGGACTACCTTTCCGGATTTCATTAGGTCGTGCATGGTGATTAGGTCGGCTTGGTTTGCCCGAGCAAGAATGGCGACGAAATTCCGTCCGACGATCCGAGAGTAAAACGGCAGCGCAACCGCTTGAGCCAGTGCGCCCAGCATCCACTTGCCGGTGCGTCCTCCGACGGCAACGTGAGTGCCCTTGGGATTCAGGATGCGTTTTATCGCGGATATGGAATGGTTTCCAATGCAATCGAGAATTGCATCGTAGCGTTGCGAACCTTCTGTGAAATTTTCTTTCGTGTAATCAATCACGCGATCTGCGGCGATGGAGCGGACCAGCTCGATATTTTTTGTGCTGCAGACTCCGGTGACATTCGCGCCGAACGATTTGGCGATTTGAACGGCGAAAGTTCCGACGCCTCCTGCGGCGCCATTGATCAAGACTTGTTGGCCGGGCGGAATTTTTGCTTTGTCGCGAAGACCTTGTAGCGCGGTGTATGACGCGACGGGCACGGAGGCTGCTTGCTCGAAGGTGATGTTCTGCGGCTTGATGGCTAATTTTGTTTCCGATGCGCAAGCAAATTCGGCGAAGGCTCCGTGGCACGAACCGAAGACAGGGTCTCCCGGTTTGAATTGAGTGACTTTGCTGCCGATTGATTCGACTTCGCCGGCGACGTCCATGCCGAGTTGCGTGCGCTTTGGTTTGGTGAGTCCGGCGGCGATGCGAACCAGATAGGGAAGGCCGCGCATGAAGTGCCAGTCGACAGGATTTGCGGAGGCGGCGCGGACTTTGAGTAGGACTTCGTCGTCTTTGGGAATGGGTTTTTCGATGTCTTCTAATTTGAGGACGTCGGGCGGGCCGTATTCGCGATAGACGATTGCTTTCATGTTGATACGTTGTACTTGTTTTTGGGGGTGAGGGGAAGCAGTGCGGGACCCGAAGAGAAAAGCGTAGAGAACCCACACGCAAGTACGGCGTGTGGGGCACCCACGAAACCTTTGGCGCTGTGCGAACTGAAACGTGGAATATAATCCGGCACAACTATGGGACTTACTGCTGGAACAAAACTTGGGCCTTACGAAATTCAATCGCTGATTGGGGCGGGCGGAATGGGCGAGGTGTATCGCGCGCGCGATACGCGGCTGCAACGCGATGTAGCGATCAAGGTGCTGCCGAGTTCATTGGCGCACGATCAGGAACGGTTGCGGCGATTTGAACAAGAGGCGCGGGCGGTTGCTGCGCTGAACCATCCGAATCTGCTGACTGTGTTTGATGTGGGGACGGCGCCGATTGCGCAAGAAGGCGCGGATGGTAGCGCTGCGTCCAGCGGAACAACTACTGCGAAGGAATCTCCTTACATAGTTTCCGAATTGCTTGAAGGCGCGACGCTTCGCGAAAAACTTTCGGCGCGGTGCGCTGCGCGAGCGGAAGGCTTTGGATTATGCGGTGCAAATTGCGCGCGGGTTGGCGGCGGCACACGAACGCGGAATCGTGCATCGCGATTTGAAACCGGAAAATATTTTTATAACGAATGATGGGCGAGCAAAAATTCTGGATTTTGGTTTGGCGAAATTGAGCGAGCCTGCGCCAGCCGATGCGAACGCGACGATGCGAGCTTCGGCAACGCAAGCCGGCATCGTGATGGGAACGATCGGGTACATGTCGCCGGAGCAAGTGCGCGGAAAACCGGCGGATGCGCGAAGCGACATTTTCAGTTTTGGCGTGGTGGTGTACGAAATGCTGGCGGGGAAGAAAGCATTTCACGGCGATACCGGCGCGGATTTGATGAGCGCGATTCTGACGCAAGATCCGGCGGAATTGCGGGCGACGAATACGGAAATTTCGCCGACGCTGGATCATCTGGTGCATCACTGTTTGGAAAAAGATCCGCAGCAGAGATTTCAATCGGCGGGCGACGTTGCGTTTCAACTGAATGAATTGAGCGGGATGCGGTCTTCGAGCGCAACGCATGCGATGACTGCTGCGCCGGAGCAGAAAAAAATTCCGATGTGGATGATGGCGGCGATTGGCGCGGCGGTGTTCGCGGCGGGAATTTTGGCGACGTGGTACATCGCTCGAGCGACGGCGCATACCGAGCCGCCGAAATTCGCGCAATTGAGTTTTCAGCAGGGATTCGTATCGTCGGCGCGATTTTTGCCGGATGGACAAGGAATTATATGCGCATCGAAATGGGGATCGGATTCAGAGCTGGCGCTGTACACGGGAAGAATGGATAGCCAGGGACTGCGTCCGATGGGAACTGCGGCAGATTGGATTGCTTCTGTCTCGACAAGCGGCGAGCTATTGGTGCTGCAGAGCAATCACCGGGTTGGCGCAGGTTATGCGGTGGTGGGGACGCTGGCGCGGCTACCGCTGGGAGGAGGAGCGCCGAGGCCGGTGCTCGAGAACGTGCAGTATGCGGACTGGGATCCGGACGGGAAAAATTTCGCGGTGGTGCGGTTCGTGCCGGAAAAACACGTGTACCGGCTGGAGTATCCCGAAGGCAAAGTGCTGTATGAAACGGCGGGGTGGGTGAGCGATCCGCGATTTTCGCGCGATGGAAAAAAGATTGCGTTTCTGGATCATCCGATTTTTGGCGACGATCAGGGAACGGTGGCGGTGATGGATCTGGAAGGAAAGCGGAAGCAACTAAGCCCGTCGTATAAGTCAGCGCAAGGACTGGCGTGGTCGCCGAACGGGGAAGAAATCTGGTACAGCGCGAACCCGTCAGGAGTCTATCGAAGACTGTTCGCAACGACGATTGGGCGGGAAGGTGCGGCCGCTGCTGAGCGCTCCAGGAAACATTGATCTTCAAGATGTGCTGCCCGATGGGCGAGTGCTGGTGGATGATGTGCTGGCGCGATTGGTTTTGATGGTGTCCACTCCCGATCAAAAGAAGGATCGAGATTTTACGTGGATGGACTGGGCATACGGGGAACGTTTTTCGGCGGACGGAAAACAGATTCTATTTGGAGACCAGCACAGCGGCGACATGTACGGAACGTTTTTGCGGAATATGGATGGATCGCCCGCGGTGCGGCTGGGCGACGGCGATCCGGACGATATCTCCGCCGATGGAAAATGGGCGATCAGCACGCTGCCAACGGATCCAAAGCAACTGATGTTATTGCCGACAGGAGCGGGGGAACAACGCCAACTGACGCATTCGAAGATCAACCACGAACGGGCGCGCTGGTTGGCGGATGGGCGGATCGTGGCAATTGGAAATGAATCCGGCCACGTGGAACGAACCTATCTGATCGATCAAAACGGAAACGAGACACCGATTACGGACGAGGGTGTGACAGGGGTTGCCGCGACGACGGATGGAAAGCGGCTACTGGTGCGCTCGGGCCCGGGAGCATTTCAGATCATGCCAATCACGGGCGGACCGGCGCAGCCGGTAACCCAACTGCAGAAGGGCGACGTCCCGCTCGATTTCACTCCCGACGATACCGCGATACATTGTGGTGCGCTATCCGAAGCAATTAACAGCCGAGATTTGGCGCGTGGAGCTTACCGGCAGCAAGAGAACTCTGTTGCACACGATCGAATTATCGGAAGCACCTTCGGCAACGACAGCGTTGGGAGCCACAGCGTCGCGCGATGGAAAAAATTATGCGTATGTATTTGGACGGCAGATGTCTACGGAATATGTGGTGGAGGGGTTGCACTAGGGACGCGTGAATCGGCGAGACCAGGCCGCGGAACTGCAACGGCGATCCTTCGGCCATCCTGATCGGATGGCTCTCAGGATGACGGCACGCGAGACGGAAACGAGTAACGTCACTGAATGAGTTCAAGAACCGCACCCTTCAACTGCAAAGGGTGCGCAGCCGCTAAATCAAAAACGTAGAAAACCCACACGCAACGACGGCGTGTGGGGCACCCACCGGTAACCTGCAAACCCTCTGAAGAGCTGGGCGGGGACTCGCCCGCTTCGCGGTCTAGCCGCCGCCCTACGGGATCTGCGCGATGGCGGCGGAAATCCATCCGGAAAAAAGGGTTGACAGGAACTGGTGTCGCGGTGTATTTAACCTGTAGGTTAAATATGATGATGGCGGATCATTTGAGCGAAACGTTTGCGGCGCTGGCAGATCCCACGCGGCGGGCGATTCTGGCGCGGCTGATCGCGGGCGAAACTTCCGTGACGGAATTGGCCGAGCCGTTTGCGATGAGCCTGCCTGCAGTATCGAAACATTTGAAAGTGCTGGAGCGGGCTGGATTGATTGCGCGAGCGCGCGAGGCTCAGTGGCGGCCGTGCAAATTGCAGGCGGGTCCGCTGAAAGAAGTGGCGGATTGGGTGGAGCACTACCGGAAATTTTGGACGGAAAGTTTCGACCGGCTGGATGGCTTTCTGCAGGATCTGAAAAAAAGAATGCGAAGAGAGAGAGGAAACATGGCCGCAAGCAACGCAGAAAATAGCGCAGCGGGATTGCCGATGTTCCGCGAGGTCGAGATCGTGCGGATTTTCGACGCTCCGCGAGAAATGGTGTTTGAGGCGTGGGTGAATCCGAAGCATCTGGCGAAGTGGTTTGGTCCAAAATATTTTACGAATCCGGTGTGCGAAGTGGACCTGCGCGTGGGCGGGGCCTGGCGAATTGTGATGCGCGGCCCGGATGGAACGGACTATCCGTGCGGAGGACAATATCTTGAGATAGTGAGGCCGGAGCGGCTGGTGTTCACGAATATCGCGACGGACGCGGAAGGGAAGCCGATTCTGGATGGGCTGACGACGGTAATTTTTGAAGAAGCGGGAGCGAAGACAAAATTGACGTTGCGAACGAAGGCGACGGCAGTGGTGGATTATGCGGCGGCATACTTGCAGGGGATGGAAGCCGGGTGGTCGCAGAGTTTGGATGTGCTGGCGGAGGAGTTGGGGAAGGCGTAGATACGGGAAGTGAGTCAAAATCCGCACCCTTGCACTGCAAAGGGTGCGGCACCCGTTAAGTCAAAAGCGTGGAGAACCCACACGCAACTACACCGTGTGGGTCACCCCAGGCGAGCGAAAGACCGCACGGGCCTTGCACTGCAAAGGGTGCGGCGACCCCTTCAAAGCTCAGGCGGCGTGGAAAACCCACACGCAATTACGGCGTGTGGGGCACCCGCAGGTGCTACGTGGATTCAGGGTATATAGGTGCGGACGGCGTGGCCGGGGGCACCTGCTTCTAGGGCGCGGAGAAGATAGACGAAGGGGCGCGGGCCGGAGTGGCGCTGGCAGGTTTCGAGGCAGAAGTAGCGGTCGCCGTAGCGAATGATTCGGCTGGCGTCCCAATCGCGTTTGGCGCGGGAAGATTCGATTTTGAGCTGCCAATCCTTGCCGAGATCATCGAGAGTGACGAGATCCGGAATAATTTTGTGGCTGTGCGCGAAGAAAGAATTTCCGGCGGCTAGGTAAGCTTCGTCGGCGACTGCCAGAAGCAGAGTGCCGGCGGCGACTCCATCGGAATGAGCGGTGAGGGAGCGCCACGCTCCGTCGATGAAAAAATAAAGTGCGAGGCAGAGAAAAAGCGGGTGACTGAGCTTTCCTCCGAACCAGAAGAAAAATAGATCGAAGCCGAGAATGCATTCGACGAAGCTGGAAACGTAGGTGGAAAGTTTCCAGCCTGCGTATTGCTGCGCGAACTCGGAGGTGCGCCAGCGCGGCGGCAAAAACGAAAGCACGGGACCGTAGAGGCAGATCCAGAGGGCGTGCGAGTAGGCGCGGCTGGCGAAGGAAGCCATTATGGAAAGTATAGGGTGCGGGGAGAGCGGCGGGATTAGCTTGAAAAACTTTGTGATGTAACGCTCATTGGGGAAGCCGCAGGGGCGAAACCAGCGAAAGACCGCACCCTTGGAGTGCAAAGGGTGCGGCACCCGCGGAACTTAACGGCGTGGAAAACCCACACGCAACTACGGCGTGTGGGGCACCCTGCGCGAAAATCTCTACGCCGGCAGGATGCCTGCGCCACTTGAATTTCAGCTGAAGGAATCGAGGAGTTTGTTGATCTGGCGATTTAGATCTTTGTCGGAGCGGCGGAGCGTGTCTATTTTGTTTATGGAGTGGAGAACGGTGGTGTGGTGTTTGCCGCCGAACTGGCGGCCGATTTCCGGCAGCGATGCGGAGGTGAGCTGCTTGACGACGTACATGGCGATCTGGCGCGGATAGGCGATGGCTTTGGTGTTGGAGCGGATTTTCAGGTCTTGTTCGCGAAGACCGAACTGTTCGCCGACGCGTTTCTGAATGAGCTCGATGGTGACCTTTTTTTCCTGGGTGGCGATGATGTTGCGCAAAACTTGTTGCGCGTTGCGAGGGTGACGGGAACGCCGGTGAGGGAAGCGTAGGCGATGAGGCGAGTGAGCGCGCCTTCGAGTTCGCGGACGTTGGATTTGATGGAGCGCGCGATAAATTCCGCGACGTCGTCGGGAAGAACGACGCGATCGTTTTCAGCTTTTTTCTGGAGAATCGCGATTTTGGTTTCGAGATCGGGCGGCTGAATATCGGCGATGAGTCCCCATTCGAAGCGCGAGCGAAGGCGCTCTTCAATCGCGGAAATATCTTTTGGCGGACAATCGCTGGAAAGAATGATTTGTTTTTGCTGATCGTAGAGCGCGTTGAAGGTGTGGAAAAATTCTTCCTGGGTGCGCTCTTTGCCGGCGATGAATTGAATGTCGTCTACGAGAAGAAAATCCACGGTGCGGTAGCGATCGCGGAAACTGATCATGCGATCGAAGCGCAGGGAATTGATCACGTCGTTGGTGAATTTTTCGGCGCTGACATAAGTGAGGCGCAACGCGGGATTGCGCTTTTTCACCATGTGGCCGATGGCCTGCATCAAGTGAGTCTTGCCCATGCCGACTCCGCCATAGAGGAAGAGCGGGTTGTAGGCTTTGGAAGGCTGTTTCTGCTACGGCAAGAGCTGCGGCATGCGCGAACTGATTGGAATTGCCGACGACGAAAGAATCGAAAATGTAGCGCGGATTCAGCTGGTGATCGACTGAATCGAAATCGAGGCGCGATTGACGCGCGAGCGGTGACGTGACGGGCGGCGGAGGCGGCTCGAGTTCTGTAAAGACGTAATCCACGCGAAGATCGGCCATGCCTGTCTCGGCGAGGACGGCTTCGATGAGCGAGCCGTAAGTTTCGCTGAGCTTTTTGCGGAAGGCGCGATTCGGGACGCGAATCTGGAGTTTTCCGTCGGCAAGAGTTTCGAGGCGAGTGGGACGAAACCAAGTGGAGAAGCTATGGGGGTTTACCCGGCGCTCCATGTGCTGGAGAATTTTCTCCCACGCGTTGACTACAGCGACTGTTCCTGTGCCGGGCATTGATGTGTTAGCCGTCGAGAGACGGAAATTCCCCCTTTAAACCACTCCCACAATTGTGGAAATGCTGTGGAAACTGTGTGTTTCTTCGGTACAGCGTGTGACTGGACGGAAAACACGGCCCTGCCAGCCTTTTCCGCATGCGTTTCAGGAAATCGCCACCTGGGGTTCCGCCACGAAACGCCCTGACGCTTTCTTGCGAGAACAAAAAATTAGGACTCGAAGAGAGCGGCCCAGTGAAAGTGGATTGTCGCTAATGGAATCGAAGACGGCAAGAGAAATCTGAATGCGGGAAAAGTTGCGTCGTGAAAGAGTTGCGGGAACGCGCACAGGCTTTGCACAGTTTTTCCACAATAGCATTTTCTGGAGAAAAAATTTTTGGTGAATTTTTATTGAGCGAAGAATTTTTTGCGCGGGAGAAAAAATTGAAGGAGAGCAATACAAAAAAGAAAAATCAGCGGAAACTGCGGATCCCTCGGCCTTCGGGACTCGGCCCCAATCAAAGACATCGGGGCGCAAAAGGCGCAGATGACATCAACACCATTCCGGGTTGGACGATTAGCGCGGTGAAAATTGACGCGAGAATACTACCGGAAAAAATATGTGAAATGCGAAACTATTAGTGCGAGATGGCGGATTTCACTGGTGGATGTGGTTTATCGGGGCGATCGAATTCGAAAATTCCCAGAGTGTCTGAGAGAAGAATCATGCGATCGGTTTCGAAGAGGATGCTGCGGGGTTCGAGGCGCGCGCCTTCGGGGGTGTAGGTTGCGATATTCGGCGGTGCGATCGCCATCTTTATTGACGACGACGAGATTATCGCCGATGGCGAGCCAGGTATCACCACTGAGAGGATCAACGCCGCAGCCGGTGACTGCGGGCTTCACATTCGACCTCGCCGCCGGATTCCTGCTGGTGCGCGATTTGTTTGCGTGTGAATTGCGCGGCGGGCATGAATTCCAGTCCGGTGAGAGAGGCTTCGAGAGTAGCGAAGCCGTTGCGATCGTAGCGGCGGACTGTGGGCTCCGGAAAATAGGTGAAGACGTAATAGAGATTGTCGTGGCCATCGCCGGCGAGGCGGCCGCTATTCAGGAAATCGTTGAGCGCGGGGCGTTCAACGAGATCGGCATGTTCGCCGAACTGATGCAGAATTTTTCCCTCGCTGATCGAAGAGGGTGATGAGCGAATCTTCCATGGTGCTGGCGACGGCGATTTCGCCGGTGGAAAAAACTACGACGCCGGTGGGCGATCCGACCGGAGCACTTTTTTCGAGAACTCCGTTGGAAGAAAAATATCTTCAGCGTGTTGGAGCCGCGGTCTGCGACGTAAGTGCGACCAGTTGCGAATCAACGGCGAAATCTTCCGCGAAAACAATTAGCGGGGCTGATTTTTTGCGAGTTCGGGCGGGCTCTGGCGGAGAGATTCTGGGGATCTTTCGATCCCTTCGCATCGAAGACGAGAATGGCGTGAGAGGTAAGAACGAAGTAATCGCCATCGGGACCGGCTTTATGGCGCGAACGCTGGTCGCTTCGGGGAAAAGTTTTTTGCGGGCATCGAGCTGCGGCTCGGTCTGGGCGTGCGCAGTTACGGCGCAGAGTGCTAGCGCTGCTGCTACGAAAATGGCTGGGCGGGTGGGCATGGACTACCAACTTTCTACACTGCTTGCAGATGAGAAATTTCTGCGCTGGGGATGCCCCAGCATGTTTTGACAAACGCTAAGACGAAGCGTTTACGCGAACGCGGCTGATGCTGCGCGCATGGCCGGTGGATTCGTCTATGTCTACCAGAACACCATTTAGGCGAACATCGCCGGCGGCTACTTCGAAGCGCGCGGGCAGCGAATCGAGAAAGCGTTTGACCATGGCGTTGCGGTCCATACCGATAACGGATTCGTGCGGACCGGTCATGCCGACGTCTGTGATGTGCGCGGTGCCATTGGGCATGACGCGCTCGTCAGCGGAAGCGACGTGAGTGTGGGTGCCGACGACGGCGGAGACGCGGCCATCGAGATACCAGCCCATAGCTTGCTTTTCGCTGGTGGCTTCGGCGTGAAAATCCACGAAGATAACTTTTGTTCCTGCGGGAATGCGGGCAAGTTCGCGATCGGCGGTTTGAAATGGGCAATCGAGCGGCGGCATGAATGTGCGGCCCTGGAGATTTAGGACAGCGAACGGGACTCCATTGCGAGCGGTGCCGGTGTACAGGCCGCGGCCGGGACCGCCGGGAGGAAAATTTGCGGGGCGGAGGAGGCGCGGTTCGTTAGGAATGAATTCGAAAATTTCCTTGCGGTCCCAGCTGTGATTGCCGCCGGTGATGACTTCGATGCCCGCGGCGAGCAATTCTTCGGCGATGCGCGGGGTGATGCCGAAGCCAGCGGCGGAATTTTCACCGTTTGCGATGACGAGATCGGGTTGGTGCTGCGCGACAAGGTCGGCGAGCCGGCCGAGAACGATCTCGCGGCCGGGCGAACCGACAATGTCTCCGATGAAAAGAATGCGCATAGTTTTTCGGAACCGCGCTAGTGCTCATGCGAGCGCGAGACTTGCTTAAGAAAAAGTGGAGCGGTCCACGTAGGTCGTGTGACGCGGGGCCATGAACCTCGTCGAAAAGGCGGGCACCTCGCATCCGTTTAAGGCTTCACCGGTCGCCCGCCGAAGCGGAAAAGCGGCGCATGCACAATACGGATTGATGTGGCACCCATGAGATCCACATTGGTTCAAAAAGCCTAACGCGTGCATCACGGGCCCGGCAGGCCAACTCCAAAGGCATTGTAGACTGCGATTTGGAGGCACGGCAAATAAGTGAAATTTGCGTGTGTTCTAACGCGAATTGATTGAATAAAAATTATGGGAACTCTGCGGCGCCGCGAGCTGTGGAAGGAATTGTTGGAATGTAATGAAAAAGATGTGCGCGGCTGTGAAGATTTTTGTGTGTCGCGAGGTGATGGGATCAAGTTGAGCGAGTTATGCGCAAAACTATACGGTGGCCGCGGAAACCTTCCACCGCGCAAGTGGTGTGCGCAGTAGGCGGTAAGTCGGTTATCCTAGTTTCCACAGCTACGGCTACTACGGCTCTTTATATCCATTTCTAAAAAGGGTAGATTGTAGCCGCCTGTGGAAGGCCTGAAAAAAATGAGCAGCCCTGCGACGAAGCTTCACGAAGGAACCGAGATGATGGAATTCAGTGTTAAGCGAAATGATTTAATGGAAGAGCTCGATCTGACGCAAGGCGTCGTTGAGCGGAAGACCACCATCCCCATTCTCTCGAATTTACTTTTTGAAACGAAGGGCGACCGGCTGAACATCACGGCGACCGATCTCGAGTTGAGTATTTGCACGGGATGTCCCGCGAAAGTGAAGAAAGAGGGCGGCGGAACAATTCCGGCGAAAAAATTGCTGGAACTGGTGAGGTTGCTGCCGAACGACGAAATTCGATTTAAGTTGCTGGAAAATCACTGGGTGCAGATTCAGTCGGGCAAGAGAAATTACAAGCTCGTGGGAATGTCAAAAGATAATTTCCCGACAGTGCCTGAGGCGCCACACACGCTGGCGTCGATTCCAGCGAAGTTGCTCAAGGGATTGATCGCGCGGACAGTGTTTGCCATTTCGAGCGAAGAATCGCGATACACACTGAATGGCGGGCTCTTAATTTTGAAGCCGGAGATGGCGGGAATGGTGGCGACGGATGGCCATCGGCTCGCGCTTGCGGAGACAGATCACAAATTTTCCGGATTGAACGCAGAAGCGCGCGTGCTGGTTCCGAAGAAGGCGCTACTGGAAATCCAACGGCTCACCCAGGAAGTGGGCGACGACGGCATGGTGGAATTCGCGCGCGACGACAGTTATTTATTTTTCCAGGTGGGGTCGCGGCGGCTGGTGTCGCGAATTTTGACAGGCCAATTTCCGAATTACGAAGCGGTGTTGCCGCGCGAAAATAATAAGTCGGTGGCGCTGGAGCGCGGAGAATTGAACGACGCGATCCGGCGCGTGTCGCAGCTTGCGGATCAGCGCTCGCACGCGGTGAAGATTGCAGTGTCGCCTGACGGAATCGAACTCTCAGCGCAGAGCCCTGAATACGGCGAAGCGACGGAAACGCTGGAGCGCGAATACAAGGGCGATCCGATCACGATCGGATTTAACGCGCAGTACATGCTGGATTTTCTGGCGAATGCGGCGGAAGGGCCGATCCGGCTCGAGCTGAAAGACGAACAATCCGCAGGGCAATTGCGGCCGATGGGCGATGAAACATTTCGCTACCGGTATGTGATCATGCCGATGCGAATTTGATGAGCAGTTCGTAATTTCCACTACAGTTTCCACTACAAAATAATGCGATCGCGCGCAAGTGGTGTGGATTAATGCGCCGATAGTAAATACTGCCCACAACCTACTGATTCTAAGATAGTTATGGGTGGGTCAAAGCGCTCCGCGAACTTGTCAAACCTTCTCAGATTCGTTAAAATGTGCTTGCTGTAAAACATCGAAATTTCCCTTCAGTTCGGCACGGTCCGATCCACTGGACCACGTCGGCCAGGCGGAAACGGTCTTGTAATTCTTCCCCGCGCCAGAGGAAGAAGATCGCAACGTCTGGAGAAGCCTGCCGGAGACGGCAGGAAAGTCTTCGCCACGTCTCGCTGCGCGAGATGGGATGAAGCGGTAACCCTACGAGTTCGAGCCAGCCTAGCGGCGCGAATCACAGGGTAAGGACGTTCGGCACGCCCGTTTGCGCGGGCTCGCCTCGACGAGCAGGCTCGTGGTTCGAGCTCAACGCTCGCAACAGGAATTGGGAGAAAAAATGGCAGAGAAATCAGCGGCGTCCGGCCAGGCTGCGGGCCATCGCTACGACGCAACATCCATCAAAGTGCTTGGCGGACTTGAAGCGGTGCGGCTGCGCCCCGCGATGTATATCGGGTCGACGGGCGAAATGGGATTGCATCACCTGGTCTGGGAAGTTGTGGACAACTCGGTGGACGAAGCGATGGCCGGGTTTTGCGACGAGATCAATGTGACGGTGCATGAAGACAATAGCGTCACCGTGACGGACAACGGACGCGGCATTCCTGTGGATATGCACGCGACGGAAAAGCGTCCCGCGGCAGAAGTGGTGCTGACGGTATTGCACGCCGGTGGAAAGTTTGATTCGGAAACGTACAAAGTATCTGGCGGATTGCACGGCGTAGGCGTTTCGGTGGTGAACGCGCTTGCCGACCAACTTGATATCGAAATCAGCCGCGATGGAGCTGTGTGGGAACAAGAGTACAAGCGCGGCAAGCCTGTAAATAAGTTGAAGCAAACGGGAAAGACTCGAAAGACCGGAACAAAAATAACTTTTCATCCCGATCCGGAAATTTTCACGTCCGTAGTTTTCAGCTACGACATTTTGGCGCAGCGATTGCGCGAGCTGGCATTTTTGAACAAAGGCTTGAAGATCACGCTGACCGACGAGCGCAACGACAAGAGCGCGGAATTCCGCTTCACGGGCGGCATCGCGGAATTTATCAAGCACCTGAACCGCGGCAAGCAAGTGCTGCACGATTCGCCGATCTACATGGAAGGCAAGCGCGATCAAGTGGATATGGAAATCGCGCTGCAATACAACGATGGATATGCCGAAAATATTTTCGCGTTCGCGAACACGATCAACACAGTTGATGGCGGAACGCACCTTTCAGGATTTCGCTCTGCGCTGACTCGCACGATTAATTATTTCGCCGGGCAAACCGGGATGTTGAAGGAGCAGAAGGACGAAGTCACCATCACCGGCGACGACGTGCGCGAAGGATTGGTGGCGGTGATATCGGTGAAGCTGCCACAACCGCAATTTGAGGGGCAGACCAAAGGAAAGCTGAATAGTGACATCAAGGGCCAGGTCGAGCAGTTGATGAACGAAAAGCTTGGCGAATATTTCGACAAGCACACAACCGTGGCGCGGCGAATTGTGGGCAAGTGCATCGACGCGGCACGAGCGAGAGAAGCGGCACGCAAGGCTCGCGAATTGACACGGCGAAAATCGGCGCTGGATTCGGGCGGATTGCCGGGAAAACTCGCGGATTGCCAGGAGCGCGACCCTTCACGCTGCGAAATATTCGTCGTCGAAGGAGAGTCGGCAGGCGGCTCGGCAAAACAAGGACGTGATCGCAAATATCAGGCGATTCTGCCGCTCAAAGGAAAAATTCTTAACGTAGAGAAGGCGCGCTACGACAAGATGTTGGGCCACGAAGAAATTCGCACGATTATCACTGCGCTTGGCACCGGCATCGGCAAAGATGATTTCGATCCCGCGAAACTGCGCTACCACAAAGTGATTTTGATGACTGACGCCGACGTGGACGGCAGCCACATCCGCACGTTGCTGCTCACGTTTTTCTTCCGGCACATGCGCCCGCTGATCGAGCGCGGGCACATTTATATCGCACAGCCGCCACTGTATCGGTTGCGCCGCGGCAAGCTTGATCGGTATATCCGCGACGATCGCGAATTCACCGGCGAAATGATGAAGCGCGCCACGGAAGAGCATCGCGTGAAACCGAAAGAGGGCGGGGCGCTGGAAGGAACGCAGCTTACGCAATTTTTGCTGAACGTGCAGGAATACGACCAGGTGGCGCAGAAAATGGCGCGGCGCATGCGGTCGGCGGAACTGGTGGAATTGATCGCGGCGAGCGAGCTTGAAAAGAAAGCGGATTTCGAGGACAAGAAAAAACTCGAAAAGCTGGACCGCGCAATCGAGAAAGCGAAAATCTCGCTCGACGGAAAAATTTCCTGGGACGAAGAGCACAGCTTGTACGAGCTGGCGATCACGGGCGGCGTGAAAGATCGTCCGGTGAACACGAAAGTGAGCTGGGCGCTGGCGTCCACTCCAGAATACAAGCGGCTGCGTGCGCTGGAGCAACTGATCGAGCCGGTGAACCGGCCGCCATTTGCGGTGACGCGGAATGGCGACAAGATCATGAAGGAAAAAGCGGTGGATGTGCTGAACTACGTGCTCGACGACGCGAAAAAAGAATTCACGATCACGCGGTTTAAAGGGCTGGGCGAGATGAATCCCGAACAGCTCTGGGCCACGACGATGAATGCCGAGACGCGCACGCTGCTGCAGGTGAAACTGGAAGATGTGGTGGGCGCGGAAGAAATCTTCACAACGTTGATGGGTGAGGATGTGGCGGACCGCCGCAAATTCATTGAAGACAATGCGCTCGATGTGGTGAACCTGGACGTTTAGGCGGCTGGATTGATTTATCAGATTCGTTGGGCGATGGAGCCGGGGCTGCGGGGAATTTCGTGCTGCGAATTTTGCGCGATTCCAATAGCGCCGGGAGCAAAGCCCGATAACGAAGGCGGAGTCGCGGTGGATTTTGCAAGCGACGCAGAGCGGGATGCGTTTCTGCGGCAGCTGGAAGAAAACTTTTCGGCGCGGCGATTTACGAATGCCGCGGATGCGTTCGATACGGTGAAGGCGTACGCGGGGGAATTGCTAAATCGCTCGCAGAGTTAATTTGAAAATAATTCGGCGCGTGAGAAGCGCGCCGCTCGAAATTAAAACGAGAGAGTAGAGAATAAATGGCCGACGAACAAATACCGCCAGCGCCGCCAGCTTCGACGCTGCTGCCGATCGACATTGAAGTTGAAATGAAGCGCTCGTACCTCGATTACGCCATGAGCGTAATCGTGGCGCGCGCGATCCCCGACGTGCGCGACGGATTGAAGCCCGTGCAGCGCCGCATCCTGATCGCGATGAACGATCTCGGCGTGAACGCCGGCCGCGGCTTCCGCAAATGCGCCAAGATCTGCGGCGACACTTCCGGCAACTATCATCCGCACGGCGAAGCGGTGATTTACCCCACGATGGTTCGCATGGCGCAGCCATTCAACCTGCGCTACCCGCTGGTGGATGGCCAGGGAAATTTCGGATCGGTGGATGGCGATCCTCCCGCCGCGATGAGGTACACGGAGGCGCGGCTGACGCGACTCGCGGACGAAATGCTGGCCGATCTCGAAAAAGAGACGGTGAATTTCATTCCCAACTTCGACCAGACGCGCGAAGAGCCCAGCGTGCTGCCGGCGAAAGCTCCGAACTTGCTGGTCAACGGCGCATCCGGAATCGCCGTGGGCATGGCGACGAACATTCCTCCGCACAATTTGCGCGAAGTGATTGACGCGGCCGTGATGCTGATCGAAAAGCCCGACACCACGCTGAAAGAAATCATGAAGGTGATTCCCGGGCCGGATTTTCCGACCGGCGGATACATCGCGGGGCGCGAAGGAATTTTGCAGGCTTACAAGACCGGGCGCGGCTCTTTCATTATGCGCGCCAAGGCTGCCATCGAGCAGATGGGCAAAGACCGCGAAAGCATCATCATCACCGAAATTCCATTTCAGGTGAACAAGGCGCGCCTGATCGAGCGCATCGCCGAACTGGTGCAGACGAAAAAGATTGAGGGCATTTCAGATGTGCGCGATGAATCCGATCGCGACGGCATGCGCATCGTGGTGGAAATCAAGCGCGGCGAAGAAAGCCAGCTCGTCCTCAACCACCTTTTCAAGCAGACACAAATGCAGGAATCGTTTGGCGTGATCCTGCTCTCCATCGTTGGCGGGCAGCCGCGCGAATTGCCTCTCGCGGACATGCTGAAATATTTCATCGAGCACCGCGTGGAAGTGGTGCGCCGCCGCACGGAATTCGAGCTGCGCAAAGCGGAAGCGCGCGAGCACATCCTGCTCGGCTTCAAAAAAGCGCTGGATCATCTGGACGAAATCATCAAGCTGATTCGCAAATCGAAATCGCCCGCGGAAGCCAAAGCCGGCTTGATGGAAACGTGGAAGTTCAGCGATCGCCAGGCACAGGCCATTCTCGATTTGCAACTCCATCGCCTTACCCAGATGGAGCGCGAAAAAATTCTGCAGGAATTGAAAGAAATCCAGGAGCTGATCGCCGAACTGAAATCCATTCTGGCGAGCGAGAAGAAACTGAAGGGCGTGATCATCGCCGAGCTGCGTGAGATCCAGAAAAATTACGGCGACGATCGCCGCACGCAAATCGTCGACAAGGTCGACGAGATCAAACTCGAAGACTTGATCGCCGATACCGACATGGCCATCACCGTGAGCCATGCGGGCTACATCAAGCGCACTTCCGTCGATGTTTATCGCCACCAGTCGCGCGGCGGCAAGGGACGCATGGGCGCGAAAACTCGCGAAGAAGATTTCGTGGAACATTTCTTCATCGCGTCTGCGCACAGCTACATATTGCTCTTCACGTCGAAGGGCCGCGTGTACTGGCTGAAGGTTTACGAAATTCCAGAGGCCGCGGCAGCCACGCGCGGTCGCGCCATCAATTCAATCGTGAAATTCCAGGATGGCGAGTCGCTGAAGGCTGTAGTGGTGGCGCATAATCTTGAAGAGGAAGGGCGCTACGTCTTCATGGCCACGCGTTTCGGCACGGTAAAGAAAAGTCCGCTCGGCGATTTCTCAAATCCGCGCCCCTCGGGCATCATTGCCATCAATCTCGAAAAGGACGACGAGCTGATCGGCGCGAAACTTACCGACGGCAAACAAATGATGTTCCTTGCCTCACACGAAGGCCAGGCGATTCTGTTCCGCGAAACCGAAGTGCGGCCAATGGGGCGCCAAGCCGGCGGCGTAAACGGAATGGATCTCGGCAAGGGAGATTTCGTGGTCAGCATGGACGCGGTGCAACCCGATTTTGGGATCATCGCGAAGGAACATAAAACCACTTCGCAGAATCTCGACGACCTCGAAGGCGAAGTGATTAAAGATTCACTCACATCGCTGATGCTCACCGTCTCTGAAAAAGGATTCGGAAAGCGTACGCCGCTGGCCGAGTACCGAATCACTTCGCGCGGCGGCAAAGGCGTTATCAATCTGAAGACCACCGATCGCAACGGAGCCGTTGTCGCTGCATTGCAGGTCACCGAAGAATCAGACGTGATGATCATCGCGGGCCAGGGCAAAGTGATCCGCGTGCACGCCAACGAAATTCGCGAGGCGGGCCGCTCCACGCAAGGTGTGCGCCTGCTGCGTCTCGACGAAGGCGACAAGATCGCAGCCGCCGCGGCAATTCTTGAAGAGGTGGAACCTGGCGCGAAGGACCCGGCGAAAAGCTGAGAATGGAATTCTGAATTAGTGCGTCAGTTCGCTGATCCGGCAGGCGGCAAATAATATCCCGGCCGAGTTTTTACTTTCAGCCCGGGCCGATTCACTTCAATTTTTATTTCGTGGAATCCGTCCGCGGGAACATCCGTAGGGTGGTAGCTAATGGTGTATTGCGCGTGCAGTTCGCCTGCAATTCTATCGAGTCCCTTTTCGATCGCGGCATCGTGATATGTGCCCACGTGCTCGCCGCCCGTCGCCGCAGCCGATACTTCCAGCGGATTCGCTTTCACCGTGCCCACCGCGGTCTTCACGGCCCACACCGCAAGATTAATTAAGTTTCCGTATCCCTGCCGCTGCATCTCCGTCGACGGAGTCTGCGCAGTGCCCGGCATCGGCGCG
Source organism: uncultured Acidobacteriota bacterium (assembly GCA_963721845.1). Classification (GTDB taxonomy): domain Bacteria; phylum Acidobacteriota; class Terriglobia; order Acidiferrales; family UBA7541; genus DASTCZ01. The sequence goes on along the minus strand of CAVRKW010000015.1, from coordinate 162,748 downwards.
TCGCCAAACACTCCGGGAGGAGTCGCCGAGGGTGGCGCCTGCGCGGCCGCGGGCTGGCGCAGTTGGGCGCCTGTCGTCGAGAGTCCTACCGAGTAAATCGTGATGTTCGAGATTTCCGCTTCGCGCAGCAATTCTCCAAGCTTTGCGCTGCTGCCGCCGTCGCCGCCTTCACTCACAGCAATGATCACGCGCCTGCGATCTTCCGGCTGGTCGCGCAGCAAATTAATTGCCGCAGACATTCCGTCGTACAGCCGCGCGCCATCGCCGCCCAGCGGAAGTTTTGCGATGGACTTGTCGAGCGCGTCGTAATTGCTCGTGAAAGTTGAAACTGTGTTCACCAGGCTGTCGAACGTGACCACCGCGCCTTCGCCTGTTTCACCGAGCACGGCAGTGGTGAATACGATGCCGGCTTTCTGAATCGCAGGAAGTACCGGGGCGATTCGGTCGCTGGTTTCCACCAATAGCACCACCGAGACGGGGTCGCCACCAATGTCGAAGTGATCCACCTTTTGCAGAATCCCGTTGTCAGTCACGCGAAAATCGGTTTGCTCAAGGTCGAGAACCATCTCGCCTTTGGAGTCGCGCACCACGGCGGGCGCGCTCACCAGCCGTGTCACGATGTGCAATGGCACGGGCTGTTGCTGAGTTTGCTGCGGCGCCGTGCCGGGCTTTGGTTTAATCGGCCCTTCGGTCTGCGCAAGTGCGGAAGGGGCCCCGAACGCCGCGAGCGCAGCCGCGCAAAACAAAACTCGCATCAAAAATTCGCCGCGCAGTTTCAGCCCTCTCGATTTGGCGGTGGCGATCATGTGCCTAGTCTAAACCATTGGATGCGCCCGCGGGAGATGGGGTAACTATAAACACTCGCAACATTTCCTCTCGACGCGCAGCGATGTTTAGGACGTTACAATATCGATTCTCAAATTCGTTCTGGGAGAATTCATGCCGAAGAAGGATCAGCCCAACCATCAACACGCGCCGAAGCTCGCCTACCGCGATCCGAAATTTCTGGATAGTTTCGCCGCGCGCCCGATCCGCATCCTCTCGGAATATTTTGACCCGCTTGTGCGGCTGAGGCGCGAAGGCGTTGGCGAGACGATCGTCATGTTCGGCTCGGCGCGAATTCTGCCGCGCGATTTGGCGCAAACCACGCTCGAACGGGCGAAACGCGATGTAAAGCGGAAACGCACCGAAGCTTCACTCGACCGCCTGCGCTCCGCGCGCAACGCGTTGCACATGGCGCACTATTACGAGGAGGCGCGCGAGCTCTCGCGCCGGATCACTTCGTGGGCCATGACGCTCGGCGAGCACCCGCGCCGCTTCGTCGTCTGCAGCGGTGGCGGCCCAGGCATCATGGAGGCAGCGAATCGCGGCGCCGCCGAAGCCGGCGGAAAATCCATCGGCCTGAGCATCGAGTTGCCGCACGAACAATTTCCCAACCGCTTCATCAGCCGCGAACTGAGCTTCAACTTCCATTATTTTTTCATGCGCAAATTATGGTTCGCGCAAATCGCAAAAGCCTTGATCGTTTTCCCGGGCGGATTCGGCACCATGGACGAGCTGTGGGAAATGCTCACGCTGATGCAAACCGGCAAATTGCCGCAGCATAATTTGGTCCTGATTTACGGACGGAAGTATTGGGACAAAGTGCTGAACTGGCGCGCGATGCTCCACGGAGGCACCATCAACCAGCGCGAATACTCGTTGCTCCGATTCGCAGATACCGTTGACGACGCCTTCCACCAGGTGCGCACCGTGCTGGAGACATATCATATGCAGCTCGACCCTGATATTTACGGCTAAGCTCGCAACGCATTCTTGCAAAAGTGGTGGTTTTCAACCACCCTTAGCATCGCCACTTGTAAGTAATCACTTACAATCTATCAAACCTTTTCATGCCGCCACACGTCTATACCAATGACAACGAAATCTCCTGACCCAGCCGCGGGCTGAACCCTCGTTGCCAAGGAGGCTGTCATGAAAATGAAAGTTACTCTTCTAGCCGCACTGGTGGGCGCCTTGGTGATGTTTGCAGGCGCAGGTTCCGCTCAAGCTGCCGACCGCGCAGATTGTTACCGCGCCATCCAGCGCCAGGAAATTCGCGTGGATCGCGCCATCGATCGCCACGGATTCCGCAGCCGCCAGGCGGAACACGAACGCTACGAACTCGCGAGATTGCGCGAACGTTGCCGCTGGGATCGCCGGTAAATTGTCTACTCAAATCCCGCGCGCAAAAAAACAGGCCGCTCGAAAAGAGCGGCCTGTCTCGTTCTGAATCAGATTTGCGTGAGTCTTAGTTTTTCGAAGGCGCCAGTTCGTCCGCGAACACAGCCTCGAACCGTTTCTTCTCATCCTTGTCATGCACCATCACCACCGGCACGATTCGCAGCGATTTCTTGCAGCCGCGGCAAGTTGCGGTTTCTCCTTGCAGGTCCTGCAAAAATCCGTCCGTAAACCGGTACTGCGATCGCTCAGTTCGCGCCGTTTTCATGCCAACCGACCCGCAATTTGGGCACGTAAATTCCACGAAATCTTCCTGCGGATCGCGATTCAATGCGGCCCATCCGGTCACTCGAATCCCCACTGTTTCAATTGTTTGGCGGCTCATGGCAATTGCACCAAATCCTTTCACGCTGAAACGATGCTTCTTCTCAACACCCATTTCGATGCTGCCTTATCTTTCGGGGATGCAGAGATACTTACGCATTTATCGAAGGAACTTTGTTGTGTCACCGGTGTCCAACGCTATGAGTGCGCGCGCACTCCAAAGTTCCCCGTCAGCGAAACGCACCATCGCGCCAGACTGGGACTTCTTGGAGGTGTGCGTATGTCTTCTCAAAGCTCGAATAATCCAGAATCTCAATCCCGCATTCAGCCAGCCGCATTTAGCCAGTGCCTCGTAGAACCCGATCCAGCCACAGCTGCGCGAATTCGCCATCGCCGCCAGCGCGCTCTCGGCGTCTCCGCGTTTCTTGAAGTTTCGTTTGTAGCCGCGCTGCTCATCTGGCCGCTCTTCGCCACCGGCTCGAAACTTATTCGCCGCGTTTACATTCCCATTCCGCCTTACGGTGTACATCACACTCAAACCCGGCCGGAAAATCGCGAACATTCAATCGCGCAAACAAGACCTTCCATTTTCACGATCCGGGGAACCACATTCCGGCCTCAGAATCCGAACAGGCCACCGGCAAGTGGAAATCCCGCCGCGGAATCAGACATTTCCAATCTCGACCTAGGCATCGGCACCAATACGAATCCAGACGGTCTGATCGGTGTTTTCTCGAGCGAGACCGTCCAACCCCCGCGTCCTGAATCCGTCCCCGTCCACACTCCCTCCGCTCCCATCCGCCGCAGCGAAGGCGTCCAATCCGCTCTCCTCACCCATCGCGTCGATCCGCGCTACCCGCCGCTAGCTCTCCAAAGCCGCCGCGATGGCGTGGTACAGCTGCACGCAATCATCGCCCGCGACGGCAGCATCCAATCCCTGGAAGTCCTAAGCGGCGATCCACTTTTCATTCGCGACGCTCTCGATGCCGTCCGCCAGTGGCGCTACCGTCCTACGCTGCTCGGCGGCGAACCTGTAGAAGTGGAAACCTTCATCACCGTAAATTTTCGTTTGTCTCACTGAGCCCTCGCGCCACAAAAAACGAAAAGCCGGGAAGCTGCCGAAACTTTCGGCGCCTCCCGGCTCTAAAACTTTTCCTGGATTCAGTTAGAACCGGAACACAATTCCGGCCTTGTACTGGAAATTGTTCTGCCGGAATCGCGATCCGAAAGGATCGTTGAAATGCGTGCCGAGGTAATCGAGTTCGCCAAGGCGCACATACAAATGATGTGCAACTCGTGCATCAATTCCGCCACCCACGCTGTACGCATATCCGTTCGAAGATGCCTGGCCGCCGGATGAAACTGGCCCGCCAGTGTAGAAGAAATAATTCTGCTGTAAATCCGAAGACAGTTGCGCGACGCCGATCAGAAACTGTCCATAGAAATGTAACGGACCGTGTTCCAGACCCGCCTTCACACCACCCATGTACGTCCGCATATCGCCGCCGGCCGGTGCCCCGTTCAAGGTGTGAACGTAGCCCAGATCAACGTCGCCCACGATCCCCACCCATGCCTTCGGGTAGAACACAAACTGCCCTGCAACTCCATTCGTGTTGTAACCTGAAAGTCCGAGGTTATCGTACGTCACGTGCTGGTATTGGTAGCCGAGAAATACTTCCGCCTTAGAATAGTCTGATTGCGCGGACGCTACCGTCACAAATAACAGCGAAAGCCCTAGCAAGAATCCTACCTTGCGCATCTACCTTTCCTCCCTTTGCGCAACTTTTTGGGGGCCAAACTTCCGCTCATGCCCCGCCCAAGAAAAATGGTGCGCCGCGTACTTTGAAAAAGTTCCGCGGCGCACTCGGCGCACAGTCACTAGTATGGGATGCTTCCAGCTTCTATCCGGTTGCGCTTGCTCCGAAAAGTGCTGTAACCATAAACCCATCGTAAGCAGGCACTTACATCATTCTCCGTGTGTTGCAATGGGTTAAACACTGCCCGGCTATAAGTGTTGCGGTATCTCAAATTTTTGACAACCAAGTTTCGCCGAAACCAGCTAATATTCCCGCGCGTCTACTATTCGCTGTAGTTCCGTCTCAGGGTAAAAACCAATCGAGTTGCTTTTGCTGCGCGCGAGTCCGGGGGATTGTCCGCTCTTTTTCTCAGACCGCTTGGGCTCTGCTCTCGCGCCAATCGTTTTTGCCGGAACTGCGCAATTCTGAATATCGAGGTAACAAAATGATCGTCCGCCTGACCCGCTTGCACGGAGTTCTTCGGCTCATCGTTGCCGCCTTTGCTGTCAGCTTGCTTCTCGGCTCCGGCATGGCCATTGCCAAAATTTCCACGAACAAAGCTTCCGCCTCCGCAACGGAATCGCGTGCCACGTCCCCGAGCACCGCGCCGCGTTCCGAATCGCGCGCGCCAGTTCCCGCACCAGCGCCCGCGTCGGATCCCGCCTCCGCCGTCGCCGCGCTAAAAAATCTCGAGTTCCGCAACATCGGCCCCGCCGTCATGGGTGGCCGTATCGATTGTTTCGCTGTGGACGATGACAATTCCGACGTAATTTTCGTCGGCACTGCCGCCGGCGGCATCTTCAAATCCGTAAACGGCGGCACCACTTGGACGCCGATCTTCGATCATGAGATCACTTCCTCAATCGGCGCGCTCGCCATCGCGCCCTCCGACCATCAAGTCCTCTGGGTCGGCACCGGCGAAGCCAACAATCGCCAGAGCGCATCTTGGGGAGCCGGAGTCTATCGCTCCGTCGATGGCGGCAAAACTTTCCAGCATCTCGGCCTCGAGAACACTCAAGCTATCGGACGGATCGTCGTCGACCCGCACGATGCAAACATCGCCTACGTCGCAGCTCTTGGCGGTTTGTGGAACGCCAATCACGAGCGCGGTGTTTACAAAACCACCGACGGCGGCAAATCCTGGACTCAATCTCTCTACATTAACGACGATACCGGCGTGGTGGATCTCGCGATGGATCCTCTCAGCCCGCGAATTCTTTACGCCGGTGCGTACACTCGCCGGCGAACCGTATTCGGTTTCAATGGCGGCAGTCCTGCCGGCGGCATTTACAAATCAGAAGACGGTGGCGATCACTGGCGCAGAATTACCGAAGGCTTGCCCTACGCCGATGGCAGCGATGTCGGCCGCATCGCCATCACTGTCTACCAGAAAAATCCCGCCATCGTTTATGCTCGTGTGCAAAGTCTCCATGGCGGTTTCTATCGCAGCGATGATCGCGGCGAAACCTGGGTCAAGATGAGCGACACCAATCCTCGCCCCATGTATTTCGGCGTTCTCGCGATTGATCCGCAAAACGATCTTCGTGTCTGGGTTGCTGGCGCTCCTCTTTATTACTCTCAAGATGGCGGCAAAACTTTCGCCACCGATCGCGGTCAGGGCGTTCACAGCGATTACCACGGTTTCTGGATTGATCCACACGATTCCAATCACGTCATGGCCGGCGTGGATGGCGGCATTTATATGAGCCACGATACTGGCCATACCTGGGAGCACGACAGCAACATCGCCATCGGCCAGTTCTACGAAATCACCGCCAACAATCAGAAACCCTACATGGTCTGCGGCGGCTTGCAGGACAACGGCAGTTGGTGCGGTCCTTCCTTCAATTTGAAGGGGCCCATCGTCAACGCAGATTGGATTAACGTCGGGGGCGGCGACGGTTTTTACAACAAGCTCGATCCTGTGGATCCCAACATCGATTACGCTGAATCCCAGGATGGCAGCCTCGAACGCCGCAACATGCTCACTGGCGAAGCGAAGGGAATTCGTCCGCGCGAAGCCGAAGGTGAAGCTCCTTTCCGTTTCCAGTGGCGTTCGCCAATCGAAATTTCCGCCGCCGATCACAAAACAATTTATTACGGCGGAAATTTCCTCTTCAAATCCACGGACATGGGCGATCACTGGGAAAAAATCAGCCCCGATCTCACCAACAATGAAAATCGCCGCGAGCTAAAAATTCTCGGCCGCCTTCCGGATCGCAACGAACTTTCTCGTGAAGACGGCGTCGAGTGGTGGCCCGAAATCACCGAAATCGGCGAATCGCCAATGAATCCGCAAGTAATCTACGTTGGCACCGACGATGGAAATCTCCAAGTCACTCGCGACGGCGGAAAAAATTGGTCCAACATCACCGGCAAAGTTCCCGGCGTTCCCAAGGGCACTTACGTCAGCCGCGTAATCGGTTCGAAGTTCAACGAAGGCACCGCGTATGTCACATTCAATGGACATCGCAGCGGCGACTTCCACATCTACATTTACCGCACCACCGATTACGGCCAGTCCTGGCACCCGATCAATAGCGGCATCACCGAACAGGACGGCACTGTCGAAGTAATTCGCGAAGATCCCAAAGTCGCGAACCTTCTCTACGCGGGCACCGAGCGCGGCCTTTTCGTTTCCTTCGACACAGGATCGAATTGGACTCGCCTGCGCCTCAATCTTCCCACCGTGCCCGTGGACGACATCCTTATCCACCCGCGCGATAACGACATGATTCTCGGTACACACGGACGCAGCATCTGGATTCTCGACGACATTTCTCCGATCCAGGATCTGGCGAAGGGCGTCGATGGCGACGTAAAGCTCTTCGACATTCGTCCCACTTATGAATATCGTGCAGCAGGTGGACGCGGCGGCGGTGGCTTCGGCTTCGGCTCGCACGAATTCAACGGCCAGAATCCGGCCAACGGCGCCTACATCAATTTCTATTTCAAGAATGAACCGACGCCGAAAGATCACATCACGCTTACAGTTTCTGATTCCGCAGGCAAAACCGTTCGCGTAATTAATTGCCTCGGCCCTCGCGCCGCTGGCGGTGAAGGTGAACTCCAGGTTCCCCCCGAGCTCGCAGCGCAAGGAGTCACTGCCGCGATGATTACGCAGTTCCTCGGCGGCGGCCCGGGCGGTTGCTCTCTCAAGCAGGGTGTCAATCGCTTCGTTTGGGATTTCCGGATCGATCCGCCAATTCCTCTCCAAGAGCAGCTCAACGGCGCAGGCCGCGGCGGCTTCTTCGGAGGCGGACGTGGTCCGATGGTTGATCCCGGCACTTACACCGTGAAGCTCGCCATGGGCGACACGAGTCAAACCGCGTCGGTGAAGATCGACGAGGATTCACGCATCGAACTTTCCGACGCCGATCGCGCGAAGCGTCACGAAGCAATCATGAAAGCCTTCGACGCTACTCGCGACATGACTCGCGACCAGCGCCAGATCACCAGCCTTAAAACCGCAATCGATCAATTCAAAGCAATCTGGTCGCGTCCCGGCGGTGCTGCGGGTGCCACCGGAGCTACAGGTGCCACCGGTGCCCCAGCAACCGCCGCAGCTACGCCACCCACAGGCGGTGCCGGAGGAGGCCGCGGTGGTCGCGGAGGAGCTGCCGATCCCGCAGCTGCTCAAGCTGCTGCTGCGCGCGGAGCCACTCAAGCCGTCGCCGCTACCATTCCGGAAAATGTTCGCAAAGCTGCCGAAGATCTTTCCAAGCAGGTTGACGAAGTCTCCGGCAAATTTGTGAATCCTCCGGAACCTCCGGGTGGAGAACAGGGCGGCGCAGGTCCCGCTCTCGAATATCATCCGCCAACGCTTCCGCAACGCCTCGGCGAAGTCTTCGGTTCGCTGCAAAGCGTCACGTCTCCAGCAACTCCAGATGATTTGAAGGAGCTGGATCTCGTGATAAAAGAACTAGCCGATCTCAAACCCCAGATCGAAAAGTTGGTAACCCAAGATCTGCCGGCCCTAAACAAAATGATCAACGACGCGAACGTCCCGCGCATAGTCATGCCTCCAGCAACAGGCGGAGGCGGTGGCCGCCGCGGCGGAGACGATTCGATCCAGCAGCAACAGTGAGCAGAACGATGAGCAGCAACACTTAATGTAGCGATTCCGTAGGGGCGAGGCTCGACCGCGAAGCGGGCAGGCCTCGCCCACTCTTTGCATTTATTCGAACGCAGTACAAAGCCCCCAGGTCCCGGCCTGTGGGCTTTCTCGTAGCGCAGCCATTCCTGGCTGCGGCCCTCCGAACATTCCGCCGAACCACCCTGCCCGCAATTTCATTTTCTCCGGAGCGCCGCAGGCGCGGAATTAAATGTGAGCCCAACGCGTAAGCGTTGGGAAACTTTCTCCAACAAAAATCCTCCGGAGCCCAGTAAGGGCGGCACTAAACAAGCCGGTTTTTTTATTTCGAATCGCTGCGCTCTCCGTTTCGAGCAGCACCATAGCCGCGCAAGATTTCCGGGCTCCCAAATTCTCATTGGTCCGCTCTCAAACGCATTCGCGGAATCCTCCAGCCGTTCTCTGCGCCTCTGCGGTAAGCGCTCTGTCATCCGCGCACGGTAGCCCAGCCGACCTCAAATTCTCCGCATCCTGAACCCGCCATAGCCTTCGCAAACGCTAAGGCGACGGCGGCCTGCGTCTCTGTGGTGAGCGCCTCGTCGTTCCGCTACGGCAATTTCCCCTCTCCTCAAACATACACCTTCTCATAAATACTGTTGAATATTAATTTATATTATAGTATACTATTTCAACCTCGCGCTGAGCACGCGAGCCATCTTTCCCAAATCACTCGTCAGAGAAATGTTTCGATCAACCATCCTTCGCTCTGCGGCGGACCATTCAACCCTCTCCCCAACCCCCAAAATCCGCCGACTAGAACTACTAGGAGTACCACCAAATTTACCCGGAAACACGACTTTTGATCCTATGTTTCACGCTAACTTCAGCAAATTCAGTAGTTTACATAGCATAGTACCACCTAACCACTGTAGTTTCATCATTTTACAAAAACCATGGTGTATTTTTCATGCCGACCAATCGCAACCCACTCCCAAACGCCTCTCCCTTGCTTACCGAGAGGAACGTTTCTCCGTCTACACTCGTATAGGTTTCCGAGAGGAAGCACGACACATGACCAAACCAAACGACCTGGTCCAGGGCACCCTGGGTTTTCTTCTCCTCAAAATCCTAGCCATCGAGCCCATGAACGGCTGGTCCATCAACCAACGCCTCAAACAAGTTTCGGGCGATGTCCTCCAGGTCAGCGAAGGCTCGCTCTACCCCGCGCTCCACAAACTCGAACAAGAAGGTTGGATCATTTCCGATTGGCGCCCCAGCGAAAATAATCGCAAGGCGAAATTTTATTCGCTCACGCCTCCCGGCCGCGCGCAGCTCGAAAAAGAAGCAGCCGATTGGTCGCGCCTTTCCACCGCAATCTCAGGCGTCCTGAATCTCGACGAGGCCTAGCCGATCATGACGCCGCCACGCAGTTTCTACATCGCACGCATGAGGTTGCGCTCTCTGTTCCGCCGGTCGCAATCCGAGCTGGAACTAGGCGACGAACTCCACGCTCACCTCGACAAAAAAATCCAGCAATACATCGGTTCAGGTTTTTCTCAGCAAGACGCTCGATTCGCCGCGCTCCGCGACATGCACGGTATCGAGCAGCGCAAAGAGGAGTGCCGCGACATGCGACGCATGAACTGGTTCGAAGACGCCGTCCACGATTTCCGTTACGCTTTTCGCCTGCTCCGAAAAAGCCCCGGCTTCACCGCGGTCGTCGTCCTCACACTCGCTCTCGGCATCGGAGCCAACACTGCAATTTTCAGCGTCGTCAACGCCGTCATGCTCCGCCCGCTGCCATATCCCGGCTCGTCGCGCATCGCTGAGCTTGGCGGCATGCGCAAAGGCGGCGAAATCATTTATTCGCACACAGTTCCCGAATTTATTTTTCTTCGCGACAATGCCTCGCTAGTTTTTGACGCCGTTGCCGGCTACCAAGGTGGCGGCACCACATCTTTGAGGCAGCAAGGCAAGCTTGATTGGGTTGACGCACAATCCGTCACCGATGATTTCTTTCGCGCGCTCGGTGTGCAGCCGGCGATCGGCCGCGAAATTTCCCGTGCGGAAACGCAGCCCGGCGGTCCGTCCACCGCCGTCCTCACCGACGCACTCTGGCGTCGTTCCTTCGGCGCGAACCCCGCAGTCATCGGCACACAGGTCAAACTCGACGACCAAAGTTACACAATCGTCGGCGTCCTCCCGCGCGATTTCAAATTCATTGAGCAACCAGCCGATATTTTTGTTTCACTCAAGCTCGGCAACAGCCTCAGCGACTCCGGCACAAATACCTCGATCCTCGCTCGCCTGAAATCAGGAATTAATTTCGCGCAGGCCCAAACCGAAATGAACGTCCTCTACCCGCAGCTTCCCGATCGCGAGGGCATAGTCAAACTCGCTGCTTCCAGTTATCAGCAAGCGCTCACTGGAGACATGCGCCCCAGCCTGCTGGTTCTCTTCGGCGCCGTGGGACTTCTTCTCCTCATCGCCTGCGCCAATGTCGCAAGCTTGATTCTCGCCCGCGCGAATTCCCGCATTCGCGAAATGTCCATTCGTCTCGCAATGGGCGCGCGCCGCGGGCGCCTGCTCCGCCAATTCCTCGCCGAAAGTTTTGTCATGGCCCTCATCGGCGCCGGCGTCGGATTGCTCGCCGCATTTTGGGCGCTTCGTTCTCTCGTCACTTCCATCCCGTGGGATCTTCCGTCTCAGGCCGATTCTGTGCGCATCGACACAAACGTTCTCGCCTTCGCCATCGCCACCGCGATTCTTACTAGCGTCATTTTCGGCCTGGCATCTTTTTGGCAAACCGCGCGCATGAAACTCAATGAAGTATTAAAGGAAGGCGGCAGGCAAGGCGCCGGTGGCGCAGCTCACGGCCGCATCCGCAACATTTTGGTAATTGCCGAAGTCGCTCTTTCTCTCGCGCTTCTGGTCGGCGCTGCCCTCCTCGGCCAAACTCTTTACAATCTTCATCACGTCGATCTCGGCTTCGATCCAACAAACCTGATTACTCTCAGCACTCCGTTTCCCAACGTAAAGCCTCTAACTCCCGCCCGCATCTGGAATTTCGAAGAGCAAGTTCTCGAGCGCGTGCGTTCCATTCCCGGCGTCACGGGAGCCGCCACGGTCGCAGTCGCTCCTCTCACAGGACAGTCAAATTTCCCGGCGCAGGTTGCGGGACTAAACGACGCCGCCCACAGCTGGGGCGGCACAGAGATTCGGCCCATCAGCAACGGCTATTTTGAAACCATGCGCATCCGTCTTCTGCAAGGCCGCGCACTTCAGGAATCTGACACTGCCGGCGCGGCACCCGTTGTTGTGATTAATCAAAACTTGGCGCATCGCTGGTGGCCAAATGCGAACCCCCTCGGCCAACAAATCGTAATCGGCGAGTATCAGGGAAAAAGTCTTCTGAACGGAACCGATCCGCCGCGCGTCGTTGTCGGCGTCGTTGCCGACGTCAAGGGATTGTCGATCACCAGAGACGCGCCCTCGATGGCCTATATTCCCGCGCAGCAAGACAACATCATGATGGGTGGCTCAACAGCCTGGGTAATTCGTACAGCAACCAACGCCGACATCGGCCCATCCATACGTCAATCCATTCTGTCTGTCGATCCTGATGAACACGTCATGGGGCTCAAGCCCATGTCGGAAGTCATCAGCACATCAGTCTCCAGCCAAACTTTTGAAGCCACCCTCATCGGTCTCTTCGCCGCGGTCGCCCTTGCTCTCGCGTCCGTCGGAATTTACGGAGTCCTCAGCCTTTTCGTAAATCAGCGCACGCACGAAATAGGAATCCGTATGGCGCTCGGCGCGCAACCCGGTCAGGTCTTGCGCCAAGTAGTTGGGCAGGGATTAGTCTTGGCAGTGATCGGCGTCGCAATCGGAATCGCAGCATCGTTCGGTCTCACACGATTTCTGAAGGGAATGCTTTTCGGGGTGGAAGCTACAAGTGTTGCGCCATACGCAGTAGGTGCGCTCTTGTTGATCGTCGTTGCGCTGTTGGCCAGCTACATTCCTGCGCGCCGCGCCACCAAAGTCGATCCCATCATCGCGCTGCGTTACGAATAGCGTTACGAATAATGCCCTCGGATTTTTTATGTACGCGCTTCGAGCGTCACACGAATTCCATGTTTCGGACGCAGCGTAATCGATGGAAACAATTCCACTGAATGCCCCGGCACCAGCCGCAGCCGCCAGCGTTGTGCGATCGTCGCCAGCAGCAACGCCGCTTCCATCAACGCGAATTGTGCGCCGATGCAAATCCTCGGCCCTCCGCCAAACGGAAAATATGCATAGCGCGGGAGCTTCCGCTGAAATTCTTCCGTCCATCGCTCCGGCAAGAATCGATCCGGCTCCGGAAAAAATCGCGCATCGTGATGCGTCACCCACGGACTCACTCCAGCGCTCGATCCCCGCGGAATTGTGTAGCCTCCAATTTCCACATCTTCCGTAGCAAGTCGCAAAATCGCGTACGCCGGCGGATACAACCGCAACGATTCCTTGATCACTTTCTCCGTGTAAGGCAGCCGCGGCAAATCTTCCACTACCGGTTCGCGGCCGCCGAGTACGAAATCCAACTCTTCGTGCAACTTTTTTTCCGCTCCCGGATTTTGCGCCAGCAAATACCACGTCCACGAAAGCGCCAGCGCCGTAGTTTCATGACCTGCAAGCAGCAGCGTGAGAATCTCATCGCGCAGCTGCTTGTCGCTCATCCCCTGGCCCTCTTCATCTTTCGTGGCCAGGAGCATCGCCAGCAAATCATTTCCTTCCGGAGCCCCTGCCGCATCCGCGGCTCTCCGCTCGCTGATAATCTCGTACACCACGGTTTCCAATTCTCGAATCGCCGCGTGATATTTTTTCTCGTTGCTCCACGAAATCATTCGCAACGGTTTCAGAATTCGCTGCGGGCGCGCCGCCACTTGCATCAATGTCGTCAGCGCGCGCTCGATGTGCCGTCCGCGCGTTCCAATTTCCACGCTGAACAAAGTCCGCGCCGCGATATCCAGCGTCAACGCCATCATGTCTTGATGCGCGTCGCGTTCCTGTCCCGCCGCAAAACTTTCCATCGCGCGCAGTGTGCATTCCACCATCGTGCGTCCGTATCCCTGAATCCGCGCGCGGTGAAACGCCGGTTGAATCAGCCTGCGCTGCTTCTGCCACACCTCGCCTTCACTCGACAACAATCCATTCCCGAAGAGCTCGCGATTCGCTTGCAGCGCGCGCCCCTTCATAAATTTTCGATGCTGCGTCACCAGCACTTGCTCGATCAAGTCCGGATGATTCATGAAGTAGACGTGGTAAATCAGAAAGCGGCAGTGGTAGATGTCGCCGTAATCCCGCGCCCAGTCGGAAAGCGATTTCAGTTGATCGCCCGTTGCCAGCGGACTGATGCCAATCAGGAAGGGTCCCTTCGGTCCCGCAGGGCGGCGCAGAGTTGGCATGACTCATGTTCCGCGAACTCGCTCGCTCGCGCAAACGCAAACTATTCGTAGCGCAGCGCCACCAGCGGATCAACGCGGCTCGCGCGCCTCGCTGGAATCCAGCACGCCACCAGCGCGATCGCAGCAAACACACCGACTACTCCAAAAATTGTGGCCGGATCGCGCGGCTGCACTCCATACAAAAATGTTGAGATGAATCCGGTAAGAAACATCGCCGCCGCAACTCCGATCGCAAGGCCGATCGACACCAACAACATTCCGCGTCCGATCACGCCGGAATAAATCGCGCCGCGTTGCGCTCCCAGCGCCATGCGAATTCCAATTTCCTGCGTGCGTTGTGTTACCGAATACGAAAGCACGCCATACAAACCCACCGCCGCCAGCAGCAGCGCCAGTGCCGCGAAAACTCCCAGCAGTACCGTCCGAAATCTTGGCAGCGCAACCGACTTGCTGAGCAATTCGTCGAGCGTCAGCACCTCAGCTACGGGCTGCTCCGGATCGAGCGCGCGAATCTGTTCGCGAACTTCCCGCGCCACCGCTCCGGGATCTCCGTGCGAGCGAACGACAAAACTCATTTCACTCTCGGGCCGTTGCGCCACGGGCTCATACCCTTCGGGCTGAGGTTTTTCCGACAATCGAAACTCTTTTACCGTACTCACAATTCCAACAATTTCACGCGCCACTTTGTGCTGCCTTCCGAATTGAATCAAATGTCCAATCGCATCACCGTTTGGAAACATCGCGCGCGCCGCTTTTTCATTCAACAAACAAACCGGCGCCGAGTTGAAAGTATCCCTCTCGGTGAAAAGCCGCCCACTCAGCAACGAAATCCCCATCACCGAAAAATAATCCGGATTCACCACGGCGTAATCCACTGACGGATCGTTCGCTCCCTCTTCCACGTTCGCCAAATTGTAACTGTACGATTCATTGTGTCCGGAGAGCGGCAGCAGCGATGTCATCGCGACGCCTTCCACTCCGGGCAGCGCGCGCAGCCGCTCCGCCACCTGTCCAAAGAAAATCGCTTGTTGTTCGGCTTTTGGATATCGCGCTTCGGTGCCATTCAGCATGAAAGAAAGTGCGTGATCCGTGCGGAAACCCGTCGGCACGGAAGAAAGTTGCGCGAAACTGCGCAACAACAATCCAGATCCAAGCAGCAGCACAAGAGACAGCGCCACTTCGCAAACGATCAGAGCATTTCGCAATCGC
This sequence comes from uncultured Acidobacteriota bacterium, assembly GCA_963721845.1. Taxonomy (GTDB): domain Bacteria; phylum Acidobacteriota; class Terriglobia; order Acidiferrales; family UBA7541; genus DASTCZ01. Next base: position 147,680 of record CAVRKW010000015.1, on the reverse strand, counting down.
GATGCCCGTCCGCCTCCCATGCTGCGCGTGGTTTCTTTCAGCGTCTCTTGAACATCCGAGCGCGAATTCAACACCGCTGGCGCTAGCCCGAAAAGAATTCCCACCGCCAACGCAATCACAAACGTGAAAATAAGTACGCGCGGCTCGAGGTTCACTGCATAAGCCATCGGCAAATAATTATCGGGCAGCGTCTTCACAATTCGTACCGCGGCGAACGCCAGCGCCAGTCCTGCCACGCCGCCGGCGAGCGAAAGCACCACACTTTCGGTGAGCAATTGCGCGATCACGCGTCCGCGGCTTGCGCCCATCGCCGTGCGAATCGCAATTTCGCGGCGGCGCACACTCGCCCGAGCCAGCAACATGTTCGCCGCATTGGCGCAAGCAATCAGCAGCACGAGAAATACCGCGCCAAACAGCACCAGAAGCGCGGGCTTCGCGTCGCCAACAATATCTTCGCGCAACGAAATTCCGTATGCGCTCCATCCCGTATTTGTTTTCGGATACTGCGTCGCAAGGTGCCCCGCGACGCCCGCGAGGTCGGCGTTAGCTTGAGCAACGGTAATTCCAGATTTGCGCAGCGCCGCCACATTGAGCCATTTGGCCCCGCGATGGCTCATGTCTTCGTCCGAAAACGCGAGCGGAATCCACACGTCAGATTTGCTGTCTTCGAAATCGAATCCCTTCGGGAGCACTCCGATGATCGTGCAGCTTTTTCCATCGATCGTGATCGCTTTGCCGATTGCGCTGGGATCGCCGCCAAATCCGCGCTGCCAGAATCCATAGTTCAGCAGCGCAACATTTGTTTTGCCTTTCTGATATTCCTCCTCCGAAAATGCGCGGCCAAGAACAGGATTCACTCCCAGCATCTGGAAAAATCCACTGGTGGTTTCCGTGCCCATAATTCTTTCGGCCGCGCCGTTCGCGCTGAAGCCAAACCATCCAGCAGTCAGCGCTGCCACGTGTTCGAACGACCGGTTCTGATCGCGCCAGTCGCTGAAGTTCGCAGGCGAAGCCGAAAATTGTGGAAAGCCTCGAGAAGGATTCGATTCATAGAGCATCATCACGCGATCGGCGTTTGCATACGGAAGTGGACGCAGCATCACTGCGTTGATGATCGAAAAAATGGTCGAGTTCGCGCCGATGCCCAGCGCCAGCGTGAGCACCACAATCGCCGCGAAACCGGGGCTCTTGCGAAACATTCGCAACGCAAATCGGAAATCCTGCATGGTGTCCGCGAACATTTTGCCTCCAGAACGTTTGCGAATTTCTTCTTCGCGAATTGCGTGCTTGATCGCGCCGGGAATATGCGCCGCCACGCGGTGCGCTGCTGCTTGCGGCGCCGATTGTTCCGCCCGCCGGATTTCTTCCGCAAGCGACGGCAAGTTGGAAAGTTGAGAAATCGCCCGCGCCCGTGCATCGGAATCGCTGGTTCCGCGCGCGATTGCATCCGAGTACGATTGCTCGAGCTGCTGCGACAGCTCTTCAATAATTTCCTGCTCGCGCGCCGGGCTCAAGTCCCAGCGGCGGAAGATGTTCAAGTACGAATTGGCGCCAGTCCGGCATGAGTTTTCAAATATTTTCCGTTTGCGCCACGCGTTCGATCGCGCGAATAAATTCGCGCCACGAGCGGCGTTGCTCGGGCAGTGCTTTGCGTCCCGCAGCCGTAAGTTTGTAAAAGCGGCGGCGGCGCTGCCCGGCTTTTTCGAGCCAGCGGCCTTCAATCCAACCGCGGCGTTCGAGCCGGTACAACATTGGGTAGAGCGATGCCACGTGAAATTCCAGAACGCCTTCGGAGCGTTCCTCGATCAGCTTCGCGATTTCGTAGCCGTGCCGCGGGCGATTCTCGAGAAGCGAAAGAATCAGTACCTCGGCCGTGCCCTTTTTAAGTTCAGGTTGGACCATCTATGGCGCCTCCATATATGGCCACGATATATATAGACGCGCGAAACGTCAATTTGTCACCGAACAAAAACCTAGCCGGCAACAACCAGTTAAAACATGACTTTTGGGACGATCGGGCGCGAACTAGCCGCCAAAATTGTTTCACGTGAAACAATTTGGCGCCGGTTGGCTGTGCGGCTCAGGCCTATATGGCTTGCTGTTTCATGTATGTACGGAAGAACGGTGCGCGCCAAAATTGTTTCACGTGAAACATTTTGACGCCATGCGACCGTGCACCTTTTCCCGAAATGGGAATGGCTATTGTTTTCAGCTACTTGCCGGGATTCCGGCGCGCCTCGAGCGCTTCCCAGGTGGCATCTGGAAGCTCGGCGAGAAAATTAAATTCGCCGGCGCCGCGCAGCCAATCGCCGCCATCGATTACAACGCATTCACCATTGATGTAATCGGCCATGGGCGAAAGCAAATAGACCGCGAGATTGGCAAGTTCTTCGTGGCGGCCAAAACGTTTCATCGGATGCGAATTTCGCAAGCCGCTCTGCCATCGTGTGATCCGGCATCAGTCGCGACCACGCGCCTTCGGTGGGAAACGGGCCGGGCGCAATCGCGTTCAAGCGAATGTGATATCGCGCCCATTCGACGGCGAGCGAGCGCGTCATGGAAACACTCCAGCTTTCGCGCACGAAGAAGGAACGACGAATCCTGAGCCGCAATCAGCCGCGGCATAAGTCGCTGTGATATTCAAGACTGTGCCGGGCTGTTTCGCGGCGATCCATTTGCGGCCGAGAGCGAGGGTGAAATTGAAAGTGCCCTGCAAGACGATTCCGGTGACAGCGGCGAAAGCGTTGGGCGAAAGTTTTTCGGTGCGCGCAATAAAATTTCCGGCGGCGTTGTTGATCAGCGTATCCACGCGGCCGAAAGTTTTTTCGGCCGCGGCAATCGCGGATTCCACGGCGGAAAATTCGCGAACATCTGCCATCGCGTACTCGCATTTTCCGCCGGCAGCGCGAATCGCATCGCGCGTTTCGCGCAACGGCTCTTCGCGGCGCGCCACCAGAAAAATCTGCGCGCCGAATTCGGCCATGCGCATCGCCATTGAGCGGCCAAGTCCGGTGCCGCCGCCGGTGATCAAAATCGTGCGGCCTGCAAGAAGATCGCGTCTGAAACATTTTGATTTTCTCCGCGGCTAAAATTCCATGTGTCGCGCGTAATGCGGGCACGAGCACGGGGCCGCGATCGCGATTGTAGCCCGGGTTGTTGATGTGCTGCAGATCGAATGAAGCGAAGAGGCCGCGCCACACGTGCGCGGTATAAAAAGTTTCGAAAATATTTTCACGGCCGTAATTCAAATCTCCATCGCCAAGCAGAAAACCAATTCCGCCAAGGGCAAGATATTGTTGATGATCCCGCGAAATTCCGTTGGAGACAAACGCGACAGCCCGCATGATCGAACTTGCGATGCCAGCGATCGCCAGACGCGGCGACGCCGAACCGTGCCGTCTCGTTCACCTCGGTGTAGACGAAAGATTCGTTGGCTGCCTTCATTCCAGCCCCAGCGCGCAAACGCTGTAATCCATTAGTTCAGCGGCTGCTCGAGATTCACGCCGAACCCATATTTCACGCGGCCTTGCTCGGCGGGTGGCGATCACGTCAGGACGCGCTGTTGCGCCTGCTGAGAAAATTATTGATGGCTTCGCGGTAGTTGCCCATGTCTGCCTGTATTGGCGTAGCCGAGAAATCGCAAAATCGTGGGATGTTTGCGCCAAATCGCGGGATGAATTTCCACTTCCACATTTTCGGAATGTGCGCGCAGCAAGATCCCAATCGAGATTGATTCCGTTGGCAACTTTCGGCATCAGCGCTTCCGCGAATCGCACCGCGCCCCAGCGATCGTGATATTCGATATCGGCGGCCCAGGTGTAGCCGCGCGTGTCGGCGGCATAGTCCCAGCCGCCATTGTTGTCGATCGTCCAATTCAGAAATTGCAGATGGCTATCGCTGCCGGCGGAATTCAGATCGAGAAAATCCGCGAGGCCAAATTTGCCGACGCGAATTTCGATTCGCCGCACCGGCTTCGAAGTTTCCATATCGAGCGGTCCGCGTTCGGATTTTTCTCGTTCGCTGGAGAGAGGAATGACCTGATGTAGAAAAACTCGCGCGATGTACGGAGTTGGTCCGAGCGCGGGATTTCGCACCACGTCGAGATTCGTGAAGCCCGCGAGGCCAAGCGCAGCGCCGATTCCCGCGCCTCCTGCACTTTCGCCATCGAAATAAATTTCGGTATTTTTTGTGAGCTGCACGCCGAGATACAAAGTAAAAACACGAGACGTTGCGCTCTGCGCGGCGGCGCTCAAACTATTTGGTCCGCTGTATGGCGAAGCGAAAGTTGGATGCCACTGAAAAATAATATTTGCCTGGCCGGAAATCCAGAAGCGGCTGGTGTCGGAATGCGGAAACAAGCGACGGAGTTTCCGCCGCATCACCAGTTGATATCCGGCGCGGGAGTGCTCTGCTGCTTTGCGGAGGCGCGGCTGCTTTGATCCTGCTGCGCGAAAGCGGCCGCCGCTGCGAGACACAGCGCGAGACAAACTCCGAGAACAATATGACACCGCAAAATCAAATTGCCTCTCGTTAGCCGCTTCATATTAACCTATGTGAACTCATGCGGAGTAAACTGACAGTTAATTCAGCGCCCGTCAGATCCAAATTGTCGGCCGCGACCGCCGCACCACTTTCCCTTGCGACGCAGTTGCGTTATCGTCTCAATCTCGACTGTGCTTCACGAATTGTTACGCCGAGGTGAGCCAGTGGCAATGCGCATGTGTCCGCAGTGCATGAAACAGATACCGCCGAATATCGCAGCGGCCTACTCATACAGTGTTGAGTGTCCGAACTGCCATGCGTCGCTCCAAGTTTCAGATGGCACGCGCATCATCGGCGCCTTTGCATCGCTGCTGGTCGGCTGGTTGGTTTACAGCGTGACGAGCGGATCAGTGACTCCAGTGCCGTGGCTTCTGCCGCGAGATTTATTCGTTTCTGGCGTACAGTTTTACGTTTGCGCTCTATGTATGGTCACCGCGGATATGGTGATGCGTCCCGCGGATGTGGCTGAGCCGATCGCCGCGGGCGGACACGCGCCTGCTCATGGCGCGCACCACTAGCGCTTCCCACCCGCCCTATCTCAGGACATCCTTTACACTTTGGCCAGTGGGGCCAGTTCCAGCCCAAAAGTCCTAGTCCTGCTAACCCATCCGTACCATTGACCCATCTGGCCTTGAGGCCGAAACTGGTGGAAATGGCGCGCTATCACACACTTATAGGCCATCGGGTCGAGGTGCAGTACCGCGCCGGCGATATCGTGCTGCCCGCCATTGGTACCCTGGCGGCCGACTCCGGAAGGTCGATCTTCCTGGAAGAACGGCTGGTACAGCGCGGCGAGGTGAAGACGTTCCGCTGGGAAGTCCCTTACCCCTTTATTATCAGTCTGGAAGAGAGCCTTGTGCCGGCACCCCCGCTACCTGCCGCGGATGCCCCTGTGCAAGGCGCAAATCAGGCTCGCCGGCCGGCAATTGCCCACGCGCAGCCTGAGCCGAATAACGGGTAGTCCTTATCTACACCCACCAACAAAATCTACCAAGTTTGCGCAACGCTCTACGGGTTGTACTTCGCCAGCCAATTTGCGATTTCCTGAAATACGTCTCGCTGCTGCTCGGCGATGATTGGGAAGTGTGGCGAGCCGGGATAGGTGACCATGCGGACCGTCTTTCCGCGTTCGGCCAGCAGCATGTAGTACTCGCGGCCTTGAAAAGTTGGCACGCGCAGATCGGATTCTCCGTGCAGGATCAGCAGCGGAGTGGTCACCTGGTCGGCATGCATCACTGCTGAAAATTGCAGCAGCGGAGCGGGATCTTTTTCCTGCATACGCGCGTCGTAATCCACCTGCGAAATATCACTGGTTGGGATGAAGCTCAACCAGTCCGTAATTCCCGCGCCTTCGATTGCGGCTTTATAACGATGAGTCTGCGTCACCGTCCACGAAGTCATGAATCCGCCGGCGCTCCATCCAAAAATTGCCAGCTTGTTGGGATCGGCCCAACCCTGCGCGATGGCAAAATCCGTGGCGCTATCCACGTCGCTGTAGGCGCGATCGCCGAAGTGCTGATAAATCGCGGCGAGAAAATCGGACCCGTATCCGGTGGAACCGCGATATTCCGGCTGCAACACCACGTAGCCCATTCCCGCCAGAAAGCGCGCGAATTGATCGAAGCGAAGTGTGTCATTCGATTCCGGACCTCCGTGCGGAAGCACCAGGAATTTTGATTTTTGTCCGGCTGAAAAATTTGAGGGAAATGTGGCGATGCCCTCGAGTTTCGTGCCGTCTTTCGCGGTCCAATTCACGACGCGAACTTCGCCGAGCTCTACATTTGCGAGGACGTCATCGCCTTCGTGCGTGATTTTTACGGGTTGGCCGTCGCGAACTACGGCGACGTTTCCCGCGTGTTGAGGATCGTTGACATTGATACGCGAAAACATCCGGCGAAGATGCGCCAGCAGGAAATGCCGGCAGAGACGCGGTGCCGCCGGGCCATTGGTAGCGCGTTTCGAGTTTGCCATCGCGATATTCATCGATTTCGTTTCGCACACCTTTATCCAAATGCAACCCACAGTTTTCCGCTGTGATCGGATTCCACGGCCTGAATTGTGCCCGCCAGTTGCGGAGTTCGGTCGACGGGCGCGCCGCCTGAAACCGGAACCGTCCAAAGATGTTCGGGTGTGAGCACGAGCGTGGTTGTGCTGACGAATGCGAGATCGCGGCCGCCATTTGTCCAAGTGATGCTCCCGGCCGCGTTGGGAATATCCGCCACACGTCGCGCGCCTGCGCCGCTGCAGATGTCGATAAACGTGCGCACATCGTGATGGCCAATTTTCGGGAGAGACGACATGACCGCGAGTTGGGAACTATCGGGCGACCAGGCGACATCGCCGATTTCGTTGAGTGACGCGCACCACCACGCGCCGTTGCTGCCATCCGTTCCGATCACGTAGAGGCTTGTCTCGATCATTTTCGATTACGTTGTGAACGCCTTCGAGTGGATCCTTTTTTCGTGGATCAGCCAATAGCGCGAAGTGAGCGCCGTCCGGCGAGAGCGTAATGGAATTAATTGCCGATGGCAGCGAAAGAATTCGCGTGGGCTTTGTGGGATCGAGCGGAACAATTCCGATTGCGGCTTGCTGGCCTACCGGGTACGTGCCATACAGCGATTCGCCATCATTCATGAACCCTGTTGGCCGGAAATGTTCGGGGAGAGTTAGCTTTCGATCTCCATCGCCCGATGTATTTATGATGTGCCATTCATGCTTGATCGGACCCTTCGCGCCATTGAACGACACCTGATACAAAACAGTTTTGCCATCAGGTGAAATTGCGATCGTTGACGCGCTGCGCGTGGCGTCGCGATCATCGAGATTGTATTCGTGCTTGCCTGCGGCACGCTGCTCTTGGGCGTGCGCGCTGGAAACTGTAATTGAGACCGCAGAGCAGTACTGCAAAACCTGTGCTAGTCAGCTTCATTTCTCCTCCGCTTTTGCTCGCGCATCGTATGCTTCTACGTTCCTCAACGCAACGAAGTTACTGTTTCATCCTCGGAGCGCAGGCTCGGAGGTCATCGGAGCTTGGTGAAGAATCTCGCGCAAGCGTCCCGCGGCGGGATATATTTACGTGCGATTATTTGCGAGCGAAATTCTTATCAGGAGGCGAGCGTGAAACCGAAGATCGGATTTATTGGGCTGGGATTGATGGGCCGGCCGATGGTGCTGAATTTATTGAAGGCTGGATTTCCGGTGACGGTGTGGAACCGCACGCGGAGCAAATCGGAGGAGCTGGCGAAATCGGGCGCGACGGTTGCGAACACGGCGGCAGATGCAGCCGCGCAAGCCGATGTACTGATCACGATTGTGAGCGATCCTGCTGCGCTGGAATCTGTGTTGTGGGGCGAAGGCGCGCTCGGCGCTTTGCGGAAGGGAAGTTTGCTGATTGATTCGAGTACGGTTTCGCCGGCGCTCGCGAAGCGCGTTGCTGGGGCTTGCGCAGAGCGCGGCGTGGAATTTCTCGATGCTCCCGTGACCGGCGGAACTTGGGGAGCGGAAAAAGGCGAACTTGTTTTCATGGTGGGCGGCGAAGCTGCATCCGTCTCGCGCGCTGAAGAGATACTTGGCGCGATGGGAAAGAAATGGTTTCACCTGGGCCCGAATGGCGCGGGGCAAATTGTAAAGCTGGCTATGAATTTAATTCTCGCGGTGGAAGTGCAAGCGCTGGCGGAAGCGATGGCGCTGGTTGTGGGAGCGGGAGTGCCTGCGGAAAATCTGCTTGGCGTGTTGCAGGCAAGCATGGCGCGCGCGGGAGTTTTCGACGTGAAGGCTCCGATGATTTTGAAACAGGATTACACTCCGAGTTTTCCGCTGCGGCTGATGCACAAGGATCTGGGATTGGCGCTCGACCTGGCAAATCAAGTTGGAGTGCCGCTGCCCGCGTGTGCAGCGTCGCGAGAAACTTACAGCGCTGTGAAAGGCGCAATTAAGGAAGACGTGGATTACGTTGCCGTCGCGAGTTTCTGGCGGAAAAAATAATTACGGCCGCAGATTCGGCGGAAAAAATCCCATCGGCAAATCGCGCGAAGTGCGCAGGCCCGCAGGAGCGGCGAGAATCGGCACGATGGAGTTTACGGCCACGGCTGCCGTGGCTAAATCGCCATGCGTGCCGCCGGGAATTGTGAGCTTCAGTCCGGGAGTGCCGGTGAGTTCGATTGTGTCGTGCGGCTCGTGCGCGCCGACGTACATCTGCAACTCCATGTAGATTTTTTCTACACCGGCTACCAGGCCGCGACCGATTTGGTGTACTCCCGCGGCTTGGCCTGCGGCGACTTCCAGAAATTCGGTTTTTACATTCTCCTTTGCGACTACCGGCTCGATGGTCTCGGTGATTTCGTCCACTTCGAAGCCGAGCGCATCCGCGACCATGGCGATGGATTCCGGCAGGCCGTGATGCTTGATCACTCCGGCGGCTACTTGTGCGCGAAATTCTTCCACGCTCATGCCCGCGCCGATTTTTTTCTGCAGCGGCATGCGGCGCTTGCTGGCGTCAACCACGCGCACGGATTTCGCGTGATCGATGCGCTGTGAAACCGAGGAAAGAGTGATAGCAAGTTTATCCATCACGAAGCCGGGATTTACTCCGGTACCTGTGAGCGCGACACCCCAGGTTTTTGCCTCTTCATCGAGCTGCTTGGCGAGTTCGGGATATTTTCGAAACGGATACGAAAGTTCCTCGCATGTGGAGACGATGCACGATTCCGCGGCGAGGCATTCGAGCAACTGCTCCATCACATCCGGCAACGAAGACGACGTGGAGTGAATCACGATGTCGGCGGATTTGCCGAGCATGGTGGCCGCATCGGCAGAGACGGTGACTCCCCAGGGAGCGTCTGCGGCGCCGACAACTTCGCCGAGATCGCGGCCCGCTTTCGCGGGATCTTTATCGATCGCGCCGATTACTTCGATGGCTTGCTTTTCGCGCATCAGGCGAACGATCGCAGCGCCGATGGGGCCCACTCCATATTGAATTGCCCGAATCTTCTTTTTCACAATGTCTCCGTCGGTACGAACATCCGGCACCGATACATGCGGCTTTGAATCAGAAACGATACGATACGGGAATCGGAACTGGCATTCAATTAAAAATGCCGCAGTTGCGAGGCTGGTGAATCTAACTGGTGAATGGCGGCTTAAGAGATAGTGAAACCATTTTGTGAGAATCCCTATTTTCGATATTTGAGGAGGCGATGTGCCAATTGAAAAGTTGAGCGAGGAAGAGGTGAAGAAAGAAGCAGCCAAGCTGAAGGGCTGGACGGTGAAAGATGGGAAGCTGCATCGCGCGTTTGAGTTTCATGATTTTGTGGAAGCATTTGGATTTATGACGCGTGTGGCGCTGGTGGCGGAAAGCATGGGACACCATCCCGACTGGTCGAACGGATGGAACAAGGTGGTGGTGGACCTTTCGACGCACAGCGCGAAGGGGCTCAGCAAGCTCGATTTTCAGCTTGCGGCAAAAATGGACGAGTTCGCCGGAAAATAATTATTTCGTTGCGATTCCCTGTATTTCGAAATGCGCGTTGAAAAGCAATTTGCCAGAGCCGAGGAATGCGCGCGCGGGAAAATTTCCGTCGAAATATTCACGATAGATTTCGTTGAACTGCGCGAAGAGCGACACGTCGCTGCAGAATACTTGCACGAAAACGAGATGCTTCATCTCGAGGCCAGCAGCGGCGAGTGTGGCTTTTAAATTATCGAGCATGATGCGGATTTCTAGTTTCACGTCAGCAGGCACGTGCTGCGTTCCGGGCTCGAGGCCGAGCTGGCCTGAAAGATAGAGCGTGGAGCTGGCCCAGACCGCGTCGCTGAATGGCCATTCTCCTTTTCGGTTTGGGCGCATTACGAATTTCTTCTCGGAATTTTCCGCTGGCATCACTCCTCCGTAAGATTCAGTTCGAGAAATTGCGTTCCGGCAATGGGATTGTAGCGATAGGCTGGAATTTCGTGAAAGCCAAGCGAGCGATAGAGCTGCTGCGCTTTCTCCATGCCGGGAAGCGTATCGAGGCGCATGGCGCGATAGCCGATTGCCCGTGCTTCGCTGATTAATTCTTGTGCGAGCATAAGTCCCGCGCCGGTGCGGCGGCTTGCGGAGACGACGTAGAGACGTTTCATTTCGCAGATGTTTTCGTCGAAAGGGCGCAGCGCGCCGCAACCGATTGCGTGGTGCTCGATTCGCGCGAGGAACAATCGTCCGCGCGGCGGAGAATATTCCGTGGTGAGCGAATCGAGTTCGTGCGCGAAATCTTGAAAAGACAAATCTACCCCAAGTGATGCGGCGTATTCTTCGATCAAGCGCCGCGCGGTGGCGAAGTCTTCCGGCGAGACTGCCTGCGCAATTTGCAGATCCATCGGGAACATCGTGTTCTCGCAGGCTTGCGTGCGATAGCTCCATATTGGACGCGGGATGATTCTTTGCGGCGCTGTGCGTATCATGTACTCTTCGGGTCTCACTTTTTGCGATGAAAATGACGTTTTCCAAAACGCTTGCAGAACTCGGGGTGACTTCGCCCGCCGAACTCGCGCCGCTATTTCAAGAGCTGCGCGAAGAATTCGATCGCGAATCGGCTGCGGTGCACACCGAACCTCGCTGGAAAGAATTGCGCGACGCGTGGCTCGGGCGGAAATCCGGCGTGCTGGCGGGAATCACCGACAACTGGCTGAAGCCCGCGACGCCGGAATTGAAACGCGCAGTAGGCGCGGCGCTGAATGAATTGCGCGCGCACGTGCGAGAGCGCGATTGAATCCCGTCGCGTGGAAATCGAAACGGCGGGCGAGCAAGCGGCGCTGGCGCGCGAGCGAATTGATCTTTCGTTGCCGGGAGTCGCGCGGCCGATTGGCACGCGGCATATCGTACGGCAAACATTCGAAGAGATTGAGCGCATATTTCTTTCGCTTGGGTACACGCGTTGTAGAAGGCCCGGAAATCGAAACGCCGTATTACAACTTCGAAGCGCTGAACATTCCTGAATTTCATCCGGCGCGCGACAACATGGACACGTTTTATGCGGCGATGCCGCCCGGCGCGCAACAGCGATTGCTGCGGACGCACACTTCGCCGATGCAGATCCGCACGATGGAAAAACGGAAGCCGCCGGTGCGCATTATCGTGCCCGGAAAAGTTTATCGCCGCGACAATCCGGATGCGACGCATTCATTTATGTTTCATCAGGTGGAAGGGCTCGCGGTGGACGAGCACCTCACCTTTTGCGATTTCAAAGGCACCATCGAATATTTCGTCCGCGAATTTTTCGGGCCGAATGTGAAGACGCGTTTTCGCCCGAGTTTTTTTCCATTCACCGAGCCTTCGGTGGAATTCGATGCGTCGTGCGTTTTCTGCGGCGGCACGGGCATCGGCTGCTCGAAATGTAAAGGCTCCGGATGGATCGAATTGTTTGGCGCGGGGATGGTGGACCCGGCTGTGTATGGCTTCGTGAAATACGATTCGAAAACCTTGAATGGCTTCGCGTTTGGAATCGGGATCGATCGACTCGCGATGTTGAAATATGGCATTGGCGACATCCAGGCGTTTTTCCAGGGCGACGTGCGATTCCTGCGGCAATTTCCGTAAAGGCTCGATGAAAATTCTCTACGATTGGATCAAAGAATTCGTCGAGTTCACCGCGACGCCGGACGAACTGCGTTCGCGGCTCTCTACTTCCGGCACGGCTGTGGATTCTATTGAGGAAACCGCGGCCGGGCCTATGCTCGATGCTGAACTGACGATTAATCGGCCGGACTGCATGGGCCACTACGGAATGGCGCGCGAAGTTGCCACAATTTTTCGCAAGCCGCTGAAACCGATCGAGCCGAAATTTTCCGAAGCGAAAGACACGGCGGAATCCGCGGCGCGCGTTGAAATTAAATCGCCCGAACTTTGCGGGCGCTACACGGCGCGGGTGATTCGCGGCGTAAAGGTGCAGCCCTCTCCCGATTGGCTGCGGCGGAAACTCGAAGCGCTGGGACAAAGCTCGATCAACAATGTTGTTGACGCGACGAACTACGTGCTGCTGGAAACCGGGCAGCCACTGCACGCATTCGATTACGATCGCATCGCGGATCACCGCATTGAAGTGCGCGGGGCGAAGCCGAAAGAAAAAATTCGCACGCTTGATGGAGTGGAGCGCACGCTGACTTCGGGAATGTGCGTAATCGCGGACGGTTCTCGCGCGGTAGCGATTGCCGGCGTGATGGGCGGCGCGGAAACCGAAATTACATTCGCGAGCCGCAACGTGTTGCTGGAATCCGCATGGTTCGATGCGATTTCCGTGCGCCGCACATCGAAGGCGCTGGGTTTGCGCACCGAAGCGTCCAGCCGATTCGAGCGCGGCAGCGATCCGGAAATGGCGGAGCTGGCTTCGCGGCGCTGCGCCGAAATGATTCAGCAACTCGCCGGTGGAGAAATCCTCGCGGGAGCGGTAGATATTTATCCGGGACGCAAGCCGCCGGTTGATCTTTCCATTTCGCGCCGCGAACTTTTGCGGATTATGGGCGCGAATGTTCCAGGCGCAGAAATCGAAACGATTCTCACCGCGCTGGGATTCGCGCCAAAGCGAATTGAAGGAAGCGACGCGGAATCGCCGGACGCGGTGTGGCGATGCGCGCAGCCTTCGTGGCGAGCCGATGTGACTCGAGAAATCGATTTGATCGAAGAAGTGATTCGGCAATATGGGCTCGACAAATTTCCCTCGCGATTGCCTGCGTCTCCGCTGCCCGCCGCGAGGTTGCCTCACGCCGAAACTTTCGACCGATTGCGCGAGCGATTGATCGGGCTCGGCTATCAGGAAATTATCAGCATTACGCTGGTGGATGCCGCGCGCGATGCGATGTTTCGCCCGGAGGGAATTTCTCCGGTCACGATGTCGAATCCTCTCGCCGAAGATGCAGGAGTGATGCGCAGCACCGGACTCGTCTCGATGGCAGCTGCGTTGGAACGAAATATTAATCGCGGACAGCGAAATGTGCGGCTCTTTGAAATTGGCCGCGCGTATCGCATGAAGGGCGTTGAGACTGAAGAAGTGCCGGTGCTGACGACTGGTGCCACAGGTTTCGCGCGCGAGAAGAGTATTGCAGAAACGCCGCGCGAATTTTCTTTCGCCGATTTGAAAGGCGATCTCGATTCCGTTGGCGAACTTGCCGGCGGATTCACATGGAGCTCCGGCGGGCCGAGCTGGATGCATGTGGCGCGCGCCGCGACGATTGCGTTTAACACTGAAGCAGCAACGCCGATTGGTGCTGCGGGCCAACTCGCGCGAGCCGCGGCGGATCAACTGAAGTTGCGACAGGATATTTTTCTCGCGGAGATTGCCCTTGAGCCATTTCATGCTGCGCTTCAATCGGCGCGCGCGAAATTGCGGTACCGTCCTGTGAGCCGCTTCCCGGCAGTGGAACGCGATTTTTCGCTGGTGCTGCGTGATGGAATCTTGTTCGCAAAAGTTGCGGACGCGATTCGCGGCCTGGGCATTGCGGAAATTATTTCCGTGGACGCGGTGGACTTGTTCCGCGGCGGACAAGTGCCAGCCGGGCAATACTCGCTGCTTGTTCGCGTGGCGTTTCAGAGTAATGATGCGACGCTCACGGAGGCGCAGATCGGAAACTTCAGCGAGCGAATTATCGCGGCGCTCGGTTCCGAAGTTGGCGCGTCTTTGCGCACTGCGTGACGTTCTGAATTTTTCGCGCATATTTTTATTCGCAAATAGTTCGCTTGCATGAAATCGCACGCCGCCGCAGAATGCGTGCGACGATCGTTTAGGAGGCCGCGCATGCCCGAACAATTTAAGGTCGAGATTTTTGGCCAGACCTATTCCATGCAGGGCGATCTGGATCCCGCCTACGTGGAAGAACTGGCCGCGTTTGTTGACGAAAAGATGCGCACCATTTCCAGCGGCATGCGCGTATCGGATTCGGTGCGCGTGGCCGTGCTGGCCGCCCTCAGCATTGCCGACGAGTTGCACACCGCGCAGCGGAATCAGAAGGAAATGCGCGGGGCTCTGAAGGACCGAGCGGAGCGGTGCCTGACCGTGGTGGAGCGGGCCTTAAAGCAGACCGCGTAGCTCTAAGTGCTTTATTTTTAATCGTTTAACCGTATTTTATCGGCGTTACACCCCCACCCCATTGTTTTTGTATAGTGATGATTCTACAGGGGTTACCTAGTACTATTACTAAAAACTTGTTCATTCTAAAGGAGTTAGGTGTGTTTTTGGGGTGTTTTTTGGTGAATTACTGGTTGCTTCGAGACGTTTGGTCGTGTTGTTGAACCGGTGGAAATTGGTGCGTTTTGACATGGTCAGACCTCTGCTTAGGTATGCGAGCGTCCTACGTTTCGTCCGGACTGGCCGGACGAAACGTGGGGCACCCGGAAAAAGGCAACGGCCACGGCCGCAGCCACGAATGGCTGCGCTACAAAAGAAAAGGCCCGAACGTTGGGTTCGGGCCTCGGGATTCTCCAAGGTTTAAAGTAGCATGGGTGGCACTAAAAGTCAACTCCTTACTGGGTATGATAAATAGGTGGTGAGTGGCGGCGATTTCGAATCGCCGGGTTGCTGCCAGGAGAGTAGTGAAATGAGAAAGATCGGGATTTCGATTGGATTGCTGGTGATGGCGATGGTTGCGGCTCCCGCGAGTCGCGGACAAGCCGCGCCGCCCGTGGCTGGATCCACCGCGAAAGTTGCGGCGAAGCCGGCAGTGTATCCGGTGGAAGAAGGATTTGTGGATGCGCACGGCGTGCTGATTTATTACACGACGGTTGGGCGTGGGGCGCCGCTGGTGATTGTGCATGGCGGGCCCGGAGCGTCGCACGATTATTTTCTGCCTTATCTGCTGCCGCTGGCGAGGCACAACAGGCTGATTTTTATTGACGAGCGCGGGTCGGGGAAATCGGAGAAGTTGACGATCCTGCGGGATACACCGTGGAAAATATGGTGGAGGATGTGGAGGCGGTGCGCGCTGGCGCTTGGGCTGGGGAAGATCAATTTGCTGGGGCACTCGTTTGGCGGAGTGCTGGCGCAGGCTTATGCGCTGAAGTATCAGCAAAATCTATCACATCTGATTTCGGCAGCACATTTTCCAGCACGCGGGCAGATTAATGAAGTGTTTGTGCAGCATGAAGCAAAACATGCCGCCGGAGTTGCGCGAGCGGATCAAGCGCATGGAAGCGGAAGGATTATTTGGGCACGGGAAGGACTACGAGAAGAATCGTTACACGAATGATTACATGATCGCGGCGTGGGGCGAAGGCTACTTTCCGTACCTTTATCAGAATCATCCTGATCCGAATTATGATCCGATCGCCGATGGAGTTACTTCGTGGGATTTGTACCGCGAGATGTGGGGATCGCACGGCGAGTATGTGATCGACGGGAATTTGGTGTCCGTGGAATATATCGGACCGTCTTGCGACGATTCATGTTCCGACGTTGATTATCGCAGGGGATCATGATGAATCAGATCCGTCGCTGCGAAGGAGATGCACGCGAAGATTGCGGGATCGCAGATTGTGATTTTGCCGAAGAGCGGGCATATGACGTTTGTGGATCAGCCGAAGTTGTTTATTGAGGCGGTGGATGGGTTTTTGCACGGAGCGATTTCGAATTAATGGAATGGGAGGCAAATCGCGCGGATGCAGATTCCAAAAATACTTGTCCTTGAAATGGAGAAGACGGCAGGCCGGATTAGGGTGGTAGGCTCGTGGGGACTCGAACCCCAGACCTCTACCGTGTCAAGGTAGCGCTCTAACCAACTGAGCTACGAGCCTGCAAACTGGAAAGATTTTAACACGCGGAGGGCGGAAGATGGCGCAACTGAAAGTGAGCCACGTGATGCTGGGAGTGGCGAGCCGGGAGAAGTCGATTCCGTTTTATCGCGACGTGCTGGGGCTGACGCTGCAGTTTGAGCACGAGGGATTCGCATTTTTCAGCGGCGGCGGAGTGACGCTGGCGATTAGCGAAGGGCTGGCGCAGGCGTATACGAATCGCGTGGGCGCGACGGAAGTAGTGTTTGGAGTGGAGGATGTGCGCGGAACTTACGAGGAATTGTGCGCGAAGGGCGTGCAATTTGTGAACGAGCCACGGCAAGTTACCGGGCCGATGTATGGCGCGAATTTCAAAGATCCGGATGGGCATGGGCTTTCGATTTTTGGTCCGGAAGGGAAGAAGCCGGCGTGATTCGCTGCAAGCGATATTTCGGCTCACGGGATTTGCGCCAAGGGAACAGCAGGTCCCTCACCCGCTGAAGCGGGTGAGGGATGACAGCGTGGTTAGGAGGGGTTACGTCACGAATGAAACTCGCGCCCTGACACAAAAACCTACCAACAAAAATGTTTGCAGACGATGGTTTGCTTTGACAGCACCGCGCGGGTGCTGAATAATCGTTTCGCCGGGGCTTCGCCCCCTTCCATTCATGATTGCGCAGCTTCACGGAATCCTGCTCGACAAGCGGCCAAACCAAGTGCTGGTGGATGTGCATGGCGTGGGGTATCAAGTGCACATTCCGTTTTCGACGTACGCGACGATCGGCGATTTGCACAGCGATGTGACGCTGCTGATCCACACGCACATGCGCGAGGACGGGATTTCGCTCTACGGATTTTTAAGCTCGCGAGAGAAGCAATGTTTTGAGCTGCTGATTTCTGCTTCGGGAGTGGGTCCTTCGCTGGCGATGAAAATTCTTTCGGGAATGAATGTGGACGATCTAGTGCCCGCGATTCGCAGCGGTGATTTGGCGTCGCTGGTGAAAATTCCCGGAGTGGGGAAAAAAACGGCAGAGAGAATTGTGGTGGAGCTGCGGGATAAACTTGCGGCGATGGAAACGCATGAGACGGTGCGCGCGGCATCGCCTGCGGGTCCCGCGGAAGATGTGACTTCGGCGCTGATTAATCTTGGGATACGAACAGCGCGCTGCGGAAGCGGCGGTAGAGGAAGCACGGCGCGGCGCGAAGACAGTGAATTTCGAGGCGCTGCTGAAGGATGCGCTGAAGAAATTGACCTCGCCGATTGAGCGCGGAGCGAGGAGCGGGCGATGAACGCGATGAAGCCAGGCGCTCCCGACCCGCGACAGACCGGCCATGCTGCACGAATTCTTTCAGGGCAACCGTTCGACGAGGACGCGCGGATTGAGTCGAGCGTGCGGCCGAAACACCTGGAAGATTTTGTGGGACAGCAGCGCGTGAAAGAAAACCTCTCAATTTATATCGAAGCAGCGAGCAGCCGCGGCGAAGCGCTGGATCACGTGCTTTTGTATGGCCCGCCGGGGCTGGGCAAGACGACGTTGGCGCAAATTATCGCAAATGAATTGGGCGTGGCAATCAAGACGAGTTCCGGACCGATGCTTGAGCGCAAAGGCGATCTAACTGCGGTGCTGACGGCGATGGAATCGCGCGAACTATTTTTTCTGGATGAGATTCATCGGCTGATGCCTGCAGTGGAAGAAGTGCTGTATCCGGCCATGGAAGACTATCGCATCGATTTGATCATCGGGCAGGGGCCGGGGGCGCGGATTCATCCGTTTCAACTCGCGAAATTTACGCTGGTGGGCGCGACGACGCGCGCGGGGCTGATTACTGCTCCGCTGAGATCGCGATTTGGCATCGTGCACCGATTGGATTTTTACGAGCCGGCGGATCTGGCGCACATTATTGTGCGCTCCGCGAAGATTTTGGGAATTGAAATTGAAACTGCGGGCGCGGAAGAAATTTCACGGCGCGCGCGCGGGACCCCGCGCATCGCGAATCGTTTGTTGAGACGAGCACGCGATTACGCTCAAGTGCGCGCAGGGGGAAAAATCACGCTTCAGACGGCGCGCGAATCATTGCAGATGCTGGGTGTGGATGAGCACGGACTGGATGAGACGGACCGCAACCTGATGATGACGATCATGCAAAAATATGGAGGCGGGCCGGTGGGATTGAATACGATTGCGGCTTCGATGAGCGAAGAAGAGGATGCGATCGAAGAAATTTACGAGCCGTACTTGATGCAGCTTGGGCTGCTGGACCGGACGCAACGAGGTCGCGTGGCGACGGCGCTGGCGTACAAACATTTTGGAATGGAAGTTCCGCGGCGGCAGCAGCCGCTGTTTTGATTTTCTTTTTTCGCGCCTCGAAGTGAATCCATTGATGCAAGCTCACACCGCTTATCTTTCGCTGGGGTCGAATCTTGGCGACCGAGTTGCGCAGATCGAGCGGGCGCTTGAGTTGTTGGAGATGCGCGGCGCGCACGTGGAGAAAAAGTCTTCGATGTATGCGACGGAGCCGGTGGATTTCGCGCCGCAGCACTGGTTTGTGAATTGCGCGGTGGAGGTGAATACCGCGCTGATGCCACGGCAACTTTTGCATGCAATTCGTGAAGTGGAGCGTGAGTTGGGCCGGCAACGATTGGTGGAGCGCGGGCCGCGGGCGATTGATATTGATGTGTTGCTGTATGGAGCGAATGTGATGCGGACTCCTGAGCTTGAAATTCCGCATCCGCGAATGGCGCAACGGAGATTTGTGTTGGCGCCGCTGGCGGAAATTGCGCCGGCATTGCGGCATCCTTTATTTGGCGCGACCGTGCGGGAGTTGCTGGCTGAATGTGGGGATAAAAGCCAGGTGCGGCGGATGGAGAATGAAAAAGACTTCGGCAGTTGAAGAGCCCGAAGTCTTCCCCACGCTGAAATACCGAGCCAACACTGAAGTTGCTAGCTGGTGCGGTGAACTTTTAGCCAGTGAAGATTGGCGGCGTTGGGTTTCAGGGCGTCGAGCGAAATCTCGGCGTAGTGGCCCTGCGAGACGCTGCGCCAGCGATAGACACCGGGTTCGGTTTCGGCAGTTTCGCGTCCCCCGATTGGCTTCAGAAAATCCTGAGCATCGGAGACGGTGGCGTGTTCGCGAACCTGCGGGCGCGCGAGAGCTTCCACGGCGTAACTGCGAACGAGTTTTGGCCAGTAGCGTTCGAAGAGTTCGGGCGACGCGAATGAATCGGCCCACGCTACTTCGCCGCCGTAGGCGACTACGACACCGATCACGCGTTCACCTTTTAGATTTTCGGTGGCGCGAGCGAAGCGCTTTTGCACTTCTTCCGCGAAAGAATTAATCGGCACTGAAGTTTGAGGTGAATTGTAAATTTTCTGGTATGCCTGCGTGGGGGCTGTGGCCGCAATTTCCGCGGCGATGCGATCCTGCGAAAGTGGAGCGGCCTCGACAACGACGCCACCGGCAGTTCCGCCGCCAGCGCCGCTCGACATTCCGGCCGATCCGGATGCGGACGTGGTTCCCGAACGTACGGCTGACCAAACCTCGCTCTGTTGCCGATCAAATGCCGCTCTTTCGCGGACGCTGGGATGCACCATCAAGTTTCCGGCGGAAAATTCCTTGCCGCTGGACCAGCGTCCGTGCTCGACGCAGAAAACGTCGAGAGGTAGTGGCGGCGCACCCGGAGCGACGATGCGATCTTTCGCGATGATGCGATCCTGTTTGCCGCCGCTGACGAGCTCGCCCGCGAGAAGAAGCAGAGGACGCTTGCTGCGATTGATGAGCACGAGTTGATTCACCGATGCGCTCTGCAAGCGGGGAAAATCGACAGGGATATTGTCGCGCGAACGCTGAATGGTATCGGAGCCTTGCTCGCTGACCACGACTTCGCCGGTGCTGAGACCTTCATCGAGAGTAAGAAATGGAGAAGTGTCCGCGGATTGCGAAGAGACGATGGGAAACAGAGTGAGAGATTCGTAGGTGATTGGCTCGGCGAGTCGAATGTTGCCGTCGCCAGGCGAGGGACGCGGAGCGCCAGCGCTCGCCAAGAGTGCGGGCACTCCAATGCCTGTGAGTGCTAGAAATCCTACCCATCCAAATAAACTTGTCCGATCCATGTGCCCTCCTTGGGGCAGCCGCCGCGATGCGCGGGCGGAATGTCGCTCATGAATTGAACGGTGCGGACGGAAATTCTTGCAGACGGGAACTGACTAGGTAAGGTAAGGGTTCTGTTCCTGCTTTTTCTTCTTCTTTTCGGCTTCGGAGGCTTCTTTGTGTTCCCACTCTGCGAGTTCTTCTTCGGTCATGTAGTAGTCCTCGCGCGACGCGAACATAGTGTTGCCTTTGCGTCCGAGGCGATTGGTGCGAGTGGCGCCGATGGTGCGAACGTCTGCGCGCGGATCGCGGCGAATGTGGCGCATGGGTGTGGCGAGGGCGCCTGCTTCCATGAGCAGGTCGCTGACTTTTTCGAGGAAGTCGTGGAGGTGGTAAGGCTTGAGAAGATAAGGAAGGCCGAGCCTATCAAGCGCGGGCTGTGCTTCTGCGCCGACGGCGGAGGGCACAAGAAATAGGACGCGAGCGACGGTCTTGTCTTGAGAAACTGCCGGAGCGAGCGCGAGCGCTTTCAGGATTTCAAAGACTGGGCCGGTGAGACCGGTGCGGGCGGCGTTGGCGATTACAAGACGAGTCTCGCCCTTGGCGAGTTCGGGGAGCAAACGCTCGGGAGACGTGACGACGCTAACCGCCCAGCCTTCGGAATCGAGCATTTGCTCGAGCGCGCTGTGGCTGGCGATGTCGTCGTCAAGGATGAGTATGCCGATGGATCGCATGGGGAGCTCCGGAAGCCAATTATATTCTGGGTGCAACGCGGGGGACGCTGGTTGCAAGCGAAGGGCGCAAAGTAGGTACCGTCCCAATGGCCATTCCGATGGCCGCGGCGGGAGCGACTATAATTAAGGCATGGAGCCACTTTCGGTACATCCGGCACGGCAGCCGTTTGGAGTAGTGATTCGCCGGGGGCTGCGATTGCGCTGCCCATGCTGCGGACGCGGGCCACTCTATCGCCGTGCGTATCGCATGTATCACGAGTGCCCGCTGTGTGGATTGGAGTTTTATCGCGAGTCTGGCTATTACGTGGGCGCGATGATTGTGAATTACGGAGTCGTGGCGCTGGTGATGATCGTGGCCTACCTGATTTCGAGGCAACTGCCCGAGTGGTGGCACGCACCCGTAAATACGAAAATTCTGGGGTGGATGGGAGCGGCGGTGGTGTTGTCACTGGCGTTGGTGCCCCACGCGCGGAGCTTGTGGCTGGCGGTGGATTATTGGATAGAGCCGTGGAAGCCGGCGGAACCCATGTTTCAGGCAGGAGGAACAGGCGGAGTGCGCGTGGCGAACAAATAGCGAAAGATTGTTGTTGACAAAGCGAACAAAAGGCGAAATACTGCGCCTCGATATGCGACGAGGCGGGTATGGCTACTCACCACACATCCTCCCTGTTCCCCAACGTCCCGAGCCACCGGGACACCGAGCCATCGGCTCCTGCGCCACAGGAGTCTGCCAGCCAACTGGTTGGCATAGCTCGCCTCGCCGCAGAATCTCCCTTGGCTGATGCCAAGCGCGGAACTGAATATTTTCAAATTCCTGTTAAATCCATTTTGAATACCTGCAGTTCAACGCGGATGCCATTTCGCTGGACAATCAATCCGTATCGCGGGTGTGAATTTGGCTGCAAGTATTGCTACGCACGGTACACGCACGAATATATGGAGCTGGACGGCGGCGACTTCGAACGAAAAATTTATGCGAAGGCGAACGCCGGCGCGATTGTGGCTCGCGATCTGGCCACGAAGGAAATTGAAAGCGAGCACATTGCGATCGGAAGCGCGACCGATCCGTATCAACCAGCGGAGAGCGAGTTTGGAGTTACTCGAGAAATATTGGAAAGAATGGCCGAGCGGCGCGACCTTTCGTTTTCGATCACCACAAAATCGAACGGGATCTTGCGCGATTTGGAATTGCTGAAGCGGATTTCTGAGCGATCTGCGGTGAGCGTAAATATGACAATTATCACGCCGCGTGTGCGGTTGGCGCGATCGCTTGAACCGAGGGCTCCGCGGCCGGACTTGCGATTTGAAGCTGTGCAGAAATTGCGCGAGGCCGGAATTGCGGCGGGAGTGTTTGCGATGCCGGTGATCGCGGGTGTCACCGACCGTGATGAGGATTTGGATTCGCTTGCGCGAAGTGCCCGCGACGCTGGTGCGGCTTGGTTTGCAGGCAGCGGGCTGAGATTGATGCCTTCCGCGGCGCGGGAATTTTTTCCGTGGGCGCAGAAAAATCTGCCGGCGCGAATCTATCAGCGGCTTCGCGCGATGTACGAGCATGCGCCATACGGGCCGGAGTCATTCAAGCGGGAAATTGCTGCGAAATTTGAATTGCTGCGGCGGAAGTATGGATTGAGTTCGCATGTTGGGGCTACAGCGCGGAAAATTTTGCCGGCGCAATTCAGTTTGCCGCTGGGGGAACTGGCGCGGGTCTAGGATTGTGAGCGGTTAGGATTTTGGAGGATTGCGCTCGAGCTCGGCGCGATTCCAGTTTGCGAGATTTGCCGCGGCATCGTAGGTGGAATTGAGATAGCTCAGCAGCGCGTCGCGCGGAGAAGCTGCGGTTCGCACGTCCTCATACTTCAGCATGAATTCCGAAAATTGCGTGGAGTAGAAGGCAGCGGCAGGGGAGACTTTTGCGTTTGAGAAGCCTGCCGGCTCAGGCGCCGAGTAGCAGTAGTACACGGCGTCTGTTTCTCCCATACCGGGCCAGAAGCCCGCGCTGATCACTTCGTGGGAGTAGGCTTCTTTGGTGATGGAATCTGCGCCGGGGCGTTCAGGAGCGCGGCGGCCAGAAAAACGAGTGACTGCTAGATCGAAACTTCCCCAGAAAAAATGGACCGGGCTGGACTTGCCGATGAAGCCCGCGCGGAATTCGTTGAAAACATTTTCGGTGGAGACGAGCACGCGCCAGAATCGGTGCGCGTATTCGGGATCGTAAGAGCAGTGCGTGCGGTCCTGTTCGAAGTGAATGGCGTTTGGGATTTCTGCAGGCATCGTCCAAATTTTTACCGTGATACCGAGATCGCGAAGACTAGACATTATTTCAGCGTAGAAATCGGCGACGGTGCGAGGAGCTAGCGGGAAAGATTTTCTTTCGCCCTCGCATGTTTCGATGACGAGCATGTGATCGATGAAATCGAAAATAATTTCGAAGGTGCGCGCGCCATACGGAATCGGAGATGTTGTGAGCCCGCGCGCATTGACGTAAAGTGCAACCTGCCACCAGTGATTGATTCGTGGAGAGAGCGCGAGGCGAATCTTGCCGGCGATCTGCGTCCAAAGTTGCAGAGTATCTTTCGTAGCCTGCCATTCCGCGATGGGAAGGGATGGCCACGTTTCGGGTTGGCGAGCGAAGCTTGGAGTGGTCACGTTTGCAGCTGCCTTTCGCCGCGCGGTTGAGATTGCGTGGCTACTCTATATAAATCTCGTCGATATAGCACCAGCGCCAGTCTTCTCCGGGTTCGAACGACTGAACAATCGGATGATGAACCTGGTGAAAGTGTTTAGTCGCGTGCTTGTTCTTCGAGCTGTCGCAACATCCGACGTGGCCGCAGCTGAGGCAGAGGCGCAGATGAACCCAGGTGTCGCCCATTTCAAGGCATTCTTTACAGCCTTTGCCGCTGGGCTTCACTTTTTTGATTTCGCCGAGATGAGTGCATTCGTTGGCCATTGATGATTGCTCCTTTTGAATGAATTTGCCCTGTCCGCGGCGCGCCGTCAACCCTTTAAGGGACGATGATACGGCTGGGTTCGGCTTGCGGCTGCGTCATCTTCGGAAACTGCGTGCGCAAGAATTCGATAAAGATCCGTGCGCGCGGCCGGCCATTTGTTTGTTGCTTGCCAACGCGAAAAAGGAACACGAGAAGATAGAAAATCTTTGTGTCTGCGATGCGTGGAGCGCCAGGCTGATCGGCGCTCTTCTGTTTGAAATCTTCCAGAAATTTTGCGAGCGACGTATAAATCGCTTGAGGAGGGCCGCCCGCCGGCGGCTTCTCGTAATACAGACCAGAACCAAGTGTTCGATAGGTTTCTGCGATGGCTTGGAGGGCCGCTAGCGCATCAGGATCGGTGGCTGAAGGATTCTCATCGGCGGCTTTCAGTACGGCATACGCGAGACCTGAAACAACCGGGCGAAATTCGTGAATCAGATCTGGCGGATACGAAACATCGCGGAACGGGATGTCGGCAGCGACGACGGGCTTATGGTGCTGCAGCTCATATCGATGCGCTGAAATTAAATGTGTGCAATCAGCAGGGCAATCGATACTGACTTCGCGTTCGGTGCCGCAGCAGATCGCGCAGATCGTCTGGCCAAGCGCTGGACAAAATCGCGCGCCCTTGCGCTTCTTGCAAATCGGGCATTCGTTATGCGCGGTCATTTCTTCGATGATTTCCCGAGGTCAGACTAAGGGACGCAAATGACTTGCGCAAATTTTGTCGTCTCGCGAAAGGTGCCGCAAAAAAATCGGCGCGGATCTCATTCGCAAGAATAAGTGCGAACAAAACCCGCGCCACAGAGTGGTAACTGCGGAGCTACTTATGATTTGTCGGTGGCGAATGTTGGTTCAGCACATCGAGCAAATCTTTCGCCGGCGCAGGAGCGGGCGCTCCACCGTGCAACACCAATTCGCGCGGTCCGATTTTCTTTCCGTAGATACGTTCATTGGCGTCGTTATCCGCCCGAAGTGAAGAGCCTTCGAGTGACACACCCGCGAACAATCCACGTGAACGCGAATAGGTAAGGATCTCCGCGCGCATGGTGGCGTCTGTGGCCGCTTCGGCGTCGCGTCCCACTGGACCCGCCGCTACTGTGGCTTCCGCGCCGAGCTTCACTTTGCTGTCAAAGATCGCGCGTGCGCCGCGGTCATTCATTACCAGCAGAACAAAATCCGTGGCTTGTCCGCCGATTTGAGCTCCGAAGCTGCCGCCTTCCAGCGCCATCATTGAAGGTGTGCCGAAAGGACCATTGAAGGCATCGCCGGAGCGGCACGTCATCGCGCCGCGGCCGTAGCTTCCGCCGACTAGGAACGCAGCTTTCAACACGGAGGGAAACACAATTACGCACTCCGCCTTGTCGATTAAATTCTGTGGGATGTCGTCAGGGATATTCAAAATTTCCCGCATCACGACACCGCAATTGCGTAGCCGGTCCTGGTCTTTGTCCTGGTCCGCGCTGAGCACCGGCAGTGCCATCAGCATAGCGGCAAGTAGAAATGAAACTGCTTTACGCATTGACTTCCTCCTTAGGGAGTTCATCTTAAGGCCTTGGGCCTCGGGGTACAATGTTCACTGGGCTTTGACATTAGATGCGAACTCAGACCATAACGGCATTAAGAATTCGCGTGCTTCTGGCGCTGTGTATTTCAAGCTGTGCAATTCTCGCGCCGCGATACGGAACCGAAGCGCAGACTCATGCGCAATCTGCCGCGAATGCTGCAGCAAAGCCGGCTCACGTAGCGCAACGGCCTGCACCAACACGCGCGGACGCTGCCACCTTTCAAAGGCGCGTGCAAAAAATTCTTTCAGCCGCCGATGTGAATCGAGGCTATTGGGGATTGATCGTCGAAGATGCCGATAGCGGCGAAATTCTGTTTGCTCAAAACGGCGACCGTTATTTTGCTCCAGCTTCGAACGCAAAACTATTCACGACTGCTCTGGTGCTCGCGACACTCGGTGCCGAATATCGCTTTCACACGACGCTCGAAACTCACGCATCGGTGACGGCCGATGGAGTGTTGTCTGGCGATTTGATTCTTGTGGGCCGCGGCGATCCAAATCTTTCGAATCGGCAAATGCCCTACGCCGAAAAAACGCAGCGCGATGGCCCACCCGAAAAAATTTTGGCGGAGCTGGCTGATGCACTCGTCGCTCGCGGCGTGAAACAAATTACGGGAAACATTGTGGGCGATGACAGCTACTTTGCGGGCGGCCGATACCCCTCCGGCTGGTCGATTGACGACATGCTGTGGGCCTACGGCGCGCCTGTTTCCGCGCTGGAAATAAATGACGGCACACTTTTCGTCGACGTTGGGCCGGGCGCGCAGGCCGGCGCTCCCATTGCCTATACAGTGGAACCTTGGGTCGGCGACCTGATGCAGATTCACAATCAGGCAGTTACCAGCGCGCGCGGAACGGAGCCGCAGCTTGAATTCGATCGCGAGCCGGGAACTGACGAGCTTTTCATCAGCGGCAGCGTCCCCGAGGATGCGCAAATGCGATCGAGTGGCGTTGCGATTGGACACCCTGCGGAATATGCAGCTGCGTTGCTGAAGCAGCTCCTCGAATCTCGCGGCGTTCAGATTTATGGGAAAGCAGTAGCGAAACATGCAGAGACGGCCGCGCCGACGAACTCTCTTTCAGCCGCACCCACGTCTGCGGCAGCAACGGTGCTGGCCGAACATATTTCTTTGCCTTTGGCCGACGCAATTCGCGTTGTAAATAAGGTGAGCCAGAATCTCCACGCCGAAATGCTGCTGCGCGACGCCGCGCGCGAAAAAACAGGAGATCCATCGGCGGACGCAGCGCTGAAATTTGCGGAAGATTTTCGCGCGAGTCTCGGAATCACCAAGGATGATGCCGTCCTTACCGACGCTTGCGGCCTTTCGAGAAGCGATCTTGTTACGCCAGAATCTGTGGCGAAAGTATTGCGGTGGGTTTCAGGATTGCCATGGGCGCAGGTGTACCGCGATTCGCTTCCGGTCGCCGGTGAAGACGGCACGCTTTCCGATCGAATGAAGAATACTCCTGCGGCTGGCCATGTTTTCGCGAAGACAGGCACGCTCGGCCACGTGAACTCACTCTCCGGATACGCCACAACAAAGCGCGGCGAAAATCTTGTGTTTTCTTTTTTTGGAAACAACCACACGATGAAGAGCAAGCCCGCGGAAGACGTACTGGATGCGATTGCAGTGGCGATGGTGGAAGAATTTGGCAAGCCGCGCGCGGCTGCGCGAAAAAAGTAGTCCGGCTAAACTGAAGTATGTCCCGCTCGATTCTTGACCTCCTAGAATTCCACCGGCTGCGCGAAATCGTTCGCGGTTTCACCACTTGTGCGCCCGGTCGCCGCGCGGTGGAAGCGCTTGCTCCTTCACAAGATCGCGCGCTGCTCGCTGCAGATTTTGCGCTAGTTCGCGAAGCGATGGAGTGGCTTCGCGCCGAACAGCAACTAGGTTTTGGCGCTCTCGCCGATCCCGAACCCTGGCTAGCGCGGTTAAGCCCGGAACAGTGCGAAAGCGTTGCTTCGACCGCGGTGCTGACGCCGATGGAATTTCTGGACGCGGCGTCGCTTCTCGAAACCACTGCCTGGCTGCGCGAATATTTCCGCGACGCGCAGAAACCCAGCCCCGGTCTTCATGCGCGAACATCTCAGCTTGGCGATTTTCGGCATCTTTCAAAAGCCATTCGCCACGCGATTTTGCCCGATGGGGGATCAGCGACGACGCATCTCCCGAACTGAGGCGCATTCGCGGAACGATTGGACGCACGCGCGACAGTATTCAAAAAACTTTGCGCGACATTTTGCGGTCGCGCGGCGCGGAATCGGGCGAGGACTACGTCACCCTGCGCAACGATCGATATGTAATTCCCGTGCGCGCGGCGGACCGGCGCCAGTCAGGTGTTCGCGATGCGATCATGCACGGAGCCAGCGCGACGGGACAAACAATTTTCGTTGAACCGCTGGTTGCGATCGAGCTGAACAATAAACTCGTCCAGCTCGCTGAAGACGAGGGCGTAGAAATCGCGCGAATCCTTGCGGAGCTCACAGACCTCTTGCGCGGACAATTTCCCGCGCTGAAATTTGCCGCGGATACGATCGCAGAACTCGATTCGATTTTTGCCCGCGGACGTTACGCGCGCGAATACGATTGCACTCTGCCTGTGTTTCACGAAAGCAATTTTCTGAAATTGGAAGCGGCGCGTCATCCTGTTTTGGAAGCGCGGCTGCGCGCAGCAGGCGGCGGCGTGGTACCGATGACGCTTGAACTTGGCGCCGCAGAAACAATTCTCGTGATCAGCGGCCCGAACACTGGCGGCAAAAGCGTATCGTTAAAAACAGTCGGTCTGCTTGCGCTCGCCGCGCAATCGGGAATTCCTGTTGCGGCGCAAACGGCAGAGCTTCCGATCTTCGATCATGTGCTTGCCGATATCGGCGACGAACAATCCATCGCGGAAAACCTTTCCACATTTTCGGCGCACATTTTGAATTTGAGCGGCATGCTGCGCGAGGCTACCTCTCGTTCGCTTGTATTGATGGATGAACTCGGCACTGGCACTGCTCCAGATGAAGGCGCTGCGCTCGCAGTTTCATTGCTTGAGGAGTTTCACTCCAAGGGCTGCCTCGCGATCGCGACAACGCACCACGATCGTCTGAAGGCGTGGGCTTCTACGACTGAAGGTGTGCTGAATGCTGCAGTTGAATTCGACGCAGTAAACCTGCGTCCAACTCACCGTTTGCTTGTCGGAGTGCCGGGCGGTTCGAGCGCCATCGCGATTGCCGAGCGTTTGGGTTTGCCGGCAAACGTGATTGCGCGAGCGCGAGAACAAATCACTCCCGAAGCCCGCGAAGCCGCGGAGTTGATCGCTTATTTGCAACGCAGCCGCGAAGAAGTGGATCGCCTGCGTCGCGAGCTGAACGAAAAATCTGGGGAACTCGAACGCGAACGCGCCGAATTGCGCGGCGAATGGGTGGAACGCCAGCGGGCGCGAATCGCGGAGCTCGAGAAAAATTTCACCGCGGCGATCAAACAGCACGAAACCGCCACGGAGCGAGCGATCGCCGACGTGAAAGATCGGGAACTGCGCGCGCAACTTGAGAAACAAGGCAAGCGAGCCGCAATTAAATCGCATGCCGTCGCGCGCGACGAAGCCGACGCCGCAGTTCTTCAGCAACTTTCCGAATCACAGGCTGATTTGGGGCCCGCGGCCGCGCCGGTCGATAAAGCGATCGAGACCGCGCTCCTTGTGCCTGGCGTACGCCTTCGCGTGAAGGGATTTCCTTCGCCTGTGGTGCTGCGGCGGATAGATTCGCGCGGCGCGGAAATTGAGGCGGGTTCGTTGCGGATGAAAGTTCCGCTGGACGACATCACCGCCATTGTTGAGGAGCAAGCGAAGAAAGCCTCTGCGAAAACGCGCGCCTCCATAAGTGTAACTTCGCAGCCTAGCGAAGAAGCATCAGCGCAGGAGATCAATGTAATCGGGTGCACGGTGGAAGAAGCTTCGCGCCGCGTAGACAAATTTGTCGATCAGGCCGCAGTTGCGGGATTGACTCGACTGCGCGTGATTCACGGACACGGAACAGGAGCGCTCCGGCGTGGGCTCGGGGAATTTCTTTCCGCGCATCCGCTTGTTGCGCGCACGTCTCCGGAAGCCGAAGATCGCGGCGGCGCTGCGATTATGATCGTCGAACTGAAAGATTGAGCTTTGCTGGAGTTCCGCGCACTGCCGCGCATCTTTAGCGTTCAATGAATGCTCTGAAAACAAAACGCCTGCAGCTGATGCCGTGGCGTCACTTCGATTTCGCCTCATTCCGCCCGATCGCGACGGATCCTGAAGTGATGCGCTACATCAATGATGGCGCGCCGTGGAACGACGATCAAATTCGTGAATTCATTCGCCGCCAGATGCGCCACGCCGCTGCAAAACAATTCTGTTTATGGAGAATCGTGCGCGAGCCCGATGGCAAGATGCTCGGATTCTGCGGATTGCAGCCACTGACGATAGAGGGCCATCGCGAAGTTGAAATTGGCTGGTGGCTCGCGAGGAATTGCTGGGGCCGAGGACTTGCGAGCGAAGCTGCCCGTGAAGCAATGCGGTTCGCGTTCGACGAGGTAAAGCTGTCGCGTGTAATCGCGATCGCGCAGCCGGAGAATCGCGCCTCGATTCGCATCATGCGAAAACTCGGAATGCGATTCGAACGAGAAGCTACCCACAAAGGAATTCGTGTCGTTCTGTACGCGATACGGCGGCGTGCTCGCCGGTAAGACTCGAATCTTCCGAGCACCTGCCGCACAGTTCCGGCAAAGCGTTACAATATCAATTCCCGCCCGAGCGGATTTCATGGCTGAAGCAGGTTCATTCGCGGATCGCGTGAAGCAGCAGGCGGACATCGTTCGCGTGGTGGGCGAATATGTGTCGCTGCGCAAGAGCGGGCAGAATTTTGTCGGTCTGTGCCCATTCCATTCCGAAAAATCTCCATCATTTGCAGTACATCCCGTGAAGCAGATTTATCACTGTTTTGGCTGCGGCGTGGGCGGCGATGTTTTCAAATTCGTAATGGAGCTGGACAAGATTGCGTTTCTGGACGCTGTGCGAGTCGTCGCTGAAAAATGCGGCATCCCGGTCCCTGCGCCGCGCGAACGCTCGCCCGAAGAACGTCGCACCAATCAGCAACGCACTGTGCTTGTGGAGATGCATAAAGAAGCGGCAGCATTTTTTGCGCGGCAACTTGCATCCACTCCCGAAGGGAAAATCGCGCGCGCATATCTTGAAGACCGCGGCCTCGATGAAAATGCTATTCAACATTTTTTGATTGGCTACGCGCCTTCGGGCGGTGAATCGCTGATCCGAAATCTGCGCCAGAAATTTCCCGAGAAATTAATCGAGCAATCCGGCCTTGCAAGCCGCGATGCCAATGGCCGCATCTACGATCGCTTTCGTCGCCGCATTATGTTTCCGATTGCGAATGAATCAGGAAAGGTTGTTGCCTTCGGTGGACGATCGCTAGGCGACGACATGCCGAAATATTTAAATTCTCCCGAGACGCCGATTTATTCGAAGAGTGGCTTGCTGTATCACATGGATCGCGCGAAGGAACCAATCCGCCGCGCTGATTTTGCTGTCCTCGTAGAAGGTTACATGGACGTGATCGGCGTAGCTCGCGCGGGAATTACAAATGTTGTCGCGAGCTGCGGCACCAGCCTCACCGAAACACAAATCAAACTGCTCAGCCGTTTCACTCACCGCATCATCGTGAACTACGATCCTGACAATGCGGGCGAAGCTGCCACGGAACGCTCGCTCGCGCTTTTGCTCGAGCAGAATTTCGAAGTGCGCGTCCTTGCGCTTCCGCCAATCGATGGCAAACCCGCCGATCCCGATAGTTTTGTTCAGAAAAAGGGGGCTGAAGAGTATCGCGAGTTGTTGTCCAAAGCTCCGGCGTACGTGGACTATTTAATTGCGCGCGCGCGGCAGATGGACTTGAGCACGCCCGAAGGCAAATTGCGCGCCGTGAATTTTCTGATGCCACACGTGCAGCGAGTCGCGAATCCGTTGCTGCGTTCCGAATGGGCCACGAGAATCGCGCAGCAGCTTCGGCTTGATGAGCCTGTCTTGCGCGAAGCTCTGCGCAAAGCCGCCACCGATC
Organism: uncultured Acidobacteriota bacterium; assembly: GCA_963721845.1. Classification (GTDB taxonomy): domain Bacteria; phylum Acidobacteriota; class Terriglobia; order Acidiferrales; family UBA7541; genus DASTCZ01. The sequence continues at coordinate 115,945 of CAVRKW010000015.1, read as the reverse complement.
GCCGCGATCGCGTGGAGACGCGTCCAGAACTAATCGGCCGCAGCGCGCGTCCCGCAGAACGCCGCCTGGTCCAAATCTTGATCGAGTCCGAAGAATTTCGTGAGCGTCTCGCGCGCGATATCTCGGAGGCTTCATTGCATCGCGGACTCGAGACCGAGCGCATCTTCAACGCGCTGCTGCCAATCTGCATCGAGGGCCAGCGTCCCGACGCGGCGACGCTCGCCACTTCGCTGGAAGAACCGGATCGCCGATTACTTTTTGAAATCGCATTCGAATCCACTGCTTCCAATCCTGGTTGGGATGAAGCCGAAAGTTGCTTGCTCGTGTTGCAGCAGCGGCAAGCCGAACAGGAATTGCTCGCGGTACAAAAAGAAATCGAAGGTCACTCGACGCGGCCGGAAGCTGCGACCGAACTGAACGAACTCCTTCAGCGCAAACAAAAGCTGCGCCAGCGCCTCGCCGCTCAGTGATGTCGATTGCTTGGCTGCGTCCCGGGATCCCTAACAACCTTTCAGGGATGCAAAATTCAGCAAGTCTCATTCAAACCTTTAACAACACCCCGGCCGGGAGCGATCAATTTTCAGTTCGACCGGAACCGCTCACGCATTTCACGAGCGTTACTCGCCACGGAACGCCGCGCCGCGTTCTTTGCGATTCGCCGATCCCATCAAGGCATCCGCGCCTTGGCGTTGACGTTTCTCCGATTCTCGTTAGAATTCCGCTACTCGGCAATCACTCTTCATGAAAGCGAGGATCTCTTTAGTGTTCCTCACAAGACGGGTCATCACCGCATCACTGCTCTTCGCAATCGCCATCCCCGCCTCAGCGCAGATGGCCGGCATGGCCGCACAAGAAAAGCCCGCGCCGCCCGCAAAATTATTTGACGGCATGGGGGCTCTGCATCATCCGATCGCCACGACGAATCCCGAAGCGCAAAAGTTTTTCGATCAGGGTCTTACTCTCGTCTATGCATTCAATCACGCTGAGGCTGCGCGGTCTTTCCAGCGCGCCGCCGATCTCGATCCGCGCGAACCCATGCCGCATTGGGGCATCGCCCTCGCGCTCGGCCCAAATTACAACGCGGATCAAGTAGACGCCGGCGCCGAAAAAGCAGCCTTTGACGAAATTCAGAAAGCTAAGTCGCTCGAAGTCGCCGCGCCAGATGCCGAACGTGCCTACGTCGACGCACTCGCGCACCGCTTTTCAATCAATCCGAAAGCCGATTACCACGCGCTCGCTCGCGACTACGCAAACGCCATGCGCGATCTAAGCCACCGCTACGCGGATGATCCCGACGCGGGCACTCTCTTCGCTGAAAGCATGATGGATTTGAATCCCTGGCAACTTTGGACCACGGACGGCACTCCCTCGCCCGGCACCGAAGAAATTGTCGCGACACTCGAAGCAGTTCTTCGCCGCGCGCCGAATCACGTCGGCGCGAATCATTTTTACATACACGCCCTCGAATCCTCGCCGTTTGCCGAGCGTGCGCTTCCCAGCGCTCAGCGCCTCGAAACCCTCGTTCCAAACGCGGGACATCTCGTCCACATGCCCGCGCACATATACATCCGCACCGGCGATTACGATGCAGCCGCGAAGAGCAATGTAGTTGCGGTTGAAGTCGATAAGCAATATCTCCGCGACCGCCAAATTACGAATCCCGCCTACGCAATCGGCTACGCGAATCACAACATTCATTTTCTTTCCGCTGCCGCAGCGATGGATGGAAATTTTGAGCTGGCTTTCTCATCCGCGAAAGAATTGGAATCGGAAGCGCGCGCCGCGGTTTCCGAAATGTCTGGCGCGGAAGGATTTCTTCCGACTCCGATTTTTGTCCTATTGCGTTTCGCGCACTGGGACGAAGTTCTCGCGCTCCCAGCGCCCGACGCTAAACTCGCCGGTCTGAATTTTTTCTGGCACTACGCGCGCGGATGCGCTTTCTCGGCCAAGAATCAGGTGGCACAAGCTGACGCCGAACTCGCCGCAATGGATCCCATTTACAAACAGCTCCCAGCCGGCCCCGCGTTTGGCATGCTCTATAGCGATTGGTCCACGATTCACGATCTGGCCGCGCATTCACTCAGCGCGCGAATCGCCTATGCTCGCGGTAATTCCACAAGCGCAATCGAACACTGGCGCGCCGCCGTCTCCGCACAGGATAAAATGCGCTACGACGAGCCTGCCGATTGGTATTATCCAATCCGCGAATCGTTGGGCGCCGCATTGCTTCGCAGCGGTCAGCCAGCCGAAGCGGAAAAAGTTTTTCGCGAAGACTTGGCGCGCAACGCACGAAATCCGCGCTCGCTTTTCGGCCTCTGGAAATCGCTCGAAGCTGAAAAGTCCGCCGATGCTGCATGGGTGAAAGCTTCTTTTGATTCGGCATGGAAGGGCAAGCAAGGCGAGCTGAGTCTTGAAAATTTCTAGTACGAGCACGCCGCAGTTCAGGAGACCGAAGTGCCTAGAAAACTATTCCCCGCTCTGGCGTCTTGCGCAATTACCGCCGCACTTTTTTCCGCGCCCCTCCTAACGCGCGCTCACGCGCAGGAACAAGCCGCTCCCCCCGCGGCCCTTCCGTCGCAACTCATCGCCAATCTCGAAAAACTCCGCGCCGCCGCGCTCTCCAGCGATTACGCGTGGAAGGAACTCGCTCATCTCACCGAAAATATCGGACCGCGCCTCACCGGATCGCCGCAAGCCACCGAAGCCGCGAATTATGTTGCCGGAGAAATGCGCCAGCTCGGTCTCGACGTAAAGCTCGAAAAAACTATGGTCCCGCACTGGGTTCGCGGCGAAGAGCGCGCCGAACTCACCGTGTATCCCGGCCAAGCTCCGCACACCACACAGAGAATTGTCCTCACCGCGCTCGGCAACAGCCCTGCGACTCCGCCCGATGGCCTTTCCGCCGAAGTCGTTGTCGTAAATAATTTTGATGAGCTCACCGCGCTCGGCCGCGAAAAAGTTGCGGGACGCATCGTCCTCTTCAACGAAATGTATGACAAGCAACTCGCCGCCGCAGGCATGTCGTTTCCAGCCTATGGCGCCGCTGTGCAGTATCGCGTCCTCGGCGCGCAAGCTGCCGCCAAACTCGGCGCAGTCGCTGTGCTGGTTCGTTCCGTTGGCGACGCAGATTACCGTTTACCGCACACTGGCCAGAGCATCGCGGCAGGAATTCCCGCTGCCGCCGTCACCGCGGAAGATGCAAACACCATCGCCGACCTTGTCTCGCAAGGCCGAGTCGCGATGCATCTCGTTCTCACTCCGCAGACGCTTCCGCAAATCGCCAGCTACAACGTCATCGCCGATCTCAAAGGCACCGAACATCCCGAGCAAGTCGTCATTGTTTCCGGCCATCTCGATTCTTGGGATCTCGGCACCGGCGCGATCGATGATGGCGCGGGAGTAGTTGTCGCCATGCAAGTCGCAAATCTCTGCAAGCAGCTCGGCCTGCATCCCGCGCGCACGTTGCGCATCATCGCGTGGATGGACGAAGAAAATGGCGGCTCCGGCAGCAAGACCTACAATTCTGAGCACAGCTCCGATTTCGCAAATCACGTCGCCGCAATCGAAAGCGATTCCGGCGCGGCGCATCCGCTCGGCTTCGGCACCAGTTCATCGCCCGCAGCCATCGCGATGCTCCAGCCCGCGATGCGCGTGCTCGCATCAATCGGCTCTGCGCAAATATTTCCAAACGGCGAAGGCGGCGCCGATCTCGAAGGCATGCAAAAAGGCGGCGTCCCCGTTTTCGGACTCATGCAAGATGGCCGCGTCTATTTTCACTATCACCACACCGCAGCCGACACGCTCGACAAAGTCATCCCGCACGAACTCGCCGAAAACGCCGCCGCTATGGCGGTCCTCGCCTACGCGCTAGCCGACATGCCAGAAAAGCTTCCGCGCTAATCGCGGTGTCGCCCCTTCCTTGACCCTTCCACACCCGCCGTCTAAACTAGGCGTTTCCGTACTGTCCATCGACGCTCACTGGGAGAATTGCTTTGCCGAAGCGTACTTATCAACCGAATGTGCGGCGCCGCCATAAAAAACACGGCTTCCGCACGCGCATGAAAACCGCGGGAGGCCGCAAAGTTCTCGCGGCGCGTCGAAAGAAGGGGCGCCATCGTATTACGCCCGTCTGAGTCCCGCGGCTTCGCTCCGGACACCGGCGGCGAGGCGAATGCTCCGCGTGAGTCTGCACTCAAATGGAGCCGGGAATCACGCTTGCTGCGGCGCAGCGATTTTGATTTGGCTCACCGTGGCGGCCGCAGGCGCTCAAGTTCGCAATTCATTATTTTCTACCGCCCAAACAATGCCAAGCGCAGCCGCTTCGGCATCAGCGTAAAAAAGGCCCTGGGCGGCGCCGTAGTTCGAAATCGCATCCGGCGGCGCATCAAAGAAATGCTTCGGCTGCATCGCTTGGAGATACCTGCGGGATGGGACATTGTGATTCATCCGCGCCCCTCGGTGGCGCGAGCCGATTTTTCGCGCCTCACCACGGAGCTCACCGCGTTGCTGCGCAGCGCGCTGAAGTAGAGCCCAAGCCCGGCCTCGTCGCTCGCGTTCTAATTTTCCTGGTTCATTGTTATCAAGCGTTGCTCTCTCCCGCGATGGCTTCGCCTTGCAAGTTCTATCCCACTTGCTCGCGTTACGCGGAAGAAGCATTGCAATTGCACGGTGCGCGCCGCGGCGTTTGGCTTGCCGCAAAACGATTGCTCCGTTGCAGACCATTTTCGCGCGGCGGAGTGGATTTCGTTCCCGAGCGCCGTACACACAATCGTCGAAGCACGCGGTAGTTCGTTGAACGCAGGAGAAGCCGGCCGATGAGCGAACAGAAAGAGATGTCTCAAGAGACGCGCACCCTCATCGCAGCGGCGCTCGCTCTCGCGGTTATCGTCGCTTTCTCCTTCCTGTATAAACCGCAACTCCCGCCTAATCCGCCGCCTCAGCAAACTTCGCCAGTCGCTTCACAAACTCCGCAGCAACAATCGCAGCCGCAATCCGCCGCAATCGGCGCGCAAATCACCAGCGTTGAGCCGCAGACCGGCGTTCCTGCCCCGGCTCATGTCGCTACGGCTGAAAAGTTGGTCGAGATCGATACACCCGTATCGCGCGTCGAACTTTCCAATCGCGGCGCCATCGTCCAAAGCTGGCTTCTCACGAAATACACAGACGACAGCAAACGCCGCCGCATACGCTCGACGTTGTCCACCCCGATGCCGCAAAACTTTCCGGCTGGCCAATGTCCATCGTGCTCGAGGATCCGAAACTCGAAGCCGCCGCGAATTCCGGACTCTACGAAATCAAATCCGGCACAGGCGCGAACGCTGGCGAGCACACCACCTTACAAGTCCCCGCCGAAGTGGAATTCTCCTGGAGCGATGGCCATCTCGAAGTCACCAAGAAACTGAAATTTGATTCCACCTACATCGCCGAACTAAGCGCCGAGGTAAAACTCGATGGCCACGACATTCCTTTCTCCATCGCCTGGCGCGGCGGATTCGGCGACGCCACCGCATATCACGCATCTCTGAGTACCTACGTTTTCTACAGCCAGGCTGGCAAAGTCGAGCAGCTCAATTACAAAAATGTCGGCCAGCCCAAGCAGCCCGATGCGCCCAAGCTGCAGCCGGGCCCGCTCGAATTTGTAGGCATCGACGACACTTATTTCGCCGCCGCGTTCCTACCTCCGTTGCAACAGACCGGCGCGCTCGCTGGGCAGCCCGCAACTCTCGACGCCGATCTATCGCTCACCGATTGGTCTGTTGCGCGTGACTTCGTTGGCGCCGATGGCAAGACCGACAAAGATTTCGTTCCGCAAATGGCCGCAGGCAGCGGTCGCGGTGGACCGATTGAAGTGCGGCTCTTCGTCGGCCCCAAAGATCTCGACGATCTGAAAGCCATTCGTCCCCCGCTGAATCAGCTCGTGCAGTTCGGCTGGCTCTCCATCATCGCTGAACCGCTTTTTTACACTTTGCGCTGGATGCATCAAATGGATTCCGAATTACGGGTGGGCCATCGTCCTTCTCACCGTCGGCATCAACATGGTGCTGCTGCCGCTGAAAATCAAAACGCTGAAGTCCGGCCAGAAAATGCAAAAAGTTGCGCCGGAAATCCGCACCATTCAGGATCGCTACAAGAAATATTCCATGCGCGATCCTCGCAAAGCCAAGATGCAGGAAGAAATTATGGCGGTGTATTCGCGCGAGGGTATCAATCCCCTTGGCGGATGCTTGCCCCAGCTTGTGCAGCTTCCCATTTGGTACGGCCTTTATCGCATGTTGACCTACACCATCGAGCTGCGCCACGCTCCCTGGATCGGCTGGATTCATGATCTTTCCGCGCGCGATCCTTATTTAATTCTGCCGATTCTGATGGCGTTGACGATGTATCTCGCAACGAAGATGACTCCCATGCCTTCCACCGACGCATCGCAGCAGCGCATGATGGCCCTCATGCCCATCATGTTCGGCGGAATGTTTATCATTTTTCCCGTTGCCAGCGGCTTGACGCTGTATATTCTCACTACCAACGTTGTCGCGGTGGCCCAGCAGCTGTATCTAAACCGGAAGATGCCGATGCCCGTCCCCGCGAAGGCGCTCAAGAAGAAAAATTAAACTGTCTGCATCGCCGGGTTTCGAATTCCAACGCGGCGCGATTCTCGCAAAGTGTGAAATGAAGCCTCAGATGAAATCCTACATTCGCGAAGGCGGGCTCGACCGCGAAGCGGCTGTTCAAGCGCTTCGAAAATGGTTGGACGCCATTCTTCCTCAAACGGGCTTCGCGCTGAAGTATGAGATTCGCACCGCTTCTTCCGCGCAGGCTGCGGGCGAATACGAACATCCCGAGGTCACCGTAATTTTTAGCGGCGCCGATGAAGGCTTGCTTCTCGAACACAGCGCTGAATTGCTGCTCGCTCTAGAATATCTCGCTGTTCGCTCGCTGCGCCTCGATCCGCCAAACTTCGATCGCATCCGCTTCGATGCCGGTGACTACCGTTCTCTTCGCATCGAAGAATTGAAGCTCGCCGCTCGCGTAGCCGCCGAACGCGTTCGCGAATCCCGCCAGCCATTTCGCCTGAATCCCATGGCCGCCCGCGAGCGCCGCATCGTCCATCTCGCTCTTCAAGATTTCGCTGGCATTCGCACCTCCAGCGAAGGCACAGGCGAAGAGCGCCAGGTAGTAATCCTCCCCGCCGACGTCAAGAAATAACGAAGCTAAGTCCGGCTGCGATTTTTCTTTGGGAACCATAGATAACTGCCTTCGCTTTTGCATCCGTAGCGCCGGACTTTACGTCCGGCAGCCTTTGCCGTTGTATTTGCCGTCGCCTTTGCTTCCGCCTTCTCCGTCCTGCGGCCTGTACGGCCGCACGCTAAACGCCAGCCCAGGCCCCGCAGGGCCTGGGTAATCTTAATAAAAAATCTGGTTTTTACGGAGCGCGTCGGCGCGGCACCAAACCTACGTTCATCGGCCTCTATTCAACATCCCTTGCCGAATCACATTCCCTGCTGAATCAAATACAACTCGAAACGTAAATCCCGGCGAACGTCCGCCCCGCACGCTAAAAAATCTCACATCCGAAATATCCAGATTCGTCTCGCCATTCGATTGCGTCACGCTGTATAGCGGAAATCGTGCGAACCACAAATAAGTTTGCGCCTCAGGCAGATCGCGAATTCGCGCCAGTATTCTCCGGCGGCGCGGTGTCCTCAAACACGTGAACATCTTTCGTCGCCGGCCGCAGACAAGTCTTCATGCATTTGCAGCACGCCGTTGTCTGTCAGAATCAATCCTTCCCACCGCCAAATCGATGGAGCCATCGGCAACGCTGCCAGCGATCGCACCTCAAGTTTTCCTTCCGCTACGAAAGCCTGCACTCGCTTCAATGCGACTTCATGCGCTACCGCGCAAGCAACCAAATACCCGATCCCAGCGGCGAGGCCAATCCGCGCCCACGTCGACCGCCGCAGATCTGCTCCGCGGCCTGTGATTGCCGGTATAAAAAATAAGCAGGCAATCAGAAAGCTCGCAGCGATTACAACATATGGTGAAAAATTTGCGTTCTCTGCCGCGCCAACCCAATAAACCCCCACCGCCAGCTCGTGAAGAGCGCCCACATTCGCGACGCCCGTTTCAGCCGCACCCGCTGCTCGCGCAAAACCCAACTCGCCACCTGCGGCAACAGCAGCAGAGCCGTCATCGTGAAATCGACAATGAAAATCAAATCCCATGTCGCGCGCACCCGGCTCAGCGGGCTCCAGCACATCGTCCCCCAAGACGTCGCCAGATCGAGCAGAATGTGGCTCGCGATTCCCGCTGCATAGCAAAGCCACGTCCATCCGAAAGATGGCGACTGAATCTTGAATAGCCGTGCGACCCATCGGGTGATCAACGTCAGCAATGATGCCCACACCGGCAGAAGAATCCATGAGTGCGTGATGTAACGGTGATACTTCAGCATCGCGAGCGGATCGTGAGACACCGCGTCATAAAAAACATCAATGTCTGGAAACGCCGCCCCAATGTCGCCGCGAAAATCGCTACGCGTGCTGGCTGCGAAAACTCATTAGCAGCCATCGCATTCGTTTGCCTTCCGGCGGCTGGCGAAAATTCCTTTGCCGATCAGCGCTCCGGCAAACGCGTGTGTGATTGTGTCCATTCCAGGTTTCGATGCGTAGGTGGGGATTAGTTCACATGAATCAGCGGCGAAGTCTTTTCGATACGCGCCCGATTTTTCTCGCAGCCACATTGTGCCGGGACATCGCAGCAAGAATTTTTTCCACGCCTGCCGGTGCAGCTGCGATCAACAAACCGCCCGACGTTTGCGGATCGAAAAGTAGCGCGCGATATTCTTCCGCCACGGCTCTAAAAACCCCGCGCACTCGCCAATAAACGCGCGATTGTTGTTTAGCCCGCCGGAAAAATTTCCGCCGCGCGCAGCTTCCACCGCTCCAGGCAAATATTCGATCGCGCCGTAAACTCAATTTCAAGCGACACCGCCGCGATTCCATTTGCCGGATCGCCAAGCGACATTTCGCGCGCATGCCCGAGCAAACTGAATCCAGTTACATCGGTTACAGCATGCGTGAATTCGCGATCAGCATCGGCTTCGTGCAACGCCTCAGCCGCATCGCGATTCAATCGAGTCATCGAAGCTTCCGCGGCCGCAACGCTCGCAACCGAAGCTTGGCCGCGCTTCAACGCGGTCGTGATCACTCCCGTTCCAAGCGCCTTCGTAAAAATCAACACATCACCAGGTCGCGCTCCCACATTCCGCCAAATTTTTTCTGGATGAATCAGTCCCGTCACAGCATATCCAAATTTCAATTCCTCATCGCGGATCGAATGTCCTCCCACAACGCTGCATCCTGCTTCCGTCATTTTCGAAAGTCCGCCGCGCAAAATCTGCTCAAGAATCGCCGCATCGCCGTGCTCCGGAAACGCAAGAATCGTTAGCGCCGAAATCGGACGTCCGCCCATCGCATACACATCGCTCAAAGCGTTCGCCGCCGCGATCTGTCCAAACATGAATGGGTCATCCGCAATAGGCGTGAAAAAATCCACCGTCTGCACCAGCGCCATCTCCGCACTCAACTGTACACGCCAGCATCATCATTAGTATCAAATCCCGACCAACACGCGCGCATCAGTTTGCCGCGGCAATCGCCGCAACACTCTATCAAGCACCGCGGGATTCAATTTCGCCGCGCATCCCGCCGCCTTAGCCATCGCCGTCAATCGAGTTGTAGTCGCTTCCGCCATCTCCACACCGCGAATTATACCGCGCCCCTTCGGCGTACCTCGACGCGAACAACGCAAATCAAATTTGACTCCGCTTCCACACAAATAATCCGCCACAATGACCGCCCACTCCGCCCCGGCGATGCTCGGGATCCCCACCGTGCTCATCCCGCAACCGCACGCGGCCGGCTACTTCAGATGTCTCGATCAAACAAATTTGCACGGATTGAAAGCTCGTAAATTCGAAACCGCAAGGAACCACTCTAAGGAAGGTAAACAAGCACGGCGAAACTAAATCTCGGCGCTCAACCCTGGCTCACTGCGCGAAACGGAATCGCCACCGGCTGCGCTTTCGCCGAACCGCTCATGTGGCATCGCCCATCAAAAATTCCGCCCGGCTCGATCACCAGACACGGAGTGTGAATCTCGCCAGTCACCACTCCACCCGGCTGAATCTCCACGCGGCCCTTCGCAAAAATCACGCCATCAAATCGCCCTGCAACCACTACGTGATTGCCCTCGATTTGGCCTTCGACCTTCGCTCCCTCGCCAAGAACGAGAGTCTGATCAGACAGAATGTTTCCCTTCACCTGCGCTTCAATGCGCAAGGTTCCGGAAAACTCGAGGGTGCCCTCGAAACGCACCGTCTTGTCGAGGAATCCAGACCAGTCGTTCGAGCTATTATCCTTGCAGTTCCCAGATTGGCGCGAAAATGGCCAGGCCATTCCGATCCCTTCAGAAATTATGAGAGCTGCGGCACCTGCAACTCTTCTAACGAATCCGCAATGGGGTCAAGACCAAAAGAAGTTGGGATGCGACGTTATACTACATCTGTAGCTTAATGCATTATTTTGTCGTAGATACCGGCCAGCTGCTCGTCATCGTAATACTCTATCATCAGCGCGCCCGGCCGCAGCTTTGACTTCACTCGGATTCCTACTCGAGTCCCCAAGTGCTTCGCCAATTCGTTGATCGCTGCCTGCGTGTTCGGATCGACTTCAGGAGCAGGTGCCGGTCGTCATCTCTTTTCACCAACCGCAAGCGTCGCGATGTGAATCGCTCCAATTGACGAACAGTCATCCCGCGGCGAGCAACTCTTACTGCGAGCGCAGTACGCAGCACTGGATCAGAAACCCCCAGCAGTGTGCGAGCATGACCGGCATTCAATTTTCCCTGCTCCACCAAATCCAGAACGGGTTGCTCAAGTTTCAGCAATCGCACAGCGTTTCCAATCGTCGTGCGGTCCTTCCCGGTTTTTTCTGCGACTTCTTCCTGCGTCATCTGAAATTCAGTCATCAAGCGATCGTAGGCCCGCGCTTCTTCCACTGGATTTAGATCTTCGCGCTGCAAATTCTCTACGAGCGTGATTTCCAGCGCCTGTTCTTCAGGCACATCCATCACAATCACGGGAACTTTGTGAAGCCCCGCGCGCTGCGATGCGCGCCATCTCCGTTCGCCCGCAATGATTTGAAATCGCGCACCCTTGCGGCGCAACACCAGCGGCTGAATTACGCCGGTCGAACGAATCGACTGCGCGAGTTCTTCGAGCGCCTCTTCGCGAAAATGCGTTCGCGGTTGAAACGGATTCGGCTCGATCAGATCGATATCAACTTGGTGTGGGATCCCCACCTGGCTCGCCGGCGCCAGTGCTGCCGCTGTCGCTGTCCCCGCTGATTGGTTCGCTTGCGGCACTTGTTGCGGAGCCACCGGCTGCTGCCCCTGCTGCGGCGGCTGATGCTGCGGGTGCTGCGTCTCCGGTTCCCGTATCAACGCTCCCAGTCCCTTGCCCAGTGCGTTTCTGGTCATTCGAGATAACCTCCTTGGCGAGCTGAATGTAAGCTTCCGCGCCTTTACTATGTATGTCGTAAAAAATAATTGGCTTTCCGTGACTCGGCGCCTCGGCCAGGCGCACGTTTCTCGGAATCACGCTTGAGAAAACCTGGGCGCCGAAAAAGCTGCGCAGGTCCGAAGCAACTTGTCTAGATAGTGTAGTGCGATCATCGTACATAGTCAACAGGATGCCCTCGATCGCCAGCTCCGGATTCAACGACCGCCGGATCCGCATCAGCGTATCGAGCAATTCCGAAACTCCCTCAAGCGCCAAGTATTCGCATTGAATCGGAACGAGCACCGCATCGCTCGCGGCCAGCGCGTTGAGCGAAAGCAAGTCCAGCGCAGGCGGGCAATCGATCATAACGAATTGATACTGTTCCCGAATGTTCGACAGAAGACGTCTTGAGATGAAACTCGCGGTTCTCGGATGAAATCAGTTCCACCGCAGCTCCAGCCAGATTCTTATCAGAGGGAATCAGATCGAGGCCCTCTACTTGGGTTTTTACGATGATTCGATCGAGGGGCTCTTTGAGAATCAAGGCGTTGTAAAGAGTTCGCCGAGCCGGATCCTTGGGAAACCCGATCGCTCCAGTTGTATTGCCTTGAGGATCGCAGTCAACGAGCAGCGTCCGGCATTCCGCTGCGGCGAGCGAGGCGGACAGGTTCACGGCAGTGGTGGTCTTTCCCACTCCGCCCTTTTGATTGGCAATTGCGATGATTCTGGCCAAAATGAATCCCCCGAGCTAATTCTGGCGTCGCGAATCTAACAGATGGCGATTCTGTACGCAATATGTTTCACGTGAAACATTTTGTACTGGGAAGGCTATACGGCATGGACTTCATAAGCTCTAAACATACCAGCAACGATGGTGATCGCAAATTGTTTCACGTGAAACAATTTGGCTACTTCGGGGTCGACAGGGTTGCCATATGTCTGGATTGGCCGATTTCTGGTATATCTCCGCTCGCCCGTCACGACAGGTAGGCTTTGCCAGAAGACTCATACCCAGCCTCTATCAATAGTTCACTCAACGAGCACAAAATGTTTCACGTGAAACATTTTGCGTCGCAATTTTCGGGGCTTGGAGTAGCGAGCGTCTTTGGGCTGGCCAAAGATGAGAATAGCCTTCAGAACGTCCCAAATTGTTTCACGTGAAACAATTTGCGCTATCTCGTGTCTGCCTGCCGCAATTTGCGCCCGCTCAGCGGGTCACTGTAGAGACCCAGTCTGGCGTACGGCGCAATATGTTCCACGTGAAACATATTGGCGTCATTTTGGTCGCAAAGTGTTTCACGTGAAACACTTTGGACGTCTTAGGCGGCGTCCGCATCAATTCTATAGCTGTTTGAGTACTTCGCGATGGAGGCTTTAAGCACGCTCCGGTCGTGACTACATGCCGATCTGCCGATTACACGCCTTCTATGTAGAGGCTCCAAACGCCACAAGGATCGCCGTACATACACAAATTGTTTCACGTGAAACAATTTTCGACACGCAGTAGGCCTAAATCCATCAAGTTGACTATTCCTAGGCTAATCTGGCTGGGGTGAGAAGCGTCGCCGTCTATTTTGGGCGGCCGATTAGCAGTTCGCGGCGACGGCTGTCTGTCATTCGGATCGGAGGTTCCCATATCCAGTCCGTCAACCCGGAGAGCTTTGCGGAGTCATCCGCTCCCAGCCACAGAACAATCTGCCCGTCGGAAGCCAGCTTGCCGCGCGCCCAACCTAATAGTTGACGGTAATCACCCAATGCGCGGGTGGTAATTCGGTCAAATCGCGGGATATTGGCCGGCAAATCCAAGTAATTGCTGCGCTGAACCGCAGCGCTAGCAAGACCTACGACGCGAATAGCTTCGTTCAGAAAAGCAGCCTTCTTTGTATTTTGTTCAATCAAAAGGATTTCCAGCTCTGGACGGAATAACTTTACGGCCAGACCAGGGAAGCCGGCGCCGCTTCCGACGTCGGCGAGCCGACCCTTTTCGGGAAATATGGCAATCCGAGCATGGAATCACCAAAATGTCGGGAGATTATCTCGGCCGGATTTTCGATTGCCGTGAGGTTAAGTTTATCATTCCAAAGGAGTAAGAGGCCGGAGTACCGCTGAATCTGTTCGATCCTATCATCTGAGAGCACGGCCGCATGAGCAGAGAGAATTTCGCGGATCGCGGCTTTTGATGAAACGGAGACCTCGTGTCCTGACATCGTAATTTTCTGGGTATCGGTAATCATATAGTAAAATAAATTGAATATTACTAACGCCCAGCTGCTTCGGCCACCGGCTCTGCAGCACGAATCGCCGCATTCGCAATGGCGCGGCGCAGATAACGCACGGCTACCAGTCCTGCGGCGAGATCTACGACGGCGTGTGCTGCTATTGCTGGAATCAGGTTTCCGGTCCAGATTCTGCTCGCCGCGAAAAGGACTCCTAGAATAAAAGTTGTGATGAGTCCGCGGCGACCCTGGTAGATGTGTGCCAGCGAAAACATTGCGGACGATCCGAGGAGCGCGAGCGGCACTCCGGCGGCACGAACGATCGCCGCGAAAACAAAACCGCGATACAAAAATTCCTCGCACAGACCAGCGGTTACGCATAGCGCGATAAAGACGAGAGTCTCGATCGAAGTCTCTGGCATTAGTCGCAACGCCAGAGCGGCGATTCGAGATTTACTTGGATCCGGCAATGTTGCCATGCGCCGAGCGGCGAAGGATTGCAGAAATCCAAAAAAAGTGGCGAAGAGATTCGCGACGATTGCGGTGAGGAATCTGTTTTCGACGACCAGCCCAAGCTCGCGAGCTTCGTAGTGATGCGCGACGCATCTCCACGCGACGATTGCGGTGAGCAGCCATTGAAACGCGATTGTGGATGCATAGGTACCGATGCGCTCGGCCTGTGAAAGCGAAGGTTTGGCGAGCAGTTTTCGAATGCGCACTGCGCCGCGCCAGGGAATTACTGCGCCGAGCAGCAGAAAAAGCAAAACCAAGTCCCACGGAATGTTTGCCGCGAAGTGCGCCATGTTTGAATCTCATCATGACTCGGCGAGATGAGCAAGCACGGAACACAGCACGACATGTGCGTTCGGGGCGTTGACAACTCACGCGCGCTTTGTCTATCGTGCGGCAAATGCGAATCCTGGTAATTGGTGGGGGCGGGCGCGAACACGCATCTGGTGTGGAAGTTATTGCAGAGCCCGCTTGTGACCGATGTGTGGTGCGCACCCGGAAATGGCGGAATTTCCGACGAATGCGGAATGCATTCCGGTGGATATCGGTGATGTGGAAGCCGATCGCGGCGCTTGCCGAGAAATTACACGCGGACCTCACCGTGATAGGACCGGAGCTACCACTGGTTCGCGGAGTCGCGGACGAATTCGCAAAGCGCGGAATGGCGCTGCTGGGGCCGACGCGCGCGGCGGCGGAACTTGAAGGCAGCAAAATTTTCGCGAAGGAATTCATGCAGCGGCATGCAATTCCAACGGCCGCCACGATAGGCGTGTTTACGACCGCACGAAAGTGCTGAGGAAAAACTCGCAAATATTAAATGGCCCGCAGTAATTAAAGCGGATGGACTCTGCGCGGGAAAAGGTGTGCTGGTCGCGAAAAATCGCGACGAGGCAAGTGAGTTTCTCGATCGCTTAATGGTGCAGCGCGAATTTGGAGATGGCGCCGCCCGCGTTTTAATTGAAGAGGCGATCTCAGGTCCCGAACTGTCGGTGATTGTACTCACTGACGGACAACGCACCGTGGAAATGGCGCCAGCGCGCGACTATAAGCGCGCGCTCGATGGCGAGCAGGGCCGAATACGGGTGGAATGGGCGCGATTTCGTCGGATGACCTGTTGCCGGCGGAGCTTGCGAAAGAAATTCGAGAGACAATTATCGCGCCGACGATTTCGCGGCATGGCGAAAGACGGGCGGCCATATCAGGGCTTCCTCTATTTTGGATTGATGCTCACTTCCAACGGACCGAAAGTGCTGGAATTCAATTGCCGTCTGGGAGATCCCGAGGCTGAGGCAATCATTCCGAGGATGGGATTTGATCTTGCGAGGGCCTTGGCAACTTGCGCGGCAGGAGAACTTGATCCGGCAGCGACTCGATGGCATCGGTTGGCGAGCGCTTGCGTGGTAATGACAGCTGGCGGATATCCTGGAAATTTTCGCAAGGGCGATAAGATTGAAGGGCTCGAATCTGTGGCGACTCTTTCGCCTGCGACAGTTTTCCATGCTGGTACGCGCAAAGAGGACGGCAATTACTACACAACTGGTGGACGAGTGCTCGCGGTCGCGGCGTTAGGGTCTACGGTTCAAGATGCGGCGCGGAATGTCTACGACACTGTTAGTAAGATACACATCGAAGGTGAGCAGCATCGCACCGATATTGGCGCGGGTGTGACAGCAGGTCATCTGCGGGATGCGAAACTCGATCAGGCCAGCCCAATCGCGATATCCGCGCACGACTTTGAATTCGGCGGGTGGCTAAATTGAAAATGAAAGGATAGCAAAAAGCGATGAGCGATACCAAACCAGTTGTGGGAATCATTATGGGGTCAGATTCGGATTTGCCGGTGATGGCGGAATCCGCGAAAATTCTGGATAAATTCGGAATACCATTTGAGATTGAAGTTACTTCGGCGCATCGATCGCCCGCGCGGACGCATGAGTATGCGACGACAGCAATTGCGCGCGGATTGAAGACGATTATTGTGGCGGCGGGTGGCGCGGCGCATCTCGCAGGGGTGGTGGCAGCGCTCACGACGCTGCCGATTATTGGAGTGCCGATGGGATCGATCGCGCTGAATGGAATGGATTCGCTGCTCTCCACAGTGCAGATGCCGGCCGGAATGCCTGTGGCGGCGATGGCGATTGATAAAGCTGGCGCGACAAACGCGGCGATTTTTGCGGCGCAAATTTTGCGACGAGCGATCCAGCGATCGCGCAAAAATTGAAGACCTACAAGGAAGAGCTGGCGAAAGTCGGTTGCGGAAAAAAGCGCGCGAGTGAAACAGCAATACGCGAAGCCTGCGTGAAAAATTCGAAGTTTTAGATAACGCCACGATTTCGCAGTCGCGTCGCCACGAGAATGGGCGAGGCCTGCCCGCTATCGCGGTCGAGCCTCGCCCCTGCGGCATGGCGCGTGAAGTGTCGATCGCGTTATGAAATTTGAATTGCTATTGGTGGGGAGTGTGGCGCAATGAAGGTTTGGAGTTGTCGCGCTTCGCATCTGATGATGCCGGCATTTCAGGGGGAGCGATCACCCACGCGAAGCGATCATCTTCATACATCACGCCCAGCGAGAGGTTCGATTCGGGCGGGCGGTGACCTGTAGAGCGCCCTTGAGGAATTTTGATGCGGGCAGCGGATCGGCTTTGTTGCTCGAACCATCCAGTACGTGCTGGGCGGCCTGCGCGACTTTCTGATCGGATGAACGAATCGGTTTCAGGCGCGGATCATTTTCGCCAAGCAAATCGTTCATGGTGTTGCCAGCGGGCGGCGACCGCCGGATAGCTGAATTCCACAAGCACTTTGGGATCTTTTTTCTCTGGAGGATAGAGCTGTTCAAACGCGGGACGCAGGGCGAGCGTGTTCCAAAAATCGTCGCGCAATTCGGTTTGTTTTACGCGATAGGTGACGCGCCAGACTTCGGGACCATAGTTTGGTTGGTAATCCGCGAGAAGTATTTCAACCAGCGGCTCATCGGGTTTGAGATCGAATCTTGTGATGGATGAGCGATGTGACGGTCCGCGAATTTATCGAGGAATTCGATTCCAAATGTTTCGATATCGCCGGCTTCATCCTGCTCGACAACGCCGTCGGCGACCGATTTGCGCGCCAGGCTATGCATATCCTCGATCAGCGAATCGAGCCGCATCGGGCTGGGTTGATGAACCAGGACGCTGCCATTCCACCGCGCCCATCAAGACTGCGAGATGGCTGGTTATCGAGCGGAATCACAATTGGCGCGAGCGAACCGGGTTCAAGTTTTTGGCTTTGCGTGCCTACCAATAATCGCATCGCGCGCGACCCAGAAGATCACTTTTCCAGCGGCCAGATTGGCGATAATTTCCTGGTCATTTTCCTGCTGGCCGACAGCGGTGGAAGCGGAATTCAAACAAACGAGGCAAATCAGCGGAAGGAAATAACGAGACCGAAGAAGCCGCCGCAACAACATAACTGTATCACTTTACCACATTCTGGCCTGCGCAGGACGCACCGACGGCAGCACGGGACAAATATGGGCGCAGGCTTCGAAATATGCGCGCTATTCTGTAAAATGGGTGCGGCCAGCGAGGTGCGGCGAAGCGAATGGGATTCTTGATAGTATTTTCGGGGGCGAAAACGGTTGCGATCGCCGGACAGTTTGCGGCACAACGGCAAACGGCTGAGCGAAATCCTGGAGGCGCACGGGCAATTTCATCGTGAAGAGCCGAATGGGACACGCGCGAATCTTGAGGGCGCGGATCTTGTCCCGCGCGGATTTGCGCGGAGCAAATCTTTCGGACGCGATTCTGATCGGCTGCCGGCTGGAAGGCGCGAATCTTCAGAAGGCGAAGCTGGTGCGAGCCGAACTCGAGCGAGCGAACTTGCGTGACGCCGATTTGCGAAATTGCGATTTCACGGAAGCGAAACTTCCTGCGGCCGATTTAACCGGAGCGCAAGCCAGCGGCATCGAATTTCTGCGATGCGATATGCGCGGCACAAATTTTGAACGCGCGAATCTGCGCAACTGTAATTTTCGCGGAACGCAATTGCTGGGCGCAAAATTCAATGGCGCGGATATGGGCGTGGCGATTCTGCGCGAAGCCGATCTGACGGATGTGGATTTGAGCGGCGTGGATCTCACGACGACCCTGATGCCGAAGGGTTATTCGCAAGCGAAGGCGAGGTAAGCAGTCTGAAGAAAATTTCCGGTAAGGTAAGACTTATTTTCCCGCGGCTGCTTCGGCTTCGTCCGCGCCGCGTCCCGCACCACGGCGGCGAATTTCAATTCCCAGACGCTTAATTTTTTGATTGAGCGTGGAAAGCGGAATCTGAAATCGTTCGGATGCTTCCGTCTGATTCCAGCCAGTGCGTTCGAGCATGTCTATAATTATGCGGCGCTCCACTTCCTCGACAATTTGAAAGAGCGATGGATTCGGATTATCCGCCGCCAATTCTGGAGCTGGTTTCACCGGGCAGGGGCGGCATAAATTCCGACATCTGCAAGCGCACGCCGCGAACAATTTCCTTGGAGCGAACACTTTCGGGAAGTAAGTCAGGCTCGATCACGGTCTGCGTGGCGAGAACTACTGCGCGCTCGATTACGTTTTCAAGTTCGCGAACATTGCCGGACCATTCGTAATCCATCAGCAGCTTCATGGTCTGGTTGCTGAGCCGCAGCGGAGGCCTGCCATTTTCCTCGCAGAAACGCTTGAGGAAATGTTCGGCAAGCGGAAGCACATCTTCGCGGCGATCGCGCAGCGGCGGCAGCTTGATGGAAATTACGTTGAGGCGATGAAATAAATCTTCGCGGAAGCGGCCTTCGCGCACCAGGTTTTGCAAGTCAACGTTGGAGGCAGCGACGATGCGTACATCCACTTTGATTGTTTCCGTGCCGCCGAGGCGCATGAATTCGCGCTCCTGAATTACGCGAAGAAGTTTCGCCTGCGTCTCGTGGCTTACGGTGGCGATTTCGTCGAAGAAAATCGTGCCCTGATCGGCGACTTCGAAGAGTCCTTTTTTTGAAGAGATCGCGCTGGTGAATGCGCCTTTGACGTGACCGAAGAGTTGCGACTCAAGAAAGTCCACCGGGATCGAGCCGCTATTGACGGGCACGAAGGCCTTATCCGCGCGCGGCGACGCGGAATGAATCGCTTTGGCGATAAGTTCTTTGCCGGTTCCGCTTTCGCCAGAAATTAAAACTGTGGAACGCGACGCTGCAACCTGAGTTACGAGATCGAGCAGCGTGTGCATCTTGTCGCTCTTGCCGATGATGTTGGGAAAGTTGTAGCGCTGTTTCAGCGCGCGCTTGAGCTGTACGTTTTCCTCACGCAGACGGCGGCCTTCCACGGCCTGGGCAACTTGCGCGAGCAATTCATCGTTGGACCACGGCTTGGTGATGTAATCCTGCGCGCCAGATTTGAACGCCGCGCGAGCCATGTCAATCGAACCGTAAGCGGTGATGAGGACGACGCTGAGGCCGGGATCGCGGAGATGAACTTCGCGAAGGACATCGAGCCCGTTGCGATCGGGAAGGCTTACGTCGAGAAGGACCAAATCGTAGGCGTGTTCTCCAAGTTTCGCGAGGCCTTCGCTGGCGGTCTCGGCACTGGAAACGCCGTAGCCTTCCGAGCCGAGCAAAAGTTCAAGACCTTCACGGATTTCCGCCTCGTCGTCGACGACGAGGATCGTGCCCTTAGACATGCACGCCTTTCCGGGCTACCGGAAATTCCAATCGGAAGGACGTGCCTTTTCCCTGGGTGGAACGGACGTCAATTTTTCCAGCGTGTTCTTTGATGATGCCGTAGCTGACGGATAGGCCCAATCCGGTGCCGCGGCCAGAAGATTTCGTAGTGAAAAAAGGATCGAAGATGCGGTGCAAACTTTCGCGAGGAATTCCGATGCCGGTGTCGGCGACTTGAACTTCCACGGTGCCATTCGAGCAAGCTGTGCGCACTTCGAGCATTCCGCCTTGCGGCATCGCGTCGCGCGCGTTCATAAAGAGATTCAGGAACACTTGCTGCAGGCGATTTGTGGAGCCAATTACCGGAGGAAATCTTTCTTGCAGTTCGCGCGCAACTTCTACGTGCGCAGATTTGAACGGATGCGAAACCAGCGAGAGAGTTTCTTCGATCACGGAATTGAGATTCACTTCGCTAAATTGCGAGGAGCCGGTGCGCGAAAAATTCAGCAGGTTATTGACGATCTCGCTGGCGCGGAAAGTTTGCTTGACGATTTTTTCGATGAGCGTGTGGCGCGGATCGTCGGTAGGAAATTGCTTCGCCAGCATTTGAATGTAATTTGAAATCACGGCGAGCGGCGTATTTACTTCGTGCGCGACGCCAGCAGCAAGCAAGCCGAGCGAAGTAAGTTTTTCGGTTTGTACGAGCTGATCTTCCATGCGGGCGCGCTGCGAAACGTCTTCCACGAGAATCAGGCGGCCGAGGCGCTCGCCATCTTTGCCGAGCAACGGAGCGATGGAAACGTTGACGACGAGCTGGCGGCCTTCCTGATTGCGCAGATGAAATTTGTAGAGGCAGGAGACGTGCTCATCTTCGGCGCGAAGATCAATTTCGGCGATGAGATCCGCAGGAAGCAAATCGGAAAGTTTTTTGCCGATGGCGGCAGAGCGCGGAATGCCCAGCAAATTTTCCAGCTGCGAGTTCCAGGATTCCACCATCCCATCGTGCGCGGCAGCGAGAACGCCTACGTGGAGCGACTCGACAATATTTTCGCTGAAATCTTTCAGGCGCTCGATCTGGATAGCTTTTTGCTCGAGCGAGTTATAGAGCTGGGCGTTATCGAGCGCGATGGCGACGTAGCTCGCGATGGTAAAGAGCAGCTCGACGTCTTCGCTGGAAAGAAAATCGCCATCGACAGTTTTGCCGAGGCCGAGGATCGCGACGGTGCGTTCACGGATGCGGCAGGGAATGTAGTAATTCAGGTCGAGGGCTTCGATGGCGCGGCGGACGGTCGCCTCGGTTTCTTCGGTGTGGCGCGGAGATTCGTAGAAATAAATATCCGCGAGAAAATTCGTCGCGCGCGGGATTGAGGAAACTTAGGTCGAGAGATTCCGTGGCGAGCAGGCCCATGGAGCGGGAAAGTTGCACTTCGCCGGCGGATTCATCCACGTGAAAAATTGCGAGGCGATCAACGAGAAGCGTTTGCGAGATGCGGTCCATCACGGACCCGAGCATGGGCTCGAGATGGACTTCATTGGTGAGCGTGCGGCCGAATTCGATCAGTGTGCGGCGATAGTCCAGGCGATCGCGATAGAAAAAGCGATCGAGACGTGCCTGCGTCCAATCGCGGAACGGCTGCAGCAAAAACGCGGCGAGCACGACGGCGAAAATTGCGCCGTACCGGCCACCGGGCCATGCAGCGTGCGAGAACTCGCCAATCAGCGCGATGATGCCGAAGTAGACGGCGACGACTCCAGCGGTTGCGGCGGTGTATGCGAGGCCGCGCTTGAAGATGATGTCGACGTCCATCAAGCGATAGCGCACGATGGCGTAGCCGTAACAAAGCGGAATAAGCGCGAGCGAGAGGACCGACAAGCCCATCCACGGCCGCGGCACAACGCCGAGGAAGTACGGCACGATATAAAAAGCGAAAAATGGAAGGATTGCCGCAAATGTTCCGCCGGTGATCCATTTCAATTGCTGGCGCAGCACGCCGCTGGGAGCGCGGCGATAGCTCATCAGGAAAATTGCGGCGGCGGAAACGAAATAAATTCCGAGGTAAGCAAGACGGACTTGGTCGAGAACAATTCGCGAACCGAGCCAGGGAACGAATCCAGCGAGCGCCGTTTGCGACAGCCAAATGCACAAATCCCAGTAACAGCGGGATCGAATAAATCAGCGCAATCTGAGCCCAGCGCGAACCACGGTTCCCGGCGCGCGCTGGAAATACCATCGCAAAATGGAGCAGCAATGCGGGCTGCAACAACCATGCGACAAGATTTGACCAATAAATTTCCTGATCAAACGCGCTCCACTTTCCCGTGAAATGGAACGAATACAGGATGAACGAGACGAGGCAAAAAACGTAGAAGTGAACCGCGCGCGGAGCGCTCCACCGCCGCGCAAAAATAAATAAGCCCGATGAAGAGATACACCAGGCCCACCACACGCAAATAGTTTTCGAATGTGAGAGGTCTTGACTGTTCGCCAGTGATCACCGGCACGGTGATTTCGTCGCCACCGCGCACGAGAGTGTAGTGAACTTCAGACCACAAGCCCGCGCGCAACAAGTGCTCGGTTACTTGCGCGGCGCGCGAAATTTTTGCGCCGTTTACGCGAGGATGCGGTCGTCTTTGCGGATGCCGGCGCGAGCAGCAGGCGAATCCGGCGATACGTTCCACGCGACTACGCCCGAAGGGCGTATCCAGCCAGGACACGCCGTCATCGGGAGCCTGGAATTCCTCACGTTGTTGAAAGTTGATTAGGGAAAAGACGACGGCAGTCAGAGTCACCAACACCAAGGTGACCGCCCCAAACCGAATTTTGAGGCTATCGGTTATCACGATTCGCAGCCATCGCGGGAAACAAACCCACGTTCCGAATGAGCACGTTACCTGCCAGGGGGAGACGGCTGGCGCACCGGAATAAACTGCTTATTTTCAATCGAGTTACGGCAAAGATACAAAGAGCGGGATTTACGTATATTGTTTTCTGCACGCAGCATACCATTTATGGTATCGCAACGGAAGTGACTCAAAACTGGAAACTTAGCCCACCTCTGATCGTACGGCACGCCGGCGTAAGAAAATCGGACCATCCTGGGACGGGATGATCGCATATCCCTGCGCGAAGAGATTTCGGACTTCGGCAATCGCTTGCCAACGACCGTTCCAAAAGCTGCCAGGGAGGTCCTGGCGGAAGCTGACGCTTAAGTACGGATCGAGGTCATACGCGGCTTCGCCGTAGGCATCTTGCCGCGTCAAAGACCCACCGTTGATCCACTTGTAGCTGGCGCCGAATTGAGTGTGGGTGCGCTGGATTTTGCCGGAGAGACGCATGGCGACGCTTTGCCGATAACGCGTCTGTAGGGCGTCCCTAACTTGTCCATCCAGATTGAGATCGCCGGGGACCATTGCACCGGCATATGCATAAACCACTGCGAGATCTAGATCGCCCGACAACTTTTGGCGAACTGCGACGCGCGTGCCCCACGAATCGAATACTCCAGCGTCGTATGCAAACGCATTCGAAGTAGGATCTTCCAGGAAATCCGGATTCGAGACATTGCCGCGTCCGAAAACAGCGGTGTCTGACGAACGGTCATGATAGACAGCGGTTTCGATAATCGTGCGGCTTCCGAGCTTGCGGCCGACGCCGAGTTCTTCGTGCAGGCCACCCGAAAGAATTGGACGTCCATTGCGCATCGAGCATCGCCGGGAACGCGTCGAGCTCCGCGATTGCTGCGTCCAGAGCAGCGGCGGAAGGTGGCGCCTGCGAATCGGGTTCGCTGGCGAGCAGAAGGTGTGCAGTCCATTCAGGACTAAAACGAATATCGAGATCGGCGCTGGGCCGCAAAGACTCCGTAGTGCGCCCAAGACTCGCAACGAGGACTTCGCCGCCGTAATGCAGCGTGACGTTATCTCCAAAGCTGATCGAGTTACGCTGTGCGAGGCGAGCTCCGATGAATGAGAAGCCCTCAATGCCTAGCGGCGTTTGGCGAACCGTCAGACTCGATACGGCGTTGCCGCCCAGTGGCGTCCAGATTGCCGCCACGGCCGGCGCGGATAGATCCCGTCCATAACTCATCTGGGCCGCGAGCAGGAGCCGGCCCATCGAACCAACAGATTGGTCGTATGCAATCGCAGTGGAAGGAGCGTCAGGCAAATTGGAAATCGAGCCGGGATTCGGCGATCCGCTTGTCAGATCCACTTCAACTCGCGTGGGACGTTCCTGCGCGACGTCCGGCAAATTACTGATGATGGCGGTGTTGCCGTCAACCATCTGCAAAATGGGCCGAGTCGCCGCCGACGTCCGAACAATCCATTTCCAGTCGTCCGCGCTCGTGGAACTCACAGTTGGCCCGTGGCGCAGGCGATCGAGTGAAGCGAACACTGTGGTCAGCTCAACCTTCACGAGAGTGTTCAGATTTGAGATGACTTGCACATTGCGCTGAACGGAAGGGAGAAATCCCGCGAGAGTGACGCGAACTTCATAAAGACCAATAGGCACGCGCGCATCCGCGAATGTGCCCCTTTGATTGGTGAATAGCTGCGTGTGCAGTGCGACCCCTGAGGATTCTTCGATCAGGGTGATGCTCGCGCCCATCTGGGGAATGGCATTGCCGTCCCGCACAATCCCGGTGAGCGCGCCAAAACCACTCGCAGCGCGCGCAGGAGTTCCCATGCTCAGGCCGACGCCCAGCACCAGGATCCCACCAAGCAGGATCCGCGAGGATCTCGTCATCACGGCCTCCCCCAGCGCGCTATTTCGTTGCTGCCGCGCGCTCCTGCGCTGCCGGCTTCACGGTGAAATCCGCGTTTTGCGCGAACGTCTGGTTTGCCAGCTGATCCTTCACAGTAATCTCAATCTTATACTTCCCCGGCTGCATTCCGTCGAGAGAAATCATTCGTTCGATTGTCAGTTCTACGCCGGTCTCTTTGAGCTTTTCTGATGTTTCAGTTTCTTTGAAAATCTCCTGATCGCCGCGAGTTACGCGGTATTCCACAACCACATCAGACTTGTGGGTTTTGTCGTCTACCTTCAGGTTGTAAACCTGCATGTACACGCCCATTTTTTCGTTCCCTGCGAATTCTTGTTTCAGTTCCGGAGTAACTTTTGAATCGCCGATCACAAATTGTCCGAGCCCGATCTGCTTCGGAGATACGTGCTCGATGTCGTGGGCGATTACAAGGGTGCTGCCGTCGATTGAATCATCTTTGAACGCGTGCACCGCGAGACGCAGATTCTCCACGCCCACGTTTCCGCTCTGCACATCTTTCACAACTACGTCGAGACGATACAGCCCGGGGCGCAGCGGCACAATTTTTTGATAGATCGAATCTTTCGTCAGATACTGCTGAAAAAGCGAATCTGGAAAATCGCGAGAAACTGTGTCTTCGAATGTCTGCACGACCCGGCCGCCGATCGTGCTCACGCGCCCGAAAATATTCAGAGCCGCGGAATGAACGTCATCTTTTTCCTTGAAAGTCATCTGCCGGTTAGGAACTTGAATGGTGATCGGTACCATGATGCTGTCTGCGGTTACCCGGAAGAAATCAAAGTGATATAGGAAATTAAGCTGGTTGCGCACGATGCGCGCGCTCACCAATGCCGATAAATCTTTGAATTTTACAGGCGGAGCCACCTGCACTTTTGAAAACTGCTCCATCCTCGCGAACGGATCGGAAAAGTTCTCTGTAGAAAACTGAGAAATAGGGCACGAGGTACCGTTTGGATTGTTGAATCGCTGCGCTTGCGTCGCGGTTCCTTCCGCTTCCATGTCGCTCATGCCGCCGCCCGGCACCTTTGCCAGCGCATCTTTCTCGCAAGGATCCATCGTCAGGTGATACTCACCGCTGCCGCTGGGATCTACGAACTCAAGATCTATATTTTCACCGACGCCTTCGAGATAGTTGTAATGCCAATCTTCAAATGGGTATGCGGAGGTTTCGCCGCCGCCTTCTTCTGGCGTACGCTCGATTGGCCCGCCAGCCGGGTGCGAGTCCTTGTCATCCGGTTTTCCCCAGATGATGTAGATTCTTCCGCGATCCGTTTTCCAGCCAGGCCATCCGGAAGAAAACATTTGGTTCGCATAAGCGATCCGGCGGTAGTGCTCCTCCTTGAATTCGTTTTCTGGAGTATCTGGTGTGGGATCTCGCCGCAGCCAGAATTGCTCGATGAAGGATTCTCGATCTTCGTTCGTCGTCAGCTGCAGAAACGCCGAGCGCTCTTCCGGCGTGATGATGTAGATCACATCTTCGTCCAGCCACTTTTTGTAGGGAGTCTCGAGTTCTTTGTAGGCCTTCTTGGTCTGCTCTCGCGTCAGTTTTTGCTGTTGTGCGGGAGTGAGCGGAGCTTTCCCGTTCTGAGATTTCTTGGGGTCTGTATTTTCTTGGGTGCTTTCTTGCGCGGATTTTGCATGGAGAACTGGAACAAGCAGACAAGCCGAAACACCACCCAAAAGAAGCCACCGGCTCAGTCTGTACATATGGACACCCCTCCCCATTCTACGACCCGGATTCTATCGCCCGATGTGAAACCCCGTCAAATGCGGAATTCTCCCTTTCTCCTGGGAGTCCCTACGCCTGTACCCCCTTAGATTTGCGGTACTCCACCCGGGGTTGCCCAGAGAATACGCGCCATTCCAGTATGTGCCGTTACAATTCACAGATCTCGTAGCCCGTTACCCGCCAGCCTTACTCCCTCGCGATCGCACTTCTAAAACACTCTGAATTCCGCTACAATGGCCGCAGGCGAACCGCCACTTCTATCCCTGCCGCACGGTCCGGATGTGACTTCCGCTTCCTTGGCACGCAGGTATCTCCGTGTCCGGCAGTTATGTACTGGACAGCATGCGTTTAGCGGGGAAACTTTTGAAGAGGCGGACACGTAATAACTGAAGGGGACGGCCGGGTGGGCAGTTCTTCCTCCCCAAGAGGCTCAGAAAAGTAAGATGAAAACGTGGCAAAAGATCGGTATTGGTGTCGTCGGCATCGCGATCGCAGCAGGCATCGTCGCGTATAGCGTAAACCAGGCCAACAAAGATGTCGTGACTGTGCAAACGGCGCGTGTCGGAAAGCAGCGCGTGGTTTCCGTGGTCACCGCTTCCGGCGAAATTCGCCCTCGAACTTATTCCAATGTCCTCGCGGAGGGCATGGGCCGAATCACTGATATTTATGTAAAAGAAGGGAATCACGTAAAAAAGGGCGACGTGTTGATGCAGGTTGACCTCGTTCAACCACGAGCTGACGTCGCAGCGCAATCGGCCAGCCAGTCTTCCGCCCACGCAGCTGCGGATGCGGCCGAAGCAGCATATCGCCAATCTCAGGCTGATCTGAATACTCAAAAGGCGAATCTCGATAACGCTGCCCAAAATTGGAAGCGCGGCCAAGATCTTTTCAAAGACGGGCTTATCCCCGCGCAGCAATACGATCAATATAAGTCTGCTTATGACGCCGCCGAAGCGACCGTCGCGTCAGCAACCGCGCACTTGGCACAAGCGAAAGCCCAAATCGCACAAGCCCAATTCAGCTTGGAACAATCGAAAAGCCAGTTGGTTCACATGCAAGACGTCTTGAACAAAACCACCTACCGAGCGCCGATCGATGGGGTCGTCAGCTACATCGCCATGCGCGTCGGCGAAGACGTTGTTCCCGGAATTCAGAATTCTTCGGGAAGCTACTTGATGACCATTTCCGATATGTCTGTCGTGACCTCCGAAACGATGGTCGACGAGACTGACATCATCAATCTGCGCCCGGGCCAAAAAGCTCAAGTCACGATTGACGCTCTTCCTGGCCAGACATTCAGCGGAATTGTCACCGAAGTCGGCACGCAAGCCGTGCTCCGCAGTTCGGGGCTCGCGACTACTCAGACTACTACCGGCTCCCAGGAAGCTCGCGACTTTAAAGTCGTGGTCACTCTCGATCAGCCCCCCATCAGTTTGAGGCCGGGACTTTCGTGCACTTCGAAAGTAACTACCGCCGAACGCGAAGGTGTTGTCGCAATACCGATCCAGGCTTTGACCATGCGCTCGCGGAAGGATCTCGAAGACGCTGCAAAACAAGCATCGGCAAAGGGTAGCGATTCCAGCGTTACGCTGGCTGCCGCACCAGACGATCCGACCAAAAGCGCTGCAGTCGTCGCCGAGAACGCAACCAAGCCCGATATCCAAGGCGTGTTCGTCGTGCGGAACGGCAAAGTAGTCTTCGTCCAGATAAAGACCGGAATTTACGGCGTAACCGATGTCGAAATCACTGACGGCCTGAAAGAGGGCGACGAGATCGTCACAGGAAGTTACAAGGCCCTGCGAACCCTTCGCCCGGATTCGCCTGTGAAAATAGACAACAAAAGTAAGGAACTAAAAGATGCGGGAACGGCCTGAGCGGCGTCTAAATTGAACGGAGCCTAGCCGACGATGCCAGTTGAAACCGCAACCGAGACCTTCCGACAAGACCTGTTGGACAAGGGTCTTGCCATAAAAACCGAAAACCTGTGGCGTACCTACATCATGGGTACGGAGGAAGTCCACGCGCTTCGCGGAGTTGATATCGAAATCAACCGCGGCGAATACGTCGCGATCATGGGCCCCTCCGGTTCTGGCAAATCCACGTTGATGAATTTGATTGGCTGCCTTGATTCGCCCAGCAGCGGAAAATACTGGCTCGCAGGGCGGCTGGTAAGCGATTTGGATGACGACGAGCTCGCCTACATTCGCAACAAAGAAATCGGATTCGTCTTTCAAACATTTAATTTGCTGCCGCGCGCATCGGCGCTGCACAACGTCGAGTTGCCGCTGATCTACAACGGAACTCCCTCTGAAGAGCGCCTGGTTCGCGCGAAGGAAGCGTTGAGCAAGGTCGATCTCACGGACCGCATGTATCACAAACCCAACGAACTTTCCGGCGGTCAGCGGCAGCGCGTTGCCATCGCCCGCGCCCTCGTCAACAAGCCATCCATCGTGCTCGCGGACGAACCCACTGGAAACCTGGATTCAAAAACCGGCGAAGAAATTATGGGCGTTTTCGAAAACCTGCACGCGCAGGGCAACACGATCATTCTCGTCACCCACGAACCCGATATCGCCGAACACGCCTGGCGCGTAATTTACATTCGCGACGGCAAAGTGGAATCCGACAAGAAAACCCGATAGCGTTTTATTTTTTTGCGCGACCGCATTCTTTGATCGACAAATCCCTCTCCATATCCACGCGCGGTTTGCGCGGCTTCGAATGCCCGCATAGAATTCCGATTCTGTGTTTGCAAAACGCACCAATTGGAATCTGGAACCGAATCGTTTCGCGCGAGCGCTTGAGGCGCATCGCGCCGCAGGACGGAAACTTCTCGATCTCACCGCATCGAACCCAACATCGTGCGGGTTCGATTATCCCGGCAAAGCGATCCTTGCGGCGCTTAGCGATCCGCATTCACTCCAATATTCTCCAGACAGCAAAGGTTTACTGAGCGCGCGCGAAGCTGTTGCGGCCTATTACTCCACGCTGCCCGGCTACTCCGGTGGGTTTCAAGGCGCGAATCCGGAAAATATTGTGCTCACGTCCGGCACCAGCGAAGCGTACTCCTACGTGTTTCGGCTCTTGTGCGAAGCGGGCGATGAAATTCTCGTCCCCGCCCCCAGCTATCCGCTATTTCAGTTCCTCGCCGATATCAACGATGTTCGCCTGGCGCCCTACCAGGTGATCTACGATCATGGATGGCAAATTGATTTTGATTCCCTGAACTCCGCAATTTCTCCGCGCACGCGCGCGATTCTCACGGTGAATCCAAATAATCCCACCGGTTCTTTTCTGCGTGAGCGCGAAGCGCGCGAGCTTGCGGAACTCTGCGCCGCGAAAAATCTCGCCATCATCGCCGACGAAGTATTTCTCGACTATCTGTTTGACACAACTGCGGAACGCACTTTTGCGGTGGAACAACGCTCGCTCTGCTTCACGCTGAGTGGACTCTCTAAAATCTCCGCGCTGCCGCAAATGAAACTCGCATGGCTTGTTGCTAGTGGACCGGACGCGCTCGTCAAACCAGCGATCGAGCGCCTCGAAATCATCGCTGATACTTATCTTTCTCCGGGAACCCCCGTGCAGATCGCCGCTCCACATCTACTCGCTCTCCGCGGCGAAATTCAGCCGCAGTTGCGCGCGCGCATCGCCGAAAATTTGCGTCAACTCGGTTCTTTCCTCGCCCGCGCTCCACACATCTCGCGCCTTGAGCTCGCCGGCGGCTGGTACGCCGTGCTTCGAGTTCCAGCAACACTCGCCGACGAAGATATGGCTGTCGCACTACTCGAGCGCCATTCCGTGCTAGTCCACCCAGGAAGCTTTTTCGATTTTCAAACAGACGGCTTCATCGTGGTAAGTCTCATCGCGCCACTTGCCGATTTTGCGGAAGGCGCTACGCGCCTCATAAATTTCTTCGCCGCATAATCTGTGGCTACAAAAAATAAAAAGCCCCGACTCGTTTCTGAGTCGGGGCTTTTCTAATTTTAATCCCTGGCGGTGACCTACGTTCCCACACAGTTACCCGTGCAGTATCATCGGCCCTGCGAGGCTTAACTTCCGTGTTCGGGATGGGAACGGGTGTGACCCTCGCGGTATAGCCACCAGGAAATCCTGGAAGCTCGATTCGCGATCCGCAAGTCCGAAAAAGCCCTCGCACACCGCAAATCAATCTTCACGAAATTTTGGTTTTTATATTCTTTGAAACCGGAGTCAAAAAGCCAGAGGACAAGCCTCTAGCCTTTCGACTCCAATTTCCTGAATAAGCTGGCGTTAATGCATACTTGCCTGAATCGGACGACGATTTAGGAAAGTTTTATGGTAAGCCGAACGGCCGATTAGTACGGGTCAGCTTCACGCATTGCTGCGCTTACACCCCCCGCCTATCAAAGTCGTAGTCTTCGACTGGCCTTCTTATCCCGCCGAAGCGGGATTGGGAGATCTTATCTCGGGGCGAGCTTCTCGCTTAGATGCATTCAGCGATTATCTCTTCTCGACTTCGCTACCGAGCTATGCCGCTGGCGCGACAGCTCGTACACAAGAGGTCAATCCATCCCGGTCCTCTCGTACTAGGGACAGCTCCCCTCAAATCTCCTGCGCCCACACCAGATAGGGACCGAACTGTCTCGCGACGTTCTGAACCCAGCTCACGTACCGCTTTAATAGGCGAACAGCCTAACCCTTGGGACCTTCTACAGCCCCAGGATGCGATGAGCCGACATCGAGGTGCCAAACCTAAGCGTCGATGTGAACTCTTGGCTTAGATCAGCCTGTTATCCCCGGCGTACCTTTTATCCGTTGAGCGATGGCCCTTCCACGCGGAACCACCGGATCACTAGACCCAGCTTTCGCTCCTGCTCGACCTGTGTGTCTCGCAGTTAACCCGGCTTGTGCTCTTGCACTCCACGGTGGGTTTCCAATCCACCTGAGCCGAGCTTTGGGCGCCTCCGTTACAATTTGGGAGGCGACCGCCCCAGTCAAACTACCCGTCTGGCCATGTCCTCCAGCCCGTCGCGGGCTGTAAGTTAGAGCGACAGAACGATCAGGGTGGTATTTCACTGTTGCCTCCTCCCCAGCCAAAACCAGGGACTCAAAGGCTCCCACCTATTCTACGCAGAACATTCCGTTACTCATGACCAGAGTGCAGTAAAGGTGCACGGGGTCTTTCCGTCTAGATGCGGGCATCCGGCGTCTTCACCGGAACCACAAATTCGCCGAGCCGTTCGCCAAGACAGTCGCTCTATCATTACACCATTCGTGCAGGTCGGAACTTACCCGACAAGGAATTTCGCTACCTTAGGACCGTTATAGTTACGGCCGCCGTTCACCGGGGCTTCAGGTCGGACCTTCGGGCCTTGCGGCCTTGAGCCCTCGCTTTAACCTTCCGGCACCGGGCAGGTGTCACCCCCTATACGTCGTATTCGACTTTGCAGAGAGCTGTGTTTTTGTTAAACAGTTGCAGAGCGCATTTCACTGCGGCCGCCTCGGGCTATAAACCCTAGCGCGGCGCCCCTTCTCCCGAAGTTACGGGGCTAATGTGCCTAGTTCCTGAGCGAGCGTTCTCTCGAGCGCCTGTGGATATTCACCTTGTCTACCTGTGTCGGTTTGAGGTACGGGCACCAAACGAACTCCTTAGAGGTTTTTCCTGGCAGCGTGAAATAGGAGACTTTGCGGCCGTGCGGCCTCGGGACCTGTCTCACTGTTGAATGACCTCACGGATTTTCCTGTGAGATCCAGCTTACACAGACCCATCGGGACATCCATCACCCGACTCCCTTATCCTTCTGCGTCACCCCATCGTGATAACGTTCATTTGGCGGGACAGGAATGTTGACCTGTTGTCCATCAGTTACGCCTTTCGGCCTCACCTTAGGACCCGCCTAACCCTGAGCGGATTAACCTTCCTCAGGAAACCTTAGACTTTCGGCGATGCGAGTTCTCATCGCATTTATCGCTACTTATGCCGGCAGGGTCTCTTGCGTGGCGTTCAGCAGTCCTCTCGGTCTGCCTTCAGACTCCACACAATGCTCCCCTACCAAATCGCAAAACCTTTCGGTTCTGTGAATTTCGCAGCTTCGGTCGTACACTTTAGCCCCGTTGGATTGTCGGTGCATGACCGCTTGACCAGTGAGCTGTTACGCTTTCTTTAAAGGATGGCTGCTTCTAAGCCAACCTCCTGGCTGTCTGAGCGGTCACACTTCCTTTCCCACTTAGTGTACAGTTAGGGACCTTAGCTGGCGATCTGGGTTCTTTCCCTCTCGACCACGAAGCTTATCCCTCGCAGTCTCACTCCCGTGTTGCTGTCCACGGCATTCGAAGTTTGATTGGATTCGGTAACCTTGATTGGTCCCTAGTCCATTCAGTGCTCTACCACCGTGGCAGACCACACAAGGCTGCCCCTAAAGGCATTTCGGGGAGAACGAGCAATTACGGAATTTGATTAGCCTTTCACCCCTACCCTCAGCTCATCAGAGCAATTTTCAACTTACACCTGTTCGGTCCTCCAGCCGCGGTTAAGCGGCCTTCAACCTGGCCAAGGGTAGATCATCCCGCTTCGCGTCTATTCCCACAGACTTGTCGCCCTATTCGGACTCGCTTTCGCTACGGCTCGCTTGCGCTTAACCTCGCCTGAGAGAATAACTAGCCGGCTCATTAAGCAAGAGGCACGCCGTCAGGCTGTTCTCAAGCCGAAGCTTGAGACATAGCCCTCCGACTGCTTGTAAGCATGCGGTTTCAGGTTCTATTTCACTCCCCTCGCAGGGGTGCTTTTCACCTTTCCCTCGCGGTACTGGTTCACTATCGGTCGCCAGAGAGTATTTAGCCTTGGAGAGTGGTCTCCCCAGTTTCCCACGGGATTTCACGTGTCCCGTGGTACTCAGGATATCGCTTCGAGTCCGGTAGAATTTCGACTACATGGCTTTCACATTCTTTGGCCCCGCTTTCCAGCGGGTTCGTCTATTCTCCGGTTTGGTAACTCTACTTACGCGATCCTACAACCCCGGGATATAAATACCCCGGTTTGGGCTGTTCCGATTTCGCTCGCCGCTACTCTCGGAATCTCTGTTTGATTTATTTTCCTCCAGGTACTGAGATGGTTCACTTCCCTGGGTTGGCTCACACCCGCCTATGTATTCAGCGGGCTGTAACCGACTGTAGTCGGTTGGGTTTCCCCATTCGGACATCTCCGGATCAATGCTTGCTTGCAGCTCCCCGGAGCTTTTCGCAGCTTGCCACGTCCTTCATCGCCTTCTGGCGCCTAGGCATCCACCGCACGCTCTTAGTAGCTTAACCATAAAACTTACCTAAATCCCCCGGACCCTGCTTAGGGGGTCCAGGCCCTCTGAAATTTCATTTGATTGTCACTCCAGGAAGGTCGTCCACCGCTTCGCCCCCTCTACGTGAGTAAAAAGGGCCCTACGTTGGCTCGATTCAGGCAGTTCGCCTTTCCACAAATACTTCGCTCGATTCGTGCAAATATGCGGTTTTTGCGGACACTTCTTCCTCGGATAACTGAGGCGTCTATGCCGCAAATGCCAGCTTATTCAGTTTTCAAAGAACTCTGGCCTCGGTGTACCGAAGCGCGCCGATCACGTCGGCGTGTGCAGCCCTTTTTCAGCTGCTACCAATAAAAAACCCGGCGTCGAGCGCCGGGCTAAACCGCCATTCCTTGGCGGCTTTGCGCGTAGCTCGACTGATTTCTATCCAGTGCTCGTAGCTGACCTCACTGAAGTTCCCAACGCTTAATTTCAAAACGAAGGAACTACTCTACATCAGCCCCTGACAAATCCTAGAACGCATCCGAGAGACGCGTCCGCCCACACTTGCTTGGGCAGCACTCTAGGCAGATTGGGAGTATACCAGAAAACTTTCCCACGTCAAGTCCACCAAAAATGTTTCCTCCGGAGCAACTGTGCAAATTTCCAAGCCATGTGGAAATCGCTGATGCACCGCACTCCTGGTCTATCCGCAGTTGCTGAAAAACGGTGAGCGATTTCCGTCACATCGAAAAAATATTCAGGACCAAAATGTTGTTAATTTCGGAGCGCCGGAGGCACGACACCGAACGTCAGCCCAGCGTGGAAGCGCTGGGTAACCCGTCCCCAACAAAATATTCTGGAGCGCTGTAAGCGCGGCACTAGACCAGCCGACGTGGAATTCTGAACCTCAAAGAACTCCATCGCGACCGCCGCACACGATCCTGTGGACAAACCGTCCGCACGTTCACGCGCGAAATTTACAATCCATCACGCAAACGGTTTCTTCAATCCAGAAAAATCAAAAAAACTCTTCGCCACTCGAGTCGTTTCCGTCACAAATGCCGGAAAATTCTCCGGCTTGGTATTGATTCCTCGCTGATAAATGATAAGCGTGCTTCCAGCGCCCTCAACGTTCCAATCTATGCTCAATCCATTCGCCGCGAAAAACGACAACATTTCCGGCGTGAACAGCTTCCGAACTTTTTCCTCATCTGTGCTCAACAGC
Source organism: uncultured Acidobacteriota bacterium (assembly GCA_963721845.1). Lineage (GTDB taxonomy): Bacteria > Acidobacteriota > Terriglobia > Acidiferrales > UBA7541 > DASTCZ01. The sequence goes on along the minus strand of CAVRKW010000015.1, from coordinate 81,016 downwards.
CGGTATTTTTTCGCGAATTGTGGACGCGACTCAAACTCGATCTTCTTGCGCAACATTCCACGCCCTAGTAATGAAACCGAATGTTGCGGCGCCATCTCGAATTGCGGAAGCCACGCATCCTGCCTGAATGCCGCCAATGTTTGCGAGACGTAACTCTTGCCAACGCCGTACGAATAATCAAAAAAGCTCGCGTTCAACCCATCGCGATTGCCAGACATGATGTTCCGAAATGTTTGGTCGCTCCGCCCTTCAAACAGCGGCGTATCAAGTTCAGGCGCGCACGGACCGCGAACCCAATCCTCGCCTTCAAACGTCAATCCAAGCTGCCCCGCCACAATCCGCAAAGCTTCCGTGCGATTCCGAGTCTGCGCTCTGCTTACAAACGACCCGATCACGCCCGCGGCAACAATCGCGACGATAAATAACCAAGACCATCCGAGAGCGACGTAATGCACCAAACGCACCCCACTATTTCCGCCGAACTATATAGCATTTGCCCCCCCGGGAACGCCGATCTCCGCATCGGCGCATTTGCCTTTGCCGATGGAACTTTTCCCCTCCCGGCGCAATTGCCATATCGAAGGCCCCAAACCGGAGCCACGCAAGAAACGCCGTCCGCAGCCGTTCTAATTGCGGAGGCGACAAAACGAATCGCCATGGACCCTACGCCCGATAACGCCGTCGCGACAACACCGTCACCCGCCGCCGCCCCTGCCATCACCGACGAGCAACTCATGCTCGCATGCTCGCACGGCTCGGCCGATGCGTTCACCGAATTATTCGCGCGCTACAAGCAGCCACTCTTCGGATTCTTCCGACGCCGCGTCGCCGATCCCGCGCAGGCAGAAGAACTCACGCAAGAAACTTTCCTCGCCGTCCTACGCGCAGCTTCCCGTTACCAACCCACCGCCCTTTTTCGCACCTACCTTTACGCGATCGCTTTCAAGATCCTTCGTGCGCATCGGCGCAAAGCCGCATTTCGAGCCACGTTTCTCGGAACAGCCACGCGCTCGAACGAGCCCGCCTCGCGCAACGCACACTCACACAGAAATTTTGCTCCGCGAAACCATCGCCAAGCTCGATCGCATCGATCGCGAAATTCTTCTTCTGCGAGAATTCGAGCAACTAAGCTACGTCGAAATTGCCGAGCTACTCGCTTTGCCCGTCAACACTGTTCGCTCACGACTCTTCCGCGCCCGTCTCGCGCTTCACGATTTGCTAGCCGCTCCGGCGCATGGATCATCCGCAACACTGCTCACTGAATCCGCACTCACGAAATCAGAGGAACGCGCATGAATGCCTCCACACACGCAGTTAAACCCGAAGAACTTATGGCATTTCTCGATGGCGAACTCTCCGCCGCCGAAGCGCAATCCGTTTCCGCTCACGCGGCCCAGTGCGCCGAATGCTCCACTTTCGCGGAAAAATTTCGTACCGTGTCGCATTCACTTTTGAATTGGCAAGTCGAGCCAGTCCCGCAAAAGCTGGAAAATTCCCTGAAGGGCTTCGCAACCAACCCAGTCTCAATCAAGCAAGCCGCGAAGCCAAACATTTTTATCCGCGCCAGCTTCTGGAATTGGAAGCAATGGACGATTCGTGCCGCAGCCGCCACAGCAGTGCTCGTTTTCGCATTAGCGATCGCACTCCCAATTTTCTTCCGTCGGGAACCGTCAGGTCCGCTCTCAAGATTGCAACAATATTCCACGTTGACTGTGGCACCCGACACCCCACAGCCCGCAGAGCAACCCGCTGCGCAACCCACAGCCAGTCAGCGCGCGGAAGTAGCGGATATGGAAGCCAGGCAGGCGTTGGCGCGCCGAGAACAGGAGGCTGCTGTTACCGAGAATTTGGCGGTTTCGCCCGAGCCACGACCAGACGCCTCGCCAGCACCGATCTCCGCGCCCATGATCGCGCGCGTCGCATCGCTCACCATCGAAGTGAAGGATTTCGCCGCGTCACGCGCGCAGCTCGATGCGATCCTCGCGAATCATCACGGCTATTTCGCGCAACTCGATGTCACCACTCCAGAAAATTCCGCCCGCGAAGTTCAGGCATCGCTGCGAATTCCAGTCGACGAACTCTCCGCAGCGCTCGCCGATCTGAAATCAATCGGCCGCGTAGAAAATGAAACGCAAAAAGGCGACGAAGTTACCCAGGAGCACGCCGATCTCGTCGCTCGCCTGAAGAACTCACGCGAAACCGAAGATCGGTTCCGCGCCATCCTTCAACAACGCACAGGAAAAGTTTCCGACGTACTTCAGGTGGAAGAAGAAATCGCGCGCGTCCGCGGCGAAATCGAAAGCATGGAAGCCGAACAAAAAGCCCTGGAACATCGCGTAGATTTCGCCACTGTAGATTTGCAACTCACGGAAGAATACAAAGCGCAGCTAAACGGCCCCGCCGATTCCGTACTCACGCGCCTCCACAACGCCGTAGTAGCCGGCTATCGCAACGCCTCCGAAACCGTAGTGGGCATAGTCCTCTTCTTCGCCGAATACGGCCCGGGCTTAGTGGTCTGGCTGGCGATCCTTTCAATCCCAGTAATCTTCCTCCGCCGCCGCTACCGCAAATCCCTAGCCACCCTGTAGAGCAGCCATTCCTGGCTGCTGCCGTATGCACTTCCGACGTGGCTTCGTAGGGGTCGGGCTTGCCCGACCCAGGGGTGCCGCATCCTTCGCAGTCCAAGGGTGCGGGTTCTGACTTTCCCCTATCCCTCATTTCTCCCCAAGTTGCACCCCCACAGTGAACCCCAAAACGCACCTAACTCCTTTAGAATGAACAACTTTTTAGTAATAGTACTAGGTAACCCCATTATTTTCATCATTTTACAAAAACAAGGGGTAGGGGTATCAAGCCATTTTTCCGAGCATAATTTACCGTAAAACATTGATATCAATACATTTAACTCGCATAAACGGAGCCAGTTCCGTTCGTCAGACCCTCGAAAGCGACGCTTAATTTCCCCAAATTTCACCCCAATTTGCCGCTAATTTCCGACTGATTTTCTCGATTGCTTCCGTTGACTCGCCACTCCGGCGAGCCTAGTATCGTCGCCATGCGCCTGGAATCTCTCGCACTCCTCTTCGCTCTCACTTTCGCAACCGCCGTGAATTCACAATCCGCTCCGCAGGGCGATGTCGGCGAAGTTCATTTCGCCAATTCGGGCGCGGCATCCGCGCAAGCCAGTTTTCTGCGCGGACTCGCGCAGCTCCACAATTTCGAATACGACGACGCAGCTGCCGAATTCCGCAAAGCGCAGCAAGCCGATCCGAATTTCGCCATGGCCTACTGGGGCGAAGCAATGACGTACACGCACCCTCTTTGGTATGAGCAGGATCAACCCGCCGCCCGCGCCGCGCTGAATCGTCTTGCCGCAACTCCCGATGCACGCGCCGCAAAAGCGGCCACCGCGCGCGAACGCGATTATCTTCACGCTGTAGAAATTCTCTATGGCGAAGGCACGAAAAACGATCGCGACGATTCTGTATTCGCAAGCGATGGCGGTTGTTCACCAGAAATATCCCGCCGATGTAGATGCTGCCGCGTTCTACGCGCTCTCGCTGATGGGCACATGCCACAACGGCCGCGAAATTCCTGTGTACATGCACGCCCTCGCAATTCTGGAAGATCTTTTCTACGCGAATCCAAATCATCCCGGAGTCGCCCACTACATCATTCACGCGAGCGATGATCCGGTTCATGCGCCATTGGGGCTTCACGCAGCGCGCGCATATTCCAAAATCGCGCCCAACGCCGCTCACGCGCAGCACATGACATCACACATCTTCATCGCGATGGGAATGTGGGACGATGTTGTGCACGCAAATGAAGTTGCAGTCGCCGTCACAAATAAACAAGCCGAAGCGCAGCACAAGCCCGCGCGCGTTTGCGGGCATTACAATCTCTGGCTCGAGTATGGATATCTCCAGCAGGGCCGCGTGCAAAGCGCACGCGCTACTCTTGACGCGTGCACAAAAACGGTTTCGCAAAACGATCCATCCTCCGGCGCGGTGATTCTCGACGGGAAAAAGCCCGCGCTCTGGCCGTTCGCAGAAATGCGCGCGCGTTACTTGATCGATTCGGAAGATTGGAACGGCGATGTCGCGGCGATGAAATTCCCCGCGAACGGAGATGCGGACGCGCGAACCACGTTCGATTTCGGCACGGGTTACGCAGCGATTCATCGCAACGATTTGCCGGCCGCGCGAGCGGCTTTTACGGATTTGCAAGCGGCGAGCGCAGCACTTCCCGCCGATCTAAAAGGCGACGCGCGTTTCATGGCGCGCATAACTATTCTGAACGGCGAACTGCAAGCGATGATCACCGCAGCGGAAGGAAATCTCGCGGCCGCGATCAAATCCGTGCAGGCGCTTACACCCACGGAATCCGCGATGCCATTTGAATTTGGCCCGCCGCCGATTGAGAAACCAACTTACGAATTGCTGGGCGAACTTTCTCTGCAAGCAGGAAACGCTGCGCAAGCACGCGACGCTTTCCAAATAGCTTTGCAGCACACACCGGAACGCACCGCAGATCTCGAAGGATTAGCTCGCGCGCAAACCGCCGCCGGAAACGCAGACGCGGGACGCGAAATCGAAGCGCACCTTCGCCAAATTTGGCACGGCGCCGATCGCATCCCGCCCGCGCGTCCATGAAAGTCGAGAAGGCGCGCAAGAAATCGAGCGACATCAGCCCTTGTTGTGCTTGAAATATTCCACCTGCCGCAAACGCTTCGCGGCTTCTTCCTTCGTCTTGTACGGACCGCCTAAGTTCTTTCCGGTTTTCTCAGACAGAACTTTGTAACCGCCTTTCACTTTCTTGATCATGATTTCAACTCACTTTCGAAATCACTCGCAATCACTCTTATAACTCTCAAGCGATCCGAGTGGAATGCAGCAATCGCTGTAATTCCCGTTTGCCCGTGCATCTAGTTCGCATTTGCCATCGCGCGGCGATCGTCTTCGTCGCCGCTGACCTGTACCAAAACTGTCCCTGCGTACTATGGGCGCGCTAACTCTACATAGGTAGAGTTCACGCATGGCCACCAAGATTCGATCATCCAAACAAACTCTCGCGCTGCTTTCCGTGCTGGCAAAGAAGGCGACGAGCTGGCACTACGGCTACGCGCTGTCGCGCGAAACTGGACTCATGTCGGGCACGTTGTATCCGATTCTGATGCGGCTCGAAGAGCGCGGCTGGCTCGAGACGCAGTGGGAGACTCCGCCGCCGGGTGGGCGTCCGCCGCGGCACATGTATCGGCTTACATCCAGCGGGCGCGCATCCGCGGCTGAAGCGGTTTCCGCCGCGCGCGCAACGGGAGCGCTGCAACTTGCGCTGCAGCAGGTGCAATCCGCATGAGCGCCGCCAAACATTCATCACGCATACCGCTCGCCACACGATTTGCCGCGTGGGCATTCCGCGGAATCGTTCGCATGTGGCCCGCCGATACGCGCGACTGGGCCCGCGGCATGCAATCCGAACTCACCGATATCACAGATGCACGCGAGAGCCTTCGCTGGCTCCAAGGAGGAGTAATGTCACTCACAAAAGCCTGGTGGAACCGCGCACTCTTTGGCGCAAAGTCCGGCGAACGCCGCCCGCTCAAATTGCCAGGAATCGGCGCGATTGCGTTCCTGTTGCTCGCAATCATTTCGCTAGCACTTCCCGGAATGCGGCAAGGATTGACGGCGGTGGTTCAAACTTGGCAAAGCTCGCGCGGGGACCTTTCAGACTCCGAACTCCGAGCAACTCGGCGCGCAAGCGGAGCGCACTCACGATGCGAAATTGCTGGCGTTCGTCGCGATGCGACTCGAGCCGGATTCGTCGGATCGATTGCGCTGGGCGGACCTTGCGGTATCACTCGATCCGAGTCTTACCTGGATTTACTTTCAGATGGACCATTTTTACTTGCCCGAGTATCAACTGACCGAAGCCGAATTCGCCCCTCGCGCTGCACGCCTTCAACAATGGGATTCCTCAAACTCGGTCGTATATCTCATGCAAGCGGATCGCCTGGTTGATTCCGCCAAATGGAATTACGGGTACAGCGATTTCGGCGGAAAATATGAGTTCAGTGACGCTGCTGTCGCGTTTGCGAAGAGCAATCCGAAGTGGGCCGAACTCATGGACAAAGCGTTTCGCGCGCCGCGGTTCGATGATTACTCTCGCCGCAGATTTGAACTCAGCCTTGCGGTAACGCGCGAACACAATCTAAACCAGCTTGATTTGACGTTCTCTGTTTTCAGTTCACGATTGCCAGACCTGTTCAAACTTCACCTCTACTCAAGTGCGATGTTGAGGGAAGGCGCAATTCTGGAAGCTGCGGGGGATTCCTCGGCCATACAAAAGTATTGGCTTGCTGCGAACTTCGCGCAGCGGATGAAACTCGGCGATGGCGAGGAGACTATCGAGAGGTGGAGTTCTCTGGGCATGATTCAGAGATCATTCACGAAGCTGCAAGCGCTTCTGGAAAAGCAGGCACGCACCGAGGAAGCCAACTACGCTCAGTATGAAGCGCAAAGCGCTACTTCAGAAATACAGGCACTACGAGCGAACAACTTCCAGACTGGTTGGAACCAGAGGACTGCGCTTTGGACTGGCTTGATGATTCATACTTCTGCGCTTCTGATGATCACTGCCGCATCGCTAACACTAATCGCTCTTTTGTGGATTGGCATTACCTATAGAAGCGATTCGCGTTCGATGGGGCGTAGGTGGCTTTGCGCAACTGGACGTTACTCGCCGGTGTTGCTGGTGTTTTCGATCGTGCTGTTTTACAGCAACTACTTTCCATACGTCACCTCATTTCGCGACGCGTCTCCCGATAACCTTCTGCGGCTTACGCGAACCTACAGCTTGATGCTCGATATGCCGAACATGATCTCGGGAGGCACCAACATCCATGGCGCGTTTATATTCTGGTCCGCGATTACGGTCGTTGGAGTCGGGATTGCGGCAATTATGCTGGTACGGATGGCGCTGCGGGATAGGTTTGATAAGCAAGCGGCGGCGTAGTTGACTTGGAAGAATGAGTTGCCTACGATGCGCGGAAATGACGACTCCGCGCATCGTAAACGCTGATACGAACTCCAACTACTTTCATCGCATCTGCTTTGCACTTATGTTGATGTGCATCGCGTGCGGGTTTGCCGATAGCGCGCGGGCGCAGGAGCCTTACGCGGTTACGGTGCAGCGCAATGTTGCGGTGAAGATGCGCGACGGCGTCACGCTTTATGCCGATGTGTACCGGCCGCGCGGCGACGATAAATTTCCTGTACTGCTCACTCGCACTCCTTACGACAAGACCGGCAACCTGGGAACGTGCATGCGCGTTGCGGCGGCGGGATATGTTTGCGTGGCGCAGGATGTGCGCGGGAGATATACGTCGGAAGGCGAATGGTATCCCTTCAAGCATGAATCCGAGGATGGATACGACACGATTGAATGGTTGGCGCACCAGCCTTGGTCAACGGGAGTGATTGGAATGTTCGGCGGATCGTATGTGGGCGCGACGCAGATGCTCGCGGCGATTACCCGGCCTCCGCATCTCGCGGGAATTTTTCCGGTGATCACCGCCAGCAATTATCACGAGAACTGGACGTATCAGGGCGGCGCGCTGGAACAGTGGTTCGATGAGGAGTGGACGTCGGGTTTGTCGGAAGACACCTTGCGGCGGCAAGTTGTGGGCGGCGCTCACGCGCTCGAGTGGGCGAACACTTTGCCGCTTTCGGACTATCCAGTGATCAAGTCCCCGCGACGCGAAAGGTGTTGCGCCATATTTCCAGGATTGGATTGCGCATCCGAGCTACGACGATTACTGGAAGCAGTGGGCGATTGACGCGGACTACAGCCGCATCAATATTCCCGCGTATCACGTTGGCGCGTGGTACGACATATTTCTTGGCGGCACGCTGAAGAATTACATGGGGTTGAAAGCCGGCGCGGGGAATCAGATCGCGAAGGAGAACCAGCGGCTGCTGATTGAGATTGGCGGACATGCGGGCGGAGGTCCAAAGATCGGCGACGTGGATTTTGGCGCGCAATCGCAATACGACACAACCGGACTGATGCTGCGCTGGTACGACTACCTTTTCAAGCAGGCGAAGAACGGAATGGAATCTGAGAAGCCTGTGCGCGTGTTTACGATGGGTCGCAACGAGTGGCGCAACTTCGATGATTGGCCGCCGCCGGGAGCGCAGGCGCAAAGGATGTACCTACACTCGGGCGGGAAGGCGAACAGTTCCGGCGGTGATGGAAGCCTGAATTCCACTACGCCGAAAGCGGAGCCCGCGGATCACTATGTTTACGATCCGGCGAATCCTGTGCAAACGCGCGGCGGCGGATTGTGCTGCGACAACGGACAACTTGCGGCGGGTCCGAAGGAACAGAGCGACATCGAGAAGCGCAACGATGTGCTGGTGTTTACGAGCGAACCGCTGGCGGACGATCTGGATGTAACTGGTCCGGTGAGCGTGGAATTATTTGTGCAGAGTTCCGCGGCGGATACGGATTTCACGGCGAAGCTGGTGGACGTTGGGCCGAATGGATTCGCGCAGAATATTACCGGACGGAATTCTGCGGATGCGTTATCGGAATTCAATGGAGAAGGCGGAGAATATTTCGGCTGGACAAGTTTACAAAATCACCGTGGATCTTTGGGCGACGAGCAATGTGTTTCTTGCGGGGCACAGGATTCGAGTGGATATTTCCAGCAGCAATTATCCGCGGTTCGATCGCAATCTAAATACCGGAGAAACGGACGTCGCGCATGCTACTAAGAAAAATTCGGCGACGAATACGTTGCTGCACGACGCTGCGCATCCCTCGGCGTTGAGTATTTCCGTGTTGCCGGCCGGAACTAATCAGGCCAAGAAAATTTCAAAACCAAAATACCTCAGGGGCTGAAGCCCCGAATGTTACAAATTTCAATGCCGGAGCCGAAGCTCCGACCCCCGACACGCCTTTGAAACGCGGCCAAGCGCTTTCTGGTTGAAGGATCGCGGCGATCAACAGCCCCAGCAGAAGGCACTGAATTCCTTCCATGCAGATCCACTTCACGGCGAGCATGTGCGGGACCTCGAGTATAACCCACGAGTAATCGAAGAATAAACCTCCGTGACGAGGGCGAGTAAAATTCCAAAGCGGATACCCTGCATCGGCCACGGTTTGTTTTCAACTCCGCGAAGATAAATGAGGACCGCGCCGATGACGTAGATGACGTTCGCCAGCAGAATCGCCCACATGCGATGTGTGATGTCCGCTGGATCGCGCCAAGTACTGGCCGTGGCCATGTAATCCGGCGTGAGGATCACCTGATGAATCAGATAGGAAGTGGCGGACTGCAAGATGACGCCAGCGACGATTGCACCGATGGTTTTTCCCGTGCTCATATTTATGCCTCCGGAGGAAATCTGCCCGCGACCACGATCAGGAAGAAATTAGCGCGGAGCCTATCATTGCGGTGGGTGGAATGGCGAGGGATTTGTGGGCGTGCGGGCTCACTGCAAAGGCGCAGAGCTCAGGGGAAAAGTCGAACGGCAAGAGCGTTCACCACAGAGACACAGAGGACACGGAGAATGTGAGGACGGTAGGTTAAGGCAACAATCAGTTGATTCTTAAGATCGGGATACCCAGAATTGAGCGATCCTCGGGTGTCCTAGGAGAATTCCGGTGGGGCGAATTCAGAGGTTCAGTGCATTCGGCGCGGTACTAATTTTTGGCGGCATTTCCGGTTTGTCGCAGCAAGCTGGAACACCGGTGAAAACCGAGAGCCTCTATTCGGTAGCATTGTTTTCCAGCATCGCTGAAATGGAAAAGTCCTGGGGTAGCATCGACGACAGCAAAATCCTCAACCAGGTCCGAACCGATTATCGGCACATGCTCGTCGAACAGGACGAAAACATTACGCGCGGACTGCCGACGGAAAAAGGGGACTTCCACGTTGAATATCTTGACGACCGCGGGATGATTGATCGGTATGCGAAAGTGCATAAGGAATTTGCGATCATTCGAATTTTTCCGATCGAGAACGACGGGGCACGATTAAAGATCACTATAAATGTCTATTACTTCACTTATCGGCGACACAAGAAAATGTTTGGACTTTCAGACTGGAGTGAAGTTGAGTTTCGATTTGACTGCGATACGCAGAAATTTGTGGTAGCGAGTGTGAAGCTCGGTGGAATTTGAGTTTGGTGACGCACCTACGGCGCTCCGGAAGAACCTTATTTAATGGGGCAGGTTACCCAGGCCCTGAGGGGCCTGGGCTAATTTTTGGCGAACGGCCCTACAGGCCGTGGGCGGAAACGGCAAAGGCACGACAGAGGCAACGGCAAAGATTAGAGACTGCGAGGCTGAAGCCTAGCGCTACATGGGCAAAGGCAAAGAGGCTGACCCGCATTGGCAAGCCCCGCCCTGGTTGTGGCCGATCACCAGATTACGCAGCGGCGCTCTGTTGGGCGGAGCATGGCGTCGCCGGGTTTGCAGTTGAAGGCTTGCTGGAATTCGGGCAAGTTTGAGAGTGGGCCGATTACGCGATATTTGCTAACGGGATGCGGATTCGTGAGTACGAATTGACGCTGGGCGTCGGGTCGAATTTCGTCGCCGCGGGATTGTCCCCAGGAAATGAAAAATTGTTGTTCGGGCGTGAAGCCATCTTGATCGGGCGGGCGCGGCTTGCCTTTCAGGGATCGTTCGTAGGCGAGATAGGCGAGCTTCACCCCGCCGAGATCGCCAATGCTTTCTCCCAAAACTAATTTGCCGTTTTCGTGCAAGCCGCCATCGACGGTGTATGCGGAAAACTGATCGACTACGCACTGGCCGCGGGCCTGGAAATCTTTGTAATCGGCGGGAGTCCACCAGTTTTTGAGTTCGCCGGTGCTGTCGTACTTCGCGCCCTGATCATCGAAGCCGTGAGAAATTTCGTGGCCGATTACGGGGCCGATGCCGCCGTAGTTGGTCGCGTCGGTTGCATTCACATCGAACATCGGAGGCAGCAAAATTCCCGCCGGGAAAACAATTTCGTTGAGCAGCGGATTGTAATAGGCGTTTGAAGTTGGCGTGGTCATTCCCCAGCGGAGGCGATCAACTGGTTTGCCGAGTTGTTGGAGATTATCTTCAATTGCAAAGCGCCGGGTGGCGACCAGATTTCCCCAGTGCGAATCGCGCGAAATTTGTACGCCGCTGTAATCTTTCCATTTATCCGGGTATCCGACTTTGGGATTGAAGGTGGAAAGCTTTTCGAGGGCTTTCTTTTTGGTTTCAGGACTCATCCAGGCGATGGTGGTGATGTCGTCATGCAGCGCGAGAAGGATGTTGTGGACCATTTCCTGCATGCGGGCTTTTGCTTGAGGCGAGAAAGTTTTTTCGACGTATTTCTTGCCGAGGGCTTCACCGAGATTGCCGTCGGTGGATTCCACGCAGCGCTTCCAGCGCGGCTTCATTTCGGTGGCGCCCTCCAGATATTGCTGATTGAACGCGAAATCTTCCTGAACGAAAGGCGCTGAGAGATCGGAAGAGGCGGTGGCGAGCAATTGCCAGGTCAAATATGTTTTCCAATCGGCGATGGAAGTCTGCTGCAACTGGCGCTGAAATTCCTGCATGAACTTCGGCTCATCGACATTGATTGGGACGGCTGCATCCACGTTGTATGACTTCAAAAAATCTTTCCAATTGAAATCAGGAGTCAGGGCCTGCACCTCGTCGAGTTTCATCTTGTGATCGGTGGCGGCGGGATCGCGCAGGGCGACATTGGTGAGAGTGGCTTGTGCGTAAGACGTTTCGATGCGCATCACAAGCTGCGCATCGGCCGATGCGGCGTCTTTGCTCGAGCCCGCGAGTACAAACACTTTTGCGATGTGCTCCAGATATTTTTGCCGCGTCTCTTTGGCTTTGTCGTCTGTATTGAAATAGAAATCGCGATCGGGGAGACCGAGACCTGCAGCACCAGTGCCGGCGATGATTTGCTGAGGGTGATGCGGGTCCTGTTGCGCGCCAAAACCGAATGGCGCGTCGACGGCTTCCTGTTGCAACTGTGTAATGACTCGCTGTAAATCGGCGCGCGACCCGATGGATTGAATGAGATTCATCTCGCGGCTGATTGCCTTGACGCCGAGCGATTCAGCTAGCTTCTCGTCCATGCAGGCGCCGTAGAAATCGCCGATGAGGCGCTCGGTGGATTTAGGCGCGGCGGAGGTGGAAGCAGCAGCTTCGTCGAGGATCGTTTTCAGGACGTCTTTGGTGGATTCGCCGGCGGCCCAGCGCTTGCTCCAGATGACCATGGAAGCGGGGATGGGATTGTGAGCGCGCCAATTCCCATTTGCGAATTCGTAGAAATCCTGACAGGGCTTGGCATCGCGATTGATGTCCGTGATGTCGATGCCGTGCTGGGGCTTATCCTGCGCGACGAGCAACGATGTTGCGCAGAAAATTGCGGCGATACCGAAATATTTAATTCGCATGTAGACCTCAGGGCGCGTGACGACCGATGCGAGGAGAGTACATTCGAAGACGTGGAGATATCAAGGACGCTTCGCGATTGGGCAATGAGATGTGAAGAGAAAAATCGAAAGGCGAAAGATGCCGATACGGAGATCGGCGCTCCCAGAGAAAAATCCCTAATTCGTGATTTGGGGAGAGAGGCTGGTTTCGCGGATTTGCTGGAGGCGGCGGCTCCAGGCGTCGTGGATGGGGGATTCGGCGTAGGCGTCGGCGGCGTCGCGATTGATGAATTCGATTACGAAGCCGAAGTCGAAATTTGTGGGCTCCATGCGGGCGGGTTTGGTCCAGACGTTTTTGATGCCGGGAATTTGAGCGGCCATTTTTTTGAGGCCTGCGATCATTTCGTCCTGTTGGGCGTCTGAGGTGCCCGGACGGAATTTGATTAGGGAGATGGCGAGGATGGTTTTTGGTTGGCCGAAATGGTTGGGAGTGGTTTGGCCTGCTACGTAGCCGGTGGAGAAAATTATTGCGGCCATGAGAGTGAGTGCGGAGATGCGAAGTTTGCGGGTCATGGGTGGCTCCTGAGTATGTAGGGATTTTAGCAAGAGGGGACATAGTAAGGCGAAGGCGCTCACCACGTTGACACGGAAAATTTGTCGTTGGGTTGGGATTGTCGTGTTAGAGCGAGTTGTTGAACCGGTGGGGATCGGTGCGTTTTGACATTTTACGGAATCCGCTTAGTGGTGATAACGGTCCCAGATGTCGCCGGGACTGGCCCGGCGATATCGGGCACCGCGCCAAAGGCAAAAAGATGCCGGCGTAAAGCCCGGCGCTACACAGGCAACGGCACCACACGGACAACGAGACTACGTGCCGGAGCCGCGGATTATTCGCATGGTCGCGGCGATGTCGGATTCGGAGGCGCCGGGGCCGCGGCCTGCTGCGGCGTTGGCTGCGTCGGAGTTGTCGGTGTCGCCTTCGCCTGGGGCTAGGAATAAATTTTCTTGCAGGCCGTGTTGCTTGGTGTACATCTCGAAGTAGCGTCCGCCGGCGGCATAGAGAGTGGCGTGAGTGCCGCGTTCGACGATGCGTCCCGCTTCGACGACCAGGATTTGATTCGCGCGGCGAATTGTGGAGAGGCGATGCGCGATTACGAAAGTGGTGCGGCCTTTGAGGAGTTGCGCGAGGCCCTGCTGAATTAGCGCTTCGGATTCGGAATCTAGGCTGCTCGTGGCTTCGTCGAGAATCAGGATGCGCGGGTTGGCGAGGAGCGCGCGGGCGATGGAGAGGCGCTGACGCTGGCCTCCAGAAAGTTTTACGCCACGTTCGCCGACGATGGTGTCGTATTTCAATTCGAAATTTTCCGCGAATTCATCGACGCGAGCGATGCCGCATGCGGCGAGAATTTCTTCTTCGGTAGCATCGGGGCGCGAAAAGGCTACGTTCTCGCGGATGGTGCCGTCGAATAGAAAAGTTTCCTGCAGAACGACTCCCAACTGAGAGCGATAGCTGCCGAGTTTTACGGTGGAGAGATCGATGCCATCGACGAGAACGCGTCCAGTGGTGGGGGTGTAGAACGCAGCGATTAGGCCGATGATGGTGGATTTGCCCGCGCCGCTGGGGCCGACGAGAGCGGTGACGGTTCCGGGCGCGGCGTCGAAAGAAATTCCGTTGAGGACGGGCTTGCCGGGATCGTAGGCGAAGGTGACGTCTTCAAATTGAACTTCACCATTGATGGGGCCGATTTCGGCGACGCGGCGTGGATCATTTTCTTCGCGCGATTCGCGGAGGATGTCGCGAGTGCGCTCGAGTCCGGCGAGCGCGTCGTTAACTTGCGTGCCGATGTTTACGATTTGCAGGACGGGCGCGATGAGCAGCGCGAGAAACATGGAATAGGAAAAGAAGCCGCCGACGGTCATGTGGTGCGCGGCGACCTGGCGTCCGCCGAAGAACATGATGAGTCCGCTGACGATGCCCATCAAGACTGTGGAGGAAAGGCTCATCAGCGAAATTGCTGTGAGTGATTGCAAGACGTTGTCGAGGAGGCGCTTCACTCCGGCAGCGAAGACTGCTTCTTCGCGTTCTTCCGCGTGATAGCCCTTGATTACGCGGACGCCGCCGAGAGATTCAGTGAGACGTCCGGTGACTTCGGCCTGAATTTTCGGGCGCGCGCGGAAGAGAGGGCGAATAATCGCGAACGCTTTTCGCAGGCCGAGTCCAAAGAAAAGCAAGACGGCGAAAGCGATGCCGGTAAGTTGCGGACTCAGATGCACGAGTAATATGAGCGCGAGAATCGCGGTGAGAATTGAGCCGCAAAAATCGATAATGCCGGTGCCAATGAGATTTCGGAGGCCGTCAACGTCGTTCATGATGCGCGAGACGAGCTGGCCGGTTTTGTTCGTATCGTAATACGCGATGGGAAGGCGGCCGACGTGAGCCTGGACCATGCGGCGCATGTCGGCAATCATTCGCTGAGCAGCTTTCGAGACAAGCTGTGTGAGTGAGTAAGAGGTCGCTCCCTGGATCGCGGTAGCGACGAAGACGGTGGCGACGATGGGGACGAGCAAATTCATCTGGCGTTTCGTGAGGACGTCGTCGACGAAATATTTTGTGAGGAAAGGAAGCACGAGACCGGCGAGACGGTTGATGACCATCAAGCCGAATCCGCCGACGATAACGAGGGGCGCGGGACGGATGAGAGGCCACACTTCGGGGATCAGCCGCCAGAGAGGGGTGTTGGGGCCCTTTTTGGCTGGCGGAGCTGCGACTGCGGGTTTGGCTGCGGCGGTGGTGGCCATTGCTGGTGATTGGATGATTTGGAAGGCTCTAGGTTAGCACTGCTGGGAAATGTGCGCGAGGAGTGCACGTTGAGCGGAGAAAAATGAAAATCCCCGCGAATCGTGGGAGATTCGCGGGGATTTCGATTTTGTAACGGAGCTGGGTGAGCAGCTCCCTGGAACTAGTTTTTGTTGTGATCGGGATTGTTGTCGTTTTTATCGGGCTGCTTGGACTGCGCGCTCGTTGTGGTGCCGGTCATCACACCAGTCATTTCGCGAGTGAGATACGGCATGAACGGAGTGACTTCGAAGGGCATTTTCTCGCGTTCAGAAATGCTGCCAACGGGCTTGGATTTGAGCAACTCGAGTTTGTCGCTCCACGGATCGAACTTCACGCGTCCGCCGAGCGGGAGAGCGACGATTTGATTCGCCTCAGGCTTAGTGGAATCCGCGGTGAGCGGATCGGTGGAAAGAATGTTGTCGCCGAGCTTGGGGCTGATGAGGTTTGGAATTTCCTTGGCGCGCGCCTGAAGTTCCGCGAGGAACATTTCAGGAGTTTTTAGCGCATCTTTGTACGGGTTGACTGGATTCGGGTTCTTTAGATATTCGACAGCCTTTTGCTGCGCCGCGATATCTTCTTCCTTAGTGCGCGCGAAATCGAAATGCGCAAAGGTTTGCTTCTCGTTGAAGTAGAGAATGCGATCGAAGAACGCGTACTGGGTGTCGACGCGATGGCCGAGAGTGATGTGAGCTAGTTCCATCGCGAGAACAGTGGCGAGGCTGGCTTCATCAGGAAGCACATCGACCAAGCCACGGCTAAGAACGATGGTGTGGCCGAGAGGAAATGCTTCGAGAGTGGAAGTCATGAGCACACGGCAGCGAACTTCGGGCTCGATGTCCAGATTGTTGACGACTTCGATATTGTTGACGACGCTCTCGAGACTCTTATCGACGTCGCCCTTGGGCGCCATCAATCCCATACGTTCGAGGCGGTCAAGGACATTGTCTTCAGCCTGTCGATCCCACTGGCGAGTTGCCTGAAGCGGAGAAACGTCTGTGGCTTGTGTCGACTGATCGTTGATGGGTGCGGCGGACTCGACCATGATCTTGCTCAGCTCCTGCTCTTCGCGCGCGTGGCCGAGGTTGTAACCCCAGAGGCGGGTCTGCGCTTTGAAGGTGAGCGAGCGAGCCATTGCGTACTTCATATCGGTTTCTTCGCTATAGATAAAAGCGGGGAGCCAGAGGCCGGGACCAGTGTTCACGCGCCAGCTATCGAAATGGAAGAACAGGTTGGAATGCGAGCTGCCGGTGTAGGCGCCGTTGAAACGAACGATTGTGAAGTTTTGATCTTCCACCCAAATGCGGCCGACGAAGCGTCCCTTGCCGGTTTTCTGATTGGGGGTCACGTCAAATACCAGGGTGCGGACTTCGCCGAGAAATTCGCGGCGGACGTAATCGAAATTGTAGGCCTGGCGATTGAGGCCGCTGGTGTCGAGATAAATCATCTGCAAGAAACCGTTGGGCAAAAACTCGACGCCGAAATCGAACATGCCGCTGATGTTGTGAAGGAAGCCGTGGTGGTTGGAGTCATTGCCGGCGAGCGAATCGAGCTGAACGCCTTTAGCGAGCTGAGCGCGGCCGAGGAAGTAACGGTCGCCATCGGGAGTCCATCCCATTTGCTTGTCATTCTTGAGATTTTGGATGTAGGTCTCGACCAGCGGCGAATACTGGCGGATGGTGTTCATCTCCAGATTCTCGCGGGCGATGATCTTATCCACGGCTTGATCTAGAGCGGAGGCGCTCTGTGCAGCGGAGGCAGCCTGTTGCTCAGTCGATTGGGCCTGCGGTGAAGCTTGCTGGTCTTGGGACTGAGCCAGCACTGGCATGGCGCAGAAAGCTAGCGCCAATAACGAGAACTTAACGGTACGCATGTTCAACACTCCTCAGTAAGCCAATTGGAATACGATATGGACGGTGGCGGGAAAATCCACTGCCTGCCCGCTGCTAAGCGCGGGCTTATAGCGAATTTTCTGTGCTGCGCGAATTGCCGATTCGTCCAAGCCGTGACCCAAACCTTTTGTCACTCCGAGTACCTGAATCTGACCGTTCGCTTTAAAAACTACAGATAACAAAACTTCGCCTTCAATCTTGAGAGAACGCGCCTCAGCTGAATAATCCGGTTGCGGTTTCTCGAGAATCTCCACGGGCTGCACAGCGGATAGCTGTTGCTGTTGCTTCGCTTTCGGCTGGTCAGTGTCTACCGCCGCGGTTGAGAATCCGCCTGATTGAATTGTGCCGCGTGAACCGCCCTTGCCGCTACTGGGAGGATCGATGGCTGTGCCGTTACCGAAACCTCCACTTGAAATTGTGCCGCGAGCACCTTTGGCTCCGCCGGTGCCATTCCCGTAGCCAGGACCGGATGGCAAATTGAATTGGCCGCTCGAATTGATGTTGCCTTTTTTGTTCGGATTGGCTGGACCGGGCATGCCGTTTGGATCGCCGAAGCCGCCGGTTTGAACTTGCGAAGCTGGCCGATTCGGAATGGTGGCGGGAGCCGCACTTCCAGTGCTGAAGGTGCCCGTTTCGATGGGCTTCTTCGGCTGCGCGGGTTGGCTCGCAGGGATGTCGACTTTCGGAGCTTCGAAAACAGGCGCATTGATTTTAGGCGCTTCAGCTTTTTCGATTGGCTTTGGCTGAACTTTGGGCGCGATCACGTGCGGAACAATCATCTTCGGATGCACGGGAGGCTGAACCTTGGCTTCTTCGATTGGAAGCGGACGCGGCTTCGGAGCCACCGGCTTTGGCTTCTCCGCCACAGGTACTTCGGTGCGCGGGGCCGCGATGTTCATCACGTCAAAATTCATTTTGGGCATGAACTTTTGCGGGAAGGCGAGCGGGATCAGCAAGATTATTGCGAGGACTACAAGCTGAGCCCCCATGCTGACTCCAACAAAACCCATGCGCGATTTTTGTGTCGGAAGGAGGGCCAGACGAGCGCCGGGACCACTGCTCCCGAAAGCTGGTTTGGGGCTGACATTCTTCCGAGGTGCGGAAGCACCTGATGGGGATGAAAATCCCACATTTAAACTCGTTTGGCGTTGTTCAAGAATGGTCGTCGTCATAAACCCGGCCGATAGAGAAAAGTTTTTCCTTCGCTAAGATTAGATGCGCCGTCTCAGAAGCTAGTGCGAAATTTCAGAATGACCCGGTACAAGGGTACTGGGACGGGCTAGGTGGGCGAATAGGACTTTTGTACTACTGTTTCCTAAACCACATGGAGAGCGTACAGCCGATGGCGCATGGAACGCAAGCGCCTTCTGACGAGGTGAGAGGGCAAAAAGGCGGTTGTAGTTGCCCGCAGTTTCGTTAAAGTTGGTCACTCGAAATATTTCTGCGCCCTTACTGTTTTATCTCAGCGAGAAGTTCCTCGAAGGAGTTGACCTGCAATTTGCCGGGATTGGAGTTGAGTGGGATGGAGAATTGTGTGTCTGATTTGGTCACGCGGAAAAGGCCCAAGCGGCGCAGGCTTGCCCTTGTCTTCTCCAAACACCGGGACTAAATCCATCCAGTTTTCAGGAACGCCGCTACGCTTGAATGAACCCACCATTTTGAATTTTCCGTCAGGGGTGCTCTGGACTTCGGCATGGAATTCGTAACGCGGTATGCCGGTGCCGTAGACGTATTCGCGAAAAAACCAATCGAGTTTGTGATTATTTTCCAGGTCCATCGTTCTGGTCATATACTTTTCCGCGATCGCCTTGAAATCTTCGGTGGATGCTGCCTTATTGTCGTAAGTCTTGCAGAAATCGTGGAGCATCGCTTTGAAGCGTGAGTCGGGATCGGGAGCCGAAGACTCGCGCATCATCATGCGAAGCATCGTGAGAACGAAGCCGCCTTTGTTGTAGATGATGACGTCAAAAGCGCCCGGCGACAGCGAAGAAGAATCTCGGATGCCCATCCAGACCGGACCCACGGAATCATTACGCTCGTTGTGCAGGTCGGGAGCTAGCAATTCTCCGCGATCATCGCGGAGGCGCTGTTGATATTCCTTCTGGCCGTCGCGAACTTGTACGTACAAATTGCCGGAAAACTGGGCGAACCCCTCCGAGAGCCACTGGTCGTGATAACTCTTCCAACCGACAACGTGCCCCCACCATTGATGAGAAGTTTCGTGCGCACGGAAAAATTCGGTAATGCGAGGTGAGTCCTTGAATCCCAACTCGTGCCGCTGGGTAGAATCAAGGAACGTGAACACTGAGAGATAAAGCAGACCGGGCCAACCTTGCCCGTACGCGCCGGGAATGTTTGTCACCGCGAGTTGCGGGTAGGGATACGGCCCGAAATAGTTTTCGAACAAGCGGAGAGCGTTGCCGGTCTCTGTCGCGATGGTGCCTGACATCGCAGCAGGAGTTAGGTTGCCAAGCGCAACTTCAGGGCGGCCGTAGCCAGCTACTTCTCCATCCGCAAAAGCTTGGATGGATTGCAACCTGTCGTCGCCACTTCGATTGGCGAATACCTGAACTTCCGTGTTGCCGACTTTCTCTGTGGAGAGTTTGTAATCGCCAAAGGCAAATCCTGCGGTTCGCAACGGCACAGAGGTTTTCCATTCGGTGATGCGGTCGTTGCCGTCGGTCGTATCGCTCACTTTGTTGCCGGTTGCTATGAACTCAAATTTCTTAGGGGAGCGGAAATGCAGATCGAAATCGCTGCTTCCGGCGAACTCGTCGCCGCCATCCGCGATTCGCGACGGAAACCAACCGAAACTTTCCGCGAAGTAATTACCCGGGCCGACCTGGCGGACGACGCGCTTCCCGACGTAGTGAAATGTGAGGGAAGAATTCTGGCCCGGCTGCGTGGATGCGCCGAGCACGACGGCAACGTAATCCCCATAGCTTTGAGCACGGTCTTTGCTTTCGCGGGCCTCGAAAAAGGGGAGTGAGGCTCCCTGCGCGTCAGCGATTTTGTCGACGCGAAGATTCGAGTCGAGATTGAACAGAAGCACGCGCTCGCCCTGCCAGCGTTCTTCGAACATGACTTTGGCGGTTGCCGCGAGTTCGGCACCGCTTGAAGCGGTGGCATTTATGTCGTAACTGTGAATTACATAATCGGCTTTTGCGAAGGGCACGGCGAAAGCGTCGGAGGATGCACGATCACCGGCAGGAAAGCTCATCCACCGATCGAAATTCTTATAGCCCGCCGCGATGTCTGCATAGCGGCCAACTGAAATCTCTTCCTGCTGAGTAGAATCAAATTGCGCCTCGACCCATCCGTCGTCGTTGGTTTTCAAGTCAGCAAGAAATAACGTGTCTTTCGAGCGTTCACTGGCCATAACACTCTGAAAGATACGAGGGAGAAGTGAAAATCCAAGATTCTCACGCTGCTCCGAGCGGGAGGCGTATGAATCATCGGCGACAGATCCCGCGGAGGACCATTGGACTTTGGCGGAGATTTCGTCGAAGGTGTTGTCCGTGAAACTGAAGACGGCTTCGCTGAATTCCAAGTTGACGGCGTCTGACTTCAGAAAACGTTGTACTTGTTGAGATTCGCGGGCATCGGGCGCTGAAACTTGCAATTTGCCGCTGCCGTGGAAAATGGCTGCAGTAACGACACCATTTGTGGGTTGCGCAAAGCGGATCGATCCGGATTCGAGCGTGATACGAATGCGGTCGCGAGTGATCTCGAGCTTGCTGACCTGAGCTGTCTTGGACTGATCGAAAACAGGTTTCGCGAGGGCCGACCAAATCGCTTGCGGATCGACGGACGACCCTGTCGGAGATTGTGCTGCCGCAGAATGTGAACAGAACATTTGCAGCGACGCCAAGAGAATAATAGCCAGGCGGCTGTTCATCGTTGATCTCCGTGATTCGGAAGCGAAGGACGCAGTCTGCCACATTCTCGTGGACTAGACAATCCCATCATAATCAAGAATGTTACGTGCTAGTGAGGGAGCAACGTGATGATGGAAATCTCCGGCCTGCAGAGGAAACGAGCCCAAATTGTGGATGTGCCGATCCCACGAGTGACGTACATTTTGGAGCCGCGCTCGGCGTACCAACCTTCCAGGAAACCCGTGGATCCGCGAGGCAGCCAGAACACGGGAACAAAGGGAATTCGGATTTGTCCTCCGTGAGTATGACCTGCTAGAGCCAATGGAACGCGCCCCGCAATGTGATCGAAATATCCGGGTGCGTGGAACATGGCAATGGTAAAAACATTTGGCGGAATCGATTCGAGCGCAGGATCTGGGCGCGGTGAAGCAGTGGCGGGATCATCCAGACCGAGCAGCCAAACGTCAGGACGGATTGGTTTCGCTTCGTTCAAAAGAAAATGGACGCCAGTGTTGGCGTAGAAGCCATGCTCGTTGCGTACCGTGACAGGTATTTCCCAATTGCCGCGCACGAGCCAGACGCCAAGCGGGGCGTGCAAGTGCTGTAGAAAATTCGAGACTTCGGCGTAGCCGCCGGCCTTTCCCACCGTATCCCCAGCGATAAAAATGACGTCAGGTCGTTCCGCGTTAAGAAGTGAAATCAGTTTTCGCTCGCGACGCCCAAAGCCGCGGGTGTGAACATCTGAAATTAGTCCTATCTTAAGCGGAGAATTCACTGCGGCGGGTACGGTCTGATGCGTTACTTCGATCCGGTATGGCTCGATGAAGAATGCATCAACCACCACGGCTAGTGCGGCGAGCGCCGCCGCAATCAGCAAGTATCTGCGCACTTTATTTGGCCGGCCCAGCGGGAATCGAAGGCGGGGTCCTCGCGTATTGTACCGCACGGTGCGGAAGGAGCCGGACGAAGCACATGGGGGAATTTCCTCGTGCTAGGCTAGGGCGGCCTTCCCATGAATAACTCAGAAGCAAGCCACGAAAAAAAGGTTGCGGCGCTGGCGTCCATCGCATCGGCCGTCGTGCTGGTGTCGCTAAAAATATTTTTGACGGCGGCGACGCACAGTCTGGGAGTGCTTTCCGAGGCGCTGCATTCGAGCCTCGACTTGATCGCGGCGGTCGTCACGTACCTATCGGTACGAGTGTCGGATACACCCGCGGACGAGGGCCACCCGTATGGTCACGGAAAATTTGAAAGCTTTTCCGCGTTCGTTGAGACGGGCCTGCTGCTGATTACTGCCGTGTACATCATATATGAGGCGGTTCGGCGACTGTTTTTCACTCAAGTGAGCGTGACGCCGAGTCTGCTAGCGCTGGTGCTCCTGATCGTGGCGCTTGGGATCGATATCTTTCGCGCACGGTCTTTGAATCGGGTTGCCCGGAAATACTCGAGTGAGGCGCTTGAGGCGGACGCGCTCCATTTTTCGACGGACGTGTGGAGCACCATCACGGTAATCGTGGGAATTCTGGCGGTGTGGCTCAGTGTGCGTTTTGGCTTGCCGTGGCTCCGCTATGCTGATCCGATCGCAGCGCTTGGAGTGGCTGGCGTGGTGATTTGGGTGGGCTCACGGCTAGGGAAGCGAACACTTGATGCGCTAGTGGATGCGGCGCCGCCCGGCATGCAGGAGCGCATCAGCGCAGCGGTTACAGAGCTGGATGGAGTACTCAGCACCGAGCGCGTGCGACTTCGCCGCGCCGGCAGCCGTCACTTTGTGGACGTGACGATCAGCGTTCCGCGCACAGCAAGCTTTGAGCAAGTACATGACATCAGCGATGCGGTGGAGCGACGTGTAGAGGAAATTTTGCCTGCGGACGTGATGGTTCACATGGAGCCACGTGCGCGCGACGACGAAAATTTATACGACGCGATCCGCGCCGCCGCACAACATCGCGGGCTCGCTGTGCACGAGGTTTCTGCGCAGGAGTTAGAGGGCCGACTATTTGTCGAGTTGCACCTTGAGGTTGATGACCAACTCAGCTTGCGCGAGGCACACCAGCAGGCCAGCGAATTGGAGAACGATATTGAACGAATCGCGGGTGCGCGAGCAGGAACTGGCTCCGCAGGTGCGGGAGTAAGCGTAAATATTCACATCGAGCCGCTCGGCAAAGAGATTGCAGACCAGGGGCGCGCGGCGGCGGAGATGAAGGACCTAGGCCGCACTGTAGAAGCGTATCTCAATTCGCTGACGCCGGAGTTTTCAGAACTTGTGGATTGCCACGAATCGCACGTGCGGCAATCTGGAAACAAAATTGTGGTGTCGTGCCATTGCGCGATGCACGGAGAATTGCCAATTACAGAGATACACGACGTAACCGCGACGCTTGAAGATCGCGTGAAAGAGAGATTCCCGCAGATTTTCCGAGTGACGATTCACCCTGAGCCGGCGGACTAGTGAAGACGGCGAGGTATCCAAAGCATCGCGGCGAAGACGAATACGGCCGGGAAACATTCAAGGACGTAGCGCGGTTCGGGCGTTTCCACGCGGGAGAGATATAGCGTTCGCACGACGCAATACGTCGCGAGGAATACCAGAATCCAGATTTCCGTTTGCATAGCAGAAGGTGGCTGGCCCCGCGGGATGCGAAAACTTTTGATAAGCCCGGCGAGCGCCATTCCTGCATAGAGAAAACCAATCACCCAAAGCACGATGGTGATATCGAAGTCTTTCGGATCGTCCGAGTATTTTTCACCCGGCGGCCATAGATCTCCTGAATAAGGAAGCGCCTCAATCCTCGGCGTGAACCACAGGACGAATGCACGCTCCAGGGGAATGCGAATGTAAGTTCTTAGCGGATGTCTCGCAGTGCGCTCGCGGGCGAGAGTTTCGAATTGCGCATCCCAGTCGGCGGTAGGGGCGTCGCAACAATCTTTGTTGTAGGCGTTGATTAAAGTGGCGACGCGCTGGCGTTCATTGTCGTTGTCATACGCGGTATTGGGAATGTCGTCGAGCGAGATTTGGTCCTCAGTGATCTTCCAGATGATGGTGTAGCAATAGCGATATTCGACCATCCAGGTTTTCGTCCATGCATAAAAACCGACTGGAACGAAGTCACCTGGCTCGTTGGCGTAACGAGCGGCCAAAATCTGAAACTCATGCAACGTGACAGCGTTCCGAATCGCCCACGGCGCGAGTGGGACGATCAGGCCGCAGAAAGTCAATGCCCCGGCACGAATCAAACGGGGCCAATCCACGCGGCGTCTCCAGCGCCAAACACAAACCAGTGCGAGCGCGATGAGGAGTAGCGGAGTTTCTGGACGGAAGAGCGTGCCGACGGCTGTCGCGAAGCCGCCCCAGAACCAGGCCCGCCAAGTGGATTCGTGCGTGGTTGAGAGCGCGCCCGAAAAGGCAAGCATTGCGGCGGCGATGCAAAATGTAGCAGGAACTTCAGTGAGAACGAGAGCGCAATAGTTCGCGAGGAAAGGGCACAGCGCCGCGAGCCATAACGCCGTTATGCGAACGCGTTCCCGCCGCTGTTCGGCTAACAATGAGTCGTCAGTGCCAGGGATGATCCTCCCTGCGATTATCGCGACCATGATGCAGGTGCCCAGATCCAGAAATACTTGAGCCAACATCAAGGCGTGCTCGCCGCGTCTAAACAAATGCGACATCAGAAGAAAAAGCGCGGGGTACCCCGGCATACGTATATCAACCGGAATCAATTTGCCGTCTGAAACCAGCCCATAGGTGTGGTGGGACCACCAGTTGTTCGCCAGGTCTTCGTAAACGGGGCCATCGCCCGTTACTGTCGGAAAGTAATGGACGAAGAACACGCGCAGAGCCAGACCCGCCAGAAGCGGTAGAATCCACAGCCATAGCGATCGTTTGTTGATTTTCACTGATGGTTGGCTGCGCGCATGCCGGACGCGTCTCGGTGAGATGTGCAGCATACGCGAACGCTTGCCCGTTGCCTGGCCGGAGTATGTTAAGCCATTTCAGTTAGAATAGATTACTAGGGACGTCGGACGAAAGCCGTGAAACAAAACAAGCCCATTTTCTACGACGAGAAACGCCGCCGGTGGTTCTTTACCCGGCGAGCGTTGGAGATTGGCGGAGCGTTCGTCGCGCTATTGCTGATCACTTTTTTCGTCACCGTCCTGCAAAAAGTGACGCTCCCGAGTTTATTGCTCCCGGATACGACTCCAATTCGGCGCGCAATAAAGAATGTTATTAAGCGTCCAGTGGTGCGGCCCAGGAGCGAACATCGCGTGGCGGCGCTTGGACAACCACCCGCGAAGTACGATCCGGTGCGCGCGGCTTTTTACGTCTCCGACGACCCCAACAGTCTGGTCACCTTGAAGCGCCACTATAAAGACATCGACATTTTGATTCCGTCGGAGCTGCATACGATCGCGACGGATGGATCGCTTAGTGTGGTGGATTCAGCCGATCACATCCATGCGAATCTCGATCCCGATGGCGCCACGCGTTTTATGGCCATCGACAGAATGCACCAATGGATGCAATCCGTACAGACGCCACAAGGAACGCAAGCCGAACTTCCGGCTGTGATTCCATTGTTAGACAACTCGGATGGCACCGCCTTGCAGGTTCCGGCCATGCAGAAACTGCTCGCGAATCCAAAGGCGCGCGCAACGCTTGAAGACAATGCACTGAAATTCGTGACCGAAAATCACGACGCGGGAATCTGTATCGATTTTGAAGATGTCCCCGATGAAGTTCAGCCAAACTTCAAGGAATTTGTTTCGGAATCGGCGACGAAGTTTCACGGTGCGGGACTCAAGCTCATGGTCACGCTGCGCGCCGCTGATCCTGCTTATGACTATGCGTACTTCGGCAAGCACGCCGATTCGATCGTGCTCACCGATTACGGCGAGCACTGGCTCACTTCAGATCCCGGCCCCATCACTTCCCAGGATTGGTATGTGCGCAATTTGCAGAGCGTGCTGAAGCAGGTGCGTCCAGAAAAAGTAATGGTGGGGATCGCGAACTACGGATACGACTGGCCGGAGAAAAAAGCGCACGAGCCGCCGCAGATGATCAGCTTTCAGCAGGCGGTGCTCACTGCGTACGAATCAGAAACGCAAGTGGATTTCGATTCCGATTCTCTGAATCCGCATTTTTCCTACTACGACGAGCACAATCACGTTCATGAAGTTTGGTTTCTGGATGGGTTGACCGCCTACAACGAATTGCGCGTGGCAGAGCGCGCGGGTGTGCAAGGAACAGCTTTGTGGCGGCTTGGCACAGCGGATGGTTCGATCTGGCCGATCTGGGACACGCTGCATCCTGACGACGCGGCTCGCGCAAAGTTGCAAAGCGTTCCGCCGGGTCCCGATCTCACGTTGGAAGGAGCCGGTGACATCTGGCGAATCGTGGATACTCCGAAAAGAGGATCGCGCGATTTCGATTACGATTCAGCGACCGATACGTTTACGGACGAGAGGTACACGGCCTTTCCGCTTTCATGGCGCATCGATCAGGTCGGTGCTCAACCACACGAGATCGCACTTACGTTTGACGATGGTCCCGATCCGAGCTGGACTCCACAAATCCTGGATATTTTGAAACAGAAACAGGCGCCGGCTACTTTTTTCGTGATTGGCTTGAATGCGAATGCATCGCCGCAGATTTTGAAGCGCGAGTTTAATGAAGGGCACGAAATCGGCAACCACACTTACACGCACCATCACTTTGATGAGAGCACGCCTCCCGGACAGCTTCGCGTCGATATAAACCTCGACGAACGGCTGATCGAGAGCACGGTCGGCGTTAAGACGCTTCTGTTTCGCCCGCCGTACGGAATCGATCACCAGCCTGAAACCGCAGACGAAGTGTCGATGCTGCCGATTCCGCAATCGCTTGGCTACACGCTTGTCGGCGCGTGGATTGATCCACACGACTGGGGCGATCCTAGCGGCGGTGCACCGCCTCCCACCGACGTGATTGTGCAACGCGTGATGAACGACGTAACTCGCGGAAATATCGTGATGATGCACGATGGCGGCGGCGATCGGAGCCACACAGTTGCTGCGCTTCCACGAGTGATCGATGAATTGCGGGCGGCTGGGTACGAGATTGTTCCCGTCTCAGAGTTGCTCGGGCAAACGCGCGCCCAAGTTATGCCAGTGGTCACCGGCGACGAACTCTGGGCCGCACGCGCCGACGGATTCGTATTTGAGACGCTAACGATATTGCGCTGGGGCATCGCTACGATTTTTATTCTCGGAATTTTGCTGATCAGCGGGCGCGCTCTGATTATTGGATTGTTGGCGCTCGCGGAAAAATTGAGGCGTGCGCCTCCGCCGCACCCTGAATTTCATCCGCAGGTTAGCGTTCTGATTCCTGCATACAACGAAGAAGAAGCGATTGTTCAGACGGTTTCCTCGGCGTTGGCCTCTGACTATCCGTATATGGAGATCGTCGTCGTTGACGACGGATCGAAGGATCGGACGCTCGAGTTGCTACAAGAAAACTTCGGCGCGGAAGCGCGTGTGCGAATTCTACATCAGCCGAATCGAGGCAAATCTGTCGCGCTCGATCACGCTCTTTCCGAGACGACAAGCCCGGTTGTCGTGACGATCGATGCGGATACTTCTATCGCTCCCAATGCGATTTCCAAATTGGTTCGGGATTTCTATGACCCAAGGACAGGTGCGGTTGCCGGCAACGTGAAAGTGGGAAATCGCACGCGCTGGCTTACTCGCTGGCAGGCGCTCGAATACATCACAAGCCAAAATCTTGAAAAGCGCGCGTTTGATTTGCTGAACTGTATTCCGGTGGTCCCGGGCGCGGTCGGCGCGTGGCGCAGACAGGCGATTCTTGACACCGGAGGGTTCAGTTCAGACACCGTCGCGGAAGATACTGATCTTACGATCGCAATTCGTCGCGCGGGTTGGCGAATCAGCTATGACGAAGAAGCTGTGGGATGGACGCAAGCTCCCGAGACCGCAGACGCGCTGGTGCGGCAGCGATTTCGCTGGACGTTTGGGACACTGCAATCCGTGTGGAAACATCGCGATACTCTTGGACGCGCGAAATACGGCACGCTGGGATGGGTGGCGCTGCCGAACATTTTTCTATACCAGTTTTTGCTGCCCTTATTTTCTCCGGTTATTGATTTGTTGTTCTTGATTTCGCTCGCGGTATGGGCGATTGGCCTTATTCGCCCAAACATTGTGTTGCTCTGGACGGCGCACGATGTGCAGCGATCAGTGGTTTTCTTTCTCGGGTTCATGGTGATTGATCTGCTCACGTGTGTAATCGCGTTCGCGCTCGAGAAAACTGAAGATTGGTCGCTGCTGTTGCCGCTTATCTTGCAGCGATTTTATTACCGGCAGATGATGTATGTGGTGTTGTTCCGGGCGCTGACGCAAGCGGTGAAGGGGCGTCCGGTGGGATGGCGGGGCGTCGAGCCGGAATCGCGTCCGCCGCAACCGCAGCCTCGCACTGAAACTCTTGCTGGCCATGTGGGTGAATAGCGCGTATTAAAATTTTCGCGGGGGATTCGTGGATAAAGAAACGATCGACCTGCTGTTTGAATACAACACATGGGCGAATCACAGAACAGTGGAAGCGTGCGCTGCGGTGTCAAACGCACAATTTTTGCAGAAGGCAGGCGGAAGTTTCGGTTCGTTGCGGAATACTCTGTCGCACATCATGGACGTGGAATGGCTCTATCACGAGCGTTGGCAGGGCCGCTCACCGGCTGTTTTTCCGAGAGCC
The DNA here is from genome assembly GCA_963721845.1 of uncultured Acidobacteriota bacterium. Classification (GTDB taxonomy): domain Bacteria; phylum Acidobacteriota; class Terriglobia; order Acidiferrales; family UBA7541; genus DASTCZ01. The sequence goes on along the minus strand of CAVRKW010000015.1, from coordinate 52,232 downwards.
GAAGATTATCCAGATTTAACTAGCATTCGCACGCGCTGGCAAACTGTAGAGACCGATCTCAAGCGCTACATCAAAAAGTTGCCTGCATCGGAAATCGCGCAGGTCATCGAATTCCGCAACACAAAGGGAATTCTGTACCAACATCCTTTGTGGGAAACCATGCAGCACTTGGTGAACCATAGCACTTATCACCGCGGACAGATCACTACGCTGCTTCGAATCGTGGGCGCGGAGGCGAGGGCGACTGACATGCTCGCGTTTTATCGAGAACGATCGGGCCAGCCAATTTCCTGAGTTGCGAAGTTCCTACGAGTTCGAGCGTTAGCTCTCGCGAATCGACTCGAGGATCTGATCCGCATGGCCCTTGGACTTCGCGTTTGGCCATAATTGTTCGATTCGTCCGTCTGCGTCGATCAGGACAGAACTCCTCACGATTCCCAGAAATGATTTTCCGAGAAAACTTTTCATCCGGCGCGCGCCGTATGACTCGATCACCGTGAAATCCGGATCGCTAAGCAGCTGAAAATTCAATTTGAATTTCTCTTTGAACTTTTCCAGCATTTCCACGGAATCGGCACTACAACCGAGCACTACCACATTCACTTTCTCGAATTGCTTCTTTGCGTCGCGAAACTCGGACGCTTCCGAGGTTCAGCCAGGGGTCAGGGCTTTGGGGAAAAAATAAAGGACCACGCGCTTGCCGCGAAAATCCGAAAGTGACACAACGCTGCCGTCATCGGACGGCAAAGTAAATTCCGGGGCCCGATCGCCGATCTGCAGTTCCCGTGGTTTTTCGCCCATGAATATTTATCCCACCAACAATCGCCGCAGCGTGTCGTTCACCACTTGCGGATTTGCCTGGCCTCGCGTCGCGCGCATTACTTGCCCGACAAAAAACTTGAACACACCTTCATTTCCAGACCGATACTTTGCTGCGTTGTCGGTACTCTTCTCGATTACTTCACGGCATATTCGCTCAATTTCGCCGCTGTCATTCAGGGTTTGAAAACCCTCTAGAGCAATAATTTCGGCTGCCGATTTCCCGGATTCGTACATTTTCGCAAAAACGATTTTGCCGTTTGCAGTAGTGATCCGTCCGGATTCAACTTCGGCAAGCAGCGCAGCGAGCGAACCTGGACTGATCGGACTGGACGAAATTTCCACGTTCGCATTGTTTAATTCGCGTAACAATTCAGAGGCGATCCAGTTTGCGGCGAGTTTTGGAGGCGCGCCAGCGCGAACTGCCGCCTCAAAATAATCAGCGAGAGCGCGCGAGGCAGTAAGCACACCCGCATCGTAAGCCGAAAGCCCATACTGCGAGGTGAAGCGCGCGCGCAGCGCATCCGGTAACACGGGCATAGCGGCGGCAATTTCATCCACTATCGCGGAGCTCGCAAGCACAGGCATCAGGTCGGGCTCGGGGAAATAGCGGTAATCATGCGCGAATTCCTTCGAGCGCATTTGGTCCGTGCGTCCCAAGTTTACGTTCCACAGCCGCGTTTCCTGCTGAATCTTTCCGCCCGATTCCAGCGTTTCCACTTGGCGGCGGATTTCGTATTCAAGCGCGCGCTGCAGATATCTGAAAGAATTCAAGTTTTTCACTTCCACCTTTTGCCCGAATTCTTTTGCGCCGCGCCGCCGCACGCTCACATTTGCGTCACATCGCAGCGAACCCTCCTCCATGTTGCAGTCGCTAACTTCCGTGTAGAGCAGCACCTGTTTCAGTGCGGTGAGGTACGCGTGCGCCTCGCCTGGCTCGCGCATATCCGGCTCGGAGACGATTTCAATCAATGGCATGCCGCAGCGGTTGTAGTCGATGTAAGTGCGCGTCGCTGATTCCGGGAAGCCTTCATGCATAGCTTTCGCGGCGTCTTCTTCCAAGTGGAGCCGCGTGATGCCGATTCGCTTTCGTGCGCCTCCGTGCTCGATTTCGAGCCAGCCGCGTAGCGCCACCGGTAATTCAAACTGCGAAATCTGGTAGCCCTTCGGCAGGTCCGGATAAAAGTAATTTTTTCGGGCGAACCGCGATGAGTGTTGCACTTCAAGATTCAACGCCCGTGCCGCGCGGATCGCCAGCTCCAGCGCGCGCTTATTCATTATTGGCAGTGACCCCGGAAGACCTAGGCATATCGGGCACGTATTTGTATTGGGCGGATCGCCGAAACGAGTGGAGCACGAGCAGAAAATCTTGGAAGCCGTCGCGAGTTGTACATGCACTTCTAGGCCGATTACCGGCTCATATTGACCGAGCGCATCGCTCAGAGCATCAGCATTCGGCTGCGTCGCGGGGCTCATCGGATTTGCTGAGTATAACATTGGCGCGCACATCCGAAGTGCGCTGCGCCGGCGCCGCACTCGATCAAAATGTGTTGCCCGCTTTCAGAAGAGACTCGAGATCGTCTGGATGACCAGCGTGCAGAAATGCGGTTTCGCGGTCAACTTGCCCATCCATCACGAGTCGCGCGAGCGATTCTTCCATCGTCAGCGAGCCTTTTTTTCGAGTGATGGTAATTTCCTGGTGCAGGTGTTGAAGCATGTTCCGCCGGATGTGCTGGCGCGCACCGTAGCTGAGTATCAACAACTCCGCCGCTGGAACCAATCCGCCGCGACGTGTGGGCAACAGCGCCTGCGTGAAAATCGCGGCGAGAGCCATCGCCATCTCTTGCCGAATCGTATTCTGCCGTTCAAGAGGAAATGAATCGCCAATCCTCGAAACGGTTGAAGCGACATCCGTGGTGTGAATAGTGGAAAAGACGAGATGCCCGGTCTCCGCCGCCACCATCGCGATGCGCATCGTTTCTGGGTCGCGCATTTCTCCTATCACGATTACGTCTGGAGCTTGGCGCAGCGACGCGCGCAACGCCGTGGGAAAGTCGGGTGCATCAGTGCCAATTTCAACCTGCTCCAGCAAGCTCTTTATATTTGCGTGTTCATACTCCACAGGATCTTCGATCGTAATAATATGCCGGGCTTCTCGGCGATTGATTTCGTGAACCAGTGCGGCCATCGTTGTCGATTTTCCGGAGCCGGCTGGTCCGCCGATCAGCACAAGCCCACGCTGCACCCGCGATAAAGCTTCCACCGGCGCTGGCAGATGCAATTCCGAGAGCAGGGGAACTTTCGAAGGCAATGCGCGAATCGTAGCCGCTGCATTTCCGCGTTCGCGGTGCAGATTGATGCGAAAGCGACCCAGCGCGTTCGCATAGGAAGAATCGGCGATTTTTATGTTGCGATAGCTTTCGAGTCCGTGCAGCGTCAGCGCAGGCATCACTGCGGCTTCGATCTCCGGTCCATTGAGAAGGCGGTTCTCGATGCTTTTCACTTCTCCATTAACGCGCATCGAAGGCGGCGCGTTCGCGATTAGCAGTAGATCGCTGCCGCCGCGCGTCAAAAGTTCGCTGAGCCATTGGTCGAGCGCAGCGGTGTTCGGAGATGTTCCGTCTCTCGCTGCTGTCAAACGGCTCGCTTCCGGTAGGCCAGAATCAACCACGCTGAGAATCCCCTGCCACAAATGTTCTCATTTTTTCGCTGCACTTGCAGAATCGCCTACGAGATCGCAGAAAATAAATCCGTCTCGATGAACAACTACACCCGTATGGCATGCGACTGCCTCTTTGAAATCCGGACCGTCGAAAACGAAGCTGTGAAACTCTCCGTTTTCGCCGCAGGGATCAACACCCGCGGGTATTCGGCCGAGGAATTCTTCATTTATCTCTCGCCCGGCGAATGACTCATCAAGGAATCGCGGATCAATGCAGACTGTCAGCGCGCGATAACCCAGGCTTATAAACTCTCGCACGAGCGATTCGCTCAATTGCCGCCAAATTGGAAAACGAGCTTTCATTCCGATCCGCGCGAGATTGCTCTCGCGATACGCGCGAAGATCTTCGAGAAAAATATCGCCAAACGCGGCCATTTGTACGCCCCGCGCTTTGTAACACTCAAGCACTTTCTTCATACGCGCTTCGTAAATCTCGTTCGTACATCCCGTTGGAATCAAGACAATCTCGAGCGGCAAGCCCAGCGCCGCGGCTTGTCGCTCGAGTAATTCTCTCCGCACTCCATGCATGCTGATGCGGTCATAGTCTTCAGTGACGGTCGTGATGAGCGCCGCGATCTCGTAGCGCTCATCACGACGCAGTTTATGCAGCGCGAGGCAACTGTCCTTGCCACCGCTCCAGCAAAATAAAACGCATTCACTCACTTAGATTCGTTTCCGCCGATCTTGAGTTTCACTCCGCCACGGATTTCGCGACCGAGCGCGGGATATCCCAGCGCATCCTGGTACTGCCGGTCCAGAACATTCCCCGCACGGATGAATAAGGATGCGTGACGATCCAATCGGTAAGATGCAGCGACGTCAAAGCGCGAATATCCCGGATTCCTTGTAAATCCTAATCCCAGGAAATCACTGTCTGTGCGCTGGCCGGTGATGTAGCCGACGATATTCAGTTCAGCCCGCCGCCATGCGGCATTCAGCACAACCGTTCCTGAATTCACTGGGCGCCGAAACAGATGATTGCCCGCGATCTCAGACGGATCAGACGCGTTCGGAGCAAGCAGCACTCGGCTGTTGTCAAAAGTATAGTGGCCGGAGATGCTGATCCAGCGATTGATTTTTGTTTCCGCCGAAAGATTCGCGCCTCTCGCGATCGCGAGATCGGTGTTGAAGTACGTGCCTGTACCAAACGGGCAAGCACCTGTCGGAGCGAGGAACGCAAAGCTGATCACATCGCGGAACTGATTGTAGAAATAATCCGCCGTGACCCGCACGCGGCCCTCGGCGAACTGCTGATCCAATCCCGCACTTGCTGTCTTGCTTTGTTCCGGAGCAAGATTCGGATCGCCCGGAAAACATGGATCGGTGCCAAAAGATTGATCGAGCCGTGGCTCATCGATTCCCTGGCCATAAAATCCGTGAAGACGAGTCATTCCAATCGTTCCGGACTTCTCTCGCAGAAGGTACGTGGCGCCCGCACGCGGCACTACTCGCGTACCAAAGCTCGCGTTATCTTCAGCGCGCGCACCGGCGTTCAGTGTAAGCCGCGCGATTGGTTGCCATCTTGCATCGAAATATCCCGCCTGATTATTTCGACGCGCGTGCTCCCCGCTCAGCGCACCGGGAAAACCGTTCTCAACCTCGTAGTAATAGCCGGCAGTTACTTCGCCTTTTTGGAAGAGATAGCTCGATTGCCCGTCGAACGACGCGCGATTGAATTGGCTGGTCGAGACAAAATTTGGCACGTCGCTATCGATGGAGTGCAGGCTCGATTCGGTTCCTTCAACGTGCCACGCCCAGTGTTTTCCCGTCTTTGCATTCCACGTAAGCCCGGTGAAAAAATTATGCAATATGCTTTCCTGCGCCAGATCTGGAGGAAGATAAAGCGTCTGCCCGGGAACACCCGCGACGCTCGAATCGTCTTGCATCGTGAATCGCAGAGTGTCCGAATCGGAAAACTTGTACCCAAAGTTTCCCGAAATTGTGCGATTCAAAAACGCATCGTTCGATCCCTGGCCCTCAGTCGAAAAATAGCCCGCAGCTGCGGAGTAATCGAACTTACCCACCACTCCGCTGAATTCCGCCGCACCGTGCCCGGTATCAAAAGAGCCGCCGTCGCCCGTGAGATCGAGTTCCGGCGTACGCGAGTCGCCTTGATGCGTGAAGATCTGAATCGCGCCGGTCATCGCATCCGAACCGTAGATCGCACTCTCGGCTCCATGGACCACCTCAATCTTCTCCACGTTATTGAGCGTAAAGTTTGAGAAATCGATGAAGCCGCCTGAATCATTCACGGGTATGCCGTCCATGAGAACTTTTGCGTAATTGGAATCTCCGCCATCGAGAAACAGCGTCGCCTGCCCGCCCTCAGGCCCAGTGCGCGCGAGGCTAAATCCCTGCATCGTTGCCAGAAAATCCGGGAACGAAATCATCTCGCTCTCATCTATTTCTTCGCGCGTAATTTCCGTTACCGGCGCCGAGGTTTGTTCAGCCTCCGTTGGCACAGCTTGGGCCGTCACCACGACACTTGCAGAGAGCGGCTCGATTTGTAATTTCACGTCGAGCTCGTTCGCATGTTCAACGGAGATATCGATTTCGCGTTCCACCCGTTTGAACGAGTCGCGAGTCAATTCGACGCGATACTTCCCTGGCGGCAGGATAACTTCATATCGACCTTCTTCATTCGACGTCGCTCCCGCGGACTTGGCTGGCTGTTCCGCCGGATGCTTGTAGTTCAGTGGCGACAACTCGGGCGCCGGAAACTGCCCGCCCAGCGGGATCTGTCACGACGCCGGTCAATTTCGCTGGAGCTTGTGCGAACACACCATCACCAACAAAAGTTTCCACGATGCAGCTCAGACTCAGGAGCAAGAAAACTACAGGCAGGTATCGCTTCATTTTATCCCCCTCTCCCTCTCGCGCGGGAGTTGAAGGTTGTCCCAATGCTTGCGCCGTATCCGGCACAAATGCATCAGGCTGCTGACTTCGCCGGTCTCCTGGCTCGGCGGCATCCCAACCGACAGCGCCTTCCCATCTGTCCAGCGAGCGTTGCGCTCACCAGCGCCCACGAATCCTGGGCGCTCAGAAAGTGGCGCGGCCCAATTAAAGCCGCCTTACAGTCGCGCGGCGGCGACGGATTTTCACCGTCTTCCCGAACGCGAAGTCTGCTGGTTGATGATTGCAGTGCTGCGAGCCACTTCGAAAGCGCAGAGGTGGTCGCAACACCGCCGAGACTTCTTACAAAACACTTCAACCCTTCAACAAACTCTCAATTCGAAATCGCAGTTCTCGCGCCGCGCAAATGTACTCGCGGACGTCCTTCCGGCCCGATATCCACTTCAAGCGGCGCTTCGAAAACTTGTTCAAGCAATTCGCGGCTGTACACTTCCGCCGGCGTGCCCACCCGCAAGCACTTCCCTTTATGCATCAACACAACTCGATCCGCAAACTCCGCCGCCAGACTCAATTCGTGCGTCACCACGATCACGGTGTAACGGCTCTCTTCGGCTAGTTCTTGCAGCCGTTCCATCAATTCCACTTGCGCGCCGATGTCCAGGTGCAGCGTCGGCTCGTCGAGCAACAACAAAATCGGTTGCTGCGCCAGCGCTCGTGCAAGAATTACGCGTTGCTTCTCGCCGCCTGAAATTTCGTGCATCCAGCGGTCGCGCAAATGTGTCGCACCTACTTGTGCCAAAGCGCTCTCCGCGATCGAGATGTCTTCCGCGGTCTCAAATCGCAGCGCCTTCCCGTAGGGATGCCTGCCCTGCAGAACATATTCGCCCGCGCGCGTTGGAAACAACAGTGTGCTTTCCTGATGCACCATCGCGATACGTTGTGCGCGCGTGCGCGCATCCAGGCGCGAAATCTCAAATCCTTCAAGCTCCACGCGCCCAGAAAGCGGTTTCAGAGATCCCGCGATCAATTTCAATAACGTAGATTTTCCGCTCGCATTTGGCCCGAGTATCGCCACGATTTCTCGTTGCGCTCCCGTAAAAGAAGTCGCACTCAACGTAAATTCTGGCGCCGAATGTCCTCGCGCGTGATACGCGTAACTTGCTTGCTCTACATTTAGCCGCGGCGGCACATCAACCGCGCGTCCAGTCGAGTTCACGCGTGGGTCGCTGTTCGCTCACGGCAGTTTCCGTCTTTGCAAATAAATAAATACAGGCGCGCCCACCATCGCCAAAATCGCGCCCACCGGCAATTCCGTTGGCTGTACTACCGTGCGCGCCAGCGTATCCGCAATCACCACTGCGATCGCTCCGCCAATCACCGAAGCTGGAATCAGCACTCGATAATCTGAACCAAAGAGCATCCGCATTGCGTGCGGCACCAGCAGCCCCACATAGCCGATCGCGCCACTCACAGAAACTGCGAGCCCTGTCAACAACGATGCAGCCACATACACCACCAGCTTCACGCGCGTAACGTCTACGCCGAGGTGCATGGCCTCGCGCTCGCCCGTGGTAATCAAATTCAAGTCCGCTGCCGTCGTGTAAATCGCTCCGATCCCAACCACCAGTCCCACTCCAAAAATCCATCGCAAACTTGCTGGCATCGGCGTTGAAAGATCGCCCATCAGCCAAAAGGCCATGCCCCGAAACTCGCGCCCCGCAAGTGTTGTCATTAAAAAAATAATCAACGCCGAAAGAAATGAGGCCGAGATAATTCCGCCAAGCAGCAGCGTGGTGCTGTCCAGTTGTCCCTCGCGCCGACCGAGAAAATATACTGTCGTGATTGTAAGTGTCGCTCCAACGAATGCCGCTGCAGGGGTCACCAGCGGAATCGCCGGCGCCGCGATTAACGCAAGAATTGCCCCCAGCGCCGCACCGCTCGAAACTCCCAGCACATACGGATCGGCGAGCGGATTTCGCAACAGCGCCTGAAAACCCGCGCCCGCAACCGAAAGTGCTGCACCTACCATCATTGCAAGCACGATTCGCGGGAGCCGCAAATCGAAACATGATCATCCGGTATTCCGACGGCAGCTCCGTTGCGCGCCCCATCATTACCCGGCCCAGATTCACGGCCAAATCCACCACAGAGATCGGTACCGCGCCCACTTTCATTGCCACAATTACCGCCGCGAAAAGAACTATCAGCAGGGAGATACAAATCCACACTAGCCGGCGTAGCGTGAGCGCCCTCATTGCTCTTCACCCCTGCTTCGGGCAATTGTTTTCTGCACTTGCGGCGGTGGAGCGGCAAACACCTCGGGATGCAACTCGCGCGCGAGTTGTTCAATTGCATCCACCAGCCGCGGCACCGGACGATCCACGGCCTCGCTCATCACCGCCAGCTTTTTCTCTTGCACGGCCTTTAGGTCCCGCCAGCCTGGCGTGCTTCGCATCCATGCTAGATCCGCCTCCGCCTCCGCAGGTTCGTCACTCGCGATCACAAGATATTCTGGCTGTAGGCGAACGACTTCTTCCAGGTTCACATGCGGCCAATCCTGTTGTACATCGATCACTGATTCCGCGCCGGCCCGCCGCAACGCGTCGGCAATAAATGTTTGCTGCCCGATCGAAATAAGCGGCTCGCGCCACACTACAAACAAAACACGCACCGGCTGCACGCCCGTCAGCTTCTGCTTCAAATCGTCAAGCCGCGCGGCAAGCGCCGCGACGAGCGCCTTTCCTTGCTCCCTCGCGCCAATCACTTCTCCCAGATGTTGCACAGATTGCAGCACATCATCCACCGTCCGTGCGTCTAACCCGTAGACGGGCACGTGCAACCGTTCCAGCGCGTCCACCGTGTCTTTGCGATTGCCAGCTTTCGCGGCCACGACGACATCGGGCTTCAAAGCCACCACTTGCTCGAAATTTGGATTCATCACGCCGCCCACTTTCGGTTTGGACTTCGCCTCGGCGGGATAATCGCAATAGTCCGTATCTCCAACTAGCCGGTCGCCAGCGCCCAGCGCAAAAATTATTTCCGTCGCGCTCGGCGCCAGCGACACAATTCGCCGCACCATTTGCGGAAACGTACACTTGCCGCCCGGTATCGTCAATCACCACTTGCTGCGCGGCTTCCGCCGTTTGTTTCTCAGGAATTTTGTTGCGGAGGCGCTTGTTGCGCGTCCGCAATTTGCGTGAGGCCGCACAACGCCGCAATCACAATCGCGCCGCAACAGATTCTCCCTCGAATTGTTTTTTCGCGAATCATGTTTCGTTCTGAATTCCGCTTCCCCAAAACAAAAAAGCCCCACGAGAAACTGGGGCTCGGCCCGCGCTCCTTCTCGCGAAGAGCGCAAGCATCGGCGGCGCGGCGGGTATCCTGGTTGATGGCTCAACAAATTTTCGGAGAGCCAATTACAGTGGCGGGACCACGGCCGAGTCTCACGGCCTTCCCCCGAACATCCGCACCTGTTGAATGTTCTCGCGAAGTCTACGCCGCGAGTCTTTCAGAGTCAAAGCTGCAAATTTTCCCGCGATGCAGCAAGCCGCGATCGTTACGTCTGCACCGAATTCTTATTCGCGGCGTGCCAGTGCAAATCGTCGATCCACCATCGCCCCAAATCCCGCACCAGCGTAAATTGCGCCGTGTACCGCGTTCCATTTTCAGATTCCAGTTCCGCCACCACCAAAATCTGTGACCCGCGCTTTTCTTCCTGGCTCACCGTGTACTTGCGTGTCAAAAACACGCGGCGGTGCGACACCACCAGCATGTGATAAGTATTGAAAGGAACCTCATCGCGATATCGCCGCGAAAGCTGCGAGTAAGCCGTACTCAAATCGCCGCGTCCCAGCGCGCTGATTTCCGCGCGAACCACCTGTAACGGATCGCGCCCCGCCATCATGGTCGGACCCACAGCCCGCAGCAGCAGCCACACCATCACAAAAAATGCCGCGAATCCCGCAGCCGCAATCCATCGAATCCGCCGGATTAATTTTTCGTTGCGCGCTCGCGCCGCAGCTCGCCGCTCCGCAATATCCGCGGGAGGAGTAGGTTCACTCGCAGCAACAACTTGTTCCGCCGCACCATCATTATTAGTTGTTGGATCGACTCGGTGCTTCTCATCAGCAGATATGTTCAGCGATTCTTCTGCCGAATAAATTCCTTGCGAGCCGCTATCTTTTTCTTCTGGGAATTTCGTTCTTCGGTTCTTCTGGAGGAATTCCCTGCTCGAGGTCCACGTTTCACGTTCCCCTGGGCCAGGCCCGCCCTCGCGCGTAACAGGCCCCACCACCCTACGATCAATCCAGTAACTTCCGCGACGCTCCACCTACCTTAGCAACGCCTCACCGATTCTTCCACTGCGGCTTGCGCTTCTCCACCACCGCGCGCAGCCCTTCCTGCGAGTCTTCCAATCCATAAAGTTCGTTCAAGAAAATTTGTATCGAAAAGTGCATCGCGTCGCGCAGCGATTTTCCCATTCCTCCCAGCACCGCGCGTTTCGCCATCATCAGTACGGCACCCGATTGCGCCGTGATCTGTTCGATCAGCGTGTTCACCGTCTCTTTCAACTTCGCTTCGGGAACCACGCGATTTACAAGTCCAAGTTCCAGCGCGCGCTCCGCCGTCACCGATGCGCCGGTCAGCACCAATTCCAGCGCCTGCTTCGGCCCAATCAAATGCGGCAGCACACTCGCAGCCAGTGGAGGAAATACTCCGATCGTCACTTCCGGCTGCGCGAATCGCGCTTTCGGAGTTGCCACCACAATATCTCCGATCGCCGCCAGCTCAGATCCGCCGCCCACAGCAGGTCCGTTCACCACAACCAGCACGGGCTTTCCAACTTCCAGCATCGTCGTGAACGCAGCCTCAAACGCATCCAGCACTTGAAACACGCGATTCTGCGTGTACTCACCAAGATCGATGCCACCGGAGAAAACTTTTCCCCGCCGCATCCAGCACAATCAATTTGGTCTCGCGATTCGCGCCCGCTCGCTCAATACCCACTGCCAATTCGCGCAACATCGCTTCGTTCAGTAGGTTGTGGTCGGGACGATCCAGCGTCAGCCGCACCACATTCTCTTCCACGTTATAGCGTACGAACTTAAAGTCTTCCGGCCGCAGCGCCCGCGGCGATTCAGCGATTGTGTCGACGCCGTAATCTTCTGCCATGCCCCAATTTTCCCACGCGCCCCAGCCGCCTTCTACTTCCGCGCAGTACTACTGCGCCCAAATCGCCACGCCCCCTGCGCCTAGCCTGCGTATTGAGCGAGTTCAACAAACGATGTCATCCTGAACCCGCTTTAGCGGTGAGGGATCTGCAGTTTGCTTTTGCTTTGTTCGATTGCGGATGTTTAGCTCTTTGCTCCAGCCACAGGCCCCGCCACCGGCGTCCCGCAGTACGCGCATCCCGACCACCCGACTTCCAGATTTCGCCCGCACGACCGGCACAGCCGGTTCAGCTCCGTGCTGCATTGCGGGCAGAATGCGTAGCTCCGTCGTGCCATGTATCCGCATTTCGGACAGGCCGTTGGAAGCGGCTCGCGCAACAGAAAGTACAGGATCACGCCGATGAGATCCGGCACCAGCGCCGCCAGCAGCGTCCACATCACATACTTCATCCCGCGCCGCTTTGCATCCGCGTATACATACCCGTCCAGCAAGATCGCCGTAACCACAACGAGCGGTGCGAAAATTCCCAGGAAAATCTTCAAAGCGATTGGCATGGGACTGTGAGGATTCGCCTCTGGACGGAAAGCCACACAATTAAGCATCGTCTCCATTCCTAGCGCTCCCACCAGCGCGATCACCTTCGCCGCCGGCGGAATGATCCGCACATTCGCCCAGAATCCTCCGCTGCTCGGTCCTGCCATCGAAATTCGCTCTACTTTTTGCGAAAGATTGTCATTCCACGAACTCATGCGAACCTCCGTTCTTGCCTGTGCCTCAACGCGACCACCACGGCGGCAGTTCCTGCCGCAAGCCATCCCGCCACCGTGATTCCAAACAATCCGTACCAGGTATGCAGAAACTGAATATTCAGAAAATTTCCCGCTTCATTGCTCAGCAGTCTCAAAACCGGCCAGCTTCCCAGAACAATCGTCCACGCGAAAAGTGCGAGCCATGCCACTGCGTGCTGCGTTTGCCTCCGCTCCATCTCCGCGAATCCACTCGCCACCATCTGGTGTCGCACTCGCTCCACCAATTGCGCGGGAGCTTGCGGCGTCGGCAGCCGGTACAGCGAAGCCGATAGCTCGCGCAAAAGTTCCATTTCCGCCGCGCATTCCGCGCAAGACTTCAAATGCTCCGCAAGTTCTCGTTCTTCTGCCGAGTCCAGTGCGTCCGCCGCGCTCAACGCCAGCAATTCTCGCATCCGATCGTGTTCGCTCATGCGTTGCTCCTGCCGGGCAATTCGCCGCCGGGCAGCCGCGCTGCCAGCAGTTCGCGCAGCGCATCCAATCCGCGCCGCAGTCTTGTCTTCACCGTCGAAAGCGGCATTTCCGTCAGCGCCGCGATTTCTTCCAGCTTCATATCTTCCTCGAATCGGAGTGTGATCACTTCCCGGTACATCGGTGAAAGTTCGCCAATCGCTTCCGCCAATCGGCTCGACCGTTGCTGCACCATCAATGTTTCCAGCACGGCGGGCTGTTCGTCAGCGAGCATGTCCACGCGCGCTGTTCCGGAAGGCAGCGTCTCATCCAGACTTTCCGGTTTCACCCGCCGCAAATAATCAATCGCCAGATTTCGCGCAATCGAAAAAAGCCACGGCTCAATTCCGCGGTTCGGATCAAATCGCTTCGCGTTTTCCGCCACGCGGATCCACGTTTGCTGAAACAAATCTTCAGCCGTCGCCGGCTGGTGCACGATCCGCAACAGATACCGATACAGCCGGTGCTGGTACTTCTCCAGCAACGCCACCAGCGCATCCGGCTCACCTCGCCGCAATCGTGCCGCTTCGGAATCCACACCCGCCCCTTCCCACAGGCCCAAGTGCGCCTCCCATCCGATCCCGCTTCCCCCGGTTGCAAGTGCTGCGATCACATCCTGTCATACGGATGACCTCCCCGAAAAGACTCACCCTACTGGCAAGCCTCTGTAGGGCCAGGGGAGGGTGCCCCACACGCCGTAGTAGCGTGTGGGTTTTCTACATTTTTGAATTTCCGGGTGCCGCAAAACCCTATCATCCCCTGTGTTAAACTAACTTTCTCATGCATCCCAACATGCAACGCCTCGTCGAGCTGCAACACCTCGACGAGCTGCTGCTCAAGATTCGCAAGGATCTTTCCAGCATCCCCGCGCGCCTCGCTGAAATTGAAGCCCGCCTCAAATCCGCGAAATCGATACTCACCTCCGCGCAGGAATCACGTACCACTAGTCTCACAGAACGCAAGAAATATGAAATCGATGTCGAGCAGTGGCGTGAAAAGGCCCGCAAATATCGCGATCAGAGTTACGAAGTAAAAACCAACGAAGCTTTCAAAGCTCTGCAGCACGAAATTGCGCACGCGGAAAAGGAAATGGCTCAAGCGGAAGACCGTCTCCTCGAACGCATGGTTGCCGGCGAGGAATACGACCGCACCATCAAGTCCGCTGAAGCCGAAGTAAAAGTCGCGGAAGCCGCCGCGACAGGCGAGCGCGCCGCACTTGAATCTCAACGCGCAAAACTGGCCAGCGAACTTGCCGCAGCCGAAGCAGAACGTTCGAAAATCATTCCGGAAATTCCAGAAGTTCTTCTCAATGAATACGAACGCATCGGCAAGCGGCATCACGGCATCGCCCTCGCCGCGGTTCGCTCCGAAACTTGCCTGGCCTGTGGCGTGCGCATACGACCTCACGTTTTTCAGGAACTGCGCCGCTCCACGAACGAGAAGACGTTTACCTGCGAGACCTGCAATCGCATCCTCTATTACGCCGAGCCCACTTTCGCGAACGAAGGTGATGCCGTCGTCGCCGTACCGGCAGACGAAATTGCCCCATCGCACGAAAAATAACCGATGCCTCGCACCCGCATTCTTCCCGGCCGCTTATTTGCCGAACCCAAAATCGAACGTCCCGACGATCTTTACACCGCAAATGTTGATGGAGCTTCGCGCGGAAATCCCGGCCCTGCTGCGTACGCGGTAGTTGTCCGCCGCCCGGATGGTTCGCCTGTTTTTCAGCTCGGAAAATATTTGGGTCGCGCTACAAATAACGTCGCCGAATATTTCGCGCTTATCGGCGCCCTCGATTACTGCGCCGAGCACAACATTTCCCGTCTGCGCGTTCGCAGCGATTCCGAACTTCTCGTGCGCCAGATGGAAGGCCGCTACAAAGTAAAAAGCGAATCCCTCAAGCCGCTCCACGAACGCGCTATGCGCCAGTCGCGCAGCTTCGCCTACTTCGCCATCGAGCACGTTCCCCGCGAACTCAATTCCGACGCTGACGCCCTAGCCAACGCCGCCCTGGATCGCACCGGCGAAGTCCGCAAAGAAGAACGCAAAGAAGTTCGCACAGACGAGCGTAAAGAAGAGCGTGCTGAAGATCGCAAAGCCGATTCGCCGAAATCGACATCGCCACGCGCTCCGGTCTCGGCCCGCGTCGTGAGCGCGCGATACAAGAATGGCGCGCTCCATCCCGCAGAGCCCCTCGACCTAGTCGAAGGTTCCGACGTCGAAATCACCATCCGCCCCATCACCAAAAATTAGCAATCGTCCCGATTCACGCGCCTTCGTAGGGGTAGGGCTTGCCCTACCCACGGTCGCGGCACGCGCCATCCGAACTAATAGTTTCGTATTAGAAAGCGATTTGTGTCAGGGCACGAATTTATTCGTGCCGCCACTGCCGCCCCGCGTGATTGGGCTTCAGCCCCTGGGAATTGCCCCGATTGTGGCAAATCAAAATAAACGCGCACACTCAAATCTAAGGTTGGAATTCTCGAAAGGTTTTCTAATCGAGGAAAGTTTTTCTACCGATTCAAATAATACGCGCGATAAAGCGTATCGCGCTGTGCAGGCATATATCCCGCATCCGAAATAATTCTTCGCAATTCATTTTCATTCGTGCGATTCCGCACGCCCGCCGCATACACCACGTTTTCTTCAATTAAAATGCTGCCCACGTCATCCGCCCCAAATTGCAATCCGATCTGGCAAACCTTGATCCCCGGAGTCAGCCAGCTCGATTGAATGTGATCGATGTTGTCCAGATACATCCGGCTGATCGCCAGTGTTTTCAAATAATCCACCGCCGTGGTCTCCGGTACTTTTTTCCCGAGCGCCGTATTTTCCGGCGCAAAAATCCACGGAATAAACGATGTGAACCCGCCCGTGTCTTCCTGAATTCTTCGCACACGCTCAAGGTGATTCACGCGGTGATGCGCTTCTTCTCCGCACCCGAACATCATCGTCGCCGTCGTCCGCATTCCCAGCGAGTGCGCGATGCGGTGCATGTCTTCCCATTCGTCGCTCGTGCATTTCAGCCGCGAAATTCGCGCGCGAATTTCATCGTCCAGAATTTCCGCGCCGCCGCCCGGAATTGAATCGAGTCCGGCATCTCGCAATCGTGAAATCGTTTCCCGCACCGAAATTCCAGAAACTTCCGCGATACACAAAATCTCCGGCGCCGAAAAACAATGCAAATGCACCTGCGGATAGTTCTGCTTCAGCGATCGCATCAGCATCTCGTAATACTCAATCCTCAAATCCGGATGCAATCCGCCCTGGAGCAAAACTCCCGTCCCGCCCAGCTCCAGCATCTCGTCGATCTTGCCGTAAATGTCTTCGAGCGAAAGCACGTACCCGTCGCGCGCGCCAATCGGCCGGTAAAACGCGCAGAACGAGCAATACTCCGTGCAAAAATTTGTGTAATTAATATTTCGATCGATCTGGTAGGTCACCACGCGCGGATCGTTTTTCCGATTCCGCACGGCAGTCGCTTCCATCCCGATTCCAATCAGGTCATCGGAGGCGAAAAGTTCCAGCGCTTCTTGTTTCGTCAATCCCATCGCTAATCTCGCAGCCGCCTTTCAGCTTCCAACATCTATTCTACAAACACCGCGTCGCCCGGTCGAATCACACCCTCGCGCAACACCACGGCATACACTCCCGCGCATCCTTCATGTTTTTTCGCCGCCACCTCAAGCACTTCCGGCGATGAGATGGCTGTATCTGGATCGAGCGTGATAATTACGCAGCGCCCATCCTTTTTCACCAGCATCATTTCCACTGTCTCGCCGATGCGCACGCGCCGCCCGATCAACGTATCTTCGAGAAATGGCGCCGCGTCTTTCCACTCCACCAGTAAGTTCGATCGGAATCTCCTCATCTCAAGTGCGCGGCCTGTTTCCGCCGAGAGCGCCTCAATCGTACTCACTCCGAAAATCGAAATCGGACGGGCATCCTGAATGCTCCGCTCGGTAAAATGAAATCGCAGCACGTGCCCAAACTTTTTCTCGAGGTACTCGCGAAACCGCGGCTCGTCCACGCCAAATGTCTCACCGTCGGGCGTCGCGACCTCAACGCGCAAAGCCGAATCCGCGAATCGCTCTTTCGCTGGCGGAGGATCCACAAATCGCGGTTGCAGCAGCAACATTCCCCGCCACTTTCGTGCCGTCATCCACGGAAAATCCGCCGGACCTCCCGGATCGCTGAACGCATAAATGCGATCGCCGGTAATCCCCGCGAAGCTCACAAACGCCTCGCTCAATTCTTCGCCGGCCATCCCCTTCACGGGATATCGGCGCAACCTCTTCAGCGATCCAATCTGTGTCGCTATTTCACTCGCGCCCATGCGAGACCGCCTGCGGAGCCGCCGCGAATTCCACCGGCTTCGCCGCGGGAATCAATCCAGCTTGCGCGCACCGCTCGTAATACAATTTCAATCCCGCCAGGTTTTCCGCATCCAGCGAAAAATCGATGTTCTCGCGCAAATACCTCTCCAGCGCCGGAGCCGGCAAATCCAGTTTCAGCGACGCTCCCTCAGCAATATCCGAAATGTGCGCGAGACCAAATTCTTTCGACGCCAGAAATTCCTCAACAAGTCCCGGCGTCACCGCTTCTCGCCGCGCCGCCCACACCGCGAGCACGCACGGCAGCGCCGTCATCTCGCGCCACTGATACGCCACGTCGTAGACGAAAAGAGAATCCACTCCCGCAACAATTTGCTCGCCCGTTTGTCCCGAGCAGCATCCGCTCGGCGATGGCGTTTTGCTCGCGAACTGTTCCATTTGTACCGCGATGCGTAGCGCAGGATCTCCAATGATCAGCGCCGCATCAGCATCCGCGAGCATCGCCGCCGCATCCGGCGCGGCATGCACAAACTCCGGCGAAATTCCCCAGTAATCGCGACACAGCAGTTGCACCAGCGCCACTGAACTTCGCGAACTCGTATCCAGCGCCAGCCGCTTCGCCAATTCGATCGGCTTCGTCGCCACCACAAGAATGCTGCGTACTTCACCTTTCGCGGCGACGGACATTCCCGGCAGCATCACCAGGTTTTCAATCCGCTGATATTCAATCGCGGGAATGATCGCGATATCGGCATCGCCTTTTCGCAACGCCTCGGCGCATAGCGATGGAACAGTGAACGAAAGTTCGTAGAGATCCTTCTGCGGCCCGTCGGTAAATCCCCATACGAGCGGTGCCGTGTTCAGAAATTCAACGATCGAAATGCGCAGCTTCTTCATAATATTTTCGCGGGGTGCTAGCCCAAAAATCATAGCACAGCGGCAACCGGCTCCGCGTCGTTCACGCAACTGCGCGCGCCGCTGTCGGCGCCGATTCATTCGTCCGCGCTGTAATTTCTGACGCCGCAGTTTCATCGTCCACTCATTCTCTGATATAAACCTGCCGTCATCATTTTCGTTGCCGGAGGAACCATGAAGCGGAATTTCGCGCTCGTAGCAAGTCTGTGCTTCGCCATCCTTATTGCCGCAGCTGCCCCGTTATCATCGTCGGCTCGCGCAAATTCTCAGCCGCAGGCCACACCTGCTGCGCAAGGCGCCGCGAAAACTTCTGGCATCGCCGATAAGACCGCCGGCATGCAGAAATTTGACGGACTCTTTCCATTTTACTGGGACGCGCGCACTGGAAAAATCTGGCTCGTCGTCGACAAGTGGGACACCGAATTTCTATACCTCGATACTCTCGCAGCAGGCATGGGCCAAAATGATGTCGGCCTCGATCGCGGCCAGCGCGGCGGCGAGCACATCGTAAAATTCCAGCGCACTGGTCCTCGCGTTCTGCTCGTTCAACCCAATTACGCGTTCCGCGCGATCAGCACCGATGCCAACGAACGCAATTCCGTCGAGACTTCATTTCCAAGTTCCGTTCTCTGGGGATTTGATGTTGCCGCTGAAGACGGCACCGCAGTTCTCGTCGACGCGACAAACTTTTTCATTCGCGACGCACACAACGTAATCGGCACGCTGCGCCGCTCGCAACAGGGCGCCTTCCGCCTCGATCCGCAGCGCAGCGCTCTCTATCTTCCTAACACCAAAAATTTTCCGAAGAATACCGAGGTCGAAGCCACTCTCACTTTCACCAGCGATGAACCCGGCCCGCTCGTTCGCGAAGTCACTCCCGAAGCAGATGCGATGACGCTGCGCCAGCACCACTCTTTCGTCGAGCTTCCTCCGCCAGGTTTCAAGCCACGCATCTACGATCCGCGCTCAAGCTTTTTCGGCATCGAGTACATGAATTTCGCCGCGCCTCCAGGCGACATCGGATCGATCCGCGAGCGCTTCATCTCGCGCCATCGCCTCCAGAAAAAAGATCCTTCCGCAGCGATGAGCGATCCCGTCGAACCCATCGTCTATTACGTTGATAACGCCGCTCCCGAACCATTTCGCAGCGCGCTCGTGGAAGGCGCGAGTTGGTGGAATCAAGCATTCACCGCCGCCGGTTACAAAAACGCTTTTCAAGTAAAAGTTTTGCCTGAAGGCGCAGACACTCTCGACATTCGCTACAACGTGATCCAGTGGGTGCATCGCGGCGAACGCGGCTGGTCCAATGGCGCCACCGTGAACGATCCGCGCACCGGCGAAATTATCAAGGGCGTTGTCACGCTTGGCTCGCTGCGCGATCGTCAGGATTTTTTAATCGGTGAAGCGCTGCTCGCCCCATTCGAAAAAGGAAAGCCGGTTAATCCAAAAGTCTTGCAAATGGCTCTCGCAAGATTGCGCCAGCTTTCCGCGCATGAAGTTGGCCACACTCTCGGCCTGCAACACAATTTTGCGGCGAGCACTGTAAATCGCGCATCGGTGATGGACTACCCACCCCCCGTCGCAACTCTTGGAGCAGATGGCGTGCCCGATGTTTCGAACGCTTATGCAATCGGCATCGGCGATTGGGACAAAGTTTCCATCGCCTACGGCTACACCGATTTCGCGCCGGGCACCGACGAAAACGCAGCGCTCAACAAAATGATGAACGACGCGTACAGGCACGGCCAGCGCTATCTCACCGACCAAGATGCGCGCCCCGCGTCCGCCGCAAGTCCTTACGCGCATTTGTGGGATTCCGGTTCGAATGCTGTCGACGAATTGAATCGCATCATGAAAGTTCGCGCCGCTGCGCTGAATCGCTTCGGCGAAAATAATATTCCTGTCGGCGCGCCGATGGCGACGCTTGAAGATGTACTCGTGCCGTTGTACATGCTGCATCGCTATCAAGTGGAAGCTGCTGCGAAAGTTGTCGGCGCGGTGGATTACACTTTCGCGTTGCGCGGCGACGCGCTCACTCCATTGAAGCCTGTGCCCGCAGCGGAGCAAATGCGCGCGTTGGATGCAGTGCTCGCGACATTGCAACCTGATGCGCTCGCGCTGCCGGACTCGTTGCTGAAATTAATTCCGCCGCGGCCGCCGCAATATTCGCAGTCGCGCGAGAATTTCCGCCGCCGCACCGCGCCAGTGTTTGATTCGCTCGCTCCCGCGGAAGCAGCCGCAAGCCACGTGGTTTCATTCCTCTTCGATCCCGAGCGCGCGCAGCGGCTTGTGGAATATCACGCGCAGGACGCAAGCAGCCCCAGCCTCGGCGAAGTGATCGATCGTATCTTTGCAGCAACCTGGAAGGCGCAGCCCGCCTCGGGTTATGCCGCGGAAATTCAGCGCGTTGTGGATCAAACGGTGCTCTACGATCTGATGACGCTTGCCGCCGACACAAACGCCGGAGGACAGGCGCGCGCGATCGCATCGCTGAAACTGGAAGAGCTGCGCGACTGGATTTCGCATCAGCCGCAGACGGATGAGGGTTGGCACGCGGCGTATTTTTACGCTGGCGAGCAGATCAAATTGTTCCAATCGGATCCGAAGAAGCTCGATCTCACGCGGCCGGGAGTGGCTCCGGATGGCCAGCCGATCGGCGAAGATGATGGTTGGGACGTCTGGTAAAGGCTGTTTTAGAGGCGATTTAAGGTTGAATTAGCGGTCGCGAAGCCGCTGTTTTCGCGGCGATTTTCTATCTAAAGCCTTTATAATTAATAGCTTACTGGGATTTTGGGTGCAACCACCCCCGCCCCCATTGTTTTTGGATATTGTTGATTCTAATGGGGTTAGCTAGTACTATTACTAAAAAGTTGCACATTCTAAAGGACTTACGGGAGAATGGCGTTTGCGGGGAGGGCTGCCGACTCGTTGGGCGGCACGAGCGGCCGGCGACGCAACCAGGTCTATCCGCACACAGGTATAAGTCCCGCGGGCTAGTGGACGGTGACCGTGATGGTCGCTGTCGAGCGGCCGAATTGATTCGTGGCGTAGAGGGTATAGGTGCTGGTTTGGCTGGGAGTCAGCATCACGCTGGTGCCGCGGACGGCACCGATTTGGGGCGAGACGATGGCGTAGCCGCCGCCGGTGACGGCCCAGCTCAGTGTGATTTGCGTGCCCGAAGAAATGGAAGTTGAGCTCGCGGTGAAGCTTGAGATTGATGGCGCTGATCCTTGCGGAACATTTGCCTGCGTGTAAATCGGATTCATCTGCACGACTTCAAAATCGGATGCGGTGATAGAGCCGAGATTGTGCAGGTCGTCGTTGTCCCAGCGATCGTCGGGGGCTCCGCTGACGTACATGCTGGATCCGTTATCGGCCATGATCATTCCGTATTGCTTCATCGCTGTGAGGATCACCTGATTCGCGGCGCTGAATCCCGAAATATTCACCGAAGATTTCAGGCGCATGCGCATGCCCATCGGCGCGGCATTTGCGTTCGTGGAATTCGCGGCCCAGTGCGACGCGGGAGGAACCATCGCCGCGCGACTATTTTGCAGTGTGAATCGAATGGCGTGATTGATTGCGCCGGCGGCGACTTCGTCATAGCGCACAAGCCCCGCGAAAATACTCAAGCCCGCGGCATCGGCAGAAGTCCATGTCCATGGCCGCTGCTCGTCGTTGAGCAAATCCCACACAGCGGCGCTATCGGCATTCCATGAAGTTCCAGTTCCGGCGGCGGAATTGTAAAGCTCGTAGAGCCAGCAATTGTTATTGTCGAGAACGAGCACGTGGCGATCGCCGGTGCCGGGATTCGGATAGCCCTCAATGGGTGCGTCGCTTGGAACGGGCATCGGACCAGGATCGCTTTCGTCGCCATACGCGGTGAAATTCACGTCCACAAAAGGCTGCGCCGAGCCGACGATTACGTAAGGAATTCCGATCGAGCTGCCATTGTAGAGTCCCGAGCCGAAATCCGGATGGATCCCGATACTGGAGCCGATGAAATTAATAATGTTGGCGGAATTCGGATCCACCGGCGCGCTGGCAATATTTTGATTCCAGAGATTGTCCGTAGGAAAAGGAAGAAAACCATTCAAGCTTGCGCCCTGTCCCGTGGCCATTGCGCTGCATGGCGGCGGTGGAGGCGGCGGATTCGAGCCGTTCGTGACTTGTACATTAATTGAGCCGCTTGTGCTCCCGCCGGGATTTGGGTTGCTCACGGCGACGCCGAAAGTTCCCGCGGTGGAAGCGGTGCCGCCCGCGGTGAGATGAGTTGCAGAAACGAAAGTAGTGGCAAGTGACGTCCCAGAAAAAAGAATCTGCGCGCCGCTCACAAAGCCTGAGCCGGTAATCGAAAGCGTGAACGAGCCTGTCGCAAAAGAAGTCGGGCTTACACGGGTAAGCACGGGAACTGGATTCTCGATCGCAATCGTTGCATTTGCTTGCACGCTGGGATCGGCGGCTGTGACGGCCGAGACAGTAACGCTCGCAGGATTCGGCACACTCGCAGGCGATTGATACATGCCAGCCGCGCTGATGGTTCCGACTGTCGCGTTCCCACCAGCGACGCTGTTGACGAACCAACTCACTGTTTGATTTGACGAGCCGCTCACCGTGGCTGTGAATTGCTGACTCGCGCCGATGCGCACACTCGGCGCGGTTGGCGAAACGCTTGCAGTGACAGCGGGATTTGATCCGCCGCCAGTCTTCGACGAACCACCGGTTGCGCATCCCGCGATGAACGCGAGAACGCCGGGCAGGACAAAGATGAGCGTGCGTTTCTTGAAATTTGTTGGGCGCATGGTGCAGGGACGAACTGCAAGAAGAGTGTGGCGTGGAAAAGCGCAGCGAACAATTGTACAGAGGTACAGGTAGGTTGCCGCGAATTCGCACGGGAAAAAATTTAGACACGAACAGCTCGGCACTGCAAAATTTCCAGGTGCGAGTCAGTTTCCGAGTTACGCGTGATCCGGACGCAATTGGTCTTGCCTCGGCGAATCGCATTTGTCACCATCAACTTTGTTTCATAAATTGTGAAGCGAACCGTCGTAAACATCTGAAAGGAGGCGACTGATGCACGCCGCCGTGCTGCATGCGCTGGGCAAACCGCCGCGCTCTGAGGAATTTCCCGAACCAATTCCGGGCGAAGGCGAAGTCCTCATAAATGTGTCCGCTGCATCGCTCAAACCCGTCGATAAACAGATGGCGGCAGGAACGCACTACGCCAGCCCTCAAGAATTTCCTGTTGTTTGCGGCATGGATGGCGTGGGGCGGCTCGATGACGGTACGCGAGTTTTCTTCGGCGGAGCGCGGCGGCCGTACGGCGCGATGGCAGAGCGCACTGTGGTTCGGCGAGTGCAGTGTTTCTCAATCCCCGAAGAATTGGACGATGTGACTGCCGCGGCGATTCCAAATCCCGGTGTCTCGGCTTGGCTATCTCTGAAGCACAGCGCGAAGTTCGCCGCCGGCGAAACCGTCCTAATTCTCGGCGCCACCGGAGTCACAGGGAAGTTGGCGGTACAGATCGCGAAAATTTTGGGGGCAGGACGCGTGGTTGCGGCAGGTCGCAACGAACAAGTGTTGAGCACGCTCCACGATCTTGGCGCTGACTCGACGATTCGCCTCGACAAACCGGACGAAGAATTGGTCGCAGACTTCCGCCGCGAGGCAGGCGAAAAACATTTCGATGTGATCATCGACTATCTATGGGGCCGCCCGACCGAAGCTCTGCTCGCAGCCATCAGCAGAAAAGAATTTGCGATTGGGGAATCAGTGACCCGGCTTATAGAGGTGGGCGAGAGCGCCGGATCCACAATCACTCTGCCCGCGGCAGTCCTGCGAAGCACGGCGCTGACGATTTCAGGAACTGGAGGGATGCCGTCTTGGGAAATACTCAGCGACGCATTCCAACAAGTGATGAACCACGCGGCAAGCGGCAAACTGCGGATTGAGACAGAGCGTGTTCCGCTCGCCGAGATCGAGAATGCCTGGAAACGCGACGCACACGCGCACAGGCTGGTCGCGATTCCGTAGCCGGACAAAAACCCGTCCGGTGAAACGTTCCAGAATGTGAGAATGCGGAAGAGGCCGCGCGTCCGAATTTATTTCTTCAGTTCTGCGGGCCAATTCGTCAAGAGAGTAATTGAGGAAGTCTTGGTGCGGTCTGCGGTGAGGACGGCGAAACGCTGGCCATCGGGGCTTACGTCGTAGAGAGGTGAAGTGCGATCCGGGGGATTTGGGAAATCCAACTGAAACATTGGGTGAATGGAATCGACGCCGAAGGTCGGCGAGAGATGAAACTGCGCCGCCATCAATCGGTTTCCCATCGTGACATAAAACAATTCATTGCGGCTGAATCGCGCCAGCCAGCCTCCCGTGGTTGAAATCTGGGATTTTGATCCTTCCCCTGGAAATGGGACCACGTAGACTTCCGGCCGTCCAGTTTCATAAGAAAAATAAGTAAGCCAGTGGTTGTCGAAAGAAAATCTGCCTTCATATTCGCTGGCTTTCAGCCCGGCGGTGGCCGCTGGCCGAAAAGCTTTTCCGCCGTCTAGAGGCACAGTCCAATTCGAGAAGAACTCTTCCTTCGTGCTGGTATGCACCGACAGATATTTTCCATCCGGCGACCAATCGATGGGAATGATGTATGTAAAGGCGTCGTTCGAGTAGACAGTTTCTTCGGGACGGCTGCCATCGAGCGGCCGGCGCCGAATCGAAAACTTTCCGTGATCCATAACCATGTAGGCGAGTTCTTTTCCGTTTGGTGACCAGACCGCGAACCAAACCCACGGTCCGTAGGTAATTCGCGCGGGTTGTCCTCCGGCCGCAGGGTAGACCCATATATCGCTGGCTCCCGATTTCGGGTCCGTAACCGTAACTGCAATCGACTTTCCATCGGGGGAGAACTTGGGAACATCGTAGAGCACAAGCGGTCCGGGTGTGGCTACGACGTTTCCGTTGCGGTCGTAGACCTTCAGTTCGCATCGAACGTAGAGTACTTGACAATATATATAGTCTGTAGTTAATGTTGTGGCGCGATGGAGTTGGAAGCTTCCCTCCCCTGGCTGGCCTTGGGATTTACCACCGGCCTGGGTTCACGGTTAATTGGAAAACTGCTGCGCACGTTTGGGCAGGCGGACGCGGTGTTCGCCGCGTCGCTGACAGCGCTTGAATCGTGCAGCCTGCCCGCAGCTGTGGCGCAGGCGGTGCGAAGTCGCGCGGGATTTCGTGATGCCGAGCGCGAATTGGTGTCTCTGCGCAAAGAAAACTTTCAGCTGGTGAATTGGGACGAGAGCGAGTATCCATCGCGACTGCTGGAGATTTACGACGCGCCGCCGCTGCTGTATTTGCGCGGAGACATCCAAGTGCTTCGCAAGCATTCGATTTCGATGGTGGGCACGCGGCGGCCGACTCCCTACGGAAATTTGATGGCAGAGCGGCTGGCGCACGATCTGGCGGATCGTGGGCTCGTGATTGTGAGCGGCCTGGCGCGCGGGATCGATAGTTCTTCGCACAAAGGAGCGTGCGCGGCGGCGCGCGGCGCGACGATCGGCGTGCTCGGCACAGGAATTGACGTGCTGTACCCGAAAGAAAATCGCAAGCTCTTCGCGGAAGTGGAAAAGCGTGGCGCGATTATCAGCGAATTTCCGCTGGGCACACATCCCGCTCCCGAAAATTTTCCGGTACGGAATCGAATCGTCGCGGGAATGAGTTTGGGAACCGTGATTGTAGAAGGCGCGCAGTATTCGGGTTCACTGATTACGGCGCGGCTGGCGATGGAATTTGGCCGCGAGGTTTACGGCGTGCCGGGAAATTGCACGCAACCTTCCAGTTTCGCGCCGAATCAACTGATTAAGCAGGGAGCGAAGCTTGCGACTTGCTGGGAAGATGTTGTGGAGGAGCTTCCCACGGAAGTTCGCGCGGAACTTTTCCTTGTAGATACTCCGGCGGCGGCAGAACGCGCGAGCCTTTTTGTGGAAGCTCTCGATCCGGAGCAGAGGAAATTATTTGAGCTGCTGAGCACAGACGAGCCGTCGCATGTTGACGACTTGCTGGAAAAAAGTGGAATGACTTCTTCAGGAGTTCTCTCTGCGCTATGTGAACTGGAGTTAAAAGGAATGGTGCGGCAGATGCCGGGCAAGCAGTTTGTTAGAGTGATGATGTAGCGCGAGCGCCGCCGCGAGCGGCGCGGGCCGCCGACTAAAACCAATCCAGACAGAAAGTTGGCGGCGACTGGAAATAGCGCATAAAGGAACTACCCACGCAAAAAAGAATCGCAATTCGCGGCGTGCGCATCTACAGTTTCTGGAGCGCAAGGTAGTGAAAAGGACACAGGGCTTTCCTCCGCGCTTAAATTCGGTTTAAAACACTTACATGGCAAAATCTCTCGTGATCGTTGAATCGCCGGCAAAGGCGAAGACGATCAACAAATATCTCGGACGGAATTACAGCGTCAAGGCATCCATCGGCCACATCATGGACCTGCCGCGAAAAGATATTGGGATTGTGCTGCCATTTGACGAAGAAACTCCGAAGCCGAAAAAGGGAAAGCGCAAGAGCAAGAAAAAAGTCGATCCGGAAAAAAGAGCGCGCATTGAACGGCTGATCAAGGCCGGGAAAATGTTCGAACCCACCTACGTAGTGATCCCCGGAAAAGAAAAAGTTGTAAATGATCTGCGGAAGTATGCGGCCACTGCCGACGCGGTTTATCTGGCGGCTGACCCGGACCGTGAAGGCGAAGCAATTTGCGCGCATTTGGAAGAAGCACTCACGGCGCCGGCGAATTTTGTGTATGCGAATTACGATCCGAATGCCGGGTGGGGCAGGCGCGGTCGCGGATTCAAAGCCGGCAACGGCAAGGGAAAAACAAAAGCTTCGGAAAATGGCGCGGAAGTTGAAAAGCCTGAGGGAATTGAAGTTCCGAAAGATTTAGGCAAACGAATTTTCCGCGTCATGTTCAACGAAATCACGCCCAAGGCGATTCGCGCGGCATTTGATCACGCGGGCAAAGTGAATGAAAGTCTTGTGGACGCGCAACAAGCGCGGCGCGTGCTCGATCGGATCGTGGGCTACAAAATTTCGCCGCTGCTGTGGGACAAGGTGCGGCGCGGACTTTCCGCGGGACGCGTGCAGACAGTTGCGCTGCGGTTGATCGTGGAGCGCGAGCAGGAAATCAAGGCGTTCATCCCGAAAGAGTATTGGACGATTCACGTTCGTCTGGAAGCCGCTGAGCCTCCGGTATTCGAGGCGAAGCTCTATCGGTACAAGGGCGAAGAAATCGAAGTGCCGAATGAAGCGGCCGCGATGAAGGTGGTCGAGGACGTAAAGCGCGCGACGTGGACGGTTTCGGAAGTCGTTCAAAAAGAAAAGCGGCGCTACGCTCCACCTCCATTTACGACTTCGAAATTGCAGCAGGCTTCGTACAACCGGATGCGCTATTCGGCTAAACGCACGATGGGCCTCGCGCAGAAATTGTACGAAGGCGTGGAGCTCGGCGACGAAGGTTCGGTCGCGCTGATCACTTATATGCGCACAGATTCGGTGCGCGTATCGGCCGATGCGCTAGAGCAAGTGCGCGCACTGATTCCGCAACAGTACGGCGCGGATTATCTGCCGGAAAAACCGAACTTTTTCAAAAGCAAGAAAGATGCGCAGGATGCGCACGAAGCGATACGTCCTACGGATGCAGCGCGCACACCGGAGTCTGTGCGCCGGTACGTGGAAGACGACGTCTTCAAGTTGTACCAATTAATCTGGCAAAGATTTGTGGCGTCGCAAATGGCGCCTGCGGTTTTCGATCAGACGACGATTGACGTGACCGCGGGCGATTACACATTTCGCGCGAATGGATCGGTAGAAAAATTCGCGGGCTATCTCGCGGCGTACCGCTCCGGTGAAGAAGATCGCGAGAAAGATGATGACGCCGAAAGCGAAGGCAAGCGACTGCCGCGCGTGACGCAGAACGAAATTCTGCAGCTCGCGGGCGACGCGAGAACTGACGGAACTACACCGCTCGTGCCGGTGCGTCCGGAGCAGCATTTCACCGAGCCGCCGCCGCGATACACGGAAGCGACGCTGGTGAAAGAGCTGGAAGAAAAAGGAATTGGCCGGCCCTCCACATACGCCGCGATTATTTCAACAATCGTGGAGCGCGAATACGTCACCAAAGAACAAGGACGCTTCTCGCCGACAATGCTCGGCGAAAAAGTGAGCAACCTGCTGGTGAAAAGTTTCGAAGATATTTTCGACACTGGCTTCACCGCGCGCATGGAAGAAGAGCTGGACGAAATCGAAGAAGGCAAGCGCCCGTGGAAGGAAGCTGTGGGCGAATTTTACGAACGCTTCGAAAAAGATTTGGGACTTGCGCGCGACGAAATGGAATCGTACAAGCGCGGAATTCCCACCACGGAAAAATGTCCGAAGTGCGATCAGGGAAATTTGCTGGAGCGCATCAGCCGCAACGGATTTTTCATGGGATGCGAGCGTTACCCGGATTGCGATTACACGCGCGATCTTTCTCCTGAAGTTCCCGCGCACGATGGCGAAGGCGGCGCGCACGTGGAGATGTGTCCCGAGTGCGGCAAGGAAATGATCATCAAGCGCGGCCGGTTTGGACCGTTTCTCGCGTGCAGCGCTTATCCGGATTGCCAAACGACGCGGCGGCTGGTGCAAGGAACGCGAAAGGCTCGGCAGCCGGATCAGCCGCTCGACGAAAAATGTCCGGACTGCGAAGCGCCGCTGGTAAAGCGCCAAGGGCGCTACGGTGAATTCGTGGGATGTTCCGCATATCCGAAGTGCAAATATATTCGCGCGCAGACGCTGGGAATTAAATGTCCGAAATGCGACACCGGCGAATTGACGCAACGCATGGCGCGCAAAGGCAAGCGAGTTTTCTACGGCTGCAATCGTTATCCCGAATGTGATTTCACCACGCCGCACACGCCGATTCCGGAAGCGTGCCCGAAATGTGGCGCGACATTCGTCGTAGAGAAACGCGGAAAATTGGGCGCTGTGCGCGCGTGCGTAAAAGAAGGCTGCGATTGGGAACAGGTTGTGCCTGAAGGTGCCGCGCAGCCGCAGGCGGAAGTTGTGGTCACTACGTAACACGCGGCGCGAAATTCTCGCGGCGGCACGGCGGCGGATTACCTTCCATGAATCTGAAAGAAGCAATTCGAAAATATTTTGGATATCTCGAACACGAGCGAAATGTTTCGCCGCATACTCTGAAGAATTATTTATCCGATCTCGAGCAGTTCGTCACGTACCTGATGCCGCCGGGCGGCGAGGGACGCGGGCAGCAAGCGCTGGCTCCGCGTTTGCGAAAAATCCCCGCGCCGCGCGATATCGGCCATCGGCTGATCCGGGAGTATCTGGGGCATCTGCACAGCATCGGGATGCAGAAAAGTTCGGTGGCGCGCAAGTTGACCTCAATTCGCGGGCTGATGAGATTTTGCCACCGTGAAGGATTCATCAAGAAAAATCCTGCGATACTTGTCGCCACGCCGAAACTTCCGAAGCGATTGCCGGCAGTGATGCCCGCCGAAGATCTGAACAATTTTCTGGATAATATGGGCGGGCGGCGCGCGGCGGATCCGCCGAGCGATAAAATTTCCGCACGATTGGCGGGCGGCAAACGGAAAGCATTGCCCGCGCAAAAACCAAAAACAAAAGCGCCCGAGGCCGCGAAAAAATCCGGCGAATCTTTACACCGCGATCGCGCGATGCTTGAATTGTTGTACGCGTCCGGACTTCGTGTGAGCGAACTCACGGCGCTCGATCTTGCTGATATCGATCGGCCGCAGGAAATAATTCGTGTGCGGCTCGGAAAAGGACGCAAGGAACGCATCGTGCCATTCGGAAGCAAGGCGCGAGCGGCGCTGGACGCTTACTGGCCGCAACGCACGGCATATTTGGCGAAAGGCGGAGAGCGCGCGGATCACGAAGCAATTTTTCTGAATCCAAACGGGAAACGTTTTACGAGCCGAAGCGTAGGCCGCGTTGTTAAAAAATATGCGCGGCAGGCCGGCCTCAATTGGAATCTGCATCCGCATGCGCTGCGGCACGCGTTCGCGACGCACTTGCTGAATGACGGCGCGGATCTGCGATCAATTCAAGAATTGCTGGGGCACGCATCGCTTTCTTCCACGCAGAGATACACACACGCATCGATACGGCAGCTGATGGATGTGTACGACAAGGCGCACCCGCCGCGCCGTAGCAAATATTAACTATTAGATTAAATTACTTTGATGTTAAAGATGACGCACCGGCGGAGCAATTGTCCGGTGCGCGGATGCTTCGGGATGTTTCGCGCGAGCATAAAAGCGATGATCGCACACGTTGCAGCGATACGGCCGCCACGACGAATAGTGCAGCAGCGCCAGTTCGAAAATTCCGCGGCGTTTGGAGCGGCTGGCATCGGCGCTCCCGCAGTGAGTGCAGTTGTGGCCGGCAAAATTCAGGAATGGGATGTTCATATATCTTCGAGACGTTTGAGCGGCTGGGGGCCGTCCTTTCTCCTTACGTACTTTGTACCCGTATTAGACCATTTCAACCCAAATTTGGACGCAAAGTTGTGACCTGTGAATCCTGACTGCGAATAATTGCAGCGTCATTAAAGCGCAAGTATCGTCTTTAGCGCCACCCTAAATTCTTTAAATTCTGATGAATACGCGGGTTGACGGGCTCGGACGGCCCCCCTATAATGTTAGATTCCAAATAGTTCTGGAGGCGTGATGTACGCGGTGATTCGCAGCGGTGGAAAGCAATATCGTGTGGCGCCCGGTGAGACCGTGCGCGTGGAGCGGATGGAAGGCAAGGTCGGCGGCAAGGTGACCTTTGCGGACGTGCTGATTGTGCGCACGGACGATTCCAAGACTCTCAAGGGTGAAGACGCCACTAAAGTTAAGGTTACTGGAAAAATTGTTGAACAAGATCGCGGTCCTCGTATCAGAGTTTTAAAATTCAAGACCGGCGGACAATACAAAATCACGCGCGGTCACCGGCAGAATTACACTGCCGTGCAAATCGGCGACATCGCCCTCTAAAAAAGGCAGGCACCGGCAATGGCACATAAGAAAGGCGGCGGCTCCAGCGTAAACGGCCGCGACTCGCAGGGACAACGGCTCGGCGTGAAACGCTTTGGCGGCGAATGGGTTCACGCGGGCACGATTTTGATTCGCCAGCGCGGCACGCGGCACAAGCCCGGAATTAATGTTGGCCGCGGGAAAGACGATACGCTCTTCGCGCTCGTCAATGGATTTGTAAAGTTTGAAGACCGCGGCAATCGTGGCCGCAACATCAGCGTTACACCGGCGGAGACGGCAGCGCATCAGGTTTCCGCGGCTCCCGCGAACTGACTCCTTTGAATTGCAGTATCCTTATGAGGCGGCCTGCTTCTTCGGGGCCGCCGCCGCGTTTTTGCGCGCACGCTTGCGCATCGCAAGAGAGGCTGTGACGTTACGTGTTTGTCGATGAAGCTCGAATTCATGTGAAGGCTGGGAATGGCGGCAACGGGTGTGTGGCTTTTCGCCGCGAAAAATATGTGCCGCGCGGCGGACCTTCGGGCGGCGACGGCGGCAACGGCGGAAGCATCTGGCTGGAAAGTTCGGGCCATGAAAATACTTTGCTGCGCTACCGATACAACCGATTGTTTCGCGCGGATCGCGGACGCCACGGCGAAGGATCGAACTGCACCGGCGTGACGGGCGACGACATGCAGCTCGCGGTGCCTGTGGGGACCGTTGTGTACGACGAAACCAGCGGCGAGCAGCTCGCGGATTTCACAGCGCCAGGACAGCGCGTGGAAGTTGCGCACGGCGGACGCGGCGGACGCGGCAATCAGCATTTCGCAAAGCCGTGGCATCAAGCGCCGCGCGAATCGGAACCTGGCGAAGAAGGCCAGGAGCGGGACCTGCGGCTGGAATTGAAACTGCTCGCGGACGTTGGACTGGTGGGATTTCCGAACGCTGGAAAATCCACTTTGATTTCCAGAATTTCCGCGGCGCGTCCGAAGATCGCTGATTATCCGTTCACAACGTTGGAACCTTCGCTCGGTGTGGTATCGGCGGAAGGTCATCGCGAAGCGCAGCACGGCGGAAAGATGCGGACGTTTGTCGTAGCCGATCTGCCGGGGTTGATTGAAGGCGCGCACAAAGGCGCGGGGCTCGGCGTGCGATTTTTGCGGCACATTGAGCGGACGCGATTGATCGCGCATCTTGTGGATACGAGCGATGCTTCGCTGCGCGATCCAGTGAGCGATTTCGAAATTATTCGCGGCGAACTGGACGCATTCAGCAAAGCGCTTTCCTCGAAGCCGATGATGGTTGTGGCAACGAAGCTCGATGTGACGACGGATCGGACGAAGCTGGATGAATTGCGCGCGTATTGCGCGAAAAATAAATTCGAATTTCATGCTGTCTCCGCCGCGACCGGTGAAGGAATTTCGGAATTGGTTTATGCGATTGCCGATGCTCTCGATCGTTTGCCGCGCGTGACCGTTGCCGAAGCTGACGCGGAGTGGGACTGGGACAAAGCGCCTTCGGCGAGCACGGGGCACGAAGACGTATGACGGCTCGACGCGCACCGAAAGCAAAATCTTTGGAGCGTGTTGCATTGTTTGGCGGCTCATTTGATCCGATTCATTCCGCGCATCTTGCTGTTGCGGAAGCGGCGATTAAAAAATTCAAACTCGATCGCGTGATTTTCATTCCTTCGGGAAGTCCGCCGCATAAAACGCGGCATCTGGTTCCGTACGCTCACCGATTCGCGATGGTTGCGCTGGCGTGCGCGCACAGTCCTAATCTGGTGGTATCGATGGCGGAATCGGGCCCCGATCAACTGGGGCGTACGGTGATTTATTCCGTGGATACCGTGAAACGATTTCGAAAAATTTACCGCGGACCCGGCGTGAAACTTTATTTCATTCTCGGCGCGGACCAATTTCTTGGAATCGCAACATGGAAAAATTGCGCGACGCTGCTGGGGCTGTGTGACTTCATTGTGGCGAATCGCCCCGGATTCGATTTGGAAAAATTGCGCAGCGCGATTCCGCAGCGAATGCTGGCTTCGGCATCTCAAAAATCCGCGCGTGGGGAAAAATCCAGCGGGTTGAAAAAAATCGAGCTGCGATCCACCGCTATTTATCCGCTTGAATCTGTGGCCAAGAATATTTCCGCAACGGACATCCGCCGGCGGCTGCGGCGCAATCAAATAATCAGCGGACTTGTTCCCCGCGCCGTGGAGGTTTACATTCGAAAGCAGGGCCTATACCGGTGAACGTGGATTCCCTCCTTCCCGAACTGCGTTGTGCAGTAAACGCCGCGCAAGACAAAAAAGCTTCTCAAGTGACCGTGCTCGACCTGACCGGCCTCGGTGCATTTACGAACTACTTTTTACTTTGTACCGGCTTCAGCAGCCGACAGGTTGTTAGTATTGGAGAGGAAATCGAGCGGCAGCTCGCCGACCTCGGCTGGAAATTGGAACATCGCGAAGGCCGCGGCGAAACCGAATGGGTGCTGCTCGACTACGGGAGTTTCCTCGTGCACATCTTCACTGAGCGCGCCCGGCATTATTACGATTTGGAACGGCTGTGGCGCAGCGCGAATCGCATCGTGATTCCAGATCTGGAACCGCCGCTCTCGCCGCCGATGGAACAAGGAGCAGCACAGGCATGACGGGCGATCAAACATCTGTCCTTTCGGCGCCGCAGATCGCGTGGATCGCGAACGATCCCGCGTCGCAGCGCGTGTATGAACTTGCGCAAAAAGTTGCGAGCACCGGCACGACACTTTTAATAACCGGCGAAAGCGGCACGGGAAAAGATCATCTTGCGCGGATGATTCATGAACTTGGCGCGCGGCACGATGCGCCATTCTTGAAAATCGATTGCGCAAGCCTGCCGCAGGAACTTGTGGAGTCTGAACTTTTTGGACACGAGCGCGGCGCGTTTACCGGCGCAGTGGAGCGCAAACTCGGCCGACTGGAAATGGCGTACGGCGGAACGATTGTGCTCGACGAAGTTGCGGCGCTGACCCCACCGATTCAATCGAAATTGATGCGTGTGCTGGAAGAGCGCACGTTTGAGCGGCTGGGCGGAAACGAAACTTTGCGATTGGATGCGCGCCTCATTGCGCTTACGAATGGCGATCTCCCCGCGCTGATTGAAGCGGGAAGTTTTCGCGAGGATCTTTATTTCCGGCTGAATGTTGTGAGCATTGCGCTGCCTCCATTGCGCGAACGGCGCGCGGATATTGTGCCGCTGGCGGAACTGATGCTGGCGCGGCTGGGGCCGATTCACGCGCGTGGCGAAGTCACTCTCACCGAGGGCGCGCAGCACGCGCTGACGGCCTACGCGTGGCCGGGAAATATTCGAGAATTGAAAAACGCGATCGAGCGCGCGCTGGTGTTCGCGCAGAGCGACGAGCTTTCCGCGGCCGATTTGCCGGAAGGAATTCGCGGCGCGTCGAGCGGCGGTTCGTACGGCGGCGCGAAATTGCGCTCGCTGGAAGAAGTGGAACACGAAGTGATTGTGGCGACGCTGGAAGCAACTCACTATCGAATCGCGAAAGCGGCGGAAATTCTGGGCATCAGCCGAAAAACTTTGCTCGATAAGCGGAAACGCTACGGATTGGAATAATCGCGAAATCATTTTTGTGGCCACTCCTGCATTGTTCACGCCAGTTGTGCTAAATATTTCCATTCGAGATGCGCATCCAATTTATTTTTCTTGGTAAAACGCGTCGTGCGGAATGCCGCACGATGTTTGATGATTACGCCGCGCGGATTCGGCATTACGCGACGATAGAAATCACCGAACTGCGCGAAGATTCCGCTGTACTTCGTAAATTCAAGCTTGAACCTGCAACTGCCGTTGTACTGCTTGATGCTGCCGGAAAAAATTTCAGCACTGCGGAATTCGCGAGATGGATTGGCGCACAACGCGATCGCGGAGGCGCTCAAGCGCTGGTGTTTCTGTGTGGCGGCGCCGCCGGATTTCCGGAAGAAATGCGCCGTGCCGCCACCGCAAAACTTTCGCTTTCCTCGATGACGATGCCGCACGAACTTGCGCGAGTGGTGCTGGCCGAGCAAATCTATCGCGCGTTTACAATTCTTGGCGGGCATCCGTACTCGAAATAATTTGCCGCTGCGAGGACGGCAGGTCGCGCGCGTCGCGGTGCCGCGCTAAACTCAGGCAGATATGGCTATTCGAATCGCACCGGATTCCGCGGCGCCGACAATTGAAATAGAACTTGCGATCATGAACCCGCTTCCCGATTACGATCTGGAGGAAGTGGAAGCTGCTATTCCGCGCGAAGTGGACGGAATTCTGGTGACGCAAGGATTCAAGGATCTTGTAGATGATGCCCGCGTTGTGCTCGAACAACTTCTTCCTCCGGCGAAACTTGAACTGGTGCAACTGACGGGCGCGATTTGTCCGGATGGCGCGATTTTTCGGCCGGGTGTGTGGATCGTGTTGCGCGAAAGCGGCGCGGCCGGCGGAAAACCCGCATCGGCTGGAGCGCGGGAAAACTGCGGACGAATAGCTGAAGAAATTCGGCGGCGATTTTCGCTTTCGTGATTTTGGCGAGATTGAGAAAATCGCACAGGCAAGAGTGCCTGTGCCACTTAGATGCCTGAAGAAAAAGGATTGCTGATTGTTTACACCGGCCCCGGCAAGGGAAAAACAACTTGCGCGCTGGGAACTTCGTTTCGAGCTGTGGGGCAGGGGCTTCGCGTGCTGATGGTGCAGTTCATCAAGGGTTCGTGGCATTATGGCGAACTCGACGCCGCGAAAATGCTGGGCGACGATAAAATGGAAATTCGGCCGATGGGCCGCGGGTTCGTAAAAATCGGCGGCGCGGAAACCGATCCCGAGGATTTGCGGCTGTGCGAAGAAGCGTGGAGCTGGGCCGTGGAACAAATGCACAGCGGCAAATATGATTTGCTGGTGCTCGACGAAATTAATTACGTGATCAGCTACAAGATGCTCGACGCGGAAAAAATTGTAGCCGAGCTGGCGCGGCGTCCGGAACGATTGCATGTAATTTGCACGGGACGCAACGCGCATCCGAAATTGGTGGAGCTGGCGGATCTGGTGACGGAGATGCGCGAAGTGAAGCATCCGTACACGAAGGGAATTCTGGCGCAGCGCGGAATCGATTACTGAAACGGGTTCGCAGAGAAAAATCATGGCCTGGTTTAAGCGCGTAAAGAAAAAAATCGACAAGGCAGTGCCGCCGGACGAGCGCAGCGTGCGCACGGAGGGCTTGTGGACGAAGTGCGACAACTGCCGCACGATGCTCTGGAAAAAAGATCTGGAAGCGAATCTCAATGTCTGCCCCAAATGCCAGCACCATTTTCCGATTGGCGCGGCCGCGCGACTTTCATTGCTGCTGGATGGCCACTGGATCGAACACGATTCAGAACTGGCGTCGAGCGATCCGCTGCATTTCGTGGACACCAAACCGTATGCCGACAAGCTGCGCATCGCGCAACGCAAACTTGGCGTGAAAGATGCGATTGTGAGCGCCGAAGGATTGCTGGCCGGGCGCGCGGTGATGTGCTGCGCGATGGAATTTCGATTCATCGGCGGATCGATGGGCGCGGTGGTCGGCGAAAAAGTTACGCGCGCGATTGAACGCTCGATCGTGCAGCGAGTGCCGCTGGTAATTGTTTCGTGCTCCGGCGGCGCACGCATGATGGAAGGCACAATTTCGCTGATGCAGCTTGCGAAAGTTTCGGCGGCGCTGGCGCGGCTGGATGATGTTCGCGTGCCATACATTTCGGTGCTCACCGATCCCACCACAGGCGGCGTGACCGCAAGTTTTGCGATGCTGGGCGATTTAAATATCGCGGAGCCGGGCGCGCTGATTGGATTTGCCGGGCCGCGTGTGATCGAGCAAACGATCCGGCAGAAATTGCCGGAAGGATTTCAGCGCTCGGAGTTTTTGCTTGAGCACGGATTTCTAGACGCAATTGTGGCGCGAAAAGATTTGAAGAATTACATCGCAAACGCATTTGACCTCCTGATTTCGTAATTTTTGGCGCTCGCATGGATTACACCGAAGCCGTACGATATTTGCAGACACTTGGGCGCGAGCTTGCGTCGCCGTCGCATGCGAAGGCGACGAAATTCGATTTGAAAAATTCGCGCGCGCTCGCCGAAAAACTTGGCAATCCACAAAATCGATTTCGATCGGTACACATCGCGGGCACGAATGGAAAAGGTTCCACCGCGGCGATGGTGGAATCGATTCTGCGGCATGCGGGTTATCGCACCGGCCTGTACACATCGCCGCATCTCGAACGGATTAACGAGCGCATCCGGCTGGATGGCGCGGAAATCAGCGGAACCGCATTTGCTGAAGCGTTTACGCGCGTGCATGAGTGCATCGAGACGATGCTTTCCACGGGAGAGTTGGGCGCGCATCCGACATTTTTTGAATGTGTGACGGCGATGGCGTTCGATGTATTTGCGCGCGCGCGCGTGGATTTCGCGGTGCTCGAAACTGGAATGGGCGGACGGCTGGACTCCACGAATATTGTGACGCCGGAAGTTGCGGTGATTACGCAAATTGATTTCGACCACGAAAGTTTTCTGGGCCACAGCATTGAAGAAATCGCGGGCGAAAAGGCCGGAATCATCAAGCGCGATGTGCCAGTAGTTTGCGCGGCGCAAAATTCGGATGCTGTGCGGGTGATTCGCAAACGCGCGGAGGAACTTGCGGCTCCGCTGATTGAAATCGACGAGCGGTATTCGGTTGAGGCGATTCCCGAAAATGATGGGACGTATCGCGCGCGCGTTACTGATGTTGCGGATTCGAGCGTGATTCGTTTTCATGTTCCTCTGCCGGGGCGGCACCAAGTTCGAAATGCGATCACTGCGTTGGCCGCAGCGCGCGTGCTCGCTGCTGGAGCGCACGTGGATGATGACGCGATCGCGGTGGGAATCGCGGACGTTCACTGGCCGGGACGGCTGGAACGAATCAGCGAGCGGCCGCTGATTTATCTGGATGGCACGCACAATCCGGCGGGGGCGCGCGAGCTGGCTGCGTTTTGGGATGAGCATTTTCGTGGTCGAAAAATCCATTTGATTTATGGCGCGGTGCGCGACAAGGCTGTCGATGAAGTTGCCGGACTGCTTTTTCCACGCGCTGCGCGTGTCACTGTGACTGCCGCGAGTCAGCCGCGCGCGATTTCAGCGGCTGCGCTTGCTGAAATTACCGGGCACAACGCGCGGGAATTGGCGGTGATTCCGGATGCTGGTGAAGCGTTTGAAAGTGCGCTTGCCGACTCCGGTGTTGACGATGTGATTTTTGTTACGGGTTCGCTTTACCTTGTTGGCGACATGCGGCGGTGGTGGCATGGGCGAACTTTGGCAAAGGCGAAATAGGAAATTCCGCGCTTTTTAGCCACTTCCACTACAATTCCACTACGACCGTCGGCGCGCATTATGGACGCACGTTGTTATCGCACATTGTTGCCGCACCTCTTGCCGGATGTTACGATTTGAATGGGTATGGGGACATCGATCGAAGATCGCGCGCGCGTGGGAGTGCCTTATCGCACCGCAGAGGAAGAGGCGGCAGGCGACGCGCGGAAGCACGAGTTTTATATGCAGGCGGTGCGCGAGGCCGGCGGCGAGCCGGTTCCGATTTCGTTGCGTCTGGATGATGACGCGCTGGCTGGATTGCTCACGGAAATGGACGCGTTTGTGCTTCCCGGGAGCCCCGCTGATATTGATCCTGAGCGATATGGCGCGAAACGAAATTTGAAGACCGCAGCGGCCGACACGCAACGTGAGCGCACTGACTGGGCGATTTACAAACATGCTTTTGCCACGCATAAACCTGTCCTTTCGATTTGTTACGGCGCGCAGTCGTTAAATGTTTTTCTGGGCGGCAGTTTGATTCAGGATATTCCTTCGGAAATCGAAGGAGCGATGCAGCACGCGAAACATCCCACCGGCGAAGTTGGCGGAAAGCCGGCGGATGATCCCGAGCACGAAATCCGATTGGCGCCGGGAACAAAACTTTTGGAAGTTGCGCGCGCGGCGCACGGAGAAATTCCCGGGAAACCTGGATTCGCGATCGTGAACAGTTCGCATCACCAGGCGATTTTCGAACCGGGACGCGGGTTGCGCATTGCCGCTGCTTCGCCGGACGGAATTATCGAAGCGGTGGAGTATGTTGGCGCGGACGAACAAGGCTCCGCAGTTTCGGCTGGTGATTCCGCGGACTGGATTTTTGGAATGCAGTGGCATCCTGAGCGCATGGCGCACGAATTGCCGGGCGGCGCGTTTGCCGCGGCACTGTTTCGAGCGCTGGTACGAGCGGCAGCGGGAGTGGCTCCGCAAGCTACTTGATTTTGATTTGTCGAGTTTCATTTTTGCAGATCTGAAATGCGAAACAAAAATCCGCACTCGCCTTTCTGATTTTTTCAAGCACCGGCACGCACCGACTGGGGGAAAGAATGATTTCACTTGCTGGCAAAGCGGTTGTGATTACTGGCGGCTCGCGCGGAATCGGCGCAGCGGCGGTAAAACTTTTCGCGGAAGCCGGCGCGGATGTGGTGTTCAGCTACCAAAAAAATCGCGAAGCCGCCGAACAAGTGCAACAAGAAGCGAGCAAGCGCGGCACTCGAGTGGAATCGTTCAAGGCAGATTTGAGCAAAATGCCCGACGCGAAAAAACTGATCGATTACGCGGCGACGCGGCTGGGGCGTTTGGATGTGCTGGTGGCGAACGCGGGCATTTGGAATTCGGTGGATGCGCCGATCGAAAAAATCAGCGAGCGCGAATGGGACGACATGATGCGCATCAATTTGAAAAGCGTTTACAGCGTGACTCATTTCACGGTACCTCGAATGATTTCGCAGCGCAGCGGACGGATTATTTGCATCAGCTCCACCGCCGGACAACGCGGCGAAGCGTTTCACGCGCACTATGCGGCGAGCAAAGGCGGCATTATTAGTTTTGTGAAAGGGCTGAGCACAGAACTTGCGCGGCACAACATCCTGGTGAATTGCGTTGCGCCGGGCTGGGTGAATACGGATATGTCGCGCGAAGTTTTGGAGACGAAAGCGGGCGCGAAGCTGGCGATGGCGCAAATTCCGCTGCAGAGAGTTGCGACTGCGGAAGAAATCGCGGGGCCGATCGTTTTTCTGGCGTCTGACCTGGCAACCTTTATCAACGGAGAGGTCCTCAATGTAAACGGAGGCTCCGTGTTGTGCGGATGATTTGCGTGAAAACTCTTTGCAAATTCGGATCGGCAGTTTTGTTGGCGCTGATTTTGGCGTTGCCGTGCGCGAAATTCGTGCCGGCGGATTCGGCGCAGCAAAATCCGGATACGATGACGCCGGACGCGAGCGCGGCGAAGGCAAAGAAAATTTTGCAGCAACTGATTCAAGGACTGGGCGGCGACGCATACATGAACGTGAAAGATTCGGATTGCGTTGGGCGCGCGTCGAATTTTGGATTGTCGGGCGACTTGACCGGCTACACGCTTTTTCGCGAGTACCGAATTTTGCCGGACAAGATGCGTGTGGAATACACAAAGACCGGCGTGATTACGAACGTCTACAGCGGCGATAAGGGATGGACGCTGGATAAAGGCGGAGTGGAAGAAATTCCGGCCGCGGATCTGGCGCTGTTTCAGGGACAACTGAAAACCACGATGAGCAATTTGCTGCGATATCGGCTGAACGAGCCAGACATGTTTTACCGGTACGCGGGATTCGACGTGGTGGATCTGCGGCCGTCTGATCTGGTGGAGATCACCGATTCGGACGAGCGGACGTTTCGGATCGCGGTGGATCAGTCCACTCATTTGCCTGTGCGCAGCACGATGACGGCGAAAAACGCACAGACTGGCGATACGACGCAGGAAGTTACGATTTATTCGGAGTGGCATTTGCTGGATGGAGTGCAGACTCCTTATCAGATTTCGCGCGAACGCGATGGAAAGCGTGCGTACCAAGGATTTTTCAATTCGTGCAAATATAATTCCGGGATTTCGCCGGAGTTTTTTACCGAAGCATCGCTGCAGCAGAAGTGGGCGACGCTTGGCGGAAAGAAACAGAAAAAGCAAGCGAAGTAAGCCAGATTCCATCCTTAACTTTTTCTCCGTCAATTAATCGGTTTGTTATAAACTTCCGCGTTCGCGCGGGGCGTTCCCAATGATGCGAAGAGTCATAATTCTTGTCTGCTTCCTCGCCATGGCGTCGACACGTTCGTTTGCAAGCGGACATCCCCAGGGTGCAACTGGCACAACCGACGGCTCAGGTCGCGGAATGATCTCGCTGGTTGATAAAACCTGGGGAGTCGTTTTCGATCTTCCTGGGTTCGAAATACAGATTAATGAAACGAAGCCGGATGGACGGCGGTACATGTTTGCGATAAACAAAACCTCTGGGGTGGATTTCTCGGCCACTCTTGAGGAAGTGGATCCAGCGCGGAACCTAAAGGACTGCAAAAAAGATTTCGAGGGCCGCGCCAAACACTCCGTTGTTTCAATGACAAATACGCGCATCTGGGAATCCGGCGATAAAACTTATTTCGATTACAGCGTTCCAATGTGGGGAATAACGCCGGTGAATCAAGGGAACCGATCTGTATGCGAAGTTCACGAAAATGTTTATATTGATGTGCATCTGTCGAAGCCCAGTTTTCAACCCGGCGATGAGAAACTGTTCGATCAGATTATTGATTCGATGTCGTTTCAAGAAGGCGTGACGCGAACGGCACTCGAATACTTGCAGGGTGGAGGCATTCTGTACATGCTGCGCCATAACAACCTGCAAGCAACCCGTTCGCTGGAACAAGCGCTCGAACTCGAGAAGGAAAAACCACAACTCGAGAAAAAATATTTATATGTACTAGTGGACACCCTCGGGACGATTTACGGGACTTCCGGAAACCCGGAAAAGGCGAGAGAGACCTTTGAGTACGGGATCCGGCGCGATCCCGACTATCCGTTGTTCTATTACGAATTGGCCTGCTACTACGGCGAAAAGCTCGATACTGCAAATGCTTTGGACAATCTTCAAAAAGCATTTGATCGAAAAGCCAACGATATCCCCGGTGAGACCATGCCGGACCCCCTAAAAGATAAATCCTTCAAGATTTTGCTGAAGGACAAGGCATTTCGATCCAAGATTGTCGCGATTGTAAAAAGGCCATAGCCGCACGGTCAGACGGGTCTATACGCTCCCTCCTCATTCTTGCGATTCTGATAGACTCGCCGCGATAATTAGCAATTCTTCGCCGAACGCGACTCGCGAGAAATACCGATATAGTTAACATCGTTTTTCGCATCTAAGTCTTGTAGAATGAACACTTACGTGGAATTTTGAGATAAGTCCTTTAGAATGCGCACTTAACTTTTGTAACGCCATTTTTTCGGGTCCAAAGGCTGTCGCGACGGCCTTAAGTCCTTTAGAATCAGCGTCGATTACTAATGTATAAATTTGAACGTCTACTGAGCCCCAATTTGAGGCGTTGAGGGGCGTTCCGCGTCTCTGCCATCGCAAATTTTGTCCCCCAAAGCAAATTCGGCCAGCGGGAAAGTGATCCCGGTGGGCGGCAATATGAATATTGATTGGGCGGAGCTTTTTGAGTTACGGGATTGAAAAGCCGAGAGACACTTCTTCTCCATTCATATTTTAGCATGGCGGCGATTGGAGTCAAGCTAAAGTTGATTAATTATAGTAATAGTAGCTCTAGGACTGGTGCGGGATTTTGGTCAAAAATGTGAGGGTGGGCGGGGCCTGCCCGCTGCGCGGTCGAGCCCCGCCCCGACGGGTGACGAGCGTGGGGTGTCGTTCCTCCGATACGCAGCGTGACCTAGGGAGAATTTTGGTCGTGATTTTGGCGGGGAGGGCGCGGGAGTTATAATTCACGGATGGCTTCGCAACAGCGGATTGAATTGATGCACGGGACAACCGTGCTGTGTGTGCGCCGCGACAACAAAGTGGTGATGGCGGGCGATGGGCAGGTGACGCTGGGCGAGAGCGTGGTGAAACATTCGGCGAAAAAAATCCGGCGATTGTATGAGGAGAAGGTGATCGCAGGATTTGCTGGGTCGACGGCGGATGCGTTTTCACTTTTTTCGCGATTCGAAAATAAATTGCAGGAGCATCACGGAAATCTGGCGCGCGCGGCGGTAGAGCTGGCGAAGGATTGGCGGACGGACCGAGCGCTGCGTCACCTGGATGCGCTGTTGTTGGTGGCGGATACGAAGGCGACATTTTTACTTTCGGGTCACGGAGACATCATCGAACCGGATGATGGGATCGTGGCGATTGGATCGGGCGGATCGTTTGCGCTGGCGGCGGCGCGGGCGCTGGCAAAAAATACGAAGATGAACGCGCGGGAAATTGTGCAGGAAGCGATGAAGATCGCATCGGATATTTGTATATACACTAATTCGAACTTCACGTTCGAAGAGTTGTGACGCATAGTTGCGTGCGATTGCACTGGAAACGCTGGGCGAGTTAAGGGACTGATTGAATGACGGAGAAAGCCGAGAAGGACATGGTGATTTATTTGCCGGGCGAACAGCGCGAAGAAGAGCCCGCAGCGATACCGTCTTTTGACGAATTGACGCCGCGGGAAATCGTGGTGGAGCTGGACAAATACATTGTGGGGCAGGCGAAGGCGAAGCGCGCGGTGGCGATCGCGCTGCGAAATCGTGTGCGGCGGCAAAAACTGACTCCTGAGATGGCCGAAGAAGTTCTGCCGAAAAACATTTTGATGATTGGGCCCACCGGCGTGGGGAAAACCGAGATTGCGCGGCGACTGGCGCGGCTGGCGGGATGTCCGTTTGTGAAAGTGGAAGCGTCGAAGTACACGGAAGTGGGTTATGTGGGGCGCGACGTGGAGTCGATGGTGCGCGACCTGGTGGAAACATCGATCGACATGGTGCGCGAAGAAAAGCTGGACGAAGTTGCGGAGCGCGCGGAGCAATCGGCTGAAGAGCGCGTGCTGGATTTGTTGCTGCCGCCATTTGTACCTCCCGCGGATCAGGTAAACGGGGCGCCACCGCAGGTGGAAAGTGTGACGCGCGAGCAGGCGGACCGCACGCGGGACAAATTGCGTGCGCAGCTTCGCGACGGGAAACTCGATACACGGATGGTGGAAGTGGAAGTGCGCGAGCGGTCGATGCCCGCGTTTGAAATTGTTTCGCAGCAGGGCGTTGAAGAGATGGACGTCAACGTGAAGGACATGCTCTCGGGATTTTTTGGGCAGCAAAAAAAGAAACGCAAGATGACGGTGGCGGAAGCGTTCGATTATTTAATTCAGGAGGAAGAGAGCAAGCTGATCGATATGGATCAGGTGACGCGCGTGGCGGTGGAGCGCGCGGAACAAATGGGAATAATTTTTATCGATGAAATCGACAAGATTGCTGGGCGCGAATCGGGGCACGGGCCGGACGTTTCGCGCGAAGGAGTGCAGCGCGACATTTTGCCGATCATCGAAGGGACGACAGTTAATACGCGCTACGGAATGATTCGCACGGATCACATTTTGTTTATCGCGGCAGGCGCATTTCATGTAAGCAAACCTTCGGATTTAATTCCGGAATTGCAGGGACGGCTGCCGATACGAGTGGAGCTGACTTCACTTGGGGAAGCTGATTTCGTGCGGATTCTGACGGAGCCGAAGAACGCGCTGATCAAACAATATCTGGCGCTGCTGGACACGGAAGGTGTGAAGCTTTCGTTTACGGATGAAGCGATTGAAACGATTGCGCGATTCGCGACGAAAGTGAA
This sequence comes from uncultured Acidobacteriota bacterium, assembly GCA_963721845.1. Lineage (GTDB taxonomy): Bacteria > Acidobacteriota > Terriglobia > Acidiferrales > UBA7541 > DASTCZ01. The sequence continues at coordinate 7,389 of CAVRKW010000015.1, read as the reverse complement.
CGAGACGACGGAAAATATCGGAGCGCGGCGTCTGCACACGATCATGGAGAAATTGCTGGAGGAAATTTCGTTTGACGCGCCGGACCTGAAGAAAAAAACCGTGAAGGTGGATGCGACGTACGTTTCGAAACAGCTCTCTGAAATCGTGAAGAACCAGGACCTGAGCCGCTACATTCTGTAACGGCGAACAGCGGCATGCGACGCGCCCGCTCCTACGTGAAAAATAAAATTCTGGGTGTGGGCGCGATTTGTTTTTTCGCGGCGATGGCGATGGTTTCGATGATTGGATGCGCCGCGCCGAGCCCGCCGACTCCTCCACGCGCGGGAATTCCAAAAGCGATTGGCGATCTTGCGGGGCGGCAGCAGGGGTCCGCGGTGGTGCTGAGTTTTACTTTGCCGAAAAATTCCGTGACGGGCGATCCGCTTGATGCCGCACCGGACATCGATGTGTATCGCGGAGTCGCGGCAGTGGCGGGGGCGAAGCAGCAAACGCAACTGGTGGTGACGGTGCCGAGCGCGGCGGTGGATACCTATTTGCGCGATGGAAAAATTCAAATTACGAATGCGCTTGATGCGGCGGCGATGCAGCGGCGCGAAAATCTGGTGTACATCGTAAAGACGCGGACTTCGAAGAAGAGCGGCGTCGGCGGACTCGAATATTGCGGCGGTGCAGCTTGTTGCGGCTCCGGGCGCGCCGGGGGAGCTGCACGCGAATGTTACGGAAAATGCGATTGAACTTTCGTGGAGCGCGCCGGCGGCCGATGCGTCTGGAGTTTTTCCAGGAGCGGTGAGTTACCGCGTGTATCGCGGGGAACTCAATCCGGCGGCTCCGCAGAGTGAAAATCTTGCGCAAGCGAAATTGAAAGTTCCATTGGCGCTGATTGGGTCGCCAGCTGAAATTAATTTTCGCGACGAGCATTTTGAGTTTGGCGCGAACTATGTTTACACGGTGCGGGCTGCGAGCGGAACGCCAGGTGAGCCGCAAACTCAATTTGTGGAATCAGCGGATTCGGCTCCGCTGTTTATCACTCCAAAGGATATTTATCCCCCGGAAGCGCCGACGGGACTTGTGGCGGCGATTGTTCCTGGAACCAACGGGCAGGCTGCATACGTCGAACTTTCGTGGGAAGCGAACGCAGAATCTGATCTGGCGGGCTACTGGGTGTACCGCAGCGAAGATTCGAGCGCGCAGGGGCAGCGAATCAACGCGCAATTATTGCTGAGTCCCGCTGCGCGTGATGCGACTGCGATCGCGGGAAAACATTATTTTTATCGCGTGGTGGCGGCGGACCAGGCTGGAAACGAGAGCCAAGCGAGCGCTGCAATTGCGGTGGACGTGCCGTAGAATTGGAACGGGGAGATTTCCATTACAGATTCACAACAAAGCGGCGCAAAGAAATCGTTTGCGATGGAGAAGGATTTTCCGCGAGGGACGCTGCGGATTCGGTCGACATACCGGCATGCGATTCGCGTGGGGATCGCAACCGGCGTATTGATGGCGGCGCTGGTGAGCGCGTGGCTACTGATCGCGAACCGCGCGCCAAACTACGAGCAGTATGCGGCGACGCGAAATATTGTGGCGGGAATTCTGGGATTGATCGTCGCGGTGATTCCGGTGGTGAAATTCGCACGGTCTCCGCGAGCGGTGCTGCTGTCTGGAGTGATTGCGTGGGCGTTGCTCTGCGCGTGTTATTTCACGTGGGCATTTTATTTTGACGAGCTAGATCGCGAGAACACGCTGCGACTTTTCATGATGGGCGCGGTGGTGTACGGATTTGTTGCGGCGCTAGCGTGGCTGGGACGTGCGCTGCTGGCTGCTCGCGAGCGGCACGAACGGCACCTGAGTCATGTGAGTCACGCGAGCCATCACACACTGAACCACTCATGAAGCTCTGTCGATTTCAGCCGATGATGTTTGAAGCACCGTCGCGCGGAAGTGCGTCCGCTCATCCTGCACCGCTGATTGGGCGGATTGACGGAACTGTTGTCCGCGAAATGAGCGGCGATCCATTTTCGAATTTGCAGACAACGGATCGCACCTGGCCGCTCGAGGATGTGAAACTTCTGCCGCCGGTGGTGCCGAGCAAAATTGTTTGCGTGGGCAGAAACTATCTGGAGCATGCGAACGAGCTGGGCAACGAAATGCCGAAGTATCCGCTGATTTTTCTGAAGCCGCCTTCATCGATCATCGCAACAGACGAGCCGATTGTGATGCCGGCTGTTTCGAAACGCGTGGATTACGAAGGCGAAATCGGGTTGGTCATAGGGAAAAAATGTTTGTGGCTCGGCGACAACGAAACCGCCACGCCGTATATCGCGGGATTGACGTGCGTGAATGATGTGACGGCGCGCGATTTGCAAAATCCGGATGGGCAATGGACGCGGGCGAAAGGGTTCGATACTTTTTGCCCGATCGGACCGTTCCTTGAGACGGAATTCGATTTTGGCGCGGCCTCGGTGGAAACTTTTGTGAATGGGAAGCGAAAACAATCGGGGTGCACATCGGAAATGATGTTTTCGGTTGATGTTATACTCAGATGGATTTCGCGAGTGATGACGCTGGAGCCGGGCGATGTGATTGCGACCGGCACGCCTTCGGGCGTTGGACCTGTAGCCGCGGGGGATGTGGTGGAAGTGGTGGTAAGCGGCGTGGGGACACTGCGAAATCCAGTTGTGGGACCAGACGCCTGAAATTCTGATTGGTTGATTGCCCGCCGCGCGCAAGGAGCTCCTCATGAAATTTTTTCTGGATACGGGAAGCCTGGATGAAATCCGGAAGGTGATGTCGATTGGAATTCTAGACGGGATAACGACAAATCCTACGCTGGCGGCGAAGGAGAAACGAAATTTTCGCGAGTTGATTCTGGAAATTTGCAAGATCGTGGATCCCGGCGTGGTGAACGCGGAAGTTGTGGCGACGGATACGGAAGGAATGTTGCGGCAGGCGCGGGAAGTGGTTTCGTGGCATCCAAATATCGTGGCGAAAATTCCGATGACGCAGGATGGAATTCGCGCGGTGGCGCAGCTTTCGAAAGAAGGAATTCGCACGAACGTGACGCTGGTTTTTTCTCCGGCGCAGGCGCTGCTGGTGGCAAAAGCTGGAGCTTATTTTGTGAGCCCGTTTCTGGGGCGGCTGGACGACATCGGGCAAAGCGGTTTGGGATTGGTGGCGGAGATTATGGCGATTTATCGCGCTTACAATTATCCGACGCAGGTGCTGGCCGCGAGTTTGCGCAGCCCGGTTCACGTGATAGAAGCCGCGAAGATGGGCGCCCATATCGGAACGATGCCGTACAAAGTTTTCGAACAACTCTTCCAGCATCCGCTTACCGATCGCGGGCTGGAAACATTTCAAAAGGATTGGGATAAGGCGAAAGATTCGCTGGGCGATGTTTTCCCAGCGGCCCAGACCGCGACGCGAGCGGCGCGTTGAGAAATCTGCCATTCGATTGGCGAATTCTTGCCGGCGCGGGAGCGTCCATCGCCGTGATCGGCGGGTATTTTGTTTACCGGCAGTTCAATCAGCCCCCTACGCTGGATGAATTGGAGCGGCGCCGCAGATTGCACATCAATCATGTGGGGCGGATCGCAGAGGGATTCGTGACGGAATTGCTGGAACTGCCAGCGGAAGTAGCGCGGGAGCGAGGATTTTTGCAATTTGCTGGCCGCACGAAAGTAATTCCACCTGGATCTCGCAAACTCGTTTGCTACAGCTATACGATTTCAGGCGTGACGTATGAGACGGCGCAGGATGTGACCGGACTTGAGGAGCGCGTGCGGTTTTCGAAACTCGCCGCAGGGCAATCGGCGAGCATTAAATACAAGACTTCGAATCCGAGCGATTCAATTATTGTTGCGGACGATTGGTCTGGCATCCACTAATTTTTTCGCGCAGTACTTTTCTTTGAGTCAGTATCATTTGGCTTCCTTGCCGTGATGCGCGCGGCTGTGGCACTCTTGCTTGCTCTCGATTCCACCCGGAGAACGAGGGCAGCGGCCATTTTTCAGGAGATTGCATGAGTTCGAACGCCACGGGAAATTCGCGAGGTCTCGACGGAGTGGTCGCTGCGGCGACGCGGTTGAGCCACGTGGATGGGCAAAACGGAGTGCTGATTGTCGGCGGATATTCCGTCGAAGATTTGGCGGCGCACGCAACATTTGAGCAGGGCGCGCATTTATTGTGGCGCGGACGGCTGCCGGATCGCGTGGAACTCGCAAAGCTTTCCGCTGAAATGGCGGAATTGCGCGAGCTACCAGCGCTGGCGCTGGAAGTTTTGCGCGAGGCGAAAAAGGCGCCCCCCATTGATGCGTTGCGAATGGCGTGCGCGACGCTCTCGCTGGGACTGAAGGATCCGAACGCGATTACTCCTGAAGCTGATTTCAGCGCGGCGATGCGGCTGACGGCGTGTTTTCCGACGATCGTCGCGGCGCATGCGCGGATTGCGAAAGGACAAGCGCCGATTTCTCCGCGAAAAGATTTATCGCTGGCTGCGAACTTTTTGTACATGGTTCACGGACGCGAGGCTGATCCCGTTGCGGCGCAGGCGCTTGATGCGTACTGGGTCACTGTGATGGATCACGGGATGAACGCCTCAACATTTACGGCGCGCGTGATTGCGAGTACTCGTTCGGACATGGTGAGCAGCGTGACCGGTGCGCTGGGCGCGCTGAAGGGTCCATTGCATGGCGGAGCGCCGGGGCCGGTGCTGGATATGTTGATGGAAATTAAGACAGCCGATCGCGCTGAGCCGTGGATTCGAAATGAACTCGCACAGGGCCGGCGAATTATGGGATTTGGGCATCGCGTGTATAAGGTGCGCGATCCGCGCGCTGAAGTGCTGAGCCGCGTGGCGGAAAAAATGCAGGGCGCGCAACTGGAGAACCGTCAATTGTTTGAGCTGGCGCGAAGCGTGGAGCAAACCGCGTTGCGAGTGCTGGCTGAAGTGAAGCCCGGAAGAAATCTTCGCACGAACGTGGAATTTTATACAGCGCTAGTGCTGCAAGCGGTGGGGTTGGAGCCGACGCAATTTGTGGCGATGTTTGCATGCGGGCGCGTGGCAGGATGGTGTGCGCACGTGATCGAGCAGCACGCCGAAGATCATCTGATTCGTCCGCAATCGGAATATATTGGGCCGATCGGCTTGAAGATGGATCGCTGAAGTTTTTTACCATACGAAAACTAATTCATTGCCACACGAAGACAAAATCGAGCAACTGCGCAAGCTGAGTGCCGAGGCGGAAGCGGGCGGCGGCGCGGAACGCCGCGAACGCGAGCACAAAGCTGGAAAGCTCACCGCGCGTGAGCGGATTGATTTGCTGTGCGACGAGGGTTCGTTCGAGGAGCTGGATAAATTCGTGCGGCACCGCTCGACGGATTTTGGAATGGATTCGCAGCGGCCGCCGGGGGATGGATTCGTTACTGGATTTGGGCGCATCGAGGGGCGGCTGGTTTACGTTTTCGCGCAGGACTTCACCGTTTTTGGCGGGTCGCTTTCTGAAACCAACGCGCAAAAGGTTTGCAAGATTATGGATCTGGCGCTGCGCGCGGGCGCTCCGGTGATTGGTTTGAATGATTCCGGCGGCGCGCGAATTCAAGAAGGTGTGATGTCACTGGCGGGCTACGCGGATATTTTTCTGCGGAACACGCTTTCGAGCGGCGTGATTCCGCAGATCAGCGCAGTGATGGGTCCGTGTGCGGGCGGCGCGGTGTACTCGCCGGCGATCACTGATTTTATTTTCATGACGCGCGACACGTCTTACATGTTCGTGACCGGGCCGGACGTGATCAAAACGGTGACGCACGAAGAAGTGACGAAGCAGGAGTTGGGCGGCGCGATGACGCACAACGCGACGAGCGGCGTGGCGCATTTCGTCTCGCGCGACGACCGCGAATGCCTGGCGATGATCCGCGAATTGATGGGATTTCTGCCATCGAGCAATCTGGAAGATCCTCCGATCCGGCGCACTTCCGATCCAGCGGATCGCGCGGACGAAGCGCTGAATCATCTGGTGCCGGAAGATGCGATGCAGCCTTACGACATCAAGGATGTGATTCATTTGGTGACGGATGACGGAAACTTTTTCGAAGTACACGAGCACTTCGCTCGAAATATCGTGGTGGGATTTGCGCGACTCGACGGCAAACCCGTGGGAATTGTGGCGAACCAGCCGGCGGTGCTGGCGGGATGTCTGGACATAAATGCATCGGTGAAGGGCGCGCGGTTTGTGAGATTTTGCGATGCGTTCAACATTCCGCTGATCACTTTTGAGGATGTTCCTGGATTTCTCCCGGGCACGCAGCAAGAATTTGGCGGGATCATCAAGCACGGCGCGAAATTGCTTTTTGCATTTGCGGAAGCGACGGTACCGAAAATTACGGTGATCACGCGAAAGGCATATGGAGGGGCGTACTGCGTGATGTCGAGCAAGCACATCCGCACAGACGCGAATTTCGCGTGGCCCACGGCGGAAATTGCGGTGATGGGTCCGGAGGGCGCGGTGAACGTGATTTATAAACGCGAATTGGACCGCGCGCCAGAAGCGGACCGCGAGCGGTTGCGCAGAGAAAAAGTTGCGGAGCTGCGCGAGCGCTTCGCGAATCCGTATGTTGCCGCGGAGCGCGGCTACATCGATGCGATCATCGAGCCAGCGCAGACGCGCGCGAAATTAATTACGGCGCTGCACGCTCTTGAAAACAAGCGCGACACGAATCCGCGTAAGAAACACGGTAACATCCCGTTGTAGTCGCCCGCCGATGCTACAATCGCCGCGGAAAAAACAAATATGTTTAAGAAAATTCTGATCGCGAATCGCGGTGAGATTGCGGTTCGTGTGATTCGCGCGTGCCGCGAGATGGGAATCGCGAGCGTCGCAGTATTCAGCGACGTGGACCGCGCGAGTTTGCACGTGCAGCTGGCCGATGAAGCGTTTGCGATTGGGCCCGCGGCGTCTCGCGAGAGCTATCTCCGCATCGACAAGTTGATGGACGTAGCCCGGCGCGCCGGATGTGACGCACTGCATCCTGGATATGGATTTCTCGCGGAAAATCCTGCGCTGCCGCGAGCCTGCGCGGAAAATCACATTGCGTTTATCGGGCCGTCGCCGGAATCGATGGAGCGGCTGGGCTCGAAGACCGCTGGACGCCAACTCGCGATGCGCGCAGGCGTGCCCACGGTGCCGGGTGCGCTGGATCCGATCGAAAAAATTGAAGATGCTCGGCGAACCGCAGCGGAGATTGGATTTCCCGTCGTCGTGAAAGCGGTTGCTGGCGGCGGCGGAAAAGGAATGCGGCTGATTTCCGCGGCCGCGGAATTTGATTCGGGCTGGCGCGATGCGGCGTCGGAGGCGATGAACGCTTTTGGCGACGCGCGGTTGTACATCGAGAAATAT
>CAVRKW010000014.1:0-95566 GCA_963721845.1 uncultured Acidobacteriota bacterium | reverse complement strand
CGGGGAGCCCTACTTGGTTCGGCTCGGACGTGGGGTGCGGCTGCGTGTCGAGCGCGCCGGCGAGTTGGGCGCGGGTCTGGATGTTGAGCTTGGTGTAGGTGCTCGTGAGGTGGTGCTCGACGGTGCGTGCGGTGACGTAGAGTGTTTGTGCGATCTCGCGGTTGGTTTTGCCTTGGGCTGCGAGTTCGGCGACGCGCAGCTCGCGCGGGGTTAGTGACTCGCGGCCGTGGATGGCTGGGCGTCGTGGCTTGGCGCCGGTTGCGAGGAGTTCGTCGTGGGCGCGCTGGGCGATTGCGCGGCCGCCGGAGCGGTGGGCGAGGTCGAGCGCTTGGCGGAGAAATGGTTGCGCCTGGGTTGGCTGGCGCTCGCGGCGAAGTCGTGCTCCGAGATCGGTGAGAGCCCGCGCGAGTTCGAGTTGCGCGGGAGCGTCTTGGAGGGTGGCGACGGCATCTCGGCTGAGCTGCAGGCCGCGGGGGGTGGGGTCGCAGAGACCGGCGGCGCATTGCGCCACGCCGATTGTCCGGGCAGCACCCCAGCGTCGGGCGAGTTGCAGCTCTTGGTCGGCGAGCTGCTGGGCTTCTTCGTGGCGGCCGAGCGTGTGCAGCGACCGCGCGGCCGTGGAGCGCCACGGGATCTGCGCGGGGTTGGGAGCGTTCCACGTGTCGGTGAGTTCGCCGACCGCGAGCAGCTCATCGACGGCGTGATGGTGGTCATGCAGCGCGGCGTGGACGCGGGCGCGTCGGTAGCGGAGCATCGTCTCGGACCAGCCAGCCGTGAGGTCGCTGTCAAGGCCGCGGTCGGCGAGCTCGCGCATCGCGAGCTCGGGCTCTGCCCGTTCCACCAGCGCGTCGATCAAGGTCACGAGCGCGAGTTGAGACCAGGCCGTCCGGCCGGTTAGGTCGAGAGCGCCGCGTGCAAACGCCACCGCGGCAGTTATGTCGCCGCGATACAACGCGGCGAACGCCGGCGGGAGCCAACGCGATGGCACTGTCCAGCGGCGATCCTCGGTCTTGCGCCTGTTGCACGGAGCGCTCGATGAGTACTTTGGCCTCCTCGGATTGGTCGGCGAACACGAGCATCACCGCGAGCACCGGGGTCGTCTGGGCGAGCATCGGGGGTAGCGTGGGCGGCGACGCGATGCCTTCACGGGTGTGCCTGATGACAGCGGCGCGGTCCTCGCCGATGGCCGTGAGCTCGGTCGCGAGGTTGATGTGCTCCAGTCCTTCCAGCGGCTCGCCCCGCTCCGCGCGCGCCCGTAGTGTCGCGAACAGCTGGCGGCAGGTCTTCTGTGACGCGGGGTCCCATCGGCAGGCGGCGAAGCGCAGCGCGGTGAGTGCGGAGCACAGCCGCTGATCGATCGTGAACACCTCGTCCGCGGCGGCGCCGACCACCTCGGCAGCTGCACGATATTCGCCGGCGCGAGACAACGCCCGCGCGTGCAGCGCGGCGATCAACGCGCGGGTGTCGGTCCCCTCGCTCAGCCGCTGTGCCTCTGCAAGGACGCTCGCGGCGGCTGGGTCATAGTCGGTCTCCAGCGCGCCGAGCTCCATCAGAAGCTGCGCTCGCTGCTCACGCAACGGTGGTTCGGCCAGCGCCCGGCTCAGGTACCCGGCAGCGACCAGTGGTGCACCTTGATCGCGCGAGGCGCTGGCGGCGGCGAGTAGGACCTGCACGGTCCACTGATCGCTGCTCGGCGCGACCGCGAGCAGGTGCGCGGCGACCTCACTGTCCTGGGCTCCGGCGGCGGCGAGCACCCGCGCTGCGCGTGCGTGCAGCTGCCAGCGAGCCGGTTTCGATATGTCCCCATACACCGCTTCACGCACGAGCGGGTGCGCGAACTTGAGCTCATCACCGTCGGTGACCAGCACATTGGCTTCGATCAGCGCCTCCGCAGTCTGAACCGCGTTCTCGGCGGGCAGCTCTGCGAGCTCAGCCGCCAGATGCAGGCCGGCGGCGCCGCCAAGCACCGCGACCGCGCGCGCCAACGCGAGCGCGGCCGGCGGCAACCGAGCGAGTCGCACGAGCACGCCGCGCGAGACAGCTCGCGGAGTCAACGCGCGTACCTGCTCGGGGCTCACCTCCGCACCGGCACGCGCCAGCTCTCGCACAAGCTCGACAAGCAGAAACGGGTTGCCGCCGGTCATCTCATAGCAAGCATCTGTCAACTGTGAGCGGGCGCCGGCACCCAGACCGCGGCGCAGTACCTCGCTGGTTCCCGACGGCGTCAGCGGAAGCGGCTGCAGCGTACGAACCGAATCCTGCGTGGCGAGCGTGGCGAGCGCAACGCTCGAATCGCCTGTCAGCTCCCCGGTCCGCAGCGCCGCGATCACCACAATCGGGAGACCCTGGCACCGCGACGCCAGGTGACTGATGAACCGTATCGACGACAGATCTGCCCACTGCAAATCGTCCAAAGCGATCAGTATCGGACCCTCGCCGCGACGTTCGCCGCCAGCCAATACAACCCGTGCAGCGGCGAGAAGGGGTCGACTCCGCCGTCATCGGTGTTCACGAGCCCAAGCGCCGGGAGCGCCAACCGCGCCGCCCCGGCGAACCTCGGGTCCGCTTCCGGTGAGCCATCGTGGAGCGTCGAGGCGAACAGCTGACGAACCACGTTCCACGCGACCTCGCGGTCCAGCGGGAAGGGCCGGGCGGTCATAGGACGCGCACCCAACCGCTTTGCTTCCCGCACCGCGGCTTCGACCAAGCTGGTCTTGCCAATGCCGGCAGGCCCTTCGATCAGAACGACGGTCCCCTCGCCAGCGAGTGCGACCTCGAAAGCCTCCGCGATCACAGACATCTCAAACGAGCGCTCCAGGAGCCCCCCGCAAGACCCACGCATACCAAAAGACGGTAGCCGACACGGCGCCGCCGAGCAAAAAATCTCGGTACTTCCCCCGATGCGCAGGACAGTTCCGCCCGCAAAGCTCCATCCGATGTACCCGCCGCCAGCCACGGCAACACTTCAGCTCGAGATCTCGCTTAACACAGAGCCCGCCACCGCGTGGTCTGCGCCGAGGGTCCGCCAGCCGCGCTCCTTCGTCGGGTGGACCGACCTGTTCGGACAGCTCGAAAACGTCCTAGACGAGCTGAGGGCACGTGCGTCCGACACACCCCTGACAACCCAAAGCTTCGCGGGCAATGTCGCTTGGCAGGGAGCGGTGTCTACGCTGCGACGCAACTCCTTTGACATGTCCGCTGACGTGCCGTCGCTATGGAAAGACGGCGACGCTGGCAACAGCGGCGTCGCTCGCGACTTCGATGCGGACAATCCGCCCACGGCTGGCAGGGAAAGGGTGGAGGGAGGAGCGTGCGGCGAATAATCAACCGTCTGATTGTCGTCACTGTGACGACTGCTTCACTAGTCCTCGCGGCGGTTGCCGTAGCGCGAGTCGCTGACAACTCGGACCGTCGCCTATCTGCTACTGATGCCGCAGCAGTCCATCTGGTCTCGGTCCGGTCGCATGCGTCGACCACCTCCGCATCACCCGTCCAGGTTGCTCAGCAGCTCGCGATGCCATGGCTGGCAGGTCACAAGTGGCCCGCACGTCGGTGAGCCCGAAAGTGGGGATAGCCGTGGGGGGACGGTCACTGAGTCCTAGGTTGGCCAGTCGCGGGTCACTACGACCGGTACGTTGGTTAGGCTGCGTTGGCCTCGGTGTCATACCGGGCATCGTCGTCCGTGCTGCCATCTTCCTCGGCCTCGCCTTTCCTGTCTTGTGGATAGTTGGGACGAGCCCTCCGGATGCCCGGGCGGGACGTCACTTCTGTCGGCGCCTACGAGCGCGTGGTTCCGCTCACGGTTCCGGCTTATCACGGGATCGAGCCGAGCCTGAGCCTCGCGTATTCCTCGGCGGGCCCGGACGGCTGGCTCGGCGTCGGGTGGAGGTTGTCGTCGCTTTCGGAAATCCGCCGGCAGGCACCGGGCGGCGGCGTACCGGCCTGGGATGCGAGCGACACGTACTCACTTGACGGACGAGAGCTCGTGCTGTGTCCTGCCCCGAGTGATTCGGGACCGGCCAGCGGTTGGGCGGCTAGCCCTAGCTGTGCCTATCGGCTTTCCGCTACGACGGCCTACACGACACGTATCGAGACGTTGAGCGGCTTGACTTCGTACCGGCTGCCGATGGCGGACGATGAGGTCTGGCACACCGACGGGGTGAAGGACACCTATCTGCCCGGTGACCGGACTTCCAAGGGGGTGCTCGACTGGCATCTGAGTGCCGTTGAGGATCCGAGCGGCAACGTCGTTACCTACACCTACGCGATCCCCAGCGCGGGCAGCCCCGGAGCTTTGGCGGGTGATCAGGCCGCGGAGTTGTCGGGGATCTCATACGGAACGTGGAGATCCGCTTTCAGGCTGAGCCACGGCCCGACCCGCTCACGGTGGCGACCGGAGACGGTCTGTTGTTCAGCAGCACGCGTCTGCAAGCAATCGACGAGCTGGCCAATCGCCAGCGGATTCGAGCGTATGCACTGAGCTACCGCGCAGGCGCCGATGTGACCAGGAGGTCGTTTCTGACTTCGGTCCAGCAGTTCGGCAATGACGCGACTATCGACGCGACGGGGGTCCACGGCGGCACGTCACTGCCGCCGATCACCTTCAGCACGGCGGACGTCGGCGACAACGTCTGGACGCCGAGCAAGCCAAGAGACATCTCCGGATGGTGGCCGTCCGAGCCGTCGCTTCCCGACGATGGCAAGGCCTGGAGTTCAGAGCTGGCCGGCGGTGCAGTACCGCCGGTTGCCTACCCCTCGGGCGGCGGCGCGCTGGGTTCCGCAACCGACGCGACGTCGCGCTGGGTTTCGGGGGACTTCAACGGCGACGGACTCACCGGATGTCGGCTCGTCGACAACACGGGAGCCATCTGGGCCTGGAGGTCACGCAACCAGATGGCGGCTACGAGCGACGAAGATCGTTTCACCGGGATTCCCAGGGAACCCGACAAACATCACCCTGACGCCCCTGGTGGGCGATGTCGACGGCGACGGCCGCGATGACATCGTCATCGCTGCCTCTCTCGCATATGCCGACCCTGCCGATGACAGCACGTATATCGGAGTGGCGAGAGGAGCCCGCACAGGTGGGCTGACCCCGGCCGCCGGCTGGTGGAAGGTCCCCGACCCTGTCATCACACTCGGCGACGTGACGGGCGACGGCAAAGCGGACCTCGTTCTGCGCGCCCCCGGTGGACCGGACCCAGGCTGCGCGGTCAAGCTGCTGACCGGCGTCAGCCGTTTCATCGCAGGGGTCGGCGTCAGCGTCCCTTTTTGATTTCAACGCCAGTGCTGCGGACTGCTCGCCGGCATCGTTCTTGGCGACGAAGAACGACTCACCAGAGGTGGTCGACGTCAACGGCGACGGGAAGGCCGACCTGGTGATATTCGGGCCCGCGACAGCGGCAGCGGCCGGGACCAGCCACGCCCACATCGCGGTCGCGTTGGCGACAGGCGGAGGCTCCTTCTCCACGCAGGTCGTCGATACCGACGAAAGCTGGGGAGATACCAACGCCTGCACGAACATCCTAGGGGGGGCCGCGGCCTATCCGGGGATGATCTGCGGAGGAGAGAAGTCAGGCTCCGCGGGTGGCCTTCCATGTGAGACGTCGGGAGCCACGCGCAGCTTCACGTGCACCTACACGGCAGCCTACAAGGCGTTGTTCATGGACGCCAACGGGGACGGTCGCGCCGATCTCGTCGTGCTGACACCCGGAGCCGGCGGCACCATCACGGCGTGGACGATGCTGGGACGTGCCGATGGGTCTTTCGGATCACCGTCATCGGGGACGACACCCATCAGCAACGAGAACCTTGAGAAGATCGACGAGGAGCCGGACGCCCCGGGGGTGCTGCCGACGACCGAGTTGGCGCCGGAGGATTTCCTCGCTGGCGATTGGAACGGAGACGGGGCGGGCGATATCGGCGCGGTCCGGCTCAGTTTCTTCGGTGCCACCATCGCCCGCGCGCATCCGGACTGGAGGGGAACTGGGTGGACTCGGGAACAACCGGCACGAACTGGTGTACCGGGGTGTGCTCCAACTCGGCTCCGATCACGATGACTGGAGATGTAAATGGCGACCAGCAGACTGACGTCATCATTGTCCATAGCGACGCCGGCACCGCTGCTCTCTTTGCGGACATTACCCACGCGGCACCCTCGATCAGACAAGCGTTGAGCGGCGACCAGAACGGCGACGGCCGCCAAGATCTGATCTCGCCACGAGTGACAGCAACGGGACTTGAGATACGGGTCTTTCGGCAACTGGCTGACGGAACCTACGACGCCCTGCCGCCGGCGGATGTCAAGTTGCCCGCCGGATTGCCGGCACACATGCCCCAACGGGGCTGGATCGTCGCCGACGTCAACGGCGATCACCGCAGCGATCTCATCAATCTGCCGCCGGACAGCCAGACCGGCCTCGAGCTGCTCGGAACCGGTAACGATGCCGGACAGTCCATGCTGCTGCTGTCGAGCCTGAAGTCGGCTGCGGCCGCGGGAGCGCCGGCGACGTTTCCAGCTGTCGGACGCTGGCTCGTCGGCACGCGGGCGGGCGACGACGGCGACGAACTCATCCACGTCGGCGAGGGACCATTCCACGACGGGTCGGGTGCTCACGCTCACCCTCGGCGCCGGAGACGTCCTGCAGCCAGGCCGCATCGAGCTGCGCCTTTGCGGCGACCTGGGATAACTGGCGTGCCTGGACACGAGCCGACGCCGACGGGACGGCAGACTCCGATCTCGTCTACGTGAATGGGACGGACGGGCAGATCGCCGAACTGATGCCGCAGTCCGAGGGCTGGACGCCGTCACGCAGTCGATATCGCTGATCCCGTTGGTGATGGTGGCGCCCCCCACCGAGGCTGCAGCCGCCGGCCTCGTCGCCTCCGACACGACCAATCCACCCTGGCGAGCTGTCGACGTCAACGGCGACGGTGAGGTCGACCTGGCACGAGCCCTGCCCGTTGCGCCAGGGTCGATGGTCATAGAAACGCTGATCAGCGCCGGAAGCGGACGGTGGACGGCTATGACCTCACCGGTGATGCCGACCGCCCAGACATTCGATTGGGAGCCGACGGACCTCGATTGCGACGGGCGCGGGGATCTCGTGAGCGTGTTCAACGACGGCAACCAGCTGCTCTCCCAAGCCGCCCTGTCGGACGGCGACGGTAGCTGGACGCTTATCCGCGCCCCGATCATGTCAGCGAACCTTCCGGCAACCGCCCAATGGTCCATAGCGGACACGAACGCGGATGGGCAAGTCGAGCTCACGCGCCTGGACGACGGACCAAGTGTCCCAACCATCGACGTCGCCCATTCAGACGCCCCGTCGGACACAATCACAACCATCGACAACGGACTAGGCGTCACGACAACCGTCGCCTACGCCCCCGGGATCGCCTACCAGCCCGACAGTACCGTGCCCGCTGGCGGATGCCGTCCGCCCGCGGAGAGCCTCGCTCAGCCGGTCGTCGAGGAGGTCACCACCAATGACGAGCCCACAGGATCGAGCGAGACCAGCACCCTTAGCTTCAAGTGCCTCGAGTATTCGTCGCCGCTCAGAACGTCGCTCGATTGGCAGCAAAGCACGACGACGCATCCCGCGGCCGCGGATCGCCCGGCGTCGAGCGACACCGTGAGGCGGGACATGCGCGACGACGGCGTCACGCACGTCACAAGCGACGCAACCACCGACAACGCCGGCCAGGTCCTATCACGAACCGACTCTTCCTACATGGCAGCCGCGAACGGCCCGGACATCGACGAGCTGACCAGCAAGACCATCGCGACCTGCCAGAAACCATACTGCGCCACCTCATCCAGCGCCTACACCTACGACAAGTTCGGCAACGTGACCTCCGAAGTCGACCGCGCTGCTGGCTCCGGTCAGCAGCGACTAATCACCACAAGCTATCTCGCCGACACGGACGGCTGGCTGGTCTCACTGCCGCGCGACATCCGACTCACCGCCCCGGCGCATCCTGCCGCCACCCTGCGCGGGACCATCACATGCTACGACCGCGCAACCGTGTTGCCGTGCGATCAGCCGACGCCCGCGGCACGCGGGCTCCCAACCGAGACCTGGGCCTGGTACGGGCGACAGCACAAGTACGTCGTGACCGGACACGCCACCTACGACCAGTACGGTAACAAACTCACCAGCACCGACGCGGACACAACACCGACACGACGACCTGGGACCCGCAAACCCACCTCCACCCAGCGAAGACTTGCAACGCGCTCAATCAATGCACGACCATGGTCGGGCCGTGGGACCCCGCCGCGGGAGGGCCCACAGAAGTCGAGGACCCGAACGGCGGCCAGACTCGAATCAGCTACGACCCGCTGGGCCGCGTTCACTCGTTGACCAGCCCGAGCGGACAGACCACCACCACGACGTTTGCCACCAACAGCAGCATCGGAACGTCGGAACAACAGACCACCACAGCAAGCGACGGGACGGCAGGACCCTGGAAAACGCGCTACACCGACGGCCTCGGACGACCGTATCTGACCATCACGCCCGGAGAGCCGGGCCAGTCCTCGGTCGTGCACGAAGTTCGCTATGGAGATACCTCTCAACGCCCGTACCAGATCGCCGCGCCGCACTCCAATGGCACCGCGGCCGATTGGGACACGGCCAGCTACGACGACGCACCTCGGGCGGCTAACCGCCATGACGCACCCTGACGGATCGAAGGCGAGCTACAGCTACGACATCACCGCCGACGGCCACCTGCAGGAGACCGCACTCGACGAAACGGAAAGGCGACCTCGCAAGATCTCGACGGATGGGGTGACACCACCTCGACCTTCGAGCCGGACGTGGCCAGCGCGCGGGGCGCGGCATCGCCATCACCAGCTACAGCTACGACGCCGCCGGCGGCGACCGTACGAAAACGACCGATGCCAACGACAACGTTCTCACCGCCCAATGGGACACGCTCGGCAGGCAGACCAGCGAAACCGACCCCGACCGGGGCACCACCTCCTACGGCTACAACCTCGACGGCGATCTGACGAAGACACCGACGCACTCGGTCGCACGATCGCATACACCTATGACCGCCTCAACCGCCTGACCAGGGTCAACGACCAGGCGGACAAGAGCGTCAGTCAGTGGACCTATGATGAGGCCACGGCGCGTCGATCGGCTCGCTGACGTCCGTCACCGACCCATCCGCGGCAGGATGCCCCGGCAAACACTCGCGAAGCCTTGACTACGACCAAAGCGGCAACGTCACCGGCCAGACCTACTGTGTCGAGGGCCACAGCGCCACGATCACCGCTGCGTACAACAACCTCGGGCAGCTCACTACCCTGGGCTATCCCACCGGCCAGAAGGTCGCCATCGCATATGACGCGGCCGGCAACCACGCCGCGTCGCAGTACGTCAACTCGATCACGTAAGCCCAGAAGGCGACGTGAAGAAAGTCGTGTACGCCAACGGCACCACAGGGACCTGGAGCTACAGCCCAACACGCGGCTGGCCGACCGGACAGAAGGTGTCACGGCACCCAGCCGCTGTTCGATCTGGCTCTGCGTCACGATGCCGACGGACTCGTCGCGCACGAGACATGTCAAAACGAGTAACCACCAGCAGGAGAGTTACAGCTATAACGCTGCTGGCGAGCTCTCACCACGGCCGGGCACTGCCCAACGTCTACGTACGACAACACCGGCAACATTCTGACGAACAGTCGGCTCGGCGCGTATAGCTACCGGGCGCGTCGTGCCTGCAAGAGTGCATCGGAATGTGCTGGCCCTCACGCGGTCGCCGCGGCCGGTTCGAACGCGTACAAGTACGACGACGCCGCCGGTGAAATGCTCGCGGCCTCGGAAAAGGGGAAAGCAACCCGGACCATCACCTGGAACGGGTTCGGCTTGCCCACGTCGATCTGGTGACGCGCACGGAGGTCTCACCACCCTCACCTACGACGTGTCTGGCCGAGGAGGTACGCGAGAGCGACGCTGGTGGCGTGACGGACTATCTAGGCCCGCTGATGCAGTGGAGTCCGCGCGGCGGCTACACCACGTTTCTCGACCTCGGCCACTCGCTGGTCGCAAGCCGCACTGGGAAGCAGACAACGTGGTACACCACAGACGCACGAGGGACGCCCCGGCTCACGACGGGTGCGGCCGGAGCGGTTGTCGGCCGGATCGAACACCGACGCCCTTTGGGCTTCCGACCGGCACCAGCGGCGCCCCCACTCGCGTGGGCTTCGGCGGCCATGACGCCGTCGGAGAGACCGGACTGATCGCCATGGCAGCCCGCGACTACGACCCAAGCCTCGGGCGCATGATTTCAGCCGACACCGTGATGCCCGGCCGCGCCCGCAACCGGCAGCGCTCAACCGCTACAGCTACGCCTACGACGACCCCATCAACTTCACCGATCCAAGCGGCCACGACCCCGCGTCAGACGCCGACGACCAAGCGTGGCGGAACCAGGAGTACGAGCTGGACCTGTATCAGAACGGATTGCAGGTGAATCTGACGGACGGGTCAGCCCAAGCCAGCAGCGGTTCCACCACCGGTCCCAACAGCGTCGTCGGGGCGCCAGACTCGGCTGCCCCACCGCAGCCAGGATCACAGCAGAGCACGGCAGCGAGTGCGGGCAGCACCCAAACCGCAGACGATGGTGGCGCGGGAGGCGACAACACCCCCGACGCCACCCCGCCCAGCGACGACGATCCCGCGAGCTCTGACAGCGCCGCGGCTCAGAGCGACGAGCTGGACCTGACCCCACACATGAGCAGATCGCCGCCTGGCTCCGTCACCACGGTTACCCGCGCGAGGCCTTTGAGGAGGAGAACGGGTGGACTACCACGGTAAGGGTCTACGGTCATGCCACGACCCCTGCGAACCCCGGGTCTGCGAATTCATCCAAGGAGTCGCGCGAGGAACCAAAGGTCTGCAAGAAGTTGGGCTTGTGTACCTCGGTGGTCTGGGACTGGCGGTCGGAGGCGTTGTGGCTGCGCCCATTGCACTCGAAGGAGCGGTTGGCCTTTACAACTACACCAGCGGTGCCAGTCTCGCTGCGTACATCCGGATCACCGGCTCAACGTGGGGTGCTGCACTCGCCGCCCTAGCCGGTGCCGGAGGTGCGGCTGCGAATGACGTCGGAGCCAGCCGGGAGGAGCAAGTCGCAGAGATAGTCGGCGGTCAAGTCATCAAGAGGGCGGATAAGGACTTCCTGCTGAACGTCCCCACAATCCCTGGCAGAAGTGTGCCGCTCGATGTGGTCGGACCACGGGCCAATTCATCGCAGTCGGCGGCGCCGCTAAGGCTCTCGACCTGGCCAAGCTGACGGACAGACTGACGCAGCTCGTACGTTATGCCGAGTACTACAACACGCAAGCGCTCGCCTACTTCGCCCAAGGGACACCACAGCAGGTACTGGACCGCGCAGCCGCAATCCTCGGCGCCGGCAACGTTCACACCTTCTGAGCGAGACGGAGGTTCGGGCCGTGTGCGGAATCTGCTACCGAAGCGCAGCCTGGTGGTCGGCAAGCATTCTGGCCGTAATGCCGTGCGCACGCGGCTCGGAGAGATGGGCTATCGTTTGAGCGATTCGGAACTCGACGAATGCTACAAGAGCGTGATGAAACTCGCCGACGCGAATAAATCAGTATCCGATCGCGATCTGCTGAATTGTTTGCGACAAGCGCGGCGCGGGCACACTGTTGAAGCTGCTTCGCCGGCCACAGCTGCCGCAGCGAGCTAGCTTTTCAACCAGGTTGTAGCGCAATTTCCAGGGGGAATCGCGGAGCGCCGCGAAATATGACCGCAATATCCAAGCGCATTGTAGTTCTCGCGGGCGATGGCATCGGCCCCGAGGTAACCGCGGCGGCTGTCACGCTGCTGCAAGATTGTGCAGCGGAATTCGGGCATCGATTTGAAATGCTCGACATGCCGTTTGGCGGCAGCGCCATCGATCGATGTGGTTCGCCGCTGCCCGCCGAAACTTTGGTAGCTTGTCGCGCGGCCGACGCAATTCTTCTGGGTGCCGTAGGCGGGCCAAATGGGACGCGCTACCTCTTGGCACGCGGCCTGAGAGCGGGCTGCTCGGCGTTCGCAAAGAACTTGGGCTGTACATCAACGTGCGGCCGATTCGCGTGCGCGCAGCGCTGCTCGACGTCTCTCCGCTGAAGCCTCAGTTCGCGCGCGACGTGGATATCGAAATCGTACGCGAGCTTGCCGGTGGAATTTATTTCGCGGAACATCACAGCGAAGCCAACGAAGCAAGCGATCTCGAACGCTACACCACTCCAGAAATTGAACGCGTAGCGCATTTCGCTTTCGAACGCGCACAGCGACGCAGCGGCAAACTCGTTTCGGTGGATAAAGCAAACGTGCTCGCCAGCTCGGTTCTGTGGCGCCGAGTGGTCACGCAATTAGGCGCAGCGCATGCTTCCGTAAATCTCTCGCACATGTATGTGGATAACGCGGCGCTGCAACTGGTGATCGCGCCGAAGCAATTTGACGTGATGCTCACCTCCAATATGTTTGGAGATATTTTGAGCGATGGTGCAGCGGGCGTGGCCGGCTCGCTGGGATTGATTCCGTCGATGAGCTGGGGGCTTGGTCCGTCGCTCTTCGAGCCGATTCACGGATCCGCGCCCTCGCTGGCTGGCCGAAACTTGGCGAATCCTATCGGTGCAATCTTGAGCGCGGCGATGCTGCTGCGCGAAAGCTTTGGTCTCGCAAACGAAGCGAATTCGATTGAGCAGGCGCTTGATCGCACTCTCGAATCCGGGTATCGCACTCCCGATATTGCGGCGAAAGGCGCGACAACTGTAGGCTGCAGCGAATTCGTGTCGCAGGTGCGCACAGCATTCCGCGAGCGGGTGACTCACTCCGAGCGCTACGGATGGGGAGTTTGACCTAAAGTTTGCGCCGCAGAAATTCGAACGCAAGATACCCGATTAGCGCCGCAATCAGACCAATCTTAAAATTCGTCACGGTAAAAATATCGCTGAGCGCGAACATCAGCGTCTTGCCGTGGACAGAATTCGCTCCCGTAAATTCCCCCATCAGCAAATTGGAATAGAAAAGAAACATGATCGAACCCGTTTCGATCAATGCTCTCCACACTGGAGCGAACCTTCGAGATCGACTCCGATTATTGGACGTAGCGTCGTGACCCGCGTTTACCATACCCACTTACTATAGTGGTGTACCGCGGGAGGCCGCTAGAGGAATCGGATTACCCTCGGACGGCGCAAGCATTCCGAAATCTCGGTTCAGCCCATGTGCGAAAAATGTTCCGGCTCAATTTTCAGGATCAATCGCACTTCGCCCGGCTGCGCAAACGGATATTTATCTTTGCCGAGATATTTTTTCGCCATCTTGTCGATATGCGCTGACGCGCCGTTCTGCGTGATGTCGACAACCTTCCCGCGCACTTCAAGATAGCGATACGGATTCTGAGGATCGGAAATCGCCAGCGATACGTGCGGATCGCGGCGCACGTTCTTATCTTTCTGGCGTCCCGCCGCCGTATTTATGAGAATGTCTTTGCCGTCGAAATCACACCACACCGGAGTCACCTGCGGGGTGCCGTCGGGCATGATGGTCGCGAGATTTGCGAATGCGGGCTTCTGAAACAAATCTTTGAAGCTATCTGGTATCGCTGCGGGCATGAAAGCCTCCTGTCGGCGTCTATTGTACTCCTGCGCGTTTGGATGCGCGGTCCGATGGTTACGACACACCACTTTCCACAGCGTCCGAATTGGCTTCTTCCTCATCTCATCTTCAGTATGGCTACCGTCAAGAAAGTAATCGCAAAAGATGTCGCTTTCCTGAAAAAGCAAATGGACGCTTTTCTTCGCCGCGCCGCAATGCTCGAAAAAGAAGCTCGAAATCAGCCGCTGATAAAAAAAGCTCTCGGCAGCGAAATCAAGCTCATGCGCAAAACCGCAAAGAATTGGTCCAAAGCGTTGAAGCGCGTCAAAAACAAGTTTTAGCGCGGCGATACCCGCTGCACGCCAATTTCGGTTTCGCGGCGATTGCGGTGATGATTCTAATTCGCACCCAGAGAGGAATCTCGGAATGCTGCTTCTAATTATCGTACTGATCTTGCTGTTCGGCGGTGGCGGCGGTTACTACGGATACTCAAAGTGGGGCACCGGCGGCGGATTGGGAATTGTGGGCACCGTGCTGCTGATCGTCCTGATCTTGTATTTACTTGGCGCGATTCACTGATCCCTTCCAATCTGATTAAGGCCGGCGCTTTGCTCCTAACCGCTGGATACATGCAAGAAACGCGAGTCCACCTTTGAAGCGAGCGTCGGCGTCCAGCGAAAACTCCCGGCTGCTGGGCGTCGTTGCTGCAGTTGTGGTTGTTGCCGCGCTTTACTTTGCCCGGATTGTTTTTGTGCCTTTGGCGCTTGCTGCGCTCTTCGCCCTTCTGTTGACTCCTGCCGTTAGCTCTCTTGAAAGGATTAAGCTACCGCGGATTCTGGCCGTCTCTGTCGTGATCCTTGTCCCCATGGCTTTAATCGGCCTGATGGTGTGGCAAACGTCGCATCAACTCGTGGATTTGACGAGCCAACTGCCCGCTTATAAGCAGACGCTTGTGGAAAAAATTCAATCGCTGAAAAGCGACAGAAGTCAGAGCCTCGACAAAGCTTCCGATACGGTGAAGGAACTCGCTAAAGAAATCGGCGACGCCGCTCCCGAAACGATTACACCAAATGGCGTCCGCAAAACTGCACCTCCCGCGGCGGGTTCCTCGCCGTTGCGTCCGCTGTCTGTCGAAGTGGTCCCGTCCGCGAATCCACTCGAAGCCGCCGAAAATATTCTCGGCCCGTTGGGTACCGCTGGCATCGTTGTCATCTTCACTGTTTTTATCCTTGTAGGCCGCGAAGACTTGCGCAATCGAGTGATTCGACTGGCGGGCGGCGGCCGGCTGAACGCGATGACTCATGCATTCGATGAAGCCACGCAGCGCATCAATCGATACTTGCTTCTTCAACTCGCTGTGAATTCCGGCTTCGGCCTGCTCATCTTCGCGGGCTTGCACTTCATCGGAGTTCCTAATGCCTCCCTCTGGGGAGTGAGCGCCGCCGTGCTTCGCTTTCTCCCATACGTTGGCACGCCGATCGCCGCGCTGATGCCCATCGTTTTGTCGCTGGCGGTTTTTCCTGGATGGCAGCACGCGATTGCAACCGTGGGGCTGTTCGCGGTTTTGGAAATAATTATTGCGAATGCTGTCGAGCCACTTCTGTACGGCTCACATCTCGGACTTGCACCGCTTGCGATTCTCGTCGCCGCAATATTCTGGACGCTAATCTGGGGATTTCCGGGACTCGTACTTTCCACACCTCTCACGGTCTGTCTCGTCGTAATGGGGCGCTACATTCCCAGCCTCAGCTTTCTCAATGTGCTGTTCGGTGACGAGCCCGTTCTCCCTCCCGAAGCTCAGTATTACCAGCGCCTCCTCGCCACGGACCAGAACGAAGCCAAGCACGTACTTGAGCAATATTTGAAAGACAAATCGCTCGAAGATCTTTACGGCTTGGTCGTAATTCCCGCGCTCGGCCTCGCCGAGCAGGACCGCCATCGCAATGAGCTCGACGAGGAAACGCAAAATTTCATCTATCAAAGCACCCGAGAAATTATCGAAGAGATCGGTGACGCCTCTAATGAGGCAGGTGAAGGCGCGGAGGACGCCTCCGGTGAATTAGCGCCTCTCTCGCGCCGGGCGGACGAAACCTCAAATCATCTCAACGTCGTGTGCATCCCCGCGCGCGACGATGCCGACGACGTAATTGGCACTCTGCTTACCCGTCTCCTCGAACGCGAGGGCCACACCGCCGAAAGCATTCCGCTCGGCACCACTGCGGAAATGTTGTCTCAGGTGAAGGAATTGCATCCTGATATTGTTTGCATCTCGGCGCTGCCTCCGTTCGCCGTGAACCATGCGCGCGCGCTCTACACGAAACTTCGCGCTCAGTCACCCGACTTGCAAATCCTGATTTGCCTTTGGAATTTCGAGGGAGATATACAAAAAACAGCCAGCCGCCTTAATCTGCAAAAATCTCACGGATTTTTCACAACTTTGCCGCAGGTTCTTGCACACGTTGCGTCCCGCGCTGAGGATGCCGTTTCCGTCGCAAGATAATCCGATTTCTGAGCCGATCTCTTGCGGCCAATTCACGAAGGACGACCGTTAATCAGCACTCCCCCCACTTTGCTGTCACCAATACCATGCCTACCGACTCAAATATCTGGTTGAATGATTGGAGATCCGAGATGACCAGAGATAACGTGTCCGGAAAAATTGGTATTTTCCTCGCAGGATTGGGCATCGGAGTTGGCGCTGCGCTGCTCCTCGCTCCGAAATCCGGCGCGCGACTTCGCGGCGATATTGCTGACGGCGCGAACGACCTGCTCGACGAAGCCCGCGCGACAGGTAAACAGGTGCAAAAGCGTGCGCAAAAGCTTGTGGAGCTGGCAAAAGACCGCGTGTCCGACGCGATTGACGCTGGCGAAGAGGCATATCGCGAGGCAAAAAAGGTTTAACTTCGAATTGGCGTTGCGCAAAACAAAATTTGTGGTTCAATGATTCTCCTGTACGAGATGGTTTCACTCGCTCGATTCTGCGAAATAATTCCGAAGGAGCAACGAAATGGCCTCTCACGATCATAAGGACCACGCACCCGATAAAGAACACGATCTCCTGGTTAGCGTCGCGGAGTCGATTGGCTCAACCCTTGGCACGATCGCCGCAAAAACCGGCTCTACAATGGAAACCATCAGCGACACGATGGAAACCATCGGCGAAAAAACTGGCTCCGCGATGGGTAAAATCGCCGCGCGAACTACGACAGCAAAACACGACGCCGAAAAATTGATTCGCGCAGGCAGAAAAGCTGCGCGCAAAGTCACTCGCTCAGTTCGCAAAACGGAGAAGTCAGCCCGAAGCTCCGCAAAAAAGGTTCGCAAAACTGCGAAGGCCGTACGCAAGTCTGTGCGTTCCGCGGCGAGAACCGCTCGAAAATCTGTTCGCCGCGCTACTCGCTCCGCTAAGAAAACCGCACGCACAGCGCGCAAGACCGTGCGCCGCGTAAGTCGCAAACGCTAGCGCACCGCTTTATGGGCGGGCTTGGCCCGCCCTTTTTCCCATCGCTATTCGGACAAATTCTCCTGGAGTGCGTCTCGTCGTAGGCTCATCGCCCGCGGAATCTCCTATGGGTTACCGAGTTATCTGCATATTTATCATTATTTCTCTTGACACGATTTGGCTGGTATGAGATAATGTTGGTGGAGAATTACACCAACCCGCGCCTGCCAGCGCGGGTTTTGCTTTTGGGGCGCACTCTCCGGCGAAGGCGGACACGTCAGCCGTCGCCGACGTATGGCGAAGGCTGAAGGCAAAGGCCCTTTTCTCTGTCGCGAAAATGCCGCAACTCCCGTAGATTCAACACTTAGCCAAAAAACAAGTGTTTTTGAGGGGGGTGGGGGGGCGAGAGAAATTATCCAACTAGCGCATTCCCATTTCGGGAATTAGAAGGATAAGGTCGACCGCCTACAGATTCAAAGTCTCATATTTCCGAGCGACCCGCGCCGCATCGCGCCGATTCGCAGCCGAATCTGTCGCGCCGGGCATCGTCCATCGTCCAGGAATCGTAGTGCCGCACGAAAAACATGCGCCGTTTTGCAAACGGTTCGTCGCCACGCTGTGCCATGAGCGCCGAAGGAGAACTACCCCACATTTCGGGCAGATTGTCTCGCCGGCGCCGTGGAGGATATTTCCTTCGTAGACGTAATGGAGTCCGGTCTCAACCGCGATGCGCCTCGCTGCGTGCAATGTTTCGGGAGGAGTTGGCGGCTTGTCGCGCAATTTGAAATCGGGATGAAACGCCGTGAAATGCAGCGGCACATCTGGGCCGAGATGCTCGAGCACCCATTCGCTCAATTCATGAAACTCGCGAGCGCCATCGTTGAGCGTCGGAATAATTAAATTTGTAAGCTCGAACCAGACGTTCGTTTCATTTTTCAGCCACTCGAGCATGTCGAGCACGGGCTTCAAATGTGTGAGAGTAATGCGTCCGTAGAAATCTTCGGTGAACGCTTTCAAATCGATGTTTGCCGCGTCCACGTGATCATAAATATCGTGGAACGCTTCGCGCGTGATGTATCCGTTGCTCACCATCACCGTCGCGATGCCGCGCTCGCGCGCAGCGTGGCAAATATCGATTACGTATTCGCCCCAGATCGTGGGCTCGTTGTAAGTGAATGCGATCGACTTGCATTCATGTTCGATTGCCAGCGCCACCACATCTTCGGCGGGCACGTATTGCGAGCGCACTTGATCAGCGTGCGATTTGGAGATGTCCCAGTTCTGGCAGAAAAAGCAGCCCATGTTGCAACCGGCCGTGCCCATCGAAAACACGCGTGTGCCGGGCAGAAAATGGTTCAGCGGTTTTTTTTCGATCGGATCGATTTGCATCGCGGCAGGCGACGCGTATCCAAGACTGTAAAGCGCGCCGCCCTGATTCACGCGAATAAAACAAAAGCCGGCCTGCCCTTCTCCAATGTGGCAGTGTCGCGGACACAAATAGCAATGCACGCGGCCATCACCCATCGGCTCCCACCACTGAGCCAGGTGCAGGTTCTGCGTTTTTTGTAGAATTTTTAGATCAGACATTTGAGTGCAGCCGTTTTGCTGAGTCTATCCGATAAGGATGGGTGAAGGATCTCGTTTTGACGAAACGAACAAAATACTTATCGCCTTTGCGATTGCTCGCGCTGCCGTTCGTGCGCCCAACTCAGAAAGCGCCCCATTCGTTCACGCTCTCTCCACATCATCCGGATAAATTCGCGCGCGCTGCCGTCGCCGGCTTCCGCGCCAAAAAAAGTTTCCATCCGCCAGCGCAAATATGGACTTCGCCACGGGCTCAGTCGATGGCCCTTTGCCGCAGTCCAGTAGTAACGCAGAGCGAAGAACATGATGTGTAATCGAATCGCGCGGCGCGTCTTTGCAGGTGGGCGCCACGAACGCGAATCCGCAGCGATTATTGCGGTGTGGCGCCAAGCTTTGCAAGCAGCTTCCGCGCCTCGGCGGAAGTTTCATCATCAGCCGCGGCTTCGATCGCGCGGCCCAAATAAAGCCGTGCGAGCTTTTCATTGTTTTCAACGTAGCTGCGGCCAGCTTCGAGGCATGAGTTCCCCACCGACCAATGTTCGGTATGCGGCCACTGATTGCATGCGCGCTTCCAGAAGTCTTGCGCCTTGTCGTCGTGGCCGGCTTGTTGCTCAGCCACTCCGGCAAAGTACAACGCTGGAGCGAGCGTTGGATGTACTTCCACAAGCGCATGCGCGACTTCGATCGTCACATCGCGCAATTCGGAGGAGTGAAGTTGCACCAAATAGAAAAGCGTTGCGGTTTCGCGCGGCAAGCCGAGTCCAGGAAATTGATCGATGCAATGCGTCATCAGCGCGGCGGATTTGTCGGCGCGGCCCAAATACGACTCGATGCGCGATTGCGCCACGAGCGCATCGCGCGCGAGCAGCCGCACACTTTGATTCTGCGGAGTGTTCGCCGGCACGCTGCGCAAAGTTTCGCCGCGCAATGATGCGATTGCTTCTGTGGGGGTGATTGCAGACTCGCGGATTTACGGCGGCAACGACGTCGGCGAGGAACGCGAGCGCTGCAGGTGATCGCGCAAGTTCACCATCGCTGAGCCGCGGCGCATCGCTCAACGCGACGGAATTCGCGAGCATGATGAAAGTGAGATGTCTCGATGGAACACGCACAAACAGACTCGAGTAGTTACGTTCTTGGCCGTAATGCCAAACGATTTGTTCGCCGAGATACTCTTCGGCAAACCAGCCGAGCCCATAGGGCAATGTCCCGCCGCGAGTCGAGCGCTGCGGTGTGCTGATTAATTCCATCGTGGCGCGTGGCACGAGTTTGTCGGTGTCGAGCGCGGTCGCATATTTGGCGAGGTCGCCGATATCAGAAATTACTCCGGTCGCTGTGCTGATTCTGGAGAGATCGATCGAAAGAGGAGCAGCCTCATGCGTTTGCGGATCAAGTTGATACCCCGTGGCGATTCGCGTCGCTACAGATTTTGTATTCGTCGCCGATTTGTCGGCGGGCAATCCGGCGAGCGTGTCGTTCATCTGCAGTGGATGAAAGATCCGCTCGTTGAGCACCTGTGCGTACGGCTTGTGCTCCACGCGTTCGATTACGCCGGTGAGCAATCCATACAGCGCGCCGCTGTACAGAAATTCCTCGCCGGGAATTCCTTCGGCGGTGTGCGACATAATTCGTTCGATCGTAATCGTCGGCGGGAACGGCAACTCGGGGCGGTACTTCGTGATCGGATCGGAAAGTTTCAGTTTGCCTTCGTTCACCAGCTGCATGATCACCACGGCCGCCATCGTTTTGCTGATGGACGCGATGGGAAACAAAGTTTGGTCGGTCACGGGCGCGTGCGACTCTGCATCTGTTTCACCGAAATTGCGCCGCCAAACCATTTTGCCGTCGCGTACCACGGCGGCGGCCATTCCGGGAATTTTCAGTTCAGCTCGAATTGTTTCAATGTCTTTTTCAAATTGCTGGAATTCATTTGAAGTCGATGGCTGAGCGTTTTCCTTGGAAGCGCTTTGCGAACTGAGCCACGGCACTGTGAGAAATAGTGCACAAATCGCCGGCACAATGGTTGCGAAGACATGACGAACCGTTTTCATTTCGTTCAAAATGATTTTACGGGGCATTCGAGAAAGAGTCTCTCGAAAACTTGATCGGGGCGTTGCGGCAAGACGTGAATGTTTGCGCGAAATCTGTCGGTTCGTGGTTCAATGGCGGCCGCGGCACGGCAGCTAGCTCCTTCGGAGGATGGCCATGGAAAATGTAATCGGGAAATTGCTGGATGATTTTGAGCGCGGAAAAATGACGCGGCGGCAACTAATTCAGAGTATCGCCGTTGTGGCGGCAAGCGCGGCGGGAGTTGCGCCCGCAGCTGCGCAAGCGTCAAAAGGGTTTAAGACCATCGGCGTGAATCACATTTCGTACCAGTGCGCGGACTACGCGAAGACGCGTGATTTCTACGCGGATTTGATGGGAATGAAAGTAGTGGGCGATACGGGCACGCAATGCTTTATGGTGCTGGGCGATTCGAATAGCTTTTTGATTCCGCGCAACTCGCGGCAAGCTGACGCGACGCCGAAAATCGATCACATCGCATACACCATCGAGACCTGGGACAAAGAAGGCGTGAAAGCCGAACTCGATCGCCGCGGATTGAACCCGAAGCTCGACACCGACAATAGCTACCATGTTCGCGATGTGAATGGATACGACCTGCAAATCTGCGGCAAGGATATGAAGCCGCCGGTTTGACCAATTAGCAAAGCAAGTCAAACCGTGCGCTGCCAGTCTCGATCTCAAATGGCCTAAGCGTAGACATTAAAAACTAGAGAGCGTATCGTTGTAGGAACGGTGGGTCGTCCCCTGCCACACGCGAAATTCTTGAGGTGAAGTATGAAGCTCGCTATTGTGTTGCCGATCGTCGCAGCTGTCGGCCTGACTTGGGTCGCCCTGGATCAGAATCGGCTGGTGTACTCCACGCCCGAAAATGAGAGCACGTTTCTAAAAACGTACTCGCCGAAAAATGTGATCGATCGCTTCAAAGCCGATCAGTTTTCGCAGGAGGCGGCGGTGACAAGCGGCGGCGCGGGCCGCGAGTTTGCAACTCACGAAGAGGATTTCGAACCGACGCTGGTAATCAACTCGCAGGATTGGGTCCCGTTAATGCAGGCATTGCGCGATGATGTCGCCGCTCGACTAAAAGCACAAAACGGCGAAGTGGTAGCTCAATCTGGTAATGGCGTTGATGGATTTACGATCAACTACGCCATCGGCAATACAGAAGGAACAGTAGAAGCGGCGCCGATCGATAGTGCTTCTCCAACAACTCCTGCAGTCGATGGCGAGGCACCGGGTAAAGCGACGGTCAGCCTGCGAATTCGCATTCACGAAAAGTGGTTTCGCTCTGAGCGCCAACGCAAGAGCTAGAGAGACGCGCAGCCCAGCCGCGATTTCACCGCGACATAGTTCAAAACTGAATCGAGATTATTCGAATTCGCGTCTCCGCGGATAGTCGATGATGATCGCGCGCCCATCCGTGAGAGCCCTGACTGAATGGCGCGCATTGCTTGGGACAATCGCGACGAAGCCGGAGCGCGCGATTTGTGCGGTGCCGTCGATGACCAGCTCAAGTGCGCCTTCAATTACTTCATAGACTTCTTCCTGCGGGTGGAAGTGTTCGTGAATCGCGGAGCCGCTCTTGAAATCGTACTGCGCGACCGTCATGTTCTCGGAATGGAAATAGCGGCCAGACCAGCCGGGTAAGCGTTCGATTGCATTAAGTGTATTGATGTCAATTAGGGGCATCGATGCCTCCGTTGGAAATTCTGCTGGCTAGCCAGTTTAAATGGAATCGACCGCAAGAGTTGCGCGCGAGTATTCGCGCGGCCAAACTAAGTGCTGAGGCGTTTCACCCAGATGCGGCTTGTCGCCGGAACGCCCAAGTGCACGTTGCGGCCATTGATGGTGAGCAAAGTGGTTTGATCGTACTCGCGTTTGCGGACGCGGGCTTCCACGCCGGGCTTGAGCGCGAGACGATCGAGAAATTGTAAGAATTTTGGATCGCGTTCGTACACTGCGAGAACTTGCACGGATTCGCCTTCGGGAACATCCGAAAGCGGAACAGCGCCATGTTTTTTGCGGAGTTTCGTGATGCCGCCGACGAAAGGAACTCCATGGGGACAAGTCGCGTTTTCGCCGAAGCGTGCGACGAGCAGCGCTTCCACTTCAGGAGAGATAGCATGTTCGAGTCGTTCGGCTTCTTCGTGAGCTTTTGCCCATTCGAGGCCGATGATATCGGTGAGAAGTTTTTCCGCGAGCTGATGGCGCAGCGCGAGATGCTGCGCAACGCCGCGTCCCTTGGCAGTGAGGCGAATGCCGCCATCGCGGCCGACGCGGAGATAATCGTCGCGGGTCATGCGCTTCAGCGCGGCCGTGACAGCGGGAGGAGTGACGTCAAGCTGCTCGGCGAGGCGCGCGCTGATCGGCGTCTCTTCTTCTTCGAGCATCTCCCAGATCGCTTTCAAATAATCTTCCTGGGAGACACTGGTTTTTTCGCGCCGCACGAGAGCTCCTAAGTTTTCTTCGGCCGGACAACGTTTTGCCGCGCGGCAATTTCGCCCACGGTTTTTGTGGACTTCGCGCGCTTGGCGCGCAATCGCGCGACAAGTTCCGCGAGGTGCGTTTCGATTTCATCGCAGTGCCGCGATAGTCTTCGATCGGGCCGCCGTAGGGATCGGTGATTTTCCATTCGAGAGCGCGCTCGCCGTGTTCGCCGAAAACTTCTTCGTTGGGGCGGCCGGTCATGTTCACCAGAATATCCGCGGCGTGCTGCGCCGCGCGAGTGAGCGGCTTCGAATGCAAGTTCGGAAATTTCGATGCCGCGCTCCGCCAGAACTTGCGTGGTGAATGGAGCAACGAAGCCGAGCGCGATCGTTCCCGCGCTGGATAGCGGCGAGAACATCGCTCGCGCGATGCCGCGTAATTGCTTCTGCCATCGGACTGCGGCAGCAATTGCCGAGGCACACGAAAAGGACTCGAGTTTTTGCCGGTGGTAGATCAGTGCCCATTGCGCGCCATTTTCAAAAAGTATTTGTGCACGGTGGAATCCGCGGAAAGTTCGGGATGAAAAGTTGCGATCAGAATTTTATTTTGCTGCACCAGTACCGGATGGCCGCCGGATTCGGCGAGAATTTTTACGTTCGTGCCGGATTTTTCGATGATGGGCGCGCGGATGAAAACCATTTCGAGCGGCGCATCCGAAATTTTCGATTCGCCTTCGCGCACTTCGCTCGAAAGCTGGCGTCCATAAGCGTTGCGGGCGACGACGATGTCCGCAACGCCGAGAGATTTCTGCGCGGGATTGGTAACTTTTTTCGCGAGCAGAATTGCTCCGGCACAAGTTCCGAAGATTGGCTTATTGTGTTTCGCGAAGTCGCGAATCACTTTGTCGAGCCCTTCTTCCTGCAGGAACTGAAGTTGCGTGGTGCTTTCGCCACCGGGAAGGACAAGAGCATCCGCGTTTTCTGCATCGGCGGGAGTGCGCACCAATATGGTTTCGCCGCCAGCGCGTTCGATGGCGGCGGCGTGCGCTTCGTAGTCTCCCTGTACCGCGATGACGCCGATTTTCATTGTATTTTTGCGGACGCGAGCGATGCGCGATCGCCAATTTGAAGAATGTAACGCGCGATTTTGTTTTTTGCGATTACCAGCCGCGCGTTTGCATCAAGTCTTTCTCTTCGAGCTGGCGAACGTCAATTCCCTTCATGGCTTCGCCGAGTTCTTCACACGCTTCGAGAACTGCTTTTGGATCGTTGAAGTGAGTGTTGGCTTTCACAATTGCTTTTGCGCGGCGTTCGGGATCGGAAGATTTGAAAATGCCGCTGCCGACGAATATTGCTTCGGCGCCCAACTGGCGAACAAGCGCGGCATCGGCAGGAGTTGCGATTCCGCCCGCGGAAAAATTCGGCACGGGAAGTTTTCCGGTTTCGGCAACCTGGCGAATCAATTCGAGAGGCGCGCCTAGTTCTTTCGCGGCGTGCATGAGTTCATCACCACGCATGGTTGTGAGTTTACGCATCTGGCTGACAATGGTGCGCATGTGGCGCACTGCTTCGACGATATTTCCGGAGCCGGCTTCACCCTTGGTGCGAATCATAGCTGCGCCTTCCGAGATGCGGCGCAAAGCTTCGCCGAGATTTCGCGCGCCGCAAACGAAGGGCACTCGGAAATCATGTTTCCAAACGTGATTTTCTTCGTCAGCGGGGGTAAGCACTTCGCTCTCGTCGATGAAATCCACTTCGAGGGCTTCGAGAACTTGCGCTTCTGCAAAATGACCGATGCGAACTTTGGCCATCACGGGGATGCTGACGGTATCCATGATTTCACGAATCACACTTGTGGCGGCCATGCGAGCGACGCCGCCTTCTTTGCGAATGTCGGATGGAACGCGCTCAAGCGCCATCACGGCGCAGGCTCCGGCATTTTCGGCGATGCGGGCTTGCTCGGCGTTGGTGACGTCCATGATGACGCCGCCCTTGAGCATTTCGGCCAGACCGACTTTTACGCGCCACAGATTTTGCGGCGATTGCACGGCCGCAACTTCGGCGGAACCATTTGTTTTGGAGGTATGCGAACCGTTCTTACCGTTATTTTTTCCGTTCTTGCGCTGGTCTCGTCCCATTGTTGTCCCCTTTTCGTTTCGAACTTTATCTTGAAATCGTTTTGTTGCGGTACTGCGAAATTATTTTTGCAGTGAGTTGGCCTCGGCATATTTCGCGGGGTCGATAATTACGAATCGCGCTTTTCCCCGCGCGAGCAGCGCACCTTCGGTATTTCGAATTTCGGCTTGATGAAAAAGTTGGCGGCCTTTGCGTTCGGTTTCGAAGGCCTCAACGATAATTTCTTGATTCACGCGAATCGGTTTCAAATATTCGACGCTGAGTTCGGCGGTGACGGCGCGCGCATCGCTGAAGCGGCAGAGTTTGCCCATCGCTTCATCGAAAAGCACCGCGATAATTCCGCCGTGCAGCATTCCGAGGCTGCCCTGATATTCGGGGCCAAGTCGAAATTTTCCAGTGACGCGGCGAGTTGCGGGATCGGCTTCGAAAACGAGTTTCATTCCGTTCGCGTTGCCGCCGCCGCAGCCGAAGCACACGTTGTCGGCCCGGGGCTCGAGTTTGATTATTTCGGAGCTGACGTTTTGTTTCATATATTGATTTTCGCTCGCTACTCAATTAAACGAGTGCTACACGCGTGCTTTCTTCGAAGCGCGTGCCGCGCTGGCGCTTTTTCATTTCTACGCGGAGCGCGTCGCCGAGCGTTGCGATTCCGCGCGCAGATCTTGCGCTCGTCAACATTGGTGAAACTAAGACGCAGAGTATTCGGCTGCGGATTCTGAATAAAGAAATAGCGGCCGGGGGCGAAGAGCACGCCGCGCTCGCGCACGTGGATCAGCAATTCGCTCGCGTCAAAACCGGGAACGAGTTCCACCCACACAGCCATTCCGCCGGTGGGATGCGTCCAGCGAGTTCCGGCCGGCATGAAACGCGCAAGAGCGGTTTCTACGATAGCCAATTTCTTTGCGTAAATCTTGCGCATTTTCGCGATGTGGCGAGTGAGCAATCCGCGGCGAGTGAATTCGGCGAGCACGGCTTGCGCGAGCTGATCGGTGTGGAGATCGGTGGTCTGCTTCACGAGACGAAGACGCTCGATCACATTTGGCGGCGCGATTATCCAACCGACGCGCAACCCGGGAAAAGCAACTTTGGAAAAACTATCAATTTGGATTACGAGATTTGCGCGGTCGAGTTGGCGTAAGCGAAGGCAAACGCTCGGAGCCGGAATTCAGCCGCGCGTAAATGTGATCTTCGATCACCGGAACCTGATGGCGGCTGGCAATTTCGAGCAGCTTGCGGCGCGCCGCGAGCGACATCGTGGTTCCAGTAGGATTGTGAAAATCGGGCGTGAGCAAAATAAGCTTTACGCGATTCGCTTGCAGAGTCGCTTCCAGCGCGGCCAGATCGAGGCCGGGCGTTGTGCCGGGCTCATTGCCGCTGTGCACTGGCGCGGCGAGACAACGCACGCGGGCGCCTGCGAAAATTGCGATTGCTCCGGGATAGCCGGGATTTTCGAGAACTACGCTATCGCCAGGACGCAAGAAAGCTTTGCAAATTAAATCGAGCGCTTGCTGGCAGCCATCCGTGATGAGAAGCGAATCGTCTTTTATTTGCAGGCCTTCTGTGTGCAGCAGTTCGACGAGAACTTGTTTCAGCTCGGGATATCCGTCGGAGGGGCCGAGTTGCAAAAGTCTTGCTCCTTCGCGGCGCAGCACTGTGTTGCAGCAGGCACGAACATCTTCTAGCGGGAAGGAACTGTCTTCAGGGCACGCCGTGACGAATGAAATGTTTGTGCCGAGCGCGGGCTGGGCGAGACGGCTGAGCGCTTCTTCAGTGCGTTCATCGGCGAAAAGCGATTCCCATCGGACGGTGCCATTGCCGTTGAGCGCGGGTGGTGCAGCTGAGAATTTGTAGCCATTGCCATCGCCGGAAATAAAGGTGCCGCGGCCAACGTGCCCGCGAATGAGGCCCTCGGATTCGAGTTCGGCGTAAGCGTTCGCGACTGTTGTGCGATGCACTCCAAGTTGAACGGCCAGTTCGCGCGTGGCGGGAATGCGATCGCCCGGGCGCAAATCGCCGCCGTGGACGAGAGCGCGGACCTGGTCGCGCAACTGGATATAGAGCGGAACGTGGCTTTCGGGCTGAAGCTGAAGAGGAAGCATTGGCTTCTCCTGCTGGGCCAATCTACACGATTATTATGGCTCGTAAAGAGCCAATTTGTCTACCGGGTGGAAATGGCGTCGCAGACGGATGCTTTGACAAGTAATTCGCCAGCCGCTCCGGTGCGAGCGCGCTACACCGAAACTGCCTGACTTCTACCGTTTCACACTGGTTGAAACCACCTGATATGTGTGCTACGGTCGAAGAGGTTTGGCAGCACTCCGTGAATCGCGAGGTAACGCAGATGGGTGAGAGCAATGTTGGAAGCAAGGTCAGTTATTTTATGGTTGGCCTGGGGATTGGCGCGCTGATCGGGATTCTGTTCGCGCCGAAATCGGGCGAAGAAACGCGCGAATTTCTTTCGAAGAAAGCGGACGAGGGGAAAGACTTTGCGCAGCGCAAAGCGCGCGAACTGCGCGAGCGCGCGGACGATTTGATTGAACGCGGAAAAGATGTGGCGTCGCGCCAGCGCGAATCGATTTCGGCGGCGGTGGACGCGGGCCGCGAAGCATATCAGCGCGAAAAAGGAAAAGCTCAGTAAGACATAGCACACTCGAGGCGCATGAATGGAAACGACGCTAATCATATTCGTGGTGGTGACGTCTGTTGCCGTCGTCATTCAGGCCGCGATTTTGGTGGGCATGTTTTCGCAACTGCGCCGGCTGAACGAACGGTTGCTGGGTGTGATCGACGAAATTCATACGAAAGTGACTCCTGTAATTTCGCGCGTGGACGATTTGATCCGCGAAACGAAACCGCAGATTGTGGGAATCGTCTCTGATGCGTCCGATGTTGTGAGCCTTGCGCGAAGCCAGGCGATTAAATTCGATCGCGTGGTTACCGAAACTTTGGACCGCACGCGGATTCAGCTGATTCACATGGACCAAATCCTCACGGGCGCGCTGGAAGCCGTGGAAGAAACCGGCTCGAGCATCCGAAGGACAATTGAAGGCCCGGTGCGACAGGCTACCGCGATTATTCGCGGAATAAAAATGGGGCTCGAAGTTTTGCGCTCGGGGCGACGGCCCGCGGGCGAGCCGCCGTCTGCTGCTGATACTTCTGACGAAGGTTTGTTTATTTAGCTGAAGTAAAATTCGCGGGGAATCAACTAAAAAACTACATTGCTTTACGAGCCTGAGCGGATGGGTACGTGGATGAAGTGCGCCCTTGGCGGTTCAGGACGGCAAAGAATAAGGGCAGAAACCAAGAGCAACAGCAGATCCCTCACCCGCTGAAGCGGGATTCGGGATGACAACAAGGGCAGAGGCGAAAATCGCACAGGCAGGAATGCCCGTGCCACTTGAGGCGCTAGGCGATCCAACCGCCGCCGAGGACTGCTGCTCCATCGTAAAAAACTGCGGCTTGGCCGGGAGTGATGGCGCGCTGCGGCTCGTCGAAAATAATTTGAGCGTGCGTTGATTCACTGCACGGGTGAAGTGTTGCTGCTGCCGGTTCGTGGCGATGACGGATTTTTACAGTGGCGCGCGTGGGCGCGGTGATTTGTGGAGTGCTGATCCAATTTACGTCGCGGACCTGGCATTCGACACTCTGTAATTCGTCATCGCCGCCGACCACTACGCGGCGCGAGTCGCGATCGAGCGAGACGACGTAATATTTTTTTCCGGCGGCGAATCCAAGGCCCTTGCGCTGGCCGATGGTGAATTGATGGACGCCGCGATGATGCGCGATTACTTCACCGCTGGTGGTGACAATTTCGCCGGGCTCTTCGGCTAGCGCAGTTCCCTGCTCGCCGAGATAGGCCTCGATAAATTGCACGTAATTTCCCTGCGGAACGAAACAGATTTCCTGGCTGTCGGGCTTTTCGGCGACGGGAAGATGCGCTTCACGAGCGATAGCGCGGACTTCGTCTTTTGTTAGTTCGCCGAGCGGAAAATCTGTGCGCGACATCTGCTCTTGCGTTAGTCCGAAAAGAAAATACGATTGATCTTTTGAGTCGTCGCGCGCGCGAAGAAGTTCGTAGCGCTGCAAATTTTCGTTGAAGCGAATGCGCGCGTAGTGCCCGGTGACGAGACGATCCGCGCCAATCTGGCGCGCGGTTGCGAGCAACTGATCAAATTTCACGTGGCTGTTGCAGAGAGTACACGGAATTGGCGTGCGGCCTTCGACGTATTCGGCGACGAATGGCTTGATCACATCTTGTTCGAAGCGATTTTCGAAATTTACGACGTAATGCGGAAATTGGAGATGCTCGGCGACGCGCTTCGCGTCGTATACGTCGTCGATGGAGCAGCAGCGATGGCCGCCATGACTTTCGCCGGCGAGTTCGGGCAAGCGGCGCTGATTCCAGAGTTGCATGGTGAGACCGATGATATTTTCGCCGCGATTTCGCAGGACTGCGGCGACGGTCGAACTATCGACGCCGCCGCTCATCGCTACGGCCGTCAGGGCTCCAGCGGTGAGCGCGGCTGCGGCGAAATTCGTATTTTGATTTTGCGAATCCATGAATAAGTGTGATTCCTGAAAATTTTTCGTTAGCTTGCGGCGACTGGTTTCTTTGGTTGCGGCGCGAGAGCGCGCAGGCGCTCGACTGCTTCGGGAACTACGCTGAGCGCGAAATCAACATCGGCGTCTGTGGTGCGGCGGCCGAGGCTAAATCGCAAACTTGCTTTTGCTTCCGGCGCGGCCAAGCCGATCGCGGTGAGAACGCGCGAAGGAGCAATCGCGCCCGAAGAACATGCAGCGCCGGTGGAACATGCGAGCCCTTTGAGATCGAGCGCGATGACAAGCGCCTCGCCTTCGAGGCCGGGAAACGTGATGCTGGAAGTATTCGGCACGCGCGGCGAATTGATTGCGTTTACGCGCGCGCCGGAAACTTTGGCGAGAATTCCCTGCTCGAAGCGATTTCGCAGCGCAGAGATGCGCGCGATTTCTTCGGTGAGGGTTTCGCGCGCGATTTCGGCGGCGCGTCCGAGAGCTACGCTGCCCGCAACATTTTCCGTCCCGGGGCGGCGATCGCGTTCGTGGCGGCCGCCGTAAAGAAGCGGAGTGAGCTTGACGCCCTTCCGCACGTAGAGAGCGCCAACTCCCTTGGGAGCGTAAATCTTGTGGCCGGAAATCGCGAGAGTATCTGCGCCGATTTCGTTTACGTCGAGCGGAAATTTTCCCGCGGATTGCACTGCATCACAGTGAAACCAAATATCGGCTTCAGCGGCGATGCGCCCGATTTCGGCGACGGGTTGGAGAGTTCCGATTTCGTTGTTGGCGTGCATCACCGAGATGAGAATCGTCTCAGGCTTTATCGCTGCACGAACTGAGGCGGGATCGAGAATTCCATCCGGGCCCACTGGAAGAAACGTGACGTCGTAGCCGCGTTCTGCGAGCGCCTGACACGGATTCAGGACGGCGCTGTGCTCGATCATCGTGGTGATGATGTGCTTGTGCTCGCCGGTTTCCGCGCCGATCAGGCCGAAAACACCGAGATTGTTGGATTCGGTGCCGCCCGCGGTGAAAACGATATCGCCGGGCTGCGCTCCGAGAAGCGCGGCCACTTGAGCGCGCGCGTTTTCCACGGCGCCGCGGCTGCGCTGGCCGTAGGAATGAATCGAGCTGGCGTTGCCGAATTCGGTGGTCAGATACGGCAGCATGGCCGCGAGGACCGCCGGATCTACGGGCGTGGTCGCGTTGTGGTCAAAGTAGACGTGCGTCATAAGAGTCGGTGCAGCAAGAATAACGTGATGTGGAAACGATGGTCAAGGAATGTGAGGTCGATGTGAGAAATTTAAGTACAGATTCGTTGGTATGGCGGCGGAATGGCGGGGCTTGGTAAACTGCGGGAATGTCTCCCAAAAAAGCTAAACAGCAAAGTGAAGAAGTCTGCGGGCAAAAAGGCCAGCGCGAAGAAACCGGCGAAGAAAATCGCGGTGCGCAGCAAGGCTGTGGCTGCGAAGAAATCGCCGGCGCGCGGAAAAGTTTCGATAGCGAAGAAGCCTGCTGCGAGCGCGAAGCGGAAGCTCGAGGTGCCGGTGGTGAAATCGTCGGGGAGCTTGAGGTCGTCG
This sequence comes from uncultured Acidobacteriota bacterium, assembly GCA_963721845.1. GTDB lineage: Bacteria > Acidobacteriota > Terriglobia > Acidiferrales > UBA7541 > DASTCZ01. Next base: position 64,171 of record CAVRKW010000014.1, on the reverse strand, counting down.
CTGAGTCCTGCGAAGCGGCCGACCGCGCAACGAGCGAAAGCGGCGTTTGAAGGCGATTCGGAATTGGAATTGAATTCAGTGAGCCCACGCGGAACTGGTTCGGATTCTGGCGGACAATCGGGTTCGGATCAGGGATTATCGGAGGAAGCCGAAGCGGATTCGGAAAGCGTGGAGGAGTTGGTGGAGGAAGGGCAGGATTACGAGGCTGAAATCATTGGCGGCGTGGAAGAAGCCGGAAATGCTGTGGAAGCAGGCGTGCCGCAGCGAAAACGTAAGAACGAGTTTGAAGTGGAAGACCTCGATTCGGAAAAGCCGGAAGAGGACGAGGAGTAACGCAAAGTATTTCGACGCAGCAATGAGCGCTTGCAGCCGGCAGCGCTCACTTTAAATCTAATTCGATAAATGGAAGACGGACGGGGCAACCCTGCCCCAATAAGCTACGCGGGACTTCGCTGCGCACGAAATTTTGGGCGCGGTGTGGACGTATGCTAAATTGAAGGACATTCGGAGTGCCCAGCAGCGGGAAAAGTGTATGAATATGCGGGTTGCGCGCGTGTACGTGGTTGCAGTGGTGCGTAACTTCTGAGGCGCTGCGCCGTTTGACTTTGTAGGGCGCGCGTCACCGGGTACGTGCGGATTCCTCTCGCGAGAAAACGCAACGAGGTCGCGTAAACAGAAGTCGGACAAATCAGCAGCAAGGTTAAAGATGCCACAGACCACGCCCAATTCGGCTCCGAGCATCGCATCGCTGCGTATTGATGCCAGCAAGCGCGGGGGAAGTCCCATTGGAAAGTGGCTTGGGATCGGCGCGGCGATTCTGGGGCTGGTGATGATTGCGCTTGGAAGTATGGCGGCGCTTCGAAGCCGGAAGCCTGAAGTGGAAGTGTCGGCGGCGCTGGCTGCTGGAGATGGGTCTGCTGCGACGGCGCTGCTGAATGCGAGCGGGTATGTGACGCCGCAGCGGCGAGCAACGGTCGCGGCCAAGATCACTGGAAAAGTACGCGCGATTTACATCACCGAAGGAATGTACGTGCCGAAAGATTTTATTCTCGCGAATCTTGACGATTCGGATTATCAGGTTTCGCTGACGTCGACGAAAGCGGATCGCGATGCGACGCAGGCGTTGATCGCCGACTTGGAAGTGCAGCAAGGGAACGCGGAACGCGAATTCAAGCGCACGCAAGGGCTGGCGGATGGAGGAATTTCGACGCCCCAGGCGCTCGATGCCGCGCAAACATTGGTGAACCGGCTGAAGGCACAAATCGCGCAGGCGAAAGTTGCGGTGCTCGCGGCCGACGCGAAGATGGGAATCGATCAGCAAAATATAGATAACTGCGTGGTGCGCGCTCCGTTCGGCGGAATTGTGGTTTCGAAAGATGCGCAGCCGGGCGAGATGGTGTCGCCGATTTCCGCGGGCGGCGGATTTACTCGGACTGGAATCGCGACGATTGTGGATATGAGTTCGAACGAGATCGAAGTGGATGTGAATGAAAATTATATTGCGCGAGTGAAACCGGCGGAGCCGGTCGTGGCGACGCTTGACGCGTATCCTGATTGGCAAATTCCTGCGCATGTGTTGACCGTGATTCCGACGGCAGACCGAGACAAGGGTACGGTTAAGGTGCGCGCGACGTTCGATCATTTGGATCCGAAAATTCTGCCGGATATGGGCGTGAAGGTTGCGTTCATGGCGATGCCGGAAAAAGTGAAACCCGGCGCGGCGAGTGAAGCGGCTCCAAAACCCACGGCGCTGGTGCCTGCAGCGGCGGTTCATACGGCGAACGGCCAATCGGCTGTTTACGTTTTGCGGGAAGGAAAAGCGGAGCGGCGCGCGGTGCGCACGGGAATGACACGCGGCGCAAACATCGAAATTATGGCGGGCGTGAATCAAGGCGAGCTGGTGATCACGAAGGGTCCGGACGATTTGCACGATGGGCAAGAAGTAAATCGCAAACAGTGAATCGCAAAGAGTGAGGCGAGCGAAATGGTTCGAGTAGACGGAAGCGGCGACGGAAACAGTTTGATATCCGTTCGCAACCTGGACAAAACGTACAAGCGCGGATCGGAAACGATCGACGTGCTGCAAGGGATGAACCTCGACGTAGATGCCGGCGATTTCGTGGCGTTCATGGGCCCTAGCGGCTCGGGCAAAACGACGATTCTGAATCTGCTGGGCGGGCTGGATGTGCCGACGCATGGAAGCGTTCGCGTGGCGGGCGACGAGATAACGAGCATGTCGTCGGGAAAATTGACGACGTGGCGCGCGCGGCACGTGGGATTTGTGTTTCAGATGTTCAACTTAATTCCGGTGCTGACGGCGTTTCAAAACGTGGAATTGCCGCTGCTGCTGACGCGGCTTAGCAAATCCGAACGGCGCGCTCACGTAGAAGCCGCGCTTTCACTGGTGGGATTGGCGGATCGCATGAAACATTATCCGCGGCAACTTTCTGGAGGACAGGAACAGCGCGTAGCGATTGCGCGCGCGATTGCTACCGATCCAACATTCTTGCTGTGCGACGAGCCGACAGGAGATCTGGATCGCAAGAGCGCGGACGAAGTGCTCGACCTGGTGAGTCGATTGGTGAACGACCATAAGAAAACAGTACTGATGGTGACGCACGATCCGCGCGCTGCGGAAAAAGCGCAAGTGATTCTGCACCTCGATAAAGGCGTGCTGAGCGAGGCGCAGGGAGCGCCCGTATGAAATATCTGCGATTGCTGAAAGTAAGTTTGCTGCGGAAGAAATTCCGCACCGCGCTGACGATTGGTTCGTTTGCGGTGGCGATGTTTTTGTTTGGCGTGCTGGCGGTAGTGCAGCTCGCGTTCAATCAGGGAGTGGAAATCGCGGGAGCCGACCGCCTGATCGTGATGAATAAAGTGTCGTTCATCCAGCCGCTGCCGATCGCGTACATGGATGAACTGGCGCGGACTCCGGGGATCAAGCAGGTGACGCACTCCACGTGGTTCGGCGGAATTTATCAGGACGAGAAAAACTTTTTTCCGCAATTCGCGATCGATGTGCCCACGTGGCGGCAGATGTACAACGAGTTCAATGTGCCTGACGACGAATGGAAGACGTTTGAAAACGATCGGCAGGGCGCGATTGTCGGCGAGGGCACGGCGAAGCGGTTTGGATGGAAAGTGGGCGACCGCGTCCCGATTAAGGGAGCGATCTACGTTGGGAACTGGCAATTCAATATTGATGGAATTTATACCGGCTCGCGAAAAGCAGACGACACGTCGCAATTCTGGTTTCACTATGATTATTTGAACGAGAGCATCGCCGGCTGCGAGCTCCTTCAAGAATGTCGCGGGTTGGTACATCGTGCGGCTGAACAATCCTGATGATGCGGCCAGCGTGATCAGCAAAATCGATACCTCGTATTCAAATACTACGTGGCAGACGAAGACTGCGACGGAAAAGAATTTTTACGCGGACTTTGCAAAGCAGATGGGAAACATTCAACTGCTGATTCTTTCGATTGGCGGCGTGGTGTTTTTCACGTTGCTGCTGGTCACCGGAAATACCATGGCGATCGCAGTGCGCGAGCGCACGGGCGAACTGGCCATTTTGAAAGCGATCGGATACTCCGATGGATTCGTGCTGGCATATGTGCTGCTGGAATCTGTGACGATTGCGCTGCTGGGCGGCATTCTGGGAATTGCGGCAGCGAAATTATTTACGCTAGGCGGCGATCCTACGCATGGAATGTTGCCGCTGTTTTATTTGCCGATGAATCGCATGGGAACAGGAATCGCGACAGCGCTAGTGATTGGCGCACTCGCGGGAGTGATACCGGCGGTGACTGCCAGCAGGTTGCGCGTGGTTGAGGCGTTGAGAAAGATAAGTTGAGCGAAGGGCGCACAGGCAGGAGTGCCTGTGCCACTGTGCGGAGCTAGAGCGAATGGCGATACCTGTTGTTTACAACTTGCGAAGCGTGAGGCAGCGTTGGACATCTTCCGTCGTTGCCGTGCTTGGAATTGCCGGCACGGTGGGAGTGTTTGTGGCGATGCTCTCGATGGCGCGGGGATTTCGCGCGACGCTGATGGCTTCGGGCTCGCCCGAAAATGCGTTGATTATGCGCGCCGGGTCGAACACGGAAATGGTGGGCGCGGTGATGCTCGATCAGGTGCATGTGATCGAGGGAGCGCCGGGAATTGCGCGCGGGCCGAATGGATTGCTAGTCAGCCCAGAAGTTGTGGTGATTGCGCCGTTTCCGCTGAAAGCATCTGGCACAGATGCGAATGTGCAGATTCGTGGAGTGAATGCGAAGGCGCTGGAAGTTCGTCCGAATGTGAAGATGATCGACGGACGCTTTTTGAAGCCGGGCCTGAATGAAGCCGTCGTAGGAAGGAACGCGGTGGCAACGTATGCCGGGCTTGACATGGGCAGCACGCTGCATTTTTCCGGCGCGAGTTGGACGGTGGTGGGAATTTTCGATGCGGGCGGCAGCGCGTTCGATTCTGAAGTTTGGTGCGATTCGGCGCTGCTCGACCAGGTGTATAAGCGGCCCGCCAACGTCTTTCAATCGGTGACGGTGCGGCTGCAGAATCCGGAAGCGTTTCAAGCATTCAAGGATTCGCTGACGTCTGATCCGCGGCTGAATTTCTCGGTGGATCGCGAATTGGATTATTACGAAAAGCAGTCGAAGCAACTAACGACGCTGATTACGGTGCTGGGCTCGATCGTGGCTGCGGTCATGGGAGTGGGCGCCGTATTCGGCGCACTGAACACGATGTATTCGGCGGTGGCCGAGCGCGGGCGAGAAATCGCGACGATACGCGCGCTGGGATTTGGCCAGGGCAGCGTGGTGATTTCGTTCACGCTGGAGGCGCTACTGATTGCGGCGATTGGCGGATTGCTTGGCTGCGTTGCGGTGCTGCCGCTGAATGGATTGACAACGGGCACGCTGAACTTTCAAACATTTTCACATCTGGCGTTTGCGTTTCGGATTACGCCGATCTTGATGGTTTGGGGAATTGTGTTTGCGCTGGCGATGGGATTGGTTGGCGGCGCGCCGCCGGCGATACGCGCGGCAAGACGGCCGGTGTCGGCTGCGCTGCGGGAGATGTAAGGCGCATCGAGCGGCGGGCCGCGCGGGCTGACGCTACAACTGCATTGAATCAACCTAGAATTGGGTGAAGTGCGGGTTAGGCACGCGTCATGCAAAAAACCCACAGCCAGGAATGGCTGTGCTACTCTTTTTTGCGACGAAGGAATCTAGATTGTGACTGCCCCCATCATCACGCTCACTACGGATTACGGAACTGGCGACCATTTGGTCGGAACCGTGAAGGGCGTGATTTTGAAAATCCATCCGGAAGCGAAAATTGTGGACATCACGCACAGCGTAGTGCCGTATGACGTACTGGATGGCGCGATTGCGATTGCCGCGGCGGCGAAATACTTCCCTCCCCGCACGGTGCATGTGGTGGTGGTGGATCCAGGAGTGGGTACGGCGCGGCGGCCGATTCTGGTTTCGGCCGACAATCAATATTTTATCGCTCCGGATAATGGAGTGCTTTCGCTGGTGTGCGAGCGCGCGGAAGATTGTTTGGTGCGGCACATCACATCCGAACATTATTTTTTGCGGCCGCTGAGCGCGACGTTTCATGGGCGAGACGTGTTCGCTCCGGTGGCGGCATGGCTCACGAAAAACTGGCAGCCGGAAGCGTTCGGCGAAGCGGTGACCGATCACGTGAAATTTGCGTTTCCGCGGCCGAAGCAAGTGGAGAAGGGTTTGCGCGGCGTGGTATTGCGCGTGGATAACTTTGGAAATTTGATGACCAATTTTACGGCGGAAGATTTGCCCGAGGCGGCGCGCGTCGCAGGACCAACGCAATTTTCGGTGGCGGGAAAACCGGTGAAGCAATTTGTTGAAACTTTTTCTGCCGGCGTGGCGGGAGAAGCGGTGGCGATCGTGGGTTCGAGCGGATTTATTGAGATCGCGGTGAATAAAGGAAATGCTTCGCGCGTGCTGGGTGCTGGGCGCGGGGCAGAAGTTGTTTTTGTACCTGCCTGAAGGCGAAAGACAAAGAACAGAAGAAAGAATTCTTGGATTCTGACCTGCCACGGCGGGCAGGGCAAGCCCTGCCCCTACGGATGTTAGGCGGGATTCAACGCGAGAGATCGAGTGTGACTAGATATGAGCGGGTGCGGGGATCTAGCCAGTCGCGTAACGCATCGCCCAGAAGATTGAACGCGAGGACGGCGAGCATGATCGCAAACGCTGGGAAAATTACCATGTGCGGAGCGCTGAAGAGATAGCCGCTGGCGTCGTTGAGCATCGCTCCCCAGCTTGGAGCGGGCGCGAGAACGCCGAGTCCGAGAAAACTCAGCGTGGATTCGGCGAGGATCGCGCTCGCCATTCCGATTGTGGCTTGAATCAGCACGGGCTGAATTGCGTTCGGCAGAACGTGGCGCAAAAGAATGCGAGCGCTGCCGGCTCCCAGCGAACGAGCGGCGAGAATGTAATCGAGTTCCTTTACCTTGAGAACTTGTGCGCGGGCGAGACGCGCGTATCCGGCCCAGCCGGTGATGATGAGCGCCAGAATTACTTTGTCGAGGCCGGGGCCAAAAAAAGCTGCGAACGCGATAGCGAGAAGAATTCCGGGAAACGAAAGAAATGCGTTGATAAGCATCACGTTGATGATGCGATCCCACCAGCCGCCGAAATATCCGGCGAGCGCACCGAGAAAAAGTCCGACGAGGCCTGCGCCGCAAACTACACTGACGCCGACCGTCATCGAGATACGCGCGCCAAACATTACGCGAGAGAGAATGTCTCGGCCGAGTTCGTCGGTGCCCATCCAGTGGGCCGCAGAAGGACGCGCGAGACGATTGGGCAAATCTTGGGCGGCGGGATTGTGCGGAGCGATCCACGGTGAGAGAAGCGCGACGAGAATTAGAAAAAGTGTGAGCACGAAACCGATGCGGCCGAGCGTGCTTCGCCGCAGAAATTCGGAGATGAAACCAGCACCCCCGCCGCGCCTGCTCGTGGCCCCATTGGCCTGCGGCGCAGCGGACGGAATTTGCAACGCGCCGGCGCTCATGACACTCGCATCCTGGGATCGATCAGCGTGTAAACGAAATCGGTGAGGAGATTCACGACTACATACGAGAGGGCGATTAGCAGGATGCAGCCCTGCAGCAGCGGATAGTCGCGCGCTTGAATTGCCTGCACTGTGAGCCGCCCGATTCCAGGCCACGAAAAAATCGATTCGGTGACGATGGTTCCGGCGAGCAGCGTGCCAAATTGCAATCCCAGAATCGTGATGATGGGCACGAGCGCGTTGGGAAACGCGTGGCGAAAAAGTACGCGCCGCTCGGAGAGTCCCTTGGCGCGCGCGGTGCGAATGTAATCGGCGCCGAGTTCTTCGATCATCGAGCTGCGCACCATGCGCGTGAGAATTGCTGCAAGCGCGGCGCCGAGAGTGACCGCTGGAAGAACCAAATGTGAGAATCCGCCGCGTCCGGAAACGGGGAGCCATCCGATTTCGATGGAGAAAAGCAAAATGAGAATTGGGCCCAAGCGCAAAATTCGGAACGGAAAGTCCGAGCAAAGTGAGTACAGAGACGGTGTGATCGGTGGCGCGTCCGCGGCGGCGCGCAGCGGCCACGCCCGCGGGAATTCCGATTGCGGCGCAGACAAGCATCGCGGCGAATGCAAGCTCAAGCGTCGCCGGATATCTTTCGAGGACTAAATGAAACACCGGCGTGCCAAATCGAAAGGAATGTCCCCAGTCTCCGCGAACAAGCCCGGCGAGATAGTGCGCATATTGCGTGCGAACCGGCAGATCGAGTCCAAGTATATGGCGCAATTGCTGAACATCCTCAGCGCGCGCATCTTCACCAAGCATCTGCTGCACGGGATCGCCGGGCACGATGTGCACGAGCAAAAACACCATCGTGAGAATGAGCCACACCGCAGGAAGAGTGATCAGAAACCGCGTAGCGATTCGATTGAACATTATTTCCCCGACCGAGCGGAGACTGGAGATTTGGCGGAGGGCGGTGTCGAGGCTGGGGCGGGAGCATTCTGATTCCCATCGACCGGCTGCGGCAATTTCTGAATTTTTATTCGCGCAATGCGGAGCCGATCCATTTCGACGATCGTGAAGCGATTGCCATCGAGATCGAAAGTTTCTCCGCCGCGGGGAATAAATCCCAATCGCGCGAGCGCAAATCCGCCGATGGTGGAATACGCAGTGTCCTCGGGAAGCTCGATGCCGTACTGAACTTCGAGATCGCGCACATTAAGCGATGCGTCGAAAACCATAGAGCCATCGGAAAGAATCGCGGGGCGCTCGGCAAGATCGAATTCATCATGAATTTCGCCGACCACTTGTTCAATGGCGTCTTCGAGCGTGACGATGCCGAGGATCGTTCCGTGCTCGTCGACGACAAGAGAAATTCCGGTGCCGCGCGCGCGCAAGTCAGTGACGAGTTCGGCGGCCGATTTGGTCTCAGGCACAATGATGGTTTCGCGAACGATGCGTCGCAAATCAAACGGCAGCGCGGGCCTGCCCTGCTCGATGCGGCGATCGCGTTCAAGCTGCACGCCAAACAAATCCTTGATATGAACGAATCCGATGATGTGATCGGGCGCGCCATCGTACACAAGAATTCGCGAACGCTGCGTGCGCGCGAAAAGTTGCGCGATTTCGTTGAGCGATGCGCTCACGGGAACAGCATGGACATCAGGGCGCGGTACCATAATGTCGCGTACGATTACGTTGCTGAGTTCGATCGCGCCAAGAATGAATTTTTCCTCGCCCGGAGCGAATAATCCGCGCTCGCGCGCCTGTTGAATCATGATTTGAAATTCTTCAGCGGAATGCACCGTGGCGGGACTCTGGTGCAAACTGATGCCAAGCGCGCGGATGATCACGCCTGAAAGGCCGTCGAGCGAATCGATCAGCCACGAAAACACTCCGAGATACCAATGAAATGGCCGCGCCACCATCAGCGAAACGCGCTCGGCTCGCTGCAGGCTCAGCGCTTTGGGAACAAGTTCGCCGATCACCACGTGAAAGGTGGTGAGCAAAATGTACGCGAGCGTAAAGGCAATCGAATTAACGATCAGTGCACCGTGGATTCCGCGGATCCACCAGAAGAGAGGGCGGACGGCATTGGCGATAGTAATTTCGCCGATGAATCCGAGGCCAAGAGTCGTGAGCGTGAGTCCGACTTGGACGCCGGAGACGACGCGTTCGATCTGGGCGGTAAGTTCAGCCACAATTTTCGCGCTGGGATTGCCCTCAGCGACGAGCTGGCGCACGCGCGACATTCGCACGGTGACCAGCGCAAACTCCACGGCGGAGAAAAATGCGTTCACGCCGATCAGAAACATCACCGCCAGCAGGCGAATGAAGATCACATCGCGATTCTAACAGTGAATCGCCGCACGCGATGATTCGCCGCCCGCCATGGTGTTGCCCAACAATACCTAGGCGCAGTAGACTTCCGCGGCACGGACGGTTTGCCAGCAATTCCCGCCTGAAACGAGAGGTTTGCGGATGCGCAGAGTGGTTGGATATGTGTTGCTCGTATTGCTTTTGGTAGCTGTGGCGATTTGCGGTTATGCGTGGCATTTGGTGCATCGCGCATTGCCGCAAGTAGAGGGCACTATCGCGCTTGGGGAATTGAAGGCCGAAGTCACCGTGACACGCGACGTGCGCGGCGTGCCGCATCTGCGCGCGCAAAATATGACGGACCTCGCTTTCGCGCAGGGATATGTGATGGCGCAGGATCGTCTGTGGCAAATGGATGTGCTTCGGCGAATCGCGGCTGGCGAGCTTTCGGAAATATTTGGCGCGAGCCTGGTGGAGACGGATCGTTACTTTCGCACTCTGGGGTTTCGCGACGCGGCAGAACGAGACGCGGAAACCGCACCACCCGAATTTCGCGAGCAAGCAGAAGCATACGCGAGCGGCGTCAATCGCTTCATCGAAGATCATCGCGGAAATTTGCCGCTCGAATTCTCACTGCTGCGTTATGAGCCGCGTCCGTGGCGCGTGGCCGATTCGCTGCTGATCGTCGGATACATGTACGAAACATTGACAAGCAGTTGGCGCTGGGATTTGAGCCGCGCTCGCGTTGCGCCGAAGCTGGGCGTTGAGCGCGCAGAATACTTTTACGATCAGACGAGCGACTGGGATCGCCCCATCGTTGGCAACGGCCCCGCTTACGCGGGTGAGCATGATCGCGCGAACCAATCCTCCCGATCGAGCGGCAATTCGGGAGATCGGCAACCGCTCGCAACGGTGCTTCCTCGCAACGAAGTTTCTGAAGATCGAGCACAAAACGATCTGTGGACTGTCGCGCACGGAATGCTCGAACAATTTGGCGAGGACGTGCGTGCTGGAATGGGAAGCAACAACTGGGTTGTGAGCGGTAAGTGGACAGCATCCGGTAAGCCCTTGCTTGCGAACGACACGCATTTGTCCCTCGGCATGCCGGACATTTGGTACACGGTACAACTCGCCGCGCCGGGATTTGCCGCGGAAGGATTCGCGCTGCCGGGCGCGCCCGGAATCATCATCGGTCACAACGATCGCATAGCGTGGGGATTCACAAACGACGGCGCAGATGTGCAGGATCTTTACGCGGAAACATTCAATCCCGCGAATCCGAAGCAGTATCAAGTGAATGGCCAGTGGCAGGACGCGCAGGTCACGAAAAGAAATCGATCCACGTAAAAGGCGCGGCGGACTCAGAATTTGAAGTTGTGGTTACGCGCCACGGGCCGATTCTGGAGCGCGACGGAAACACTGGCTACGCGCTGAAATGGACTGCGACGCAACCGGGCGGACTGAATCATTCTTATTTCAATTTGGCCGGCGCGCAAAATTGGGAAGAATTTCGCACGCGCATGCATGACGCCTCCGGCCCGGCGCAAAACGCGGTTTATGCCGACGTGGATGGTCACATCGGATTTATTGTCGCGGCGCGAATTCCGATTCGCGATTGCAAGAATTGGCGGCCCGCCGAAATGGGATTGCCCGCGTCGACGCCCTGCGGCGCGGCCCCGTTTCCCGGCAACACCGATGACTTCGAGTGGCAAGGCTACATTCCATTCGAGGAGCTTCCGCAGATACTCGATCCAGCGGGCGGAATTATTGCTACTGCAAACGCGGCAGTCGTGGGACCGCTCTATCCTCACTATATCACATCGGGCTGGGCGCCACCGTGGCGAACGATCGAGGATATTTAGGCTACTCGCGGTGGCTGGCAAGAAATTTACGCCGAAAGATTTCGCAGAAATTCAAGGCGACTTGGTGAGCGAGATCGATTCAGCTTCGTCGGCAAAAGCGATTGTCAAGGCAAGCTCGATCAGCACAGCCACACGATTCCCGCACCGGCCAGCTCGATCGCGAAGCTTAGCGAATTGGGACGGAAGCATGACGGCCGATTCCGTTGAAGCTACCTTTGTGGAGCAGACCGTTTATCGCGATCGAACGCAATCTGCTGCGTCCATATCTCGGAGAGCACGGAGTGAGCTATCCCCGTGTAGACGTTTTTCTCGATCGCGTGTTGCGCGATCGTCCTGCGATGTGGCTGCCAAAAGAATTTCATAACTACGACGAACTGCTGATCGCCAGCGCCGATTCCGCGGTTGCGGAGTTATCGACTCAGATGGGCAACGACACAGCCAAGTGGAAATGGGGCGATCGCAACGCGCTCTTCATTCCGCATCCGATCGGGCAGAGTGGAGTTCTCGCGCGAATTTTCAGTATCGGTCCGATGCCGCAAAACGGCGCTCACGATGTAATCAAGGCTGCGGGCCGCAGTTTTGGTCCCGCGATGCGAATGGTGGCTGACCTTTCGAACTGGGACAATTCGTTCATGGAAATTGTCACCGGCGAATCGGGCGATCTACGGCAGCGAGCATTACCGAGACCAATTCCCTGCCTGGTTCGCCGTACAACCGCTGCCTGCTCCTTATAGCGACGCCGCCGTCACTCAGGCAGCGGCGCACACGCTGCGTTTCGTCCCGACGCCGCACTGATGCCTGAGGCTCCGGAAGTCGAAGCGGTAGTGCGCGCGCTGCGTCCGCTTGTTCAAGGACGAACGATTCGCTCCGCGCGCGTGGTGCATAGATTTGGTGTGGGGCGTCAAATCCCCGCTACTTTTTTGCGTCGTGTTTGCGGGCAGCGAATTCAAAATGTTTTTCGCCGCGGAAAATATTTGCTTCTCGAATTAACGCGCGGAACGCTCGTCGTACATTTCAAGTTCGACGGCCAGTTGCTTTTCTTCGACAACGCACCACCGTGCGGCACGCATGTGGATGTGCTGCTGAAATTAGATCGCGGAACGCTCGCCTTCGTCGATCAAAGGCATCTCGGCACGATGACGTGGCATTTGAATGCGGATGCGGTGCCCGCACTTCGAAAACTTGGCGTTGATGTTTTGTCTCGCAAATTTAATCCGAAACTGTTCGCAAACAAGTTGTGCGAATCGAAAAAGCCAATCAAGCCGCTGCTCATGGATCAGTCACGCATCGCAGGCGTCGGCAACATCTACTCGAGCGAGATCTTGTGGCACGCACGAATCGATCCGCGACGCCGCGCAGCCGTCTTGCCGCGGGCGATTGGCGCCGACTGCACAATGCCGTTGTGAACGTCATTCGGCGTGCCGTAGAATGCTGTAGCAATCCGCCACCTGATTTTCGCGACACGGAATGGTGGTTCACGGGACTCGACAAAATTCTTCGCGTGTATCAGCGCGAAGGCGAGCCATGCCGCCGCTGCGGAAGTGCAATTAGGCGGATTCAGCAAGACGGGCGTTCCACTTATTTTTGCGCGCATTGCCAAATTTGAGGAGAAAAGTTGAATCCAACTCCTGTAAAGAAACCTGAGCCGCCGGCGAAGAAGCCGGAGTTCGAACGCTCTCTGACGCGCCTGGAAGAAATTGTCAAGCGGCTTGAGAACGCGAATCTCTCTCTCGATGACGCGATGAAACTTTTCGAAGAAGGCGTTTCTCTTTCGCGCGATTGCCAGAAACAGCTCGAGGAAGCTGAAGGCCGCGTAGAAATCCTGATGAAAAAAGCCGGCGGCGAAATGGTGGCGCAACCGTTTCGAGCCCAAGGCCGGAGAAGAATCCTAAGTCCGGCAAAACTTTCCGCGCCTGCGCTATGTCAACTCCTTCCGCCACATAAATATCCGGCATTTTTTGAAGAAGACATCCGGCTGATCGAAGCGGCGCTGGAACGCTTTCTTCCTCCGGCCCAAACCCAACCGCCCTTCGATCCATCAAGCGATGCGCTACAGCGTTTTTGCGGGCGGCAAACGTTTCCGTCCATGCTGTGCCTCGAAGCGTCGCGAATTTTTTCGGCGGATGGCGTCGGTCGCAGTCGACGCGGCGTGCGCTCTGGAATTTATTCACACGTATTCGCTGATTCACGACGATCTGCCCGCGCTTGATAACGACGATCTGCGCCGCGGCAAACCCACTTGCCACAAGAAATTCGGCGAGGCAATCGCCATTCTCGCGGGTGATGGCTTGCTCACGCTCGCTTTCGAAACGCTCGCCCGCGTTCCGTCGATACCACAGCGACGCGTGCAAATGATTCGAGAAATCGCACGCGCCGCCGGCACTCGCGGACGGTATGGTCGGCGGACAAGTCGCCGATCTCGAAGCCGAACGCAAGACAATCACGCTGAGAAGCTCGCGTACATCCATCGGTCAAAAACGGCGGCACTGATTCGCGCCTCGGTTGTGGCCGGCGCAATTGCTGGCGGCGCCGCGACGAAAACGAAGTCGAGCGCTTGCGGCGCTTCGGCGAAAATATCGGCTGGGCTTTTCAAGTCGTGGACGATATCCTCGACGTCGAAGAATCTTCCGCCGCGCTGGGTAAAACGGCGGGAAAAGATCAAGCGCAACAAAAAGCCACGTATCCGTCGGTGTTCGGCCTTGCGAAATCACACGAATTTGCGAAAGATCTTGCCGATCGCGCTCTCGCCGAGCTCGCGCCGTATGGCGACCGCGCCGCGCGCCTGCGCGAATTTGCCGAATTTCTGGTCCGCCGCCGCGCCTATAAACCTGTTTTGCATCCGCCCTGTTTCCGAAATGCCCCGCGCAACCAAAATAGAAAAAGAGCGGCTCGACTTACTCCTCGTCGAACGCGGCCTCGCCGAATCGCGGCGAAAAGCGCAGGCCATGATTCTCGCGGGAGAGGTGCGCGTGAATGGCCAGCGCCGCGACAAACCGGGCGAACAAGTACCGCGCGATTCGCAATATCGAAGTCGCCGAAGCGCAGCGCTACGCAAGCCGCGGCGGATTCAAGCTCGAGGGCGCTCTCGTCGGATTTCGGCGTCAATCTCGCGGGCAAAATTTGCCTCGACATCGGTTCCAGCACCGGCGGCTTCACGGATTGCCTGCTGCAGCACGGCGCAGCGCGCGTGTTTCGCAGTGGATGTCACGCCCGAACAAATGGCCTGGAAGCTGCAACAGGATGCACGCGTCACTCGCATTCATCGCAACGCGCGCGAACTGACGCCAAATGATCTGCCAGAGCAGCCGCAGCCTCGTCGTGATTGACGTCTCATTCATTTCCGTCGCAAAGATCTTGCCGGCGGTGGCTCAATCGCGCGACGGACGAATCCGACTGGCTCATTCTGGTGAAGCCGCAATTCGAACTCGATCGCGGCGACATTGGCAAGGGCGGAATCGTCCGCGACGCGCAGCTTCACCAAAAAGCGATCGACCGCGCCGAAGCTGCGACACGCGCAGCGGGACTTGAAATTCTTGGAGTCAAGCCGAGCCATCTCGCGGGCGCCGAAGGCAATCAAGAATTCTTTTCTGCACGCACGGCGCGCGCCTTTGGCATAGAGTACAATTTCGTAAAACCATGTACCGAACCGTTGGAATCATTTCGCGGCCGCGTCGCGAAGAAATCGCCTCAGTTGTGCCGCCGCTGATGGATTGGCTGCGCCAGCGCGGCATCCGCGTGATCGTGGATAGCGAAACGTCCACTTGCGTTCAGCAAAGCGACGCATGTTTCACGCGCGAAGAACTCGCGGCGGCGGCGGACCTCCTAATTGTTTTCGGCGGCGACGGCACGTCTGCTCGCTGCGTCGCGTTCAATGGGCGACCGAGCTGTACCGATTCTCCCATTCAATCTTGGCGGACTTGGATTTCTCACCAGCGTAACTCTCCCCGAGCTCTACGCGATTCTGGAAGACGTCTCGCGGAACGCAGCCGGGTAAGCGAACGCACTTTGCTTGAGGCGCAAGTCGTCCGCGGCGATGCCGAAACACTCGAAATACCGCGCGCTGAATGACGCAGTGCTGAATAAAGGCGCTCTCGCTCGCATCGTCGATTTGGATCTGTGTGTCAACGGCGAATTCGTGTGCAGCTACAAAGCGGATGGCCTGATTATTTCCACGCCCACGGGATCGACGGCGTACTCTCTCGCAGCGGGCGGGCCGATCGTGCAGCCTACTGTCGCGGCGTTCGTGATCACTCCGATTTGTCCGCACACGCTCACCAATCGGCCGCTGGTGATTCCTGACAGCTCGATTGTCGACGTCACGTTTCGAGCCGGCGACGCACCGATTTATTTAACGCTCGATGGCCAAGTAGGTGTCGAGTTGAAGCCGACCGACGAGATCGTGATCCGCCGCGCGGAGCAAAAATTGCTTCTCCTGAATCCTCCGAAGAAAAGTTATTTCGAAATACTGCGCGATAAATTGAAGTGGGGCGAACGATAGCACGCTCGTACCGGCTCACCTCTCCGGCAGAACAATCGGTTTTCTCCGCTAACCATTTCTCGTTTCGGTCGTCTTATTCATAGGGTGTTGATTGCCTACATCCGTGGATGTAGAATGCCAACATCCTATCCTTGGGGAACCTGATGAAAAGCGACCGCTACCAGAATCGCATCGAATTGCTGCAGGGCACGCTGGACCTCCTGGTTTTGCAAACGCTTGTGTGGGGCCCACAGCACGGTTACGGAATCAGCCAGGTGATCAGTACCCGCTCGGGCGATGTGCTTGCCGCCGACACCGGGTCACTCTATCCAGCGCTGCATCGCCTCGAGCGCAAACGCTGGATCGCCGCCGAATGGAAAATGTCCGAAAACAAACAACGCGTGCGCGTCTACAAACTTACCAGACTGGGCCGCAAGCAACTTGCCAATGAACGCTCGCGCTGGGCGCGCCTTACCGAAGCCGTCGCCGGAATTTTGAATCCGGCCGCGGAGGAGAACGAGTCATGAACTTTCTTTTTTTGGCGCCGCAAGCGCGATTCCGAACTCGAAGAAGAAATCTCTTCGCACCTCCGCATGGCGGAACGAGATCGCGTCGACCGCGGCGCGACTCCTGAAAAAGCGCAGTTCGAAACGCGCCGCCAGTTCGGGAATGTGGGACTAGTCCGCGACACCACCCGCGACATGTGGGGCTGGGCACGCCTTGAACGGCTCACGCAAGATGTTCGCTACGCGCTACGCATCGCGCGAAAAACTCCCGTAATCACCGCGGCGGCGCTGTTGTCGCTCGCTCTCGGCATCGGCGCGAACACCGCTATCTTCAGCCTCACAAACGCGGTCGTGCTGCGTTCACTGCCAGTGCAAAACCCGCAAGAACTTGAGCAGCTCGGCATGCTCTCGCCAAAGTCCGACGGCGAACCGAATCCGATATTCACAAACCCCATCTGGGAACAGGTCCGCGACCATCAAGACGTTTTCTCCGGCGTCTTCGCATGGGACAAGCGCTCGTTCGATCTCGCCCAAGGCGGCGAATCACGCCTCACAGAAGGTCTTCTCGTCAGCGGCGCGTACTTCACAACGCTTGGTGTCCGCCGGCAGATGGCCGCCTGATTAGCACTAGCGACGATCACCGCGGCTGTCCCGGCGCCGCGGTCATCAGCTACAACTTTTGGCAGCAACAGTATGGAGGCGATCCCTCCGCGGTCGGCAAGACCATCACACTCGACCGTCACCCCTTTGAAATCATCGGCGTCTCGGCTCGCGGCTTTACTGGCACCGACGTGGGCTCCTCTTACGGCGTCGCCCTCCCAATCTGCGCTGAGCCAGTGTTTGACGCCTCACTCTCCATGCTCGATATGCGCTCAGCGTGGTGGCTTCGCGTCATGGGCCGCCGTAAACCGGAATACACGCCAGAGCAGGTGAGCGCGCGACTGAAAGTGCTTTCGCCCACAACGTTTGACGCGACGACTCCGCCAAACTGGAAGCCGGGGCAACAGGCCAACTATCGCTCGCGCACGCTCACGGCGTCGCCGGCAGCAGCAGGGATTTCCGATATTCGGCGCAGGTATAGCTCCCCGCTCGAAATGCTATTGGTTGTGTCGGGTCTCGTGCTTCTCATCGCGTGCGCCAATATAGCCAGCCTGATGCTTGCCCGCGCCTCAGGACGCCGCAAAGAAATCGCTGTGCGCCTGGCCATGGGCGCCTCTCGCGCTCGCCTGATACGCCAGTTGCTCACTGAATGCATTCTGCTGGCATTTTGCGGAGCCCTGCTCGGCCTTCTTTTCGCACGCTGGGGCGATAGCCTGCTCGTCCGCTACATCTCCTCATCGCGAAACGAAGTCTTTCTGAACCTCACACCTGATCTCCGCGTGCTCGCCTTCACCGCCGGCGTTGCATTTCTCACGGCGCTGCTCTTCGGAGTGCTTCCTGCGCTTCGCTCCACCGATATTTCGCTCGGCGCAGCGATGAAGGGCGGCCAAACCGAGGATAGTGAGTCCCGCCTCCGCTTCCGGCCCGGCCGCTGGATCGTCGGCGTGCAGATCGCGCTCTCCATGATTCTCCTAGTCGCCGCAGGGCTCTTTCTCAGGACCTTCGTAAACCTGATCCACCAGGATCTCGGATTCGAGAGCGATCACGTGCTGCTTGCGACCGTCGATCTCGGCGGCGAAAAACTCTCTCCACAAGCGCTGACCATGACCTTTAACGAAATCCTCGACCGCATCCATGCCGTCCCGGGCACCGCCTCGGTGAGCCGCTCCTTCACCGTGCCTCTCATCGGCAGGATGTGGGACGACAATGTCTTCGTGGATGATCCCGCCGCACCCAAGGGGGATAACGCCGACGCTTATTTCAATTTCATCACCCCCGAATATCTCTCGACGCTTCGCACTCCTCTAATCCAAGGGCGCAATTTCACCGCGTACGACTCCGCCAACGCACCTCGCGTAGCGATCGTCAACGAAACTCTCGCGCGGAGATTTTTCCCGCACGGAAACGTCGTCAGCAATTACATCAAGACTGAATCTGGCCCAGGCAAGCTCTCCAGCCCGATCGAAGTGGTGGGCATCATGAAGGACGCCAAGTATGGCTCTCTTCGTGAACCCGTACCGCCCACGGTTTTTTTTCCGATGGACCAGGCCCCAGATGCGATGGCCGCTTCCATGTTCGAGATTCGATCGAATCTGCCGGAGTCCTCGCTGATCCCTGAAGTGCAGAAAGCAATCGTTTCCGTGAACGGTTCGCTTCCCATCGTCTTTTCTTCCTTCGATTCAAAGGTCGATGAATCCGCTCAGCAGGAGCGTCTGCTTGCCACGCTCGCCGGATTTTTTGGCGGGCTCGGGTTGCTGCTCGCGATGATCGGCCTTTACGGTGTCACCGCGTATCTTGTTTCGCGGCGGCAAAAAGAAATCGGCATTCGCATGGCGCTAGGCGCCGCGCGCAACTCAATTCTGCGGCTCGTGTTGCGCGACGTCGCAATCGTTCTTGCGTTCGGCCTGCCCGTGGGAATTGCGATCGCGTTGGGCGCGTCAAAGTTTGTGCAGAAAATGTTGTTTGGACTGGCGCCGCGCGATATCTCCACTCTCGCGGCGGCCGCGGCGTACTCGCCGTCGTCGCGCTTGTCGCGGGATATTTTCCTGCGCGCCGCGCCGCGCGTACTCGATCCTATGGGAGTTCTTCGCGAAGAATAATTAGCGAAGAATAGCGAACGAAAACTAACACGGCGAATCTTTGGAAGGCTATTCGCCGCGCAGCATTTCCGAAATCGTGTCGCGTTTGCGAATCACACGCGCCGTTTTGCCCTCAACCATGATCTCTGCTGGCCGCAGCCGCGAATTGTAATTCGACGCTTGCGCGAATCCGTACGCACCCGCGCCCCACAGCGCGAGTACATCACCCGGCGCAACGTCGCCCATCGGCCACGAATTCAAAAACACATCACCTGTTTCGCACACGGGGCCAACTACAGCGACATCACGAATCTTCCGCGAGCCTGGGGATTTTGTCACGCGCGTAATCGGATGCACCGCGTCGTACAGCGCGGGACGAATAAAATCATTCATCGCCGCATCAACCACCACAAAAGTTTTCCCGCCGGTCTGCTTTGTGTACAACACGCGCATCAAGAGCACGCCGGCCTGCGCGACCATCGCGCGCCCCGGTTCAACCAGCACCGTGCATCCAAGCGCGCGCAATTCGGAGGCGAGCGTGCGCGCGTAATTCGGAAACGTCGGCGGCTTTTCGTTTGTGTACCGCACGCCTAGCCCGCCGCCAATATCGAAATACCGCAGCGGCACACCGGCCTTCGCCAAATCGCAAACGTATCCCCCCAGCCGCCGCAAAGCTTTCTTGTACGGTCCCACGCTCAACACCTGCGAACCAATGTGAGCGCTGATTCCCTGCCATGAAATCCATTTCCGCCCGCAATATCTCAAATACAGTTCGCTTGCGTGGCGCCAGTCCACTCCAAATTTATGCTGATGCTCGCCGGTGGCGATGTGCGGATGCGCGCCCGCAGCAACATCCGGATTCACTCGCAACGCAGCGGGCGCAACGCGACGCAGTCGTGAGGCTTCGCTCTCAAGCACATCTAGCTCCGCCGCGGATTCCACATTGAAAAGCAAGATTCCAGCCTTAAGCGCGGCCGCAATTTCCTCGCGTGTTTTTCCCACGCCGGAAAAAACAATTCGATTGCCTGCGACTCCAATACGCCGCAATCGTTCCAGTTCGCCGCCGGAAACAATATCGAATCCGCTGCCGAGTTTTGCAAACTCGCGCAGCACACTCAAATTTGAATTCGCTTTCACCGCATAGCAAACGCGATGCGGTGAATTACCCGACTGTGGCCCCAGCGCCGCGCCGAGCGCGCGATCCAGCCCAAGATAAGCGGCCCGTATTGCCGCGCGACTATAAACGTAGACCGGCGTTCCGTTTTTCGGCGCGATCTCATGAAGCGGCACGCCTTCGCACACAACTTCGCCGCGATTCCATTCGAAAAACGGCGTAATAGTTGCTGGATCGATCGCGCGACTGCCTCTGCGCGTCATTGCGGTTTTACTTTAAGCACGACCAGCGTGCGGTCGTCCGAGAGCGGCGCATGATGCGTAAATTCGTTCACCTCTTTGAACAACCGGTCCGCCAGATCGCTCGCGTTCAGTGTGTGATTCGCCGTTACGATTTCGCGCAGCCGGTCTGTGCCGAAAAAATCTCCCGCGCTGTTCGATGCTTTCGCTCAACCCGTCGGAGTGAAACACCAGAATGTCGCCTGCTTCGAGCGTGAAATTCACTTCGTCGTAGGTCGCTTCCGGGTACAGCCCCAGCGGAAATCCCGCGATATCCACCCGATCGCAGCGGCCATCTTTCCAAAGAAGCGGCTGCGATTGCCCCGCGTTTGCCATGCGCAATTTGCCACGCGCCTTTTGCCATGTCGCAAAACAAAACGTCATGTACCGCGCTTCGATCTGCCGCTCGCATAGCAGTAAGTTAAGTTGCCTCAATAATTCCGCGGGCTGCAATTTTTGCGGCACGATGCTTCGCAAAATTCCCGTCGCCACCGCGCCATACAACGCTGCCGCTGAACCTTTTCCGCTCACATCGCCCAGCGCGAATCCTAATTGTTGCGGCCCATACCGCAAAAAATCATACAGATCTCCGCATACTTCTCGCGCCGATTGAATTCGCGCCGCGATATCCAACCCGAAATCCTCAGTCGGCACAGGACGCAACAGCGCGCCTTGCATTCGCTGCGCCGCATTCAGTTCCCGCTCCATCCGCAGTTCATCGCGCGTAACTCGCGTGTGCAACCGCGCATTTTCTACAGACACAGCGAGGTGCGACGCCAAAATCGAAAGCATCTGCTCGTGTTCGTCCGTAAAATAATTTAACTCTGGACTTTCAAGATCGAGCACGCCCACCACTCGATTCTTGTGAATCATCGGAATCGCCATTTCCGAACGCGTTTCTGGATTCACCATCAAATATCGCGGGTCAGCCTTCGCGTCAGCCACACGCACGGGCATCCGCGATGCCGCGGCCGCGCCCACAATTCCTTCCGTCGCCGCCATGCGTGCCTTGCTCTGAATCGTCTGCCCGTATTTCACATCGAGCTGATGCCGGAACGCTTGCGCCGATTCGTCGTACAGCATGATGCTCAAAATTTGGTAATCGATCAGCCGCTTGATCAGCTCCGCCGCGCGCGTGAGCAATTTTTCCAGATCGAGAATCGAACTCGCCTCGCGCGCAACTTCATTCAGTACCATCAGCGTTTCGGCTTGCCGCTTCTCATGCAAAAACAGCCGCGCGTTTTCAATCGCGATCGCCAGGCGACTCGCGAGCAGCGTCAAAATTGTCTGCTGTTCCTTCGTAAAATAGTCGAGCTGCGGGCTCTGAATATCCAGCACGCCGATCGCTTTGCCTTTGTACATCAGCGGTACCGCGAGTTCAGATCGCACCGTATCGATCGCGTTGATGTACCGCGAATCTCTCGACACGTCGCTCACACGCACCGATTGTCCCGTGGCCGCCGCAGTTCCGGTAATTCCCTGTCCCAACGGGAATCCGCCAGTATCTGCTTTCAATTTGTGGATAGCCGATCGCGAAATGGTGATACAGCCGTTGCGAATCCAGATCCAGCAGCATCACGCTGAAAATTTCGTAATCTATCAGCCGCTTTACCAGCGCAGCCGTTTTTTCCAACACCATATCCAAATCGAGCGAGGAATTTATTTCCTCGCCGATTTCCGCCAGGGTCGCCAGCGAATCGACGAAAGCGCTTCGGCTGTTTTCTCTTCGGGTTTCGCTTCGGCTGCACTTCCATCTTTGCTTCCGCATCGTTCTCCTCTTAGTCTTGCGCCGTGGCCACGTACACCGCACGCGCCCACGCTATTCACCTTAACGGCGCACAAAATTTTGTGACGACCAATTATAACAGCACAGCGCGAGTCCACTACGCCGCCGTGCTGTGCACCTGTCGCTGAGACGATTTCACGCAGCAATGGTGATTACCGTTCTGCCTTGAGATTTGCTTGCGCCAAGCCGATCAGCGCATAACCGGCGGACGATAAATCAAGCCCGATCACGATTCCGGTCACAGTCCATTCCAGGAAGTATGCGACCGATTGTTGGAACGCCAGCTTCCCGCCGATGTTTAACATCAGGTAGTTGTGCACTACAAATGCGCAGACCACGAACAGTCCAATCAATGCCCCGAATCGCGCGCCCTCCGTATAGCCGGATCCGCCCTGATACAGCATCGCGTAAATCACCGCGAGTACGACGATCCCCACCAATATTGCAGCCATTCCAATCGGCATCACGCTTTTTCATCTCGATCCTTCGGTCTGTACACCGACCGATATTTCATAGAACTCATTCTTCATCCACGGCGCCAGCACGAAATATAAGGCCACCAGTTGCAAAATACGCCACGAAACCACCGAGCGCAGCCAAGCCGATTCGCGTGAATTCATCTCTGTCATCCTCTCCAATTTGATCTTCAACTAATCTCAGCGCTCGACCGACTTGCCGCGCCTTCTCGACTGCTCTACGATCTTCACTCCGGCGCTCGTGCCGATCCGCGTCGCCCCCGCGGCCACCATCTTTCGCAAATCCTCAAGCGTACCGAATTCCGCCAGACGCCTTGATCCCCATTTCCGCGCCCACAGCTTTTCTCATTAGCGCCACGTCTTCCACCGTCGCGCCCGACGCAGCAAATCCAGTAGACGTCTTCACAAAATCCGCGCCCGCCCTCTTTGCGCACAGCGACGCGCGCACTTTTTCTTCATCGTCAGCAGCGCCGTCTCCAGAATCACTTTGCAAATCGCGCCCGCCCAATGCGCCACCTCCACTACGCCGCGGATGTCCGCTTCCACTACATCGTCCATGCCCGATTTCAGCGCGCCCACGTTTTGCACCATGTCCACTTCCAGCGCGCCCAGCTTGATCACTTGCTCACGCTTCGTAAATTTTCACCTGCGTCAGCGTCGCGCCCAGCGGAAATCCAATCACCGAGCAAACTTTCACGCGCGACCCGCGCAAAATCTCCGCCGCCTGCGCCACGTTCCACGGATTCACGCACACCGATCGCAAATCCAAATTTCACCGCTTCTTCGCACAGCGCGCGAATTTCCTCGCGCGAAGCATCCGGCTTCAGCAAAGTGTGATCAATCAGCGAAGCAATCCATTCGCCGCCCGCAGACTCGCACGTTGCTCAGCCGAAACCGCAGACGCCGCGCCATTTCTGCGAAGGTAAGACTCCACCTCCTCCGTAACGGCCCGCACCACCAAATCGTATTCGCCACGCGTCAGTACTCTTCACTATTCCGATTTGTTTCTCCCGCCGTTCTCCCGCGTTCTCTGCGTCTCTGCGGTAAACGCCGTCGTTGTTGCAGTCGCCGTTGCGGTTGCCGTTCATCTCAAATCTGAAATCTCAGATTCGAGATCTCCTTCGTTCTCATCTACTGCCGCCGATGCCTCTTCTCAATCTCCGAAATCTTTCCCACTCGATCCTTATGCCTTCCGCCCCCAAACTTCGTCTCCAACCACACCGCCGCAATTTCGCGCGCCTCTTCCACCGAAATCATCCTCGCTCCCAGCGCCAACACATTCGCATCATTATGTTCGCGACTACTCCGCGCCGTTCCGCGATCATTGCAATGCACCGCCCGCGCTCCCGGCACTTTGTTTGCCGCCATCGCGCTGCCAATTCCCACCGCATCAAGCACAATTCCGCGCCACGCTCGCCCGTCAGCCACAGCTTCGGCCGCCGCCGCCGCAAAATCCGGATAATCCACCGGCTCCGCGCTATTCGTCCCGCAATCCAAAACTTCGTATCCCCAATCTTTCAGCAGCACCGCCAGCCGGTTTTTCATTTCGAATCCGCGATGATCCGCAGCCACCGCCACCACTCCCCGCTTTCCGTATCGCAAAAACGGAATTCCCGCCACTGCGCGCGCTATACTTTCTTCCTGCCGCCCGTGTCCTTTGCCTTCCTCCACCAGCACAAATTTTATTCCGCGACGCTCCGCTTCCTCTCGCGCCAACGCAGTCACCATAGCGTCCGCCGCGATTTCCAATTCGCCCTCCCGGAGGAATCGCATCCAGATCCGAAGCTGTGATTACAGGTCTCATTCAATTTTCATTCCGGCGGCAACGACAACACGCAAACGTCTTTCAAATTCCGATATCTCTCCGCATAATCCAATCCATACCCCACCACAAATTCATTCGCAATCTCAAACCCCACGTAATCCGCTTTCACATTCTTGATCATTCTGCGAGCAGGCTTGTCCAGCAGCGCCACCATTCGCAACTTCTTCGGCGCTCGCTGATGCAAAATCCTCATCAAGTAATTCAGTGTGAGCCCGGTATCCAAAATATCTTCCACCAGCAAAACATTCAGCCCTTCGATGCGGTATCCAAATCTTTCGTCAACTTCACTTCGCCCGATGAACGCGTTCCCTTCCCGTAACTCGACACCGCCATGAAATCCAGCGACACTTCAACTCAATCTCACGAATCAAATCCGACAGAAATATTGACGCGCCCTTCAGCACTCCGATCAGATGCACGCGCTCGCCGCGAAAATCCCGAGAAATCTTCCGCCCAATTCGCGCACCCGTTTTTGAATCACCCCGCGCCGCAGCAATACCCGCAAATGCTCCTTGCCACTCGCAACTCGTTTTTTTCGCTCTCACGGCAGGAAGGCGGCTACTCTAACGCAGTGCCACCCGCGTCACAAGAGAATGGGCCGTGATTCATCCGCTGATCTTGTTCCGCTCGCCGCGTTTTTCCGGCGAAGCTCCTCTTCGCGTTGCCGCCATCGCTCACACATCCTCTTGCATTTATATTATATATCTGTTATACTATTCTTCAGTATAATATTCCGGGTGAATTCCGTAGCCTAATCGCAAACGCGGAATTCCCTTTTGTGGGGCCTACAAGGTGCTAAACGCCATGTTCTCAATCTCTTGCGCACTCTTCGCCGCCGCAGAATTGACTATCCCCCTTTGTTTCAGTGATTTAGCGCGTTTCGCTGCAAGGAGAATTTCATGCAAATCATGACCGCCCAAAACGCTAACCACCCGCCCGTTCTTAGACTTACAGCCAAAACTAAGAATCGCTGTAGTTACACAACTCCATCCGGACGCCGCTGCAGAAATCTTCGCCAGGAGCCTCTGCTTGTCTGCAATCGTCACGTATCGCACGACGAAAAATGCGTTACCCGGGACATCTCGAACACTGTCCGGCAACTTCAACGCGGAGCACCCTACGCGCGGCTTGACCGCAAACTGCGCTTTCTGGTGGCTACCGATCGCTTGCCGTCCGATCTCGCTAGATCGCTGATGTGCGCGGGCCGGCTTATCGCCCGCAACGCGCGGCAATTGCGTGACGTTTCCGCGCCCGGCTCGTCCAACACCTTACGTCGGAGCACACTCGGTGACCGCGACCTGTAACTTTTCGCTCGTTTGGCGTGTATCCATAGCGCGGGGTTCAGCAACCATTCCCAATTTCTGCGGCGACAAAAATCGAAATGGAAATCCGCGATGACCATACTCTGGAACGATCTTCGCTATTTGATTCGCACGCTGAAACAATTTCCGGAGGTTGCACTGCGCCACCAGTAGAATCAGGGTCGCCAGGAAAACTTTGTAACCTTCTGCGGCGCAACGAGTATTCATAGTCAGGGAGAACTAGATGGAAATTTTTCTGCACGACGTACGCTTCGCTTTCCGGATGCTGCGGAAAAATCCCGCCTTTACGCTGGCCGCGATTATTTGCCTGATGCTCGGCATCGGCGCGACCACCGGAATTTTCAGCGTCGTCAACGCAGTCCTGCTGCGCCCGCTTCCCTACGTGCATCCCGAACAACTAATTCGCGTCTATTCGGAATTTCCGACATTTCCGAATGGCGGCTTGCATCGCTTCTGGGTTTCGGGACCCGAATTCATTGATCTCCGAAAAGATACTCACTCGTTTCAAACCCTGGACGCGTGGACCACAGGGTTTTCGAATGTCGCCGGACAGACTCAACCAGTTCGGCTGAATACCGCATTCGTAAGTGGCACTCTGCTCGAATCGCTCGGAGTAACGCCGCTGATGGGCCGCGTGATCACCGCGAGCGACGATGTGAAAGGCGCGAATCAGGTGCTCGACATTTCTTATGGCACTTGGCAAAGCGTTTTCGGCGGCGATCCAAATATCATTGGACGCGATACTCTCTTCGACGGCGCGAAAGCCACCATCATCGGCGTGATGCCGCAGGGATTCGCGTTTCCTCCCGGCGATCTTGATCCGCCCGAGATCTGGAATCAATTGCAAATTGATCCCACGATCCCGGGCAACGCGGATCTCACAATTACTATCTCTTGGGACGCTTGAAATCCGGCGTCACGGCGGGCGCGGCTTCGGGCGAACTCGCGTCTCTCGTAAGTTATTACGGCGACCATCACGCACCGAAAACTCATTCCTTTGATTCAAAGAAACACACGCTCGTCAGCTATCCGCTGCAGGCGGAAGTTGTTTCGAGCGTGCGGCCCGCCTTGCTGATGCTGCTTGGCGCCGTAGCGTTTGTTTTGCTCATCGCCTGCGTAAACGTCGCGAATCTTTTGCTCGCGCGCGCTGAAGCGCGCCGCCGCGAAATTGCAATTCGCGGCGCAATGGGCGCAACTTTGTCGCGGCTCGCGCGCCAGTTTGCAACTGAAGGCGTGGTGATGTCGCTGACCGGCGCGATTCTTGGACTCGCTCTAGCGTTCGGCGGACTACGTTTGATCCAACTTACAAACGCGGGCGCGTTGCCGCGCGCAATGGAAATTGGTATCGATTGGCGCGTGCTCTTGTTCGCACTAGGAATCTCCATCGGCACCGGAATTCTTTTTGGTCTCGCACCGATTGCGTCTCTGCTCATTTCAGATCTCTCCAATTCGTTGAAAGAAACCGCGGGCAATACAACCGCCGCAGGCGGCACGAATGTTTTTCGCCGCGCGCTCGTCGCCGGAGAATTGGCGATGGCCCTCGTGTTGCTCGTTGGGTGTGGCCTGATGATTCGCGCATTTTGGAAGCTGCAAGAAGTCCACACCGGTGTGCAGCCCGATAGCGTGATCACCATGCGCGTGACGCTTCCCGCGACCACTTACGCGACTCCGGAAAAAATAGATGGATTCTGGACTCAACT
The DNA here is from genome assembly GCA_963721845.1 of uncultured Acidobacteriota bacterium. GTDB lineage: Bacteria > Acidobacteriota > Terriglobia > Acidiferrales > UBA7541 > DASTCZ01. The sequence continues at coordinate 36,793 of CAVRKW010000014.1, read as the reverse complement.
GATTCCTCGCCTGCAACAAATTCCCGGAGTCCGTAGCGCGGCTCTCTTCGATGGACTTCCACCGATTCGCCCGCCCAACATGAACGACACGGCGATCGAAGGATTTGTGATGAAAGAAAACGGGCCGATTCAGAACGTGGATTTCTACCAAATTATTGACCCGGGATATTTTCCGACGATGGGCGTTCGCCTTACTCGCGGACGATTGTTTGATCAGCGCGACGCCAAGGGCGCTCCCGATGTTGTGATCATCAATCAAGCCATGGCGAACACATTTTGGCCCGGCCAAGATCCCATCGGCCATCGCATCCGCACGGGAGGATCTACTTCGCCGTGGGTGACGGTGATTGGAATCGTAGACGACGTGAAAAATTCCGGAATCGATCAGCGCGCCGGAACAGAATTGTACTTGCCGTTCAACCAAACCAGCGGCTCGGGCGAAAACAGCATGTACATTGGCTTGCGCGCGCAAGGCGTCGATCCTCGCTCGCTGACGAGCGCCGTGCGCCGCGAAGTTGGAAGCCTCGATTCTTCGTTGCCCATCGCGGAAATTCGCACGATGGATGATGTGATTTCGCGCGCCCAATCGCGTCCGCGATTTCTTACGATGCTGCTCAGTTTATTTTCGGCGATCGCGCTGGCCATCGCCACCGTCGGAATTTACGGCGTGATTTCTTATTCCGTTGCGCGGCGCACAAAAGAATTTGGATTGCGCATGGTTCTCGGCGCTCAGCAGAGCGACGTGCTCAGCTTGGTGATGAAGCAAGGTGCGCTGCTGACGGGCGCCGGAATCGTTGTTGGCCTGCTTGCTGCGTTTGCACTTACGCGATTGATGGCCAGTCTTCTTTTCGGCGTCACTGCCACCGACCCACTGACATATTTGTCGGTGACGGGCGTCCTCGCTTTAGTCGCTCTCGTGGCGTGCTACATTCCCGCGCGCCGCGCGACGAAAGTGGATCCGATCACGACGCTGCGTTACGAGTAAATTGTTTTAGTGCCGCAGCGTGTCGTAGAGCGGCTGTGCTGGCCGCACCGCTGGCGATTCATCGGCAACCGTGACAGCAAGAATGCGAATGCGCTCGTCGTTGGGGAGCGTAAGAGTTTTCGCGCCAGCCGGAACATCGAGTGCGTACGCAAATAAATACGAATACTGGTACGGCTGATTTGCGGCTGCGTCATCATGAATGTGCGACGAGAACCACGCAACATCTGCGCGCTTGATATATCCCGGTGTGATCTTTCCATCGAAAAACATTTCGGTGCGCGTAGTCGGTGCGTCAGCAGGAAGCGGCGGCGCATCGGCAGGACGATCGGATGGGAATTTGTTTTGCTTCCCAACCGCGGTTGTCCCACTGGCCGATAAATCCTGTCCATCGCTGGATGTTTATGTTCGTGGATTGATCGCCAATTTTAAATGCGGCGGTGATATCGCCATTTCCGTATGTGCCGCGGTCCTGAAAACCTGCGTGCTCCGCGGAAGCGGCCAGCAAATAAACGCGTGTGAATTTTCCGGCGGGCAAATTAATTGTTTGTCCGCGCGCGGCGACCGCATCTGGATTTCCGGTTCCGGAAGGAGCGAGATGGAAATGAATTCCGGCAAACGTGATATCCGCCGGCAACATTTCCGCGGGAAGCGCGTCGCCTTGCTGAGCATCTTGACTATTCAACATGCAATCGAAACAACCTTCCGCAGGCTTTCCATCATGCGTGGAAACCGCTACATCGTATGGCAGCAGCACCGCGTGCGAGACCGGCGCGGCAACGCGAGATTTCGCTGCGGCGAGTTTCACAGCGAATGTGCGCGGCTGATATCCTTCGAACGAAACTTATAGCTTGCCGCTCGCAATGCTTGCGGCTTTCGATGAAGCGGCGGGAGTGGACGGCATTTCTTGCGCGTTCACTTCGCGAACGGAAATAATTGGCGCGGCGAATTCAACGTGAACATTTTGCTGCGGCTTTCCATCGAGCTCGACCATGCGAATGATTACGTCGTCGCCCTGCTCCGCTTTTTTCAGCGCGAGAATTCGGATGCGAGGATTATCAATTTTCACCAGCGAAAATTCTTTGCCGAGCGTGCCCGCGTGCGCGGTGGTTTCAAATGCGATGAGCGGCTGATTTAATCGCCACGCCTGCCAATCTGTTTGGCCCTGGCGATAATCTGATTCGTGGCCCGCGATTCCTAAATTAATTTCGTGATGGCCGAGATCCTGCGAACCTTGATCCTGATAGCCGCCGCGAGTTCCGGGCGTGCGAATGAGCGTGACACGAATTGTGTTGTCGTTCGGTTTGTCGCTGGCATATTTGCAATCGGTGAGAATTGTTGCGCCGTACGCTCCCGCTTGATCGGTGAGATCGATCCACTGATGCGACGCAACTTCGAATTGGCGCGGCGCTTCATTGGGACGCTGGACGGTGCCGATATCCCAGTTGTAAGTCGCGAGATTATTTGTAGCGGTGAGCGGAAACGTTGCTTTCAGAGTGCCATCCATCGTGTGCCAATCGATTGAATTGCCGAACTCGACGCGATTTCCGGCGTCGCCCGCGCTGAGGCTGACGGTCTGGACGAAGTGCGAGCCCTCGGTGTCGCGAGTGACTTCAATCGTGGCGCGAACCGGACCGCTTTCCGAGACGCGAATTTTTGCGGGACCGCTGACGTAGGCGCGAGGAGAATTTTGTTCGTCTTCAAAATCCATATTCCACGCGGGCCACTGGCGCGGATTGTCCGTGATGATCGCGAGGCGAATTGGTTCGTGGAGAAGTTCTTTGCTGGATTTCTTGTCGTAGATGCTAGAGACATCTCCATCTTCGTTGACGTGAACTTTGTAGCGAGAATTTTCGATTGAGCTTGAGCTGACTTGAAGATCAGAAGTTGACGCGGCTGGCGCGGAATCGCTGGGCTGCACGTCGTAGACAGCGAAACCAACCGACGGAACTTTCGAGAGAAAAAAAATTGTTGCTGAGCCGTCTTCGGCGTTTTCGAGTTGCGCCGGAACATCTTTGCCGTCGGGTCCGATGACCCTGACGGATTTCGGCGCGACGTTTGCGAAATGGATGCTGGCTTCAACAACATCTTCGCGCGCGATACCGAGCGGATTGAAAACCACAATCGGAGTGCCGCTTCCCTGCGTGTTCAATCCAGACGCGACGGCTTCGGTGGCGCTGGTGACAACTCCTGCGAATTGATTTAACGCGAGAACATCGTCGTTCCACGCGTAGTTGTAGGATTGCGGCGTCGCGGTGCCTGCCATGATGTCGTGAAATTGTCCGCCGAGAACTAAACGCCACGCGCGATTGATGCGCTCTTGCGGATATGTGCGGCCGCCAAGCCATGCCGCTGCGACGCTGGATTCTTCGGCGGCTGCGGCGAGCAATTCATTTTTGCGATTCCAGCGCTTTTGATATGCCTGGCTGCTGATGGAACCCGCGGAGTGATTGATGAGTTCTAGATCACCGGAGTAGCGCGGCATCTTCGAAAGATCGAGTCCCTGCATGTCGCGAAACATTTGATCGGCGGGCGCCCACGTAACATTCAACGGGCCATCGCCGATGCGAACGGCGGGACTGGGGGTGGGCGGTGGAATTTCGTCGTTGCGCGACCGGCGGCGGTAGTAACTTGGGATTGTGATTGAGGCGAGGCCGTGAGTTTCGATGGCTTCCATCGTGCGAACGCTATCTTCGTTTGGCGAGCCGCCGACATCGCCAGTACCAACGTAGTGATAATCGGCGTAAATTCCGGTGAGTTTTCCATTGATGCTGACGCGATCGGGCCAGTCCCAGGTGTAGGAATCCCAACCGCGAACGAAATCCGCGGGCACGGAATTATCTTTGCTGAGATCGCTGAACACATCGCTGCCGTAGCCGCCCGGATTTAGAGCAGCGAGAACTGTTTCGTGATCGGGGCCTTCCCACACTCCGACGTTGAATGCAATTCCTTCAGGAGTTCTTTCTGGAGAGTTCGGTCCGCCGACAAGCGGGGCGGGTTGCCATCCTGAAGAAAGTTTCTGAGTGGAAAAACCTTTTATGCCTGCGTGAGCAAGAATTGTGGGAAGCGACGCGGGAAAACCAAAACAATCCGGCAGCATATATTCCTGGCTCGCTTTGCCAAATTCCTGGCGGAAAAATTCGTTGCCGTAAAGAATCTGGCGGAGGATTGATTCGGCCGCCGGCGAATTCACGTCGCTTTCTTCCATTGAAGAGCCTGCGGGAAACCAGCGGCCTGCCGCGACGTATTGTTTGAGGCGCGCGAAATCCGCGGGAAAATATTCCTTCATCATGGCGTAGCGATTCGCGCCGGTAAAATTAAAAAGATAATGCGGATATTTATCGGCGAGCGCGAAATTATTTCGCATCGTCTTACTAAGATATTCGTTGATGACCTGTGGATATTCCCAGCGCCATTCGGTGTCGAGGTGAGCGTAGGCGATAACGTAGAGAGTGGGTTGCTTGAGCAAATTCGGGCGCGCGAGATCGGCGAGTTTTTTTGGCGCGGGCGCGGAAGCGCGAGTGGCGGGGCTCCGTCGCAGATGCGGCGTGCGCGGCGGCAGCTTGCTTCGGCGCGGCGGTTGCGGGCGCTGGAGTTTGCGCGGCCAGCGGCGTTCGGAGAAGAACGGCCAGAGCTAGCGCGCAGGCTAACGGGAAATAATTAGGACGGCGCGCGATTCGCGATGAAGATTGCATGGCAATCACCTCAGTGCGGCGGCGACTTTTTGGCCGCACGAATTGAAACTGAATGTATGGCAAACCGGGGACAAGATATGCGTTCGCGCGAGCGAATGCAATGCAGATGTGCGCCTCAATTCGGCACGCACATTTTCCCGGCCACTGAATTTACGTCTCGACGTGATGCGCGATTCTGTACTATATGTCGGGTCCAACATGAGCGAATACACTCGAAGAGATTTGTTGAAACTGGGAGTTGCAGCGCCCGCTGCGGCGAGAGCGTTGCTGCGCGGCGCTGGCGGCGACGAGAATCCTACGACGCACGAATCGTCCACACTGATGCAAGCTGAAAAGAATGTGAAGCCCTCGCCGCGCGAAAGGATCTCGCTCGATTTTGGCTGGCGATTTCATTTGGGAAATGCGGACGATGCTTCGAAAGATTTTCAGTTTGGCGAATCGAGCATTCTTGGAAAATCCGGTGAATTTTTCGAGGCGTGCCGAAAAGATTTTGATGATTCGAGCTGGCGAGAAATTGATTTGCCGCACGACTGGGCGGTGGAATTGCCGTTCGAAAGTGGAGAAGGCCATTCGAAAGATGTGCAGACCACTCTTGTAGATCATGGATGCAAGCCGCTGGGACGAGATTTTCCGGCGACGAGTATTGGTTGGTACCGGCGCGTGTTTGAAATTCCGGCAAGCGATTTGGGCCGCAGAATTTCGATTGAGTTTGATGGAATTTATCGCGATGCGATTGTTGCGCTCAACGGACATTATGTCGGACGAAATTTGAGCGGATATGCTCCCGCGCGTTATGACGTTACGGACTGGCTGAACTACGGCGGAAAAAATTATCTCGTGGTACGCGTGGACGCCACGGAGAACGAGGGATGGTTTTATGAAGGCGCGGGGATTTACCGGCATGTTTGGATGGTGAAAACGAATCGCGGTGCATTTTGCGCATGACGGAATTTTCTGTTTACGGCGGACTTCGGGGTCAAGCCATGGCCGGCGCAGCCGATATCGAGAGCAAAGTCGACAATCGAGGGAGAGATGCGAACAGTTACGTGCACAGTAAGCCCTGCGAAGTGGATTGACAGTGATCGATACGCCCGGGCGGATTGCTGGCGGTCGTACGTGCGCGCTTCGGAATTCAGTCCAAGACATCTGCCGCAGCGGAATACCTGAGCACGAACCGGCGTAGAAATGGTTGCGTGCAACTGTGGTCTCTCGGAGTCGCCATATGTGTATCGCGCGTCTTGACGGCCTTCTGGGCTGGCGAAGAATGTTGGACCGCGTGGAAATTCCGTTTGGCATTCGCATAATCTAGTTCGATGCGGACAAGGGATTTTTTCTGAATGGAAAGCGAGTCGCGATCCAGGGGACTTGCAATCACCAGGATCATGCTGGAGTTGGAGCGGCGCTGCCGGATCGATTGCAATATTTTCGAATTCAGAAGCTGAAGGAGATGGGATGTAACGCGATTCGGACTTCGCACAATCCGCCGACGCCGGAATTGCTGGATGCGTGCGACAAACTTGGAATGCTGGTGATGGACGAAACGCGGATGATGGATTCGAGCGAAGAAGGATTGAGCCAACTGACGCGAATGGTGCGGCGCGACAGAAATCATCCGTCCGTAATTTTGTGGTCGATTGGAAATGAAGAGCCGGAACAAGGAACAGAGCGCGGGGCGCGAATTGCAGAGACGATGAAGAGTGTTGTGAAAAAGCTTGATCCCACTCGTCCCGTGACTGCCGCGATGAATGGAAGCTGGGGCAAAGGAATTAGCGCTGTGGTGGACGTGCAAGGATTCAACTACAAAATTCTTGGAAGCGTGGACAAATTCCACGAGGATTTTCCCGCGAAGCCGTGCGTGGGAAGCGAGGAAGCAAGCACGGTGAGCACGCGCGGAGTCTACGAAAACGACAAGGCGCGCGGATATTTGAGCGCCTACGACCTGAACCATCCGGCGTGGGGATCGAACGCGGAAGATTGGGTGAGATATTTCGCGGCGCGCCCGTGGCTGGCGGGGGCGTTTGTGTGGACGGGATTCGATTATCGCGGCGAACCGACTCCGTATTCGTGGCCGTGCATCAGCTCGCATTTCGGAATTATGGACACATGCGGATTTCCGAAGGACAACTTTTTTTATTATCAGGCGTGGTGGCAAAACAAAACTGTGTTGCACGTTTTTCCGCACTGGAATTGGACGGGAAAAGAGGGGCAGCCGATTAATGTCTGGGTACACAGTAATTGCGACGAGGTGGAATTGTTTTTGAACGGAAAATCTCTGGAGCGAAAACCGATGACGCGGCTTTCGCATTTGGAATGGACTGTGCCGTACGCCTCGGGCACTTTGCTGGCGCGCGGATTTTCGGGCGGAAAACAAATTGCTGAAATGAAAGTTGAAACTGCCGGCGCGGCCGCCGGACTTCGATTGACCGCAGATCGCACGGAGATCGGCGCCGATGGAAAAGATGTGAGTGTGTTTACCGCGGCGATTGTGGATGCTGAAGGACGCACTGTCCCCACGGCCGATAACGAAATGAGTTTTGAGCTTAGCGGGCCGGGGAAAATTATTGGCGTGGGAAATGGAAATCCGACGGATCATTCCGCGGACAAACCTGTTGCTCCGTTTACAAGTGCGTCGCGCGCAGCGTTTAACGGATTCGCGCAAGTGATTGTGCAATCGGCACGCGGCGAAATTGATTCTGAGGGACATATTTCTCCAGCGCGCGATGGCGCGATTCAACTTTCGGCGAGTTCAGCGGGATTGAGCTCCGCGCGTATGACGATTCATGCTGCGCGAAATTCAGTTGCGATGGCGGCGCATTTAGTTTCGCGAGGAGAACGATGAGCGAACACCACATCCCCGCGGAATATAAAACTAGCGGCCAGGATTTCATGATCAGCGTGGGCGGTTATGTGACCTGCATGGTGACCGCATTTATTTTGTGGCAGATTCAAGCGCAAACTCAGTTTGCGTTTTATTTGTACAGCGTATGGTTCGTGATTCCCGTCGGTGCGATTGTTTCTGGACTGGCCGCCTCGAGCGGATATTATTTTGTCGCGCGGATTTTCAATCACCGTCCCACACGATTGCTGTTGCTAAATATTCTGATCGGCGCGGTGGCGACATTTTTCCTGATTTATTATTTCCAATATTTGACACAGACAACGAACGGCAAGCACGTGGCCGATTTGATGTCGTATCCGCAATTTATAAATTCCTCGCTGCGATCTACGGTGCTGCAACTGGATACAGACACGACCGGGCCGAGTGGCGCACTGGGAAGCTGGGGATATTTATTTGCCCTGCTGCAAGTCGCGGGATTCGCGTACGGCGGATTCGCGATTTACAAACACCTCGCCGGAAAACCGTATTGCGATCGCTGCTCGAGATACATGGCGGCGCAAGAAAGACACCTTCGTTACACGCCGAACAGCGATGAAGCGAAGGCTGCGATGAGCCGCATCACGACGGAGCTAGCGGGCGGCGCGATGACGACGGCGATCGACGAAGCGAAGGCGCTTGGAACTTTGAAACGCGAACACGGCGACGTGCTGCGAGCGTGGACAACGATCAAACACTGCAGGAAATGCGATCGGCACTGGGCGAAATTCATGGTGCAGCAGAAAAGCGGATTCAACTGGAAATTCGTGCGCGGGTACGGCGCATCGGCGTATGCCGATCAGCCTGCCTCATTCTAATTTAACGTAATAGTTAAATAACTATATATGTTATACGCCATGGCCGTTTGCGTCTAGCGCGGATTTCCTTGCGACGGAAGTACGCGTGGCGTGCGCGCGTCGAGCGACGGCAGCGCTGGAAATGGCGCGTGGGGTTCCGTTTGATACCAGTAGGCGACGCTGTAGAAATTATCGCCGCGATCGTTGGCGGTGCCGTGTTCGATAGAGGCACGAAGCGATTTTGTGAACGTGACCGGCGAATCGAGATGGAAACGGTAGACCGACCAACGCGAGCCTTCCCTTTCGGGGCCGACAACCGGAGCACCGTAAAGCGGATAGCTAAATTGTTTTCCACCGAAGTCCCATGCGCCTAGAAAATAATCTTCGGTACCAGTGCCGTTGATGGAGGGCAGCTTTTCGCCATCGACGAAAAACATGTCGTCACCTTCGCCCCACCAGCCATCGGCGTTTTCGATTACCGACATTGCGACACCGACGAAATGGCCGCGGCCGGTGGCTTCCATCCAGACGTAATTATTTGCGCCATCAAGATTCGTTTTCGCATCGGGAAACGCGTGATTTGGCGTGGCCTGGCGATATTGCGCGTGGAAATAGAGAGTGTTTTCCGGAAGCGGCTTGGCATACGCGCGGTAATCGATATTCCAGTAGAGCGCGTCGATGGGGCGGCTGCCCTGATTTTCCACGGTGATGCGCGCGTGTTTGCGGAACGGCATCGGGAAAAAAGAATTCAGGGCGTTGTCGGCTCCGACCTGAATCGGCGCGGATTGCCAAAGAAAATAATCGCCAAGACCGAGGCCGTAAAAATCTCCGATGGGAGCTTCGACGCTGGGAGTGGCTTCGCCATCCCAATACATTCGCAGAACAATTTTCTTCAAGTGGAAACGTTCGCCGCTGGCGATGGTGAACCAGACGTGAGTGACTTCGCCCGGGCCGTCGGTGTCGAGGACGGTCATGGTTTGGCCAGCAGGGACGGTGCGCGCGTCGTCGTTGCCGCCGGTGCGGTCGTAGCTCGAAGAGCGGTGCTGGACGTAATCTTGCGGCGCGGTGAGGGATTGCAAATTGTCTTGCCACGATTGGGCGAATGCTGCGACGGAAAGGGTGCAAAATGCGGCGGCGCATATCGCGGTGCGTGCGATTTTCATTTATGTCTCCCGGTAGATGGCGGGATTGTACTCGTTTTATGGATATGGGCAATGACCTATGCGAAAGAATGAAAAATGGGTAGGGCAAACCCTACCCCTACAAGCCAACGGGTGCGGCACCGATTGAGAAACCTTTAGTTGATGACTTGGCGGTCGTCTTCTTTGGGAAAGTATTTTTGGTGTTTGGTTACGGCGCGAATCGCGTCGATTAAAATTTTGCTGACTTGATCTTTTGCTACGTAACCATCTACGCCGATTTCGTGCGCCTGGTCAATCATGGCGCCAATTTCGTGAATAGAGACGAGAAGGATCGGCGTCTGCGGACAACAGGCGCGAATCGCTTTGGCGGCGTCGAGCCCATTCATCACAGGCATGCTGATATCGAGCACGACGAGATCTGGGCGAAGCGCGATGGTTTTTTCGAGCGCCTCTTCCCCGTTCGCCGCTTCGGCGCAGACTTCGAGATCGCCGGCAGATTCAATCAGCGAGCAAATGCCGCGCCGAACTTCAGCTTGATCATCTGCGACCAGGATACGCACAAGAGCCTCTAAATGGATTTTGGCGCGGCGACGCATTCACTAACAATGGGCAGCCACCTGTTTATTTGATAATGCAGAAGCAAGTCCGATGCATTCTTTGATGCGAACGGATTTCGATGGTGACCTACCGCGCACGGCGCGAATACCGCCGTGCAGAGTAAAGCTCGCGAGCAGATGATTGCTGACTCCATAGAAAAATTTTGTGCGAGCCGGGAGTATATCAGACCCGGCTGAGCTTCAATCGGCTGCGCGTTTCGGTGCTTGGTGAAGTTCTGTATGCTTGGAACGAATCCGATCTTTGATCGTGCTGTGCGTCGATTAGCAGTTTGGGCCTATGAGGCAAAACTGCAGCCCCGGATAGCAATCCTCTGTTTTCTGAAAATGGATGATTATTGTCTAACCCTTTTAGAATGAATACTTACACGGAATCATGGTAGCTGTCTCCGCGGCCTAGACGGAGTGGAATCGCAAACCGGACATAATCTGGCGGCGCGATCCAAGCGAGTCCTGGGAGGTCCGATTTTGGCCGAAAAATCGCCTCGTAAGGCCTTTAGAATGAACACTTACGTTAAATTTTGAGTTAAGTTCTTTAGAATGAACACTTAACTTTTGTAAGGCCCTTTTTTCTGATTTAGCGGTCGTAAGTCCTTTGTTTGCAATGCGAAATATTATAGGACATGAGAGAGAGTTTTGCGGTGTCGCGACGTTCCAAAATGGGACTGGAAATAAAAAACCCGCGCTGATTGGGCGCGGGATGCGGTTCTCCCCTGTTGCGGATAGTCTCATATTCGCAAATGGTTGTCAAGAGAATATTGAGGAGTTTGCAAATATTTTTGGGCAGGCGGAATGGGGAAAGAGCGTTGAACAGAGAGACGCAGCCCGCCGTCGCCTTCACGTTTGCGAAGGCGATGGTGGGTTCGAGTCATATGCAAAACGCTAAGTCAACGGCGATCCTTCGGGCATCCTGGAGGATGCCTCTCAGGATGACGGCGAAGGGCAAGGGCGCGGCACCCGATTGGGCGGGTCTGGCGGTTCGCGGTCGAACCCGTCGGTCACCGCGGATCGGTTGCGGACCAGCTTGCTGCAAGCCGCGAGCCCAGTATCCGTACACTGAACCGGATACGGCCGCGCGCGGTGGCGCTCGGAATGTGCTTTGACTTTGGGGGCTGGGGGTTATAAGAAGCGGGCAATGAAAGTTCGAAAGGGTGGCCGATGAGGATGAGCAGAGGCGGAAAAAGTTCACGTATTTTTGCGGGCGGCGTTTTGGTGGTGGTTGCGGCGATGATTTGCAGCGTCGCTCTGCGCGTGCACGGATATTCGGCGGCGCTTGGGCAGATGCCTGAACAGATCGCACCGGCTCCGCCAAAGGTTGTGCCAGATGTCGCGCAAACCCCGGCGGTACCGGGCACGCACGAGTTGACGGCGGAAGATGTGGCGACATTTCTGGATGGATACGTGCCGGGGCAGATGGAGCGGCAAGACATTGCGGGAGCGGTAGTAATTATTGTGAAGGATGGCGCGGTGCTTTACGGACGCGGATACGGATACGCGGACGTGGCGACGAAGAAGCCGGTGTCTGTGGACGACACACTTTTCCGGCCAGGATCTGTTTCTAAATTATTTACCTGCACAGCGGTGATGCAGCTTGTGGAGCAGGGGAAGCTCGATCTGGATCGCGATGTAAATGATTACATCGATTTCAAAATTCCGGCGACGTTTGCGGAGCCGATCACGCTGCGGAGAATCATGACGCACACGACGGGATTTGAAGAGTGGGACAAGGAATTATTTGTGGCGAATACGGCGGCGGTGGAACCGATTGGCGTGGCGATGCGCGAGAATTTGCCGCAGAGAGTTTTCGCGCCGGGAGCGATGCCCGCGTATTCGAATTATGCGATGGCGCTAGCGGGATACATCGTGCAGAGAGTTTCGGGAGAACAATTTGAGGATTACATTGCGAATCACATTTTGAAACCGTTGGCGATGACGCATGCAACTTTTGTGCAACCGTTGCCGGCAGACCTCGCGCCGCTGATGTCCAGCGGATATGAGTCGGGCTCAGAAAAAGCGAAGGGATTTGAGTGGGTGAATTGTATTCCGGCGGGATCGATGTCCATTGCGGCTGGAGATATCACGCGATTCATGATGGCGCACTTGCAGGACGGGCGTTATGGGGATGCGCAAATTCTGCGTCCGGAAACCGCGCGGTTGATGCATTCGCGGGCATTTGCAATGGTGCCGGAGCTGAACGGAATGGCGCTGGGATTTTTTCAGGAAGATGAAAATGGGCACAAAATTATCGGGCACGGGGGAGACACTCAATATTTCCATTCGCATCTGCATTTAATTCTCGACGCGAACACGGGAATGTTTATTTCGGTGAACAGCGCAGGGCGCGGAGACATTCGCGGGCAGCTGTGGCACAAATTTCTGGACCGATATTTTCCGGGAGGGCCGGCGCTGCCAGCCGCGATTTCCACTGCCGCACAAGATGCGAAGACGGTGAGCGGCAATTACATGACGAGCCGGCGGGGCGAGACGACGCTCACAAAACTCCTCGCGCTTTCGGATGAAGCGACGTTTTCAGCGGACCCGGAAGATACGATTTCTTCTCCGGCTTTTCTGGCGGTGAATGGGCAACCGAGGCACTGGCGGGAAATCGGTCCGATGTTGTTTCGCGATGTGAACAGCCAGACAAAAATCGCATTCCGGAAAAATAGTAAGGGCGAGTTGGAAATGTTTTCGGATGCGGCGGCGTTTGGCGAACAACGAGCAACGGGCGCACAGAACGGAAATTTGTTTTTATTTGTGCTGGTGAGCACTCTATCGGTGCTGGCTCTTACGGTGCTGGTGTGGCCGATTGCTGCGATGACGCGGCGGCACTACCACTTCCCTTTGGCGCTGGGAGATGTTGAGAAAAAACTGCGGAAGTGGACGAAGATGGTCTGTGTTTTGGACATCGTAATCTTATGTGCGTGGGTGGAATATCTTAATTACGCGCTTGGGAGCATCGACCACGCGAACCGGCACTTGGACTGGGCGTTGGATGTGATTCACGTGCTGCAAGTTTTCGCGATCGCGGCAACGATTGTGCCGGTTGTTTACGCGCTGGGGGCGTGGTTCAGCAAAAGACGATGGAAGTGGAATCGGTTGTTCGATACGTTTACGGCGGCGGCGTGCGTGGGGTTCTTGTGGATTTTGTATGTCTGTAATTTCATTCATTTTGGGACGAAGTATTAGGGGGGGTGGAGTTCGGCGATATCTAGGGCAAGAGCACAGCAAGGCAAAGACCGCACCCTTACACTTCAAAGGGTGCGGCACCCTCGCAGGTCAAAGGCGTAGAAAAGCCACACGCGAGTATGGCGGGTGGGGGCACCCGCCACCCCAAAGACGACGTCAAAAGCGCAGAAAACCCACACGCAACTACGGCGTGTTGGGGCACCCAGAGACCGCAAAACCAAGTCAAGGCGCCCAGCAGGCCTGTGAAAGGCTGGGTAGGGCTAGCCCTACCCCTACGGAGAATTATTTCGAGTGGAAATTTGGGATGGTGATGATGGTCATTGGAATTGGTTGGTTGTTTAGGCGATTTATGTACCAGCACGGGTTGTAGCCCATGTGCGGGAACATGGAGTGGACGCAGGTGACGGTTTGCGGATCGGCGGGAATGTATTCGAGCTTCTGGCCTTTTTCGGAGACGGAGTAGTAGCGCTGAAGGAGAACGTCTTCGAAAGGATCGCCGGGCTTTGGATGCATGAGGCGGACGCGAACGGAGATGTAATCGCCAGCGTAGATTACCGCGGCGAAAATCAGGAAGCCTACTGCGGCGCGTTTCGCGATGAAGATTATGCGATCCATTCGACTACATTACGATATTCGAGTTCGGAGCGGAAGGTTGTCGCCGCGGACGGCACGGCGATCCTTCGGGCATCCTGGTCGGATGCCTCTCAGGATGACGGCGTGTGGATGGAGGGCGGAGACAATCCCGATCCTTACGGACCTCAGATCAGCGTTTGCGTTTTGCGTTTTTCTTTGCGGGTTTGAGGATGGCTTCGATTTGGCGGATGTGGTTGAGGTCGTGGCCCGCCATCATATCGGCGATCCTGGCGACGGTTTCGTTGCCGCGCTCGGAGTGGATACCGTAGATTTCGAATTGTTCGCGGCGAAGAGATTTGAGTAGCGCGATGTTATTTTCGCGGAGGGCGCGAAACGCAGCCAGTGATTGCTTGGGATTTCGCTTGGCATAGTTCATCGCGCTGGCCCAAGCGTCTTGATCGAAAGCTTCGATAGCGCAGCCGGGCGCGCCGAGAATGGCGCGGACGCGCCAGGACATGGCGATTTCTGCATCGGCCAGATGGGCGATGACTTCGGAGACTGACCATTTATCGGGTGCGGGACGCTTGGCAAGTTTTGCGGACGAGACACCGGTCATCAATTTTTCGAGTTTCTTTGCGGATGAGGCGCGAACTTTTTCGGGGGTTTCGCCGCCAAGGTTGGCGAGAATTCTCTGCGTATATTGCTGCGGTGTTTCGGGCACGACGGCCTCCGGGAAATTGTGGCGCGCGAGCGGTGGAGCTCCTGGCGCGTACTTCTAAGACGTAATGATGCACGAAATGTTCTGCGGCGTAACTTTGCGGGGGCGCGCCCAAGCGAGCCAATTTGGCGCGGCATTTATTCGTGGCGCAGGGCGATTGTGGGATCGGTGCGCATGGCGCGAAGTGCGGGAATGCCGCACGCAATACACGCGACGACAAGCATCATTACCGAAACGCCGATGAATGTGGCGGGATCGGTGGGCTTCACTCCATATAATTCGCTGGCGATAAATCTATTGAGCGCGAACGCTCCGGCGACGCCGATCGCGGTGCCAGCGATGGCGAGCGCGAGCCCCTGACGGATGATCATGCGAAGCACGCGGCCCGGGCGCGCGCCGAGGGCCATGCGAATGCCGATTTCGCGAGTGCGGCGGGCGACGGAGTAAGCGAGCACTCCGTAGACACCGAGTAATGCGAGCGCGAGTCCGATGCCCGCGAAAACCTCGAGAAGAATGACGTGCATGCGCGGCTCGCCGACGGTTGCGGAAACGTCGCGACTTAACTCGGCGATATCGGTGATGGGCTGTTCGGGCTCGAGAGACCAAACAACTTGCGAGACAACATTGCTGAGGGCGAGAGGAGCGCCGGAGGTTCTAATCATTACCAGCGGCGAATCGATATATTGCTGAAGCAGTGGCGAATAATATTCCGGCTCGGGATCTTTGCCGAGTTGAAAGTCGCGCGTGTCTGCAACAATGCCAATGATTTCTGTCGGAGGCGTTTGATTTTTCGGCGACTCTGGGCCGTTGAGGATATGTTTCCCTACGACGTCGAGGGAGCCGAGGAATTTTTTCGCGAACGCTTCGTTGACCATGGCGACTGGCTGCGACCCGGGCGCGTCTTGTTCGGTGAATGCGCGGCCTCGCGAAACGGAAATGCCGAGGGCTTTGAAAAAGTCGGGGGAAACCGTGCGCGCCATGGTCATCATCGGCGTATCAGGGTGCGCGGGTTGACCTTCGAGGTGGAGATCTCCAGAAAGCAGAGATGTATTTCCCGAGAGAACGCCATAGTTAGAAATAGCAACATCTTCTACGCCCGGGAGAGCACGGAGGCGAGGAAGTAGTTGCGCGAGTTTTTCGTTTTGGGCTGCAATCATCGATTTCATTTGCGCTTCGGTGGGCGTATTGATGCCGGTATCTTTTTGCGGCAATTCGAAGGTGAGAATGTGGTCGGTGCGAATTCCAGTCTTCACATTCAGCAGCCTCGAAAGACTTTGCGCAGTGAGAGCCGCGCCGAAGAGCAAAACAAACGCGAGCGCGATTTCGAGAACGACCAATGCCCCGCCCAACTTTGGGCTGCGTCCACTTGTGGTGCGCACGAGGCCACCCGATGGCTCGTCTTTCAGCGAATTATTCGCGTCGAATTTGGCGGCGCGGCGGGCAGGAACGAGTCCGAACAAGATTCCCGCGGCGAGGGATGTTGCGAGCGAGAACCACAACAAAGTGGGATTCAGAGTGATTTCATCCAAACGTGCCGTGCCGGCAGGCGCGATGGCGACGAATAGTTTTACTCCAGCGGCCGCGAGTGCGGCGCCAGCGATGCCACCAATCACAGCGAGCAAGCAACTTTCGACGAGCATCTGACGGGCGAGCCTTCCGCGAGACGCGCCCAATGCGGCGCGCAATGCCATTTCGCGCTGGCGATACATTCCACGGCCGAGCAAAAGGCTGGCAAGATTCGCGCAGGCGATCAACAGAACGAACGTGGCGGCAGCCAGCAAGATGAGATAGGCCTGCCGAATATTACCGACGCGCTGTTCGAGCATCGGAGTCGCAACAATGTCGTAGCCTTTTTGCAGGACAGGATTATCTTTCGCGATGCGGTCGGCAATTGTTTTCAGTTGCGCGCTTACCTGTGCGACATTCGCGCCCGGCCGAAGTTTCGAAAGCACCTGGTAATAAAAGGAAGTGGGATTTGTGCGCTCTGGGATGGGAACGAAGAGGGGCGTCCATGCAAAAGTCTTCTGCGGATAGGAGAAATCTCGGGCGGCGACGCCGATGACTGTGTAGCTCTGTTTATCGAGCGAAATTGTTTGGCCCACCACGCTCGGCGAAAGCTCCGAAACGGGTGCGCCAAGTATTGTCGCTAAGGACGACGAGATGGCCCTGCTCGTTTTGCTGATCCTGGCTGATGAAAAGGCGTCCTTGCTCCGGAGTGATTCCGAACACGGAGAAAAAATCATCGGAGACGCCGACGACGTTTACGCGATCGGGATGGCCACCGGAATTGAAATTCATGTCGCTGCTGCTGAATGCGGCGGATTGTTCGATGGCGGGAACATCGGTGCTGAATCGCTGAAGCGCCAGCCAGGAAATTCCCAGCTTGAATCCCGGAAACATCGCGGTGCTGGTCTGCACGTTCACGATGCGAGCGGAATCTTTGTATGGGAGCGGGCGAAGAATCACGGTGTCAACGATGCTGAAGATCGCGGTGTTGGCTCCAATCCCGAGAGCGAGCGTGAGAACCGCGATCGCAGTGAAGCCGGGATTCTTACGGAGCAGGCGCGCGGCATGGCGAACATCCTGCAAAATGCTTTCGAGAAATGGGAAGGCCCACGCGGCGCGCGCGTCTTCGCGGATGAGCGTGGCGTTGCCAACTTCGCGGCGGGCGTTTGTGTAGGCTGCGCCGCCGGAAGCGCCTGCTTGGCGATTGTCCGCTTCCTGCATGTCAATGTGCGCGGAAATTTCGTCCTGCAATTCGCGATCGATTTTTTCGCGCTGAGGAACTGCTCGGAGCCGGGACCAAAGTCGGCGAAGCGACATGGCTATTCCTCCTCGGAAGCAGGCCGCGGCGAAGTCATCACCGCGGCGATAGCTTTTGTGAAACGCGACCAACGAGATTGCTGACCCGCGAGATGGCGGCGTCCTGCGGGAGTGAGGCGATAAAATTTCGCGCGGCGATTCGTGCTGGAGGTGCCCCATTCGGCGGCGATCCAGCGTTCTTGAAGCAATCGCTGCAGCGCGGGGTAGAGAGATCCGTGTTCGATGCGGAAAGTTTCCTGTGAGGATTGCGCGATGAATTTGGCGATGCCGTAGCCGTGCATCGGTCCCCAGCGCAGGGTGCGGAGAATGAGGAGATCGAGCGTGCCTTGAAAAAGATCGAGGCGCTCTTCCGGCTGAGCGGCGTTTCGCGGTGTCGAATTTCTCGTCATAGGTAGTGAGCCTACCCTAGTATGGGTAGTCTGTCCACCTACCCGCCGACTTGTATAGACGCGCGGCGATGGAAATTGTTTCTGCGAGGCGAAACGATTCGCGTTCCGGTAGTATTACCGCGGTTTGTGGAGAGCGAATGGGATTTGCACCGATCGACTGGGCCATCGTGGGGATTTATCTGGCGGCTTCGCTGGCCGTGGGGCTCGCGGGGAAACGCTACGTTGGCGGCATCTCAAGTTATCTGGTGGCGGGGCGCGAGCTTGGGCTCTACCTCGGAATTGCGACGCTGGCTGCGACCGAAATCGGCACAATCACTTTCATGTACAACGCGGAGCTGGGCTACAAGTACGGCTTCGCGGCGTTTTCCACGGCGCTGATTTCCGGCGTGGTGATGATCATCGTCGGCCGCACGGGATTCATCGTCAAAAAATTTCGCGAGCTGAAGTTGATGACCGTGCCGGAATATTTTCAGCGGCGATACAGCTTGGGACTGCGATTGGTGACGGGGATCTTGGTAGCGCTTGGCGGAATTTTGAATATGGGCGTGTTTCTGAAAATTGAAGGCGAATTTCTCACGATCATCAGCGGAATCGCTGCGCGCTATTTGATTCTGGTGATGACGATTATTCTGCTGCTTGAAGTTGTGTACACGATGCTTGGCGGCATGGTGTCTGTGGTGATTACGGATTTTTTTCAGTACGCGCTGCTTTCTGTGGCGACGGTGGTCGTGAGCATTTACGCGGTGCATAGCGCGGGGTGGCATCGAATCACGGATGCTGTGACGCACACGATGGGGCTGGGCGGGTACAGTCCATTTGCGAATTTGCAATTTGGATGGAAATTTTTGATTTGGCAGGCGCTGCTGTGGTTTTCGATTCACACCTGCTGGCAAACGACGGCAATGCGAATGTTTTCGACGAAGAGTCCCGAGACCAGCAAGCGTGTGATGACCTGGACGGGATTTATTTTCCTGGGGCGCGGAATGCTGCCCATGCTATGGGGGATCGCGGCATTCGCAATGTTTGGAATCGGCGCGCGAGTGGGCGGAGTCCCCGCGCCGGTGATCAACGGGCATACGCTTGCGCCGATTGATGCGATGCCGACGATGCTCTCGGTGATTCTGGCGCCGGGAATTAAAGGAATTGTAGTGGCGGGAATGCTTGCGGCGACGATGTCTGTGAATAGTTCGTATCTGCTGGGATGGAGTTCGATTCTTTCGCAAGATGTGGTGCAGCCACTGCGCAAATTGATGCGGCAAGCCCGATCTGGATTCGAAGAGGCAAATCCTGCTGAATCGGATCGCGAATTTATTTGTGAGTTTGTTTCTGATGTTCTGGGGTTTGTACTACACACCTCCGGGGGCTGTGTATTTGTATCTGAATGTCACCGGAACAATTTTTCTTGCGGGAGCCTTTGCGAGCGTTGTGGGCGGATTGTACTGGAAACGCGCAACTACGACGGGCGGCTATCTGGCAATGATTCTTGGCGCGGCGGGCGCGATCATTCCATTTTTCTTTTTGCATTGGAGCGAAACTACGGCGGGATTCTGCGCGTTTGGATTCGCGGCGGTGGGGTTGCTGATGGGATCGCTGCTTGGGCCGCGCGGTAATTCCCTTCCATGGGTGTTTTGAATTCGGGCGAGGTGCATTTGTGATTCGCGCGTGGCAATTATTTTTGGATTGCGAGCCTGATTGTGTCAGGCGCTGCGTTTGCGGTGATCACCTTGGTGGTTACTGTGCGCGGGTTTGGAGATTTGCGTGAAATGTTCCGGCGGCTCCGCGAGCAGCGCGATTCGGGTAAGCCGGGGATTGAATAATCGTTGAATAATCGATGAGCCGCGAAATACATAAAGTTGTGATTCCCGCGCGCGGACTCGGAACGCGCATGAAGAAGCAGGATCGGACCGCGCATCTGAACGCGGCGCAATCCGCGGCCGCCGACACGGGGATCAAAGCGATGATACCGATCAAGCGTCCGTTTTTGGATTATGTTTTGAGCGGGCTTGCCGATGCGGGATACAAGGAAGTTTGTTTGGTGATCGGCCCCGAACATGGCGCGATTCGCGAATATTACGAAGTGAAATCGCCGCCGATGCGCGTGCGCGTTTCATTTGCAATTCAACAGGAGCCGAAGCGGATCGGCGGATGCGATGCTCGCTGCCGAGACATTTGCGGGCGACGACGAATTTCTGATGATCAATTCGGATAATTTTTATCCGCACAGCGCGTTGCGAGGGATTGCGAAACTTGGCGTGCCCGGGGTTGCGCTGTTTGAACGGGGCGCGCTGCTTCAGAAAAGTAATATCGATGCCGAGCGAATTCGCAGCTATGCGATTTGTAAAGTCAACGACAGATGGATACTTGGAAACATATTATTCGAAAAGCCGGGCGAAGCCGCGGATGTTGCGGGCGACAACGCATTGATCAGCATGAATATCTGGCGATTTTCGAGCGGCATCTTTGATGCGTGCAGGAACGCGCCGCTTTCTTCGCGCGGAGAATACGAATTGCCGGGCGCGATTCAACAGGCGATCGCCACTCGCAAGGCAAATTACAAAATGTTGCGATGCGTAGACGGCGTGCTTGATCTTTCGCACCGGTCGGATATTGAGAGCGTCACGAAAATGCTCAGCGGGATCGAGCCGCGACCTTGACTGGGGATTTATCAGAGCGACTTGTCGCCGCTGGCATGGGCGCAGCACCCGCGCGAGCGAAAGCGATATTGTTCGAGCAGGTCGAGCAACGATTGCTCGCGATGCGCGGACGCTCGCGAGCCAACGAGATTCACCGATTTTACGTTCCGGGCCGCATCGAGGTTCTCGGCAAGCATACCGATTACGCCGGAGGCCGCAGCTTATTGTGCGCGGCGGAACGCGGAATTTGCATCTCGGTGGCGCCGCGCGACGACGCGACGCTGCACCTTGTCGATGTAATTGGTGATCGCGAAGCGGAAATTCCGTTCTCGATGGATGCGATTTCGCGGTCGCACTGGTTGGGATATGTAACGGCAGTGGCGCGGCGGCTGGCTGTAAATTTTCCCGGCGATTTGCGAGGAGCCGACATTGTTTTCGGGAGCGACTTGCCTCGTGCTGCGGGCATGAGCAGTTCCAGCGCGCTGGTGATCGCAATTTTCGCGGCGCTGAGCGGCGTGAATCATTTGTGCTGAGCGCGCGGAATACAAATCGAATATTCGGAGCGACGAAGATCTCGCGACGTATCTCGCGTGCATTGAAAACGGGCAATCGTTTGGCACGCTCGCCGGGGAAACAGGCGTCGGAACGCATGGCGGCAGCGAAGATCATGTCGCCATACTTTGTTGCGCGGCGGACACGCTGAGCCAGTATTCGTTTTGTCCCGCGCGGCGCGAATTCGATATCGCGTTTGGCAATGATTTGACATTCGTAGTCGGCGTCAGCGGGATCGCAGCCGACAAAACAGGCGCGGCGAAGGATTCCTATAACCGCGCGTCGCGTGCTGCCGGCGCGGTGCTGGATATCTGGCGCGCGGATTCACGCCGAGAAGACGCAACACTTTTTGCGGCGGTGACTTCATCGCACGATGCACCTGAACGAATTCGTCAGGCCATCAACACAAATCACGTCGGCAATTTCTCAGCGTCGATGCTGTTGGATCGCTTCGCGCAATTTTTGCGGGAGTCGCTGGATATAATCCCGGCAGCGAGTGAAGCGATTGCTAACCAACAGTGGCGTGAATTTGGCCGACTCGTAGACGAATCACAATTCGCGGCAGAGAAACTTTTGAAAAACCAGGTACCGCAGACAATCGAACTTGCTCGTTCCGCGCGCCAACTCGGTGCGATTGCGGCGTCCGCATTTGGCGCGGGATTTGGCGGAAGCGTATGGGCTCTGATACCTGTGGCGGACGCAGGACAATTCATATCGGAATGGTCTGCGACATATCGCGAAACATTTCCCGGTGCGGCCGCCTCGAGCCAATTTTTTGAAACACGACCCGGCCCCGCAATGTTGACGCTGTAGAATGTCGCGTTGCGTTAGATGAATTCGAATACAGGAGATGCCCGATGTCTGACAACTACAAACACCCGAGCGAGCGCGACGCAAGAAATTATTTTTCGCGCCGCAGTTTTGTGAGGACTGGAGCATTGGGTTTGGGCGCGGCAGCCGCGTGGCCACTTCTGGCGCACAGCAGCGAGCGATTCCTCGCCGCGGAAGCGCCGCAACAATCGAACGCTGAAATTACGGGGTCGCTCTTGCGGCTGAGTAACGAATTTATTTCCGCAGAGTTCATGATTGATGGAGGCGGCCTGCGGATTTCGCAGCTCCAGCACAAGCGCGCTTCCCACACGATCAATCACTTGTCCGATGCGTTTTGGATGAGCTTCGAAGGGAAACCGAATATCGCGTCTTCGCAATTGCGGCTCGTTGGCGAACCGCGCATCGAAACGCTCACCGCAAATCCGCAAGCTTCGCAGATGGCCAGCCGATTAGGCGGGCGCCAGATCGTCGCGGAGTTTCGCGACGCCGGCGGCACTCTCGGCGCAACATGGCGCGCGGTGCTGCGCGATAGCTCGCACTACATTCGTCAGGAAGTTGTTCTCCGCGCACTCAAAGCGGATTTGCCGATCGACACGGTGTGCCTGATCGATGTTCCGCTGCAAAATGCAAGTGTAATCGGGACGGTGGCCGGCTCGCCGATCACACAGTCCGATTGGTTTTTTGGATTCGAGCATCCTCTAAGCGCGAGCACAGCGGGAGGCGGCCGCGCACGCGCGACCATCGATCGACCGCTGCCGCTGAAAGCAAATCAGGAGGTCGCCTATTCTTCAGTGATCGGCGTTGCCGCTCCCGGGCAGATGCGGCGCGATTTTCTGCGCTACGTGGAACGCGAACGCGCACATCCGTACAGAACTTTTCTTCATTACAACACCTGGTATGACTTCGAGCCGTTCACCGAAGCGCAGGTGGTCGACGCGATTGATGCGTTCGGCCAGGAATTGCACGTAAAGCGCGGCGTCACGCTCGATTCTTTTTTGCTCGACGACGGATGGGACGATCACAAGTTCTGGGCTTTCAATTCCGGATTTCCGCACGGCTTCGATGGCGTTGCGCAAGCCACAGCGAAATATCAATCCAAGCCCGGCGTGTGGCTTTCTCCGTGGGGCGGCTACGCAAAAGCGCGCCAGGAGCGGCTGGAATACGCCAAGCAGAACAATTTTGAAATCAATGCGGATGGCCTGGCGCTTTCAGGCCCCGTTTATTACAAACGCTTTCGCGAAGTGTGCCTCAACATGGTTCGCGATTATGGGGTGAACCAATTCAAGTTTGACGGCACCGGAAGCTCATCCGATGTAATTCCGGGAAGCCAATTCGGCAGCGATTTTGCGGCTGCGATCGCGTTGATTGACGATCTGCGCGCAGCCGAACCTGATTTGTACGTGAATCTCACCACTGGAACTTATCCTTCGCCGTTTTGGCTGCGTTACGCGGATTCCACGTGGCGCGGCGGCGATGATCACAGTTTTAGCGGCGTGGGCACCTCGCGCCAGCAATGGATCACCTATCGCGATGCGGATACGTTTCGAAATGTGGTGGCAAAAGGACCGCTGTATCCGCTGAATTCGCTGATGCTGCACGGAATTATTTTTGCCAAGCGCGCGCACAACCTCGATACCGATCCCGGCGATGATTTCTCGGCTGAAGTGCGTTCATATTTCGGAACCGGAACGCAGTGCCAGGAAATGTACATCACCCATTCGCTGCTCGCCGATAAACACTGGGACGTGCTGGCGGAATCGGCGAAGTGGTCGCGGAAAAATGCAGACGTTCTCGCTGATACGCACTGGGTGGGCGGCGATCCGAATTTGTTGGAGGCGTACGGATGGGCGGCGTGGTCGCCGAGAAAAGCAATTCTTACGCTGAGGAATCCGGCCGATCGTCCGCAGACAATGGAGATTGATCCCCAAATTGCGTTTGAATTGCCGCAAGGTTCGCCGGCAAAAATGCGGATGAAGAGTCCCTGGCAGGATACTGGAAGTTCGGAATCGATCGAACTCCGGCCGGGCCGCACGACGGAAATAATTCTCGGGCCGTTTCAGGTGATGACGCTCGAAACCGCGGGCTAAGCGCTTTTCATTTTGCCGCGCGGATACTATCCAAAATGGGTTCCTTCAGCGCGTGCAGAATCGGTTTCGGCTGCTCGGCGAGATCAAAAACAATTACCTCATTTGCGCCACGCTTCAGCCACGGCGCGGGAACATAAAGAGTTTGCTGCGGCCCAATATCCCAAACACGTCCGAGGCAGTGACCGTTGATCCACGCAACGCCCTTGTGCCAGCCGCGCGTGTCGAGAAACGTGTCGCCGATTTCGTTGAGAGAAAAACTGCCGCGATAAAACGCAGGGCCTCGAGCGGGCGCATCGGAAAAATGCAGCGTGGAAAGATCGCTCATCGGAAGCGAATAAATTTGCCAGCCGGTGAGCGCGCGATCGGCCAGCGTCACAGAATCCGTAATTCCCTTCCATTCGCCGCGCAATTGTTTCCCGAAATTTATCCGGCCGGTATTTTCGACGAGGATATCCAGCACGGCCGATTGCGCCGAAGTTTTCAGCGCGATTTGATTCTGCTTCAAGCCGCCGATCCAACTCACCAACGCGCGCGCCATCCAGAAAAATCACGGCATAGTCGTGCAGGTCATCCATCTTCAGCATCCCGTCAACAGGTCCGGCGATCGTCGTGCGATACAAAATGTATCCGTACGATTGCCCCAGCATTTCCATCGGCACCGGCGATTCACTCGCAACCGGCTTCGGCAAATTTTCGAATAGCGCGGCCGCGCGATCCAGACGAAATTCCGGAATGGAAATAATCTGTGTCGGCTTCGGCAAATCCGGCAACTGGCGCATCGCCCACCACCCGATGCTTCGCAATCACGTCGCGAAACATGAAATATTTTTTCGTCGGCCGCCCGGACTCATCCAGCGCCGAATCGTAATCGTAACTCGTCGTTTGCGGCGCATAACCTTCCTTCGTCCAATTCGCGCCATTCATAAATCCAAACGAAGTTCCGCCGTGAAACATGTAAAGGCTTACTGACGCGCCCTGCGACAGCATCCAATCCAGTTCTTTAGCTTGCTGCGCCGCGTCAGTGTGTTCGTGCGGCTTGCCCCACGCGTCGAACCATCCCGCCCAATATTCGCCCGACATCACAAATTCATTCGGCCGAAATTTCTTCAGCGTCGCGAACGCTTCGGGCGCGTCTCCCGGCCCGAAATTTGCTACCGCGTGCAAATCCGGAAGCGTGCCGCTCGGCAATTCCTCCGGTCCATCCGCTGTGTACAGCAACACTTCGCCGAGCCCCGCGGCTTTTATCGCGTCGCGAATCGCGCCCATGTACAAATGATCGCTATCGAACGATCCGTATTCGTTTTCCACTTGCACCGCGATGATCGGCCCGCCGCGCGAATATTGCAGAGGAGCTAGCTCCGTGCCGAGCCGTTGCAAATATCGTTCAGCAGGCCGCATGAAATTTCGGATCGCGGCTGCGCAAAACAATTTCTCGATCCGCAAGCAGCCACGCGGGAAGCCCGCCGAGATCCCACTCCGAACAAACGTACGGACCCGGCCGCAGAATTACGTA
This sequence comes from uncultured Acidobacteriota bacterium, assembly GCA_963721845.1. Taxonomy (GTDB): domain Bacteria; phylum Acidobacteriota; class Terriglobia; order Acidiferrales; family UBA7541; genus DASTCZ01. The sequence goes on along the minus strand of CAVRKW010000014.1, from coordinate 11,383 downwards.
CAGCCCTTCCTCCTGCGCCTGCGAATGAATTCCGCGACATCGTTCTGTCCGCTGAAATCAAAAACGCCCGGCTTCGGCTCGTGCAAATTCCAGAACACGTACGTGGTGATCGCGTTCAGCCCCATCGCGCGCGCTTTTTTCAACCGATCGCGCCAATACTCGCGCGGAATTCGCGGGTAATGCATTTCACCAGAAATAATTTGGACGGGCTCCCATCGAGCAGCATGCTCGTCGCGCCAGCAGTGACAGTGTGCGTAGCGCGCGGGGTTTGCGCGGAAATCAAACTGATGCTCGACAGAAGCACCGCGACGCAAACAATGCTAATCCGCAGTGGAAACATCGGCTTATACGTATCTTCCGTTCAGCGCATGCTCCATCCGATGAAAAGAAAGGTTCCCAGCGCAAAGCCCGTAACGACATACAGCCACCTTGAACCACAATATGCAGACACCGCCGACACGGGACTGAGGCGACGATGCTAACGAAAAGTATGAACGGAATCTCCGCTGCAACTGATGCCTCGCAGACTCAAACGCAAGCCCGCAAGCCCAAAAATAGAGAGTGGGCAGCTAACAAACTATTCGCACACTACTTTGGTCCAAAGCGGCGACTTTCGCCACCAGTGGTCTATCTCCTGAAATGCGAAATTCTACAACGTCACAGTTCCTCGACCCGCCCCGCGCTGGCGCCGGCGGATGCATCTCATATTCGTGCGGCGGCTCCGCGCCGAGCAAATACCTCACAAAATAATCCCATCGCCGCCGCATCATGTAATTGCTTTCGCTCCCATAGCCATGCGCCTGATTTGGCAGCATCAGCAAATCGAAATCCTTATTGGCCTTGATCAATGCATCCACCACTAGCAGCGTGTTGTACGGCGGCACGTTGTTATCCATTGTGCCATGCGCCAGGAGCAAATGCCCTTTCAAATTTTTCGCCATCATTTTGATTTGCTTGATCGTCGTAATTCGTCGTGCCGTCCGCATTTTTCGTCCAGCAACCCCTGCCACTTCTCGCCCCAATCATCTTCATACTCGCGATTGTCGTGATTCCCCGATTCCGAAATCCCCACTTTGAAAAAATCCGGATAACGAAACATCGCGTCCGCCGTTGCAAATCCGCCGCCCGAATGCCCGTAAATTCCCGCGCGATCGAGATCGATCCATGGATATTTCGCAGCCAGCTCCTTCATCGCCGCAATTTGATCCGGCAACGTGTTGTCACCCATGTTCGCGTAATACGCGTCTTGAAATTTCTTCGAACGAAACGGCGTCCCCATCCCATCGATCTCGACCACGATGAACCCAAGCTCCGCCAGCGCCTGGCAATCGCTCGCGCGCCGCCGAAAATCCCCATCCGCCGATGCTGCCAGATTGCGGCCCGGGATAAATGTGATTCATGATCGGATATTTCTTGTTCGGATCGAGATTCGTCGGCTTGTACATCAGCCCGTACAATATCCGTCGCGCCGTCATCGCGCCTTCACCGTGAAAACGACATCGGCGGCTTCCATCCCGTCGCCACCAATTTTGAAATATCCGCTCTCTTCGAGCTTGCTGACAGCTTTCCTTCCGCATCGCGCAGCACAGCCACCGGCGGCGTATCGGGCTTCGAATAGCTATCCACGAAATATTTTCCCGCGAGCGAAAGTGTACACATCATGATTCGCATCCTCGGGCGTCAGCAACTTCATGATTTTTTCCATCGAATCCCATCCGATACAAATGCGCGAAGTAAGGATCGCGCCCCTTCTCTTTCCCCACTGCCGAGGAAATAAAGCACTCGATTCTTCTCATCCACGCGCAGCAATTGCGTCACATCCCATTCGCCGCTAGTAATCTGATTTTTCAATTTCCCGTCGTCACGTCGTACAAATAAAGCTGTCCCCAGTTGTCGCGCTCCGAATACCAGATAAATTCATTCGACGCCGGCAGATATCGCCAGTCGATCGCGCCGTTGCCCGAAATCAGATCGGTCGTCGACGTTTCGTCATACACGTCGCGCACGCGCCGGTACTCGCATCCGCGATGCGAAGTTTTTCGTCTTCGTGATCGCGCGAAGTGGACACAAATGCGATGTGCGTCGCATCAGGACTCCAATACACATCCGACCATTCCCCCGCGCGACAAGCGATGTCGTCGCACAGCGATGACCGGTGCTGGTCCGGCGCCATCTTGAATCGCACCATCTTTCGCCCATCCACATCGATCACCACGCGCTGAATCATCGTCACCACGTCGTCGCCCGGGCAGCGGATATTTCCATGCGTGCAACGCCGGATGCCCCACTTTCGTCTCCACCAGATACATCTCGCCCACGTTGCGCTGGTCCTGCTGATACGTCGCAATTTTTTTTGAGTCCGGCGACCACATCACGATCGCGCGATCGCTCTTCGTCCATCCAGCGTTGTCCGTCGCGTAACCAAAATCCTTCACGCCATCTGTCGTAAGTTGCCGTTCCTGTCCAGACGCCAACTCTCTCACCCAAAGATTCTAATCGCGAATGAACACCGTCCGCTTTCCATCCGGCGAAGGAATTCCATCCGCGCAGCGCCGCCGCGCCCCCCGCGCCCTCCCGCAGGACTCGTCTCGCCCCGCCCCGCATTCGGAGCCGCGCCGCACGTCAGCGCGTGCAGATCGCATGCCATCGTCGCCCATGAACGCTTACGATGATCGCCCCTCCATCCTCCGAAAAATCGAAATCCATGAACGGCAAGTGCGTCGCGTCGTATTTTTCGCCGGTCGCGGCGGAAAGCGCCGCCGCCAATTTCGCCTGATCAAACGCCGGCGCGCGCGTTCCCTTCGCCGCATCGACCATCACAAACTCGCTTCCATCCGCAGTCGTGACGCGATACCAGAACCGCTCGTCGGCCAGCCAATTCGCGCGCACTCCGGCGCGATACACCAAGCGGAGTCGTGTTGTATCCCATGAATTTTTCCGCGCGCGCATAATCCGCCGTCGTCATCGCCGCAGCGCCTCCAGCCATTTGCTGCGCTTCCGCGCCCCGCGCAACTGCCAGGCAAATCGTCAGCGCAAGCACCGCGCCGCAAGCGAATTTCTGAATTCGCAATCGCATTCTCTTCCTCCGGAATGGTTCCTGAAATTTCGTATCCAAGTTGTCCCACCACAGGACGCAAGATATATTTTCGAGCGCCCGAGTATATCTCAGCGCGAACTCTACCCCGCATCGTTTTCACAAACTACCGCACCGCGTAATTCCCAATTCGCCCGCACAACTTTTCCGAAAAACTTGTAACCGCGCGCGACTTTCTCACATCAATGTTTCCGATTTCTGATACATTTGCCCGCTCATGAAGCCGAATTTCGCACCCGCTGCTGCAATTGCGTCTACTCGAAAGGAGCATCAATGAAATCCCGCGCCACCCTCGCCGTCTGCGCTGCCTTCGCCTTAGCGCTGCTCTGCTTCCCTGCCGCATCGCATCTGCGCGCGCAGAACAAGTCGAAAGCCTCGTCCAAATCCTCGGCGATGCAATCGCAGAAATCCGACGACGCCTACACCGCGCTCATCCAGAAATATATGAGCGACCCCAAGATGAACGATCCGCGCATCACCACGGAACTCGTCGACCACATGCCAGCATCAGACACAGTTCCCTCTCCGCTGAAATTTTTCGGCCGCATCCCCGGCACTCCCGGCGAACTTACCTACGCCCACGATATCGCGCGCTATTACGAAGCGCTTGCCAAAGCTTCTCCTCGCGCAAAATTCTGGAAGATTGGCACCACTGAAGAAGGCCGCGACATCGTTTGCCTCGCCGTCGCCGACGAAGAAACCATCAAGTCTCTCGACAAATATAAAGACCAGCTCGGCTCGCTCACCGACCCGCGCAAAACCACCGAAGCTCAGGCGCAGGAACTCCTCAAGACTTCCAAGCCTATCTATTACATCGTCAGCGGAATGCACTCGCCCGAAACTGGCGGCCCGGAAATGCTGATCGAGCTCGCCTATCGCCTCATGGTCGAGGAAACTCCGTTCGTTCAAGAAATTCGAAAAAACGTAATCACGCTGATCACTCCCGTAATCGAAGTCGATGGCCGCGAAGCTGAAGTCGACACCTACTACTTCAACAAAAAGCGCGCACCGGGCGATGCCCGCCTTCCGCTCATGTACTGGGGCAAATACGTTCAGCACGATAACAATCGCGACGGCATGGGCCAGCTCCTCAAACTCACGCAAGCCATCAACAATATGAGCATCGAGTGGCATCCCACCGTGCTCCACGATCTTCACGAAGCGCAGACCTATCTCTACGCTTCCACCGGCACGGGCCCGTACAACGACACGATCGATCCCATCACCATCGATGAATGGTGGATGCTCGCCGAAAACGACGTGATGGAAATGACCAAGCGCGGCGTGCCCGGAGTGTGGACCTACGGCTTCTACGATGGCTGGGTTCCCAACTACATGTTCTTTATCGCGCACAGTCACAACGCCATCGGCCGCTTTTACGAAGTACAAAGCTACGGCCCCGATCCATACGTCGTTCGCCCTGGGGCAACCACCACCAGCCGCGAATGGTTTAGGCCAAATCCGCCACTTCCTTCCATTCAATGGGGGCCGCGAGACAATACCAATATCCAGGAATCCGGAATTCTATTCGCGCTCCATCATGTCGCGCGTAATCGCGATCTCTATCTAGACAACTACTGGCTCAAGGCCAAGCGCGCGGTCGACAAAGGCAAAAATGGACCGGTGTACGGCTGGGTGATTCCTGCTGGTCAGCGCCGCAAGTCCGATACTGCTGATGCTGTAAACGATTTGCGTCATCAGGGACTCGAAGTCAGCCGCGCAAATTCCGCGTTCACCGCTGGAAATGTTTCCGTGCAGGCGGGCGATTACGTCGTCCGCGGCGATCAACCGTTCCGCACCGTCGCCGATATGTATTTTTCCGTGCAGAATTACGCGCCGCAAAATCCCAGCCCGTATGACGACACAGGCTGGACGTTCCAGATGATGCGCGACATCAAAATTCAAACCGTCGGCGACAAATCCATCCTCACACAGCCGATGACTCTAATTACCGCAGACGTAAAAGCTCCGGGTGGAATTCAGGGCGATGGCTCCGTCGTAGTTGTCGAAAATACCGCCGACAACAACATCGTCACTTTCCGCTTCAAAAATGCCGACACGAAAATGCAAGCCGCCGAAGATGATTTCGAACTTGGCGGACACAAATTCCGCGCCGGCGCAATCATCATTCCCAGCGGCGATCGCGGAAAACTCGACGCATCCCTCAAGGATCTCGGACTTTCTGCGTGGGCCACATCCGCCGCTCCGCAAGTGAAGACGCACGACCTCACCATTCCTCGCATCGGCTACATTCATTCCTGGAGCCGCACGCAGGATGAAGGCTGGTGGCGCGCCGCGTTCGACGCCTACGGAATTCCCTACACATATTTCGCCGACAAATTGTTGAAGGAAGGAAATCTTCGCGCGAAGTATGACGTGATCGTTTACCCGCACGTCGGCGGCACAGCAATCTCGCAGGTCAACGGTTCGCCCGTCACCGGGAAAACTCCGCTGCCCTACAAAAAGACCGCGGAATTTCCGAATATCGGTTACGTCGATCAGAGTGACGACATTCGCGGCGGCATGGGCCTCGAAGGTCTCGCGGAACTTGCGAAGTTTGTTCAGGAAGGTGGCACTCTAATTACCGATGGTTCCACCGCAACAATTTTTCCTGACTTCGGAATCACGAGCGGAGTCACCGTTGAGCATCCCGATCAGCTTTTTGTTCGCGGATCGATTCTTCGCAGCAAGTTCGCCGACAAGAAAAGTCCGATCGCTTACGGCTTCGATGGTTCTGATCTTCCCGTATATTTCAATCAGAACCCGGTGCTCAGCGCCAGTGGCGGAGGATTCGGCGGCTTCGGCGGCGGCCGCGGAGCAGGTGGAGGCGGACGTGGCGGCGCGGGCGGTGGCGATATCAACGGCGGCCTGGGCCAAGACGTAACTCCCAACGCCGTGCCCGTACACATTTCGCCGTGGGACGACGAAGATGACGCAACAAAGGCCGGTGCAAATCAGCGCCCCGCTGGCGATGACCTCGCAGAGATGCGCCAACTCGCTCAGCAATTTGGAATCGCGGTTGACGATTCTCGTCCGCGTGTCGTGCTGCAATTCCCATCTAAGCCGGAAGACATGTTGCTTTCCGGCACGCTCGCCAACGGGCAATATCTTGCGAACCGCGCTGCGGTTGTTGACGTCAATCTCGGCAAGGGTCACGTCGTGATGTTCGCGATCCGGCCGTTCTGGCGCTGGCAAACTCAGGGCACCTACTCGCTGGGTTTCAACGCAATCATGAACTGGAACGCTCTCGACGCGGGCAAAGAAGCTCCGCGCGAAGGAGGCGGTCGAGGTGGCCGTCGCGGCGCTCCATCGCAAGACAACAATTAATTCAAGCTCATTCGCTGAGCAAAACTCAGCGATGCCTAAGTCAAAAAAGCGCGGAAGAAAATTCTTCCGCGCTTTTTGCTTAGGGGGCGCCCGACCAATCGCCGAGCCAGTCTCGGCGGTACGTGGTGCCTTCTACGACTGAGGCGGAGGCGGCGCTGGCGTCAGGCCATGGCGGCGCATGATTTCCGCCATCTTGGCCCGGTCCGGCGGACCTCCTGCAGCTTCGCGCATCACCTCGGCTGCCTCGCGGAAAAATTGCGGGCTAAGTGCGCCCGGCGTGATCACGCACAGCGCCTTAGCGTCACGATTTCCGTTATTGTCGAAGCGGTGAACGGCGCCTCGCGGAATGCAAAGAGCGTGGCCCGGACCGACTTCAATTGGCTTTCCGTTCACGGTCCAAGTTAAAACGCCATCGATGCCGTAGATCGTCTCCTCATAATGATCATGGCTATGTGCGGGAGCCATCAGACGCTGAGCGGCTGGCACAACGAGCTCAAATGCCGCAACGCTGCCACCGGAGTTCTCACCCGTGATCAGGAAGCGAACCGCGAGCGACCCGATGCTGATAGTTTCGTCGGAAGGATTGACGTGTAGATCGATCGTCTGTTGTGGCATGCGCGATCCTCCTTATACAAAATACCGCTTTCCGCACTAGACAGTACCACTTCAGCGGCGAGGGATTTGTAGTTCGACTTTCTCTGCTCCCTCTGCGTCTCTCCGGTGAGAGCCGTTGCCGTTACGCGGTTTCCTCTACGCCCCAGCAGCGACTCGCACCTCCGTCTTCCGTATCACGGCCTCGGCAAACCTCTCCATCTCCTCGAACTGCGGACTCGATTGCAGCAACAACAAATCTACTCCCGCATCCGAGTACTCCGCAATCCGTTCCTCCACCTGCTCCGCGGTACCTACGAGTCCCGCTCGCAATCCACGATTTGAAACCGAATAATCTTCGAGCGAAACCTGCGCCTCGAGTTTCGTCCCCGCAAGCCACTGCTGGTAATTCTGATATCCGGCCGCACTCTGCTGCACATTCGTGATTCGGCGGCGCTCGGCTTCTGCTTCTTCCGCCGTGTCTCGGACAATCGCGTATGCCGCCATTCCAAATTTCATTGGCGCCAGTCCGAATTTCTCGCGCCGCGCGGACAAATCTTCCACGCGCCGTCGGATGATTTCCGGCGAATCGCCATGCATCACGTACGCATCGCATGAACGCGCAATCAAATCCTTCGCCGCGTCCGATTCCCCGCCCGCATAAAGCACAGGACGCGGACGCGAAACCGGCTTCGGCCAAAGTGCTGTGTTTTGCGTTTTGAAGAATCGCCCATCGTACGAAAACCTTTCCTGCGACCAAACTCCGTTCAACACTTCCAGCCATTCCGCGGTGCGCGCGTATCGCTCGTCATGCTGCTCGAAGCTCACTCCATACTGCTTCGCTTCATCCGCCCACCACGACGACACCACATTCAGCGACAATCTTCCTCCGCTGATGTGATCTATATTCGCGGCTTGTTTCGCGAGCAACGCAGGCAAATGAAAATTCGGACGCACCGCAACCATCAGTTCCAATCGCTGCGTCACCGCTGCCAGCGCCGCAGCTGTTGACCATGCATCGAGCGACGCCGCCTGCTGCGCCCTTGATGTCGTTCAGATTTAATTCGGCGATCAGCGTCAAGTCGTAACCGATTTCCTCGCTGCGGCGCGCGAGCCGGCTCACATAATTCCAGCTCGCCTCCATCCCTTCGTCCTGCACGTTTCGCAACCATCCTCCGAAAACAGGAAGCCAGTATCCGTATCGCATCAGCGCGCCTCCTGTTCGAGATAATCCGCCAGTTTCACAAACGGATCGAAGCCCACAACTCGCGGCCCATCCGCCACGAAATTCGAAAGCGCATTGATGTCGTAATAAAGCAATTTGCCGTCGCGGTCGTCGATCATGTACTCCACTCCGCCCACTTCGATTCCTGCCGCGTTCATAATTCTTTCCACGGCTTCAATCACTGCGACCGGAGGCGTGTATCCTTCCACTCGCAATCCGCTCTTCGGCGCATCCACAGGGCACGCCGCGCGTGCAAGTTCAGTTCCGTCCGTCGTCTGGCAAATATCCGCGGGACACAAGTTGTATCCATCTCCCGAGAGATACACGCGAATTGCGTACAAATAATTCCCGCCAAGCACTTCCACGCGTGTGATGAATCCACCGCGAGCCGGAATAAATTCCTGCACAAGCGCCGTGCCATCGAGACCGAAATCAATCTTGCCTTTGGCAACCGCGCGCTCGATTTCTTCTACATTTTCGAATCGAGTAATCCCTGCGCCGCTTCCGCCGATATTTGGTTTGATCACGATCGGCCATCGCAATCCTTTCGTCGCTTCCACGGCTTGCGACGCGTGATTGATTACGCGGGCCTCGGGAAATGGCAGCCCCAATTCCTTCAGCAAAGAAATTTGCGTTGCTTTCGAAGTCTCTACTGAAAATGCGCGGTGTCCGTTCACAACTCGCGCGCCATTTCGTTCGAGGTGGGAGAGATAACTCAGCGTATAGAAAATTCCGTTCGCATTCCCGCGCGTGTACGCCGAAGGACTCATGCGATTGAAAAACAGTTTGTAATCGCCATCGCCTCCTCCTGGATTGTAGGTGTGCTGCCGCGCGTCCAGCCGCACGTACTTCGTCCCGCGTTTATCCAGTTCCGCGAACAGTGGACGGAACCAGTCTTGTTGTTCGTAATAAATTGCGATTGGCTTTTTGTCGTTTCCCATTTTTCTCTCCCCCAAAAACAAAAAGGCCGCCCCGGTGAGGGGCGGCCTCGAAATTTTGGAATTTAAGTGCTAATTAAATTACAGGTCCGCCCCTGTCCGGATTTTTGGCAAAGCGACACATAGCCATATTCTTTTTACATGCGCAGGCCCGAAGATTTTGCGAGGCAAGAATGCACTGCGCGGAATACGACGCGCCAACATTGCGTTGGCCGTGTGCGGATGCGATCCGGGATGGAGCGAAATTATCCATTTCTACGTCCTAAATAAAATAACTGCGCCCGTTTCCGCTGTCAAGCTCATCCAGCGAATTTAAAACGCATCCTCCCAATGAATCCACCACTTCTTCGCATCTCCAAGTCCAAGCGTTTGCCACCAGCGATTCATCATTACTTCGTCACCTTCGAGAATTCCTTCGCGCGTTGTACCCGGCGGCGGAGGATCCAGCGCGGCAGCGCGCGCATAAAGCATCTCGCGTTCATACACACCGGCTCGCGCAAATAGATTGAATAGTGTCACCACATCTTTCGCGCGGGCTTCGTTCACCACGACCTTTAGCGCTCTTTCTCTGTGCGCCGAATCCACTGCGCCAAAATTCAGATCTTGTACCGCAGCTTTGAATTCTTCCGTCGCGTCTTCGAAGTACGGACTTCCCGGAGCGTATCCCTCTCGAGTGTTTGCGACTGCACCGGCGGGGACCAGTGTTTGCAAATCATTCGACTCGAGCTCAACCCAACCGGATGTCACGCGCATCACTCCTGATCCATCCGCAGAAACTTCGAGAGTGAATTTGCATCCGAGATCAAACGCCATCGCTGATGGCGTCACCATTTCCAGCGACCACGGCGGCGCCCAGAGTTGCGCGGAAATTGTTCCTCGTCGCAGCGCGATTCTATGTTTGCCCGATCGCGTGGAAATTAATTCCACGCGTGATCCCGGTTCCACTCGCATTACGCCGATGCGTGCGACGCGCACCTCCGCGCTCGAATTCGCGTCGGTCTCCAACGCTTGCCCAACCGAGATTTCTCCGCGTGCGCCAATCGCTGCGCCGTTTACTTTCGGAGTTCCCTGCACTGCTGCGATGCTCCACGGCGAATTCGCGCTCCAGCGCAATCTCCACACGCTCAAACCGAAGGTCAGCAACGCGAACGCGACGATCGTTGCGCCGATTGGCACAAGCCATCGCAGGTATTTGCGACGCGCCGTTGGTGGCGCGATCGCGGAGATCCTTTCCGTTCGCAGCGGCGTCGCGGCAAATCGATAGACACGCAGCGAATTCTCAAGTTGCGTGACGACCGCATCCGCGTCGCCGGTTCCGTCCCACAAATATTGGCTGTTTTCTTCGCTCATCTCTCCACTTCCTTGCTTTCCGCTGCGAGTCTCATCGTTTTAGTTTTTCACGCAGCAGCTTCATTCCGCGATGCAAATTCACGCGCACCGAATCCGCGGTCAATCCAGTTCTCTCGGCGATCTCGGGTCCGGTCATTCCCTCCACTAATCGCAACATCAGAGTTTCGCGATACGCTTCCGGCAATTCGCGAATTGCGCACAGCGCCGCGGCTGCTTCCGCATCTGACGACGCGGTTTCCCGCACAGCGCTTTCTTCCGGCAAATCCGTTGAGCGCGATGCGCGCCGCAAAAAATCATTTGAGCGATTCCGCGCGATCGTTGCGAGCCATCCACCAAATTTCTCCGGCTCGCGCAATTTTCCAAGCTTTTTCATCGCGGTGATGAAAACTTCTTGCGCCAAATCGTCGGCGTCGGCGTGATTTACTCGCGTCAGCAAAATTCCGTGCACCATGCGGCCGAAGATTTCGTAGAGCGTTCCGAAGGCGCGGCGATCGCCGTTGCGGGCGGCGGCGATCAGTTCGAGCGAGTTTGGCGAATTGGCTGACACACATTTCTCAATAGCTTGACGATGGCGCGGAGAAGAGCGTTAACAGGGTTTCCGCTGAGTATTTGTACTCGTTTCCGTTTGGAGCGGTTAGGGGTTTTTTGCGAAATTCTGGGAGTGAAATTTGGAGTTACTTTGCGTTGTGAAGTGCTTGGTGCGCGGGCGACAGGAAAGGCTGCGCGCTCGACTTAAGTGCTTTGTTTGTAATTAGTTAGATCGTTTGGGTGGCCTCCCTCCCCCCTCCCATTGTTTTTGTAAAGTGATGATTCTAATAGCGTTATCTAGTACTATTACTAAAAAGTTGTTGAAAATAA
>CAVRKW010000013.1:0-35784 GCA_963721845.1 uncultured Acidobacteriota bacterium | reverse complement strand
TTTCGAGGTCTTTGTTAGTGGCGCCGATTACGCGAACATCAATTTCGGATTCTTCAGTGCTCCCCAGCGGACGGAGACGGCCTTCCTGCAGGACTCGATAAAGTTTCACCTGCATGCTGATGGGCATGTTGCCGATTTCGTCCATGAACAGCGTGCCGCCGTGCGCGGCCTGAAATAGTCCGTGGCGATTATCGTTGGCGCCGGTGAACGCGCCTTTCACGTAGCCGAAGAGTTCGGATTCGAGCAGCGTTTCGGGAAACGCGCCGCAATCGATGGTGATGAAGGGCGCCTTGGCGCGCGGGCTGTTCTGATGAATCGCGCGCGCGACGAGTTCTTTACCGGTGCCGCTTTCGCCGGTGATCATCACGCGGCTTTGCTGCGGGCCCACGGCTTGAATGAGATCGAAAATCGCGCGCATTTTCGCGCTGTGTCCGATGAAATTTTCTTCGCCGGTTAGGCGGCGCAATTCGCGGCGTAGGAGACCGGCTTCTTTTTTGAGGTCGAGCGCTTCGGAAACTTGCGCTACCGTGCGCCGGAGATGATCGACCATGTTGTGGTCTTTGATCACGTAGCGATCGGCGGCTGCGTTGACGGCGGCAATGGCGGTTTCGACTGTGGGCACGCCGGTGATGAGCACGAAAACTGTGGAGGGCGAAACTTCGCGCGTTAGTTTCAAAAGTTCCACGCCATTTGTGTCCGGCATCTTGATATCGGAGATGATCAGGTCGTAGACTTGCGATTCGATGCGGCGCTTTGCATTTTCGCCGTTGAGAGCGACTTCGACGCGATGGCCTTCCTTGCGGAAAGTAATCTCCAGCAGCTCGCAAATGGAGCGTTCGTCGTCGACCACCAGCATGTGTGCCATTGCTTTCGAGTCTTCCTTTGCCGCCGCTAATTCAGTCGCAAAATTACGCGACGCGCGGCAGCTCTACTGTAAATTCCGCGCCTCGATCTATTTCAGAAGCGACGCTGATTCTTCCACTGTGAGCCTGGACGATTTGATACACGATTGCGAGACCGAGTCCGGTGCCACCCTTGAAACCTGACTGCAGAGGTTCGAAAATTTTTTCGCGCTGCTTGGGATCCATGCCGATGCCGGTGTCTTTGAAACGAATGCGCACGAGAAATGGCGCGGTCTCGACTCCTACTGTAAGCGTACCGCCGGTGGGCATTGCGCGGAGCGCGTTGTCGCACAAGTTCCAGAACACCTGTTTCAAGCGATTGGAATCCACGCGGGCGCGGACGGGCTGAACGGCAAGGCGTTTTGCGATTTTGTATTTGCCGTTCATTTGCGGATGCTTCTCGAATAGGGTGAGGGTCTCGTCCAGAATTCCGGAAATATCGGCTTCGCAAAATTCGTAGGTTTTTTCGCGCGAATACGCGAGGAATTCGGTGATCAGAAGATTGAGGCGCTCAGATTCGCGGCCGACGATTTCGACGAGGTGGCGTTCGTCTTCGCTGAGCGGAGCGAGGCGCGCGAGTTCTTTCACCGAACCAGCGATGGCGGTGAGAGGCTGGCGAATTTCGTGCGCGATGGCCGCGGAAAGTCTGCCGAGCGCGGACATGCGTTCCTTGGTTTCGAGTTCCTGCTCGAGTCGGCGAAGCTCGGTGAGGTCCTGAAAATTAAAAACGAAGCCGCCCATTTTGTTGCTGCGAGTACGAAGCGGAGAAACGGAAATTCCCAGGAAGCGCTGATTGCCGTCTTGGGTCTTGAAATCAATTTCGTGGCGCGGCAGGCGAGCGCGCTCGGTGTCGTGTTGATTTTCGCGCCAGAAGCCGGGCCAGAGTTCGTGGAGGCTTTTGCCGCGTACGTCGGCGAACTTGTAGCCGGTGATTTCTTCTCCGGTGCGATTCAGGAGCACGATGATGCCTTGCGCGTCTGTGGTGAGCAGGCCGCCGCGCATGGAATGAATGATGTCTTCGTTGAAGGCTTGTAGATCCTGGAGCTCGCCGCTTTTTTGTTCAAGTTCGGCGCCCTTGCGGCGCAATTTTTCGGCGAGTACGTTCGAAAGATATGCGACAGCAAGGAACGCAAAAAGATTGCTGAAGACCCACGTCTGGAGCGCGTGCGCCGTGGGCATGGCGCCCGCTGTGCGCGGAAGCCTATTGTAAAAAGTAAGCTCGACCATTCCGCCCAGCAATACAAACGCGAAACCGGCTGTGAGGAAAGTTCCCTTCCGCGAAAACAGAATGCTGGCGACGATGATGACGAGCAGGTAGAGCGAAATGAAGTGGCTTTCGTGGGCACCAGTAAAGTAGACGAGGCCGGTGATCATGAAGAGATCGCCGACGACTTCTACAGGGCCAAGCCAGGATGGTGAATCCATCCACTTCGAAAACAGACCGTACAAAATTCCGAGCACATACCAAAGAACGATCAGTGCGCCGAACGGGATGCCGGGAAGTTCTAGAAGATCGAGGCGCCACAACAGCAGCACGATCGAACCGAGCAGCGTCACCACGAGAAAGCGGCCGCGGTTGAGCCAATTGAGCCACTCACTCGAGCTGTGGGTTAGCGACATTTCAGAAGAATGCTTTTCCTTGTTCTGCGCATGCAAGAAAACAATCGAGCTCTAACTGCTGAATCCGAAGCATTGTGAAAATGCTTCATCCGCTGACCCATTTTCGAATCAGCGGATGGCGGTTACTTGCGGCCACAACCAACAGTCTAGTGGCCTGCGAGCTTTCCGATAAGGGCGAATAGCGGCAAGTACATCGAAATGACAATGCCGCCGACGACGAGTCCCAAGAACACGATCATGATGGGTTCCATGGCGGCGAGGAGATCTTTCACGGCCGCATCAACTTCGTCTTCGTAGAAATCGGCGATTTTTTGAAGCATGGCGTCCATCGCGCCGGTTTGTTCTCCGACGGCAATCATTTGCGTAACCATGCCCGGGAAAACTTCGGTTTCGCGAAGTGGATCGGCAAGCGTACGGCCAGCTTCCAATTGCTTTCGAGTTTGAATCAGCGCCTTTTCGACTACCGCGTTGCCGGAAGAACGAGCGGTGATCTCCAAACCTTCAAGGATAGGCACACCGCTGGTGATGAGCGTTCCGAGAGTACGAGTGAAACGAGCAACGGCGATTTTGCGGAGCAGAAGACCGATGAGCGGAACTTTCAGCAGCGTCTTGTCGATCGCCATGCGTCCGCCATCGGTGCCGTACCACATTCTTAGACCGATCGCGCCCGCAATCGCGAAAACAAACATCAGGAAACCGAAGATGCTGCCAACGAAGTGGCTGAGGCCGATAACGATTCGTGTGGGCAGAGGGAGAGTAACGTCAAGGCTCGCAAAAAGAGTGGTGAAAATCGGAACAACCTTCCAGAGCAATAAGGTGATAACGGAAACGGCCACGATCATGACGACGATCGGATAGATCAAGGCCGACTTCACGGCGCGCTTGAGTTTGACGTTCTTTTCAATGTAGAGAGAGAGGCGCTGGAGAATGGTGTCGAGAATACCGCCCGTTTCGCCGGCCTCCACCATGTTGACGTAGAGTGCGTCGAAGACCTTGTCATACTGCTTCATGGCGACGGAAAGCGTTGCTCCGCCTTCGACGCCACCGCGGACGCCGGTGAGTATCTTTTGGAAGGTCTTGTTGTCCTGCTGGTTCGCCAGGATTTCGAGACACTGGACCAGCGGGAGGCCGGCATCAATCATCACGGAGAACTGCCGCGTGAAGATGGCAATTTCCTGAGAATTGACGCCCGCGCCGAAGGTGGGCAAGCTGAATTCCTTGCCCTTCTCCGACATTTTGGTGACATTGATTTGCTGGCGTCGAAGAATATTTTGCAATTCGGCTTTGCTGGTGGCCGATTGTTCCCCGGTCACCGCAGCTCCGGAACGATTTTTCCCGCGGTATGTGTAAACAGGCATTTCTTAGCTCCTTTTCAAATTCGTGCAAAACTTTTTCGACATCTGAATCTTTGCGGCGCGCGTGCTATCTGCGCGCACCGACCGGCGACTGCATGGTCGGCCCAGAAACTCCACGGTTGATCATGTCCTGCAATTCATCGGGGTTCGATGAACGAGAGAGAGCGATTTCGAGCGTAATCAGCTTGTTGAAATAGGCGTTCGCGAGGCTCTGGTTAAACGTCTGCATTCCGGTTTGCGACACTCCGGTCTGCATCGCGGAATAAACCTGGTGAATTTTGTCTTCGCGGATCAGGTTGCGAATCGCGGCTGTGGGAATGAGAACTTCCATCACCATGACGCGGCCGCGGCCATCAGCTCGAGGCAGAAGCGCCTGGCAAAGAACGCCTTCGAGAACGAGCGAAAGCTGCGCGCGAATTTGGGGCTGCTGGTGCGCGGGGAAAACGTCAACGATACGGTTGATCGTAGAAATCGCGGAATTTGTGTGCAGAGTGGCGAAGGTCAAGTGGCCGGTTTCCGCGATGCGCAGAGCGGATTCGATGGTTTCCAAGTCGCGCATTTCGCCGATGAGCACAACGTCTGGATCTTCACGAAGAGCGGCGCGGAGCGAACTGGAAAACGAATGCGTGTCAGAGTGAATTTCGCGCTGGTTAACCAGACACTTTTTGTGGTTGTGAAGAAATTCGATCGGGTCTTCGATGGTGATCATGTGCTCGTCGCGCTCGGCATTGATCTTGTCGAGCATGGCGGCGAGGGTGGTGGACTTGCCAGAGCCGGTAGGGCCGGTGACAAGGACCAAGCCGCGCGGCTTGTCGCACAGATTCCGGACGATGTTGGGAAGGCCGAGCGCATCGAAGCCCTTGATCTCCCACGGAATGGTACGAAACACGGCTGCGACCGCGCCGCGCTGCTGGAAGATGTTTCCTCTGAAACGCGCAAGGTTTTTCAATCCGAACGAAAAGTCCAGCTCGAGGTTTTCTTCGAATCGGTGCTTTTGCGCGTCGGTGAGCACGCTGTACGAGAGCGACTTCGTGTCCGCGGCTGTGAGAGTCGCCATATCGAGCGCTCGCAACCGGCCGTGAACGCGCACTCGCGGCGCGCTATTGGTAGTGATGTGAAGATCGCTGCCACCGATTTCGATCATCTTCTGGAGCAGTTCGCTTAATGTAATTCCAGCCATATCGTCTTCTCCTGTTTCTTACAGAACGGTCTCCCGCAGGACTTCTTCGAGTGTGGCCATTCCCGCGGCAATTTTTGTAAGTCCGCTGCGACGCAGCGTGATCATTCCCTGGTCGAGCGCCTTCTTTTTCAGTTCGAGAGCTGACGCGCCCACCAAAACCAGTTCGCGCAGCTCGTCATTAATTTCCATAATTTCGTACAACGCCACGCGGCCCTTGTATCCGGTGTTGTTGCAGTTCTGGCAGCCTTTGCCGTGATAGATCGGCGTGCTCTTTGCTTCCTCGGGAGTGAATCCGGCGTCGAGCAGGGCCTGCTCAGGAACTTCGAGGACTTCTTTGCACTGCGTGCAAATGCGGCGAATCAGGCGCTGTGCGCCGATCAGGTTGACCGACGTCGCAACGAGAAAAGGCTCGATGCCCATGTTCATCAAACGGCTGATGGTGGAAGGCGCGTCGTTTGTGTGCAGCGTGGAAAGCACAAGGTGGCCAGTGAGCGCGGCTTTCACAGCGATTTCCGCCGTTTCGAAGTCGCGGATTTCGCCGACGAGAATGATGTTGGGGTCTTGCCGCAAGAATGCGCGGAGAGCTGCGGCAAAGTTGAGGCCGATCTGCTCCTTCATCTGCACCTGGTTGATTCCGGAGAGCTGGAATTCGACCGGGTCTTCGGCGGTCATGATGTTTGTTTCAGGCGTGTTGAGAGTGGCGATTGCGGAGTAGAGAGTGTTCGTCTTGCCCGATCCGGTTGGACCGGTGACAAGCACCATGCCGTAGGGACGCGAAATCGCGCGGTGAAATTTCACCAGCGATTCCGGCTCGAAGCCGAGCTTGGTCATATCGAGGCGCAGGTTTTCTTTATCGAGCAACCGCAGCACGATTTTTTCGCCGAACATCGTGGGCACGGTGGAAACACGGAAGTCGAGTTCTTTTTTGCGGCCGTCGCGGACGTACTTCAGCATGATGCGGCCGTCTTGTGGCAGGCGCTTTTCGCTGATGTCGAGCTTCGACATGATCTTTACGCGGCTGGTGATTGCGTCTTTCAATTTCAGCGGAGGCGACATCACGGCCTGCAAAATTCCGTCGATGCGCAGGCGCACGCGAAGCTCGCGCTCGTATGGCTCGATGTGAATGTCGCTGGCGCCGCGCTTCACGGCGTCTGTCAAAATCAGGTTGACGAGCTTGATGATCGGAGCTTCTTCGGCGGCGCGTTCGAGGGCGGCCGCGTCAAGCTGTTCTTCTTCGGCGGCGATTTCCAGATCGGGCGCGTCGCCGGTGAGGTCTTGCATCACCTTGCTGAGTTCTTCGACGCTCGATGCATCGCCGTAAAACTTGTGTATCGCTTCGTTGATGTCGGATTCGGATGCGACCACCGGCTCGACGTTGAAGCCGGTCATAAACTTAATGTCGTCCATCGCGAAGACGTTGGTGGGATCCGTCATCGCAATCGTGAGAGTGGCGCCAACGCGAGAGAGTGGAACGACCTGATAACGCACAGCCGTTTCCTGCGGGATCAGCTTGATCACCGAGGATTCAACTTCGTAATATTTTAGATTTATGGAAGGAACGCCGTACTGGCGCGAGAGAACCTGCGAAATTTCATCGTCTGAGACAATGCCCAATTTCATCAGGCAAGATCCCAGCCGTCCGCCGTTCTTCTTCTGATATTCCAGGGCAGCCTTCAGCTGCTCAGGAGTTATCAGGCTCTCTTTGATGAGAATTTCGCCCAGCCGGGACGACATGCACACCACTCCAAGGGGCGGCTCGACACAATTCTGCTTCGGCCGCGAGACACAACTAACCGCCACTTATTGAAACAGTTTGGGTAAACGGAAAACACCTGTACCGAGGTACAGGTGTTTCAGCATCGGTATGTCCTCGGAAGTGGCTGCGTGCGCAGAAATAGTGCCCCAAAATGGTATAGCGTGACCGAGCTGTGGAGGAGAGGCGTGTAAATTAATTCGCGATGTTGGATTGCTTGACGGCGTGTACCTGTGTGGTTATCTTCGATTTCAATGGGGATTTCAACGGGTGTCGCAGCGCTGACTCCACCGAAATCGCAGATAGAATCTGCTGCCGCGGAACCCGCCTCAATTCCCACTGAGCCGCACGCCGCGCCGTACGAGCCAACCTTACAAGATTATTTCAAAGCGATGTCGGCGCAAATGGGGCCGATGAAATGGTGGCGCGCGAAAAACTCTTTTGAAGTGATTGTTGGCGCGATCCTGGTACAAAACACTGCGTGGAAAAACGTAAAGCTGGCGCTGGCAAATTTGCACCGCGAAAAGTTGATGACGCCGCGGGCGATCGCAAATGTTTCCACGGCGCGGCTGCAGCGATTGATTCGCTCGTCTGGATATTTCCGGCAGAAGGCGAAGAAGCTGAAAGTGTTTGTAAAATTTCTGGATGAGAGATACCGCGGTTCGCTGAAAAGAATGTTTGCCGCGCCGACGGACAAATTGCGCGAACAATTGCTGGCGGTTCATGGCATTGGCCCTGAGACCGCGGATTCCATCCTTTTATATGCGGGTGGGCATCCAGTGTTTGTGGTGGATGCGTATACGAAACGTTTGCTTTCACGGCATGGACTGATGCACGAGCATGCGACGTACGATGAAGTGCAGGCGTTTTTTGAACGCGTGCTGCCGCGCGATGCCAAACTATTTAACGAGTTTCACGCGCTGATTGTGAATGTCGGCAAGAATTGGTGCCGCAAGCGTGAGGCTTTGTGCGCCGAATGTCCGCTGGAAAGATTTCTGCCCGAGGTCGCTGCGGAAGCGCGGGGGCTTGTGACGATTAACGACGCGCCGGAGTCTGCGCTATGACGCCGAGATCGCGGCGGACGCGGTGGTGGCTCGCGTTTGGCGGACTGCTGGTTGTTCTTTTATTAGCCGCGGTGATCACGCTGGGTTCGTTCGATCTGCCATTTGAGCCGACCCGGTGGGACGAAATCGCGAGCGCCTTTGCCCTTTCCACGTTCATCGTCGCAGCGTTGATGATTTTCGGACTCATCCTCACACGGACACTTCTGCGCCTGTGGGCGGAGCGGCAAGCCGGGCAGTTGGGGACACGCTTCCGGACAAAAATGGTTGTGGGAGCGATGGCGCTCTCGCTGCTGCCGATCGTGTTCATGTTTTTTATTAGCTATGGATTGCTCAATCGCACGCTGAGCCGCTGGTTCTCTGCCCCGCTTGAAGCCGCTGCGACGACAAGCCAGCGCATCGTAATCGAGCTTGGTGCTCGCGATCACGATCGGCTCAAGGCGTACGCCGCGGCCGCAGGCAAGGACTTGTCTGCGTCACCCAGCAGTGAAGATCTTCGCGCGCTGTTGGAAAAATTTGCGCCGGGCGTAGATGGGCTGATCGTCCTCGATGGCAGCGGTCTTGTGAAATCGTACGCGACTACTTTTCGGGTGGGGCCGGACCAGCGCCCGCGACTCGATCCGCGCAATGCCGAGCGGCGCCGATTTGTGGCGCATCGGTGATGGATTCGCGGCGGGCGGACGCGCGCATTTTGGCTCAGGGGACGGTGGTTGCTCTGCGGCGCCTTCCCGCGTCGTTCATTGCAAATTACACCGAGTCGCAAACGCAGATGCGGAACTACGATAACGAGCGGCAGCAATATCGCCAACTGAAAGTACAACTTCTCCTCACACTCTCTCTCTTCACGCTGCTGCTTATGTTCGCGGTGATTTGGTTTGCGCTGCACCTCTCGAAGCAGGTGACTTTGCCGATTCAAGCTTTAGCGGAAGGGACTCGCGAAGTCTCGCGCGCAAATTTTGATTATCGAGTTGAGATTCAAGCGCAAGACGAGCTTGGAACGCTGGTGCGGTCATTTAACGAAATGACGGCGCAATTGGGAGATAGCCGGCGGCAGATTGATGCGTTTACGCAGAGCCTGCAGCATGCCGTGCAGGAAATCGAGCGGCGGCGGAAACTTCTTGAGGCTGTCCTCGAAAATATTCCGACCGGAGTAATCTCACTCGATGCCGCCGGAAATGTTGTGCGGGTGAATGGCGCCGCTGCGACAATGTTCGGCGAGAGAGCGGACGCCGCGAAGAGTCTTGAGGAACTTGTTGGCGCGGATGCGTATCCGAAAATTAATTCGCTGATGCGGCGCTCGGTGCGGCTGGGCACTGCGTCGGAAGCTCTGGATATGTCTACACATGGCCGCATCATGCACGCGGCTGTTACCGTAAGCGCGCTCGGAACTCCGCGAAATAATCCCGGCTACGTGGTGGTGATCGACGACCTCACCGAACTTCTGCGTGCGCAAAAAGCTGCGGCGTGGCAGGAAGTAGCGCAACGAATCGCGCACGAAATTAAGAATCCGCTCACTCCGATTCAACTTTCAGCGCAGAGGCTTGAACGATATTTGGCACGGCGCACTTCCGGCGAAATTAGCTCGGGCTCGGATTCCGCTGATCTTGAGGCGTTGATTCGCGAGTGCACCGGCCAGATCGGCCGCGAAGTGGCGACGATGAAATCGCTGGTAGATGAGTTCTCGCAATTCGTTCGATTCCCGATGGCGCGAATGGCGGCCACCGACGTGAACTCCGTGGTGGAATCTGCGCTGGCGGTATTTCGCGACCGGCTTGATGAAATTACGATTCGCACGGAACTTGCGCACGAGTTGCCGCAGATCAAAGCGGATGCGGAGCTGCTTCGCGGAGTGCTGGTCAATTTGATCGATAATTCCGCCGAAGCTCTGGAAGGCTCGGCGACAAAACAACTTACGATTCGCACGAAAACTAATTTGCAGCGCGAGATGCTCGAAATTGTCGTGGAGGATACTGGCCACGGAATTTCTCCGGAAGATAAGGACCGACTTTTCCTGCCGCATTTTTCCACCAAGGATCGCGGCACAGGGCTTGGCCTCGCGATTGCCGCTCGCGTAATTGCGGAGCACAATGGATCGATTCGCGTGGAAGACAATTTTCCGGTAGGCTCGCGCTTTGTAGTGAGCATCCCTGTCGCGGAAGTGCATGCCACGCCAATCGCCTCGGAGGCGTAATCTGGAAACCTCGTTCTCAATGGCTCCCGCAATTCTGATCGTTGATGATGAAACCGGAATTCGCGAATCGCTCGCAGGAGCGCTGCGGGAAGATGGCTATCAAGTTGACGCAGTTGCGTCGGGCGAGGAATGCCTCGAGCATCTGCTGAGTCAGCCGGCGGATGTCGTGCTGCTCGATATTTGGCTGGGCGATGGGATGGATGGGCTCGAAGTCTTGCGCAAACTTCAGGAGACTGACTCCGGTCCCATGGTTGTGATGATTTCCGGACACGGAACTATTGAGACCGCTGTGAAGGCGACGAAGCTGGGAGCATTCGAGTTTCTCGAAAAACCTCTCTCTCTCGAAAAAGTAAGTCTCGTCGTAAAGAACGCCATCGAGCATCTCCGCCTCGAACAAGAAAATCGCCGACTTCGTGCTGAACTTGATCAGCGCTTCCAAGTGATTGGCGAGAGCGTGCCGATGAAAGCGCTGCGGCAGCAAATTGCGCTTACTGCGCCGACGAACGGCCGCGTACTCGTCTACGGCGAAAGCGGAACCGGAAAAGAATTGGTGGCGCGATCGTTGCACGCCGCGAGCCTGCGCCGCGACCGCGCTTTCGTTGAAGTGAATTGCGCGGCGATTCCGGAAGAATTGATCGAGTCTGAACTTTTCGGCCACATTAAAGGCAGCTTCACGGGCGCGACGGAAGACAAGGTTGGAAAATTTCAAAAGGCCGACGGCGGAACTTTGTTCCTCGACGAAATTGCCGACATGAGTTTGAAAACTCAGGCGAAAGTGTTGCGTGTTCTTGAGGAGCAGCGATTCGAGCCGGTAGGTTCAAATACTGCGGTGACGGTGGATGTCCGCGTCATTGCCGCTACGAATAAAAAACTCGATGAGGAAATACTTCGCGGCGCTTTCCGCGAAGATTTATTTTATCGCCTAAACGTAATTCCCTTTTACGTTCCACCACTGCGCGAACATGCGGAGGATGTTCCGCTACTGGCGCGCCATTTTCTTTTTGAATTTAGCGCCGCCTATGGAAAGCGGCCGCGGGAGCTTTCGCCGCCAGCCACCGAAATTTTGCAACGCTACTCGTGGCCGGGAAATGTGCGCGAACTGAAAAACTTGGTTGAGCGACTTGTGATCGTCTGTCCACAACAACGCATCGAGCCGCACCACTTGCCGCCCGAATTTTTTCGCGGGGCCCGCAACGCTCCGCAGCCGTATTCAACGCTGCATGAAGCCCGCGCGGCGTACGAACGCGATTTTATTTTGCGCAAGCTGGAAGAAAATCAGTGGAATATGAGCCGGACGGCGCTGGCGTTGGGCCTGGAGCGCAGCCACCTCTACCGCAAGATGAAAGTCTTAGGAATTTCGCCGAGCGAACCGTAGAAGTCTTGCCTAACCCAAAAAGGTGTCGCCGTCGTTCGGGAGCGCCGTCATCCTGAGACCTATCCGGTCAGGATAGGCTAAGGATCGCATCTAATTTTTCCCGCGACTCTGTGTCTCTGTTGTGGAGGCAGTAGCCTTAGATTTCGTTCTTCGTATCTTCGGCAGTTCCCGCGATTTCAGTCACTTCGCCATCTTCCGGTTCTTCACTCTCATCTTCCCATCCCAATTGGCCCAGTTGAGTCCGCCAATCCAATTGCTTCACAATCGCAGCGTTATCTCGCCAATCAGGCTGCACTTTTACATACAGCTCCAAAAATACTTTGATCCCAAGAATTTCTTCCAACTCCTGCCGGGCGCTGGTTCCGATTCGCTTCATCATTTCGCCGCCCTTGCCAATCAGAATCCCCTTTTGGCCGTCGCGCTCTACATAGAACGTCGCGCGAATCTTCAACAATTTCGGAAGCTCTTCATAATTGTCTACCAGCACTGCGACGGAATGAGGGACCTCTTGCTTTGTTGCAGACATTGCTTTCTCACGAATAATTTCAGACGCCAGAAATCGCTCGGGTTGGTCCGTAAATTGATCGGGCGGAAAGTGCGGCTCGCCCACCGGGAGCAGCTCAATCATTTTCGAAAGCGCGATCTCAACTCCATCCCCACTCAGCGCAGAGACCGGGACGATCGCCGCGAATTCGCGCTCTTTGCTGAGTTCCGCAATCAACGGCAACAAATGCGCTTTCCCAATGCGGTCAATCTTATTCAGCAACAAAATCGATGGACCGCGAAAATGAGCCGCGCGCTCAAGCACTGCGCGATCGCCGTGCCCTATGCGTTCTGTCGCGTCAAGCATCGGAACAATTACGTCGATCCCTTCTACTGCCTGTGAAATCTCTGAAAGCATCTGCCGGCCCAGCGCCGTTGCTGCCGCGTGCAAACCGGGCGTATCGATCAGCACGATTTGCGCGTTCGGACGATTTACGATTCCAAGAATCCGATTCCGGGTAGTCTGCGGCTTCGACGTAACGATCGAAACTTTCTGGCCGACCATTTTATTTACCAGGGTGGATTTTCCTACGTTTGGCCGGCCGATGATCGCCACAAATCCGCTGCGAAATGGTGCGCCCGCCTTTGGTTCCGCCGCGCGCTTGGCGTCCTTTGTAATCTTCTTCTGTCTTTTTGTGATAACCATGAGTGCGGCGCTTCCAGCGCCATACGTATCCAGACAGATTAGCCCAAATTCATCCGCTTATCTGCCCGCGGCTGGGGTTAACGGCGAGGTGATTGTACTGGCGAGAGCTGGAGTGCCAGAACTCTGACTCGCCGAGCGATAAATTCACCGATGAAGAAGAACACTCCATTTTGGCATTCGAACAATCGAATTGTGCTGTAAGATACGCCCGGTTGCCATTCCAACAATCAGAGGACTCATGCGCCGAATCTTGGTGAGTTGTTCGTTGTCGCTTGTAGTGTCATTGGTTGTTCTTTTCGCAGTAACAGCAATTGCATCCCCGAAACAATCCAAGTCAAAACCCGCGAAGTCTGGATCTAAATCCGGCATGGCGTCCTACGGAAATTCCGACGCCATCACTCAAGAAGAGCTGAAAGTTTACGATTATTTTTTGGCGTCCGATCAACTCGAAGGCCGGAACTTCCCGTCGCGCGGTTACGACACCGCCGCTCTATATGTAGCTAGCCATCTAGCTGAGTGGGGCCTGAAACCAGGCGGCAGCACATCCGGAACGAACGGACCGCTACAGCCTTACTTCATGCCCATGGAAATGGTTACGCGGCAAGTTGTGCCGGAGGAAACGAAAGCATCTCTTGTCGCTCCTGCCGGCGGACGAGGCGGACCGCTGGCGGACTCCGTACGACGAATTTTGAATACGCGAAGGATTGGAATACTGGCGGCGGATTCGGCGCTCCCACTCAATCGTATGAAGTAAGCGGAAATATGGTTTTTGTGGGCAACGGATACGTCTTGAAAAAAACAAATATTAATCCGTATGAGGGTCTCGACGTCCGCGGAAAAATTGTGGTGACTGCGGGCGTGCCAGCTGAAATGGCCGCGCAGCAGGTGGAGCAGGACGCGGCCGCGGAGCGCCAGCCGCATGGGGCGAGAACTGCGTCGATTATTTCACCCCAGTTGAATCCGCCGCGAAGAACGGCGCGGTCGCAGTGGTTACCATCGCGAATTTTCAGACGCTTACCGCGATGGCAAATCCCACCGGCGGTCACGGACCGTCGCCCAACGGTCCAACGCCGCCGTAGCAAAATTTCAAACGGACGGCGCATGCCCTTCCGTTCCTAGCGTGAACGCTGGACTCGAAATGACGAATGCGCTTTTCATCGGCGAAAAGGTCAACGCATCACAAATTTTTTATGGTACGGGCAGCGATACCAAACTCGATTCGTTTGTGATGAACGCGCAGAAAAAACTCAACTTGCATGTTACCGTGCATAGCGATCCTGGTCACGGCGAAAACGTTGTTGGAATTATCGAGGGCAGCGATCCAGTGCTGAAAAATGAGTACGTAGTTCTCAGCGCGCATCTCGATCACGTTGGACTGAGCACTCCGCTTCCCGATGGGCACAACGTAAACAACGGCGCCGATGATGATGGTTCGGGCTCGACTGGGCTGCTCGGAATCGCGCACGCTTACGCCGACCGGCGCCGCGAAAGGGATGCGCCCGAAGCGCACTCTGATTTTTTCTTGTGGAATGCCGGCGAAGAAAACGGACTTTGGGGTTCGCAATATTTCAACGAATTTCCTCCGATTGATCTCACAAAAGTTGTCGCCAATTTAAACATGGATATGATCGGCCGCACCAAGAAGGCCGAACGACGTTGATCCCGATCCCACGCACTTGCTGGTAAATCCCGGCGAAGTGCTTTTGGTCGGGCCGAATATCAGCAGCGACGATCTGGAAAAAACAATCGAAACGGTGAACAACGGTTACCAAAAACTCCAGCTCAATCATTTCTACGACACTACGGCTCCGGACGCGACGCACGATAATTTGGGCCCGCAACCAAACGGCCAACGAATTTTCTACCGCAGCGATCACTACAATTTCGCGAAGATGGGGATTCCCATCGCTTTTTTCTCGGACGGATTGCACGTGGATTATCACCGCCCCACGGACACGCCGGAGAAAATCGACTACGTGGAAATTCAGCAAGTCTCGAAAACTGTCGCGGCCGTGGCCTGGGTACTCGGCAATGAAGCGGGACGCCCTAAACTCAATGCGAAATTGCCCGACCAATTGATTAACGATATGAAGACCGCGCAAGCGCAAGGTTGGGGAAAAATCACGCCAGTTCTGCCCCCGCTTCCTGGCGAACCTTACTAGTTTTAACGCGCGGCGGTCGGCTGCGGTATTTTGATTCGAAGAAAATTATTTGAATAAAGAAATGGCGGCGATGGCCACTTTTGGCAGTCGCCGCCAATTTTTCTTTAGGCGAGCTAGAATCGAACCGCATGGCTTCCACGACCATCACCACGGGCACCATCATGATCACCACGTAGAAAAACATTTTCGTGCATCGGCCACAATTCGCGACGTGGTGATCGGCATGGCCGATGGACTCACGGTTCCCTTCGCGCTCGCAGCAGGACTCACTGCAGCGATGAGCGCAAATTCGAGCGCAGCGCGTATCGTGGTGACCGCAGGCTTCGCTGAAATCGCCGCGGGTTCGATCGCGATGGGACTGGGCGGTTATCTCGCCGCAAAAACGGACGAAGATCACTACCAATCTGAATTGCTTCGCGAAACTTTAGAAACGGTTGAACTTCCCGATCGCGAAACTGAAGAAGTGCAGCACGTTTTTCGCGGCTATGGCCTCACCGAAGAGCAAATGCAGCCCGTCGTGCAGGCAATCGTTTCGGATCAAAAACGGTGGGTGGATTTCATGATGCGCTTCGAGCTCGGCCTCGAAGAGCCCGACAAAAAT
Organism: uncultured Acidobacteriota bacterium; assembly: GCA_963721845.1. Lineage (GTDB taxonomy): Bacteria > Acidobacteriota > Terriglobia > Acidiferrales > UBA7541 > DASTCZ01. The sequence continues at coordinate 20,395 of CAVRKW010000013.1, read as the reverse complement.
CGCGCCAAAATCAGTGCGCTTACAATCGCAGTTTCCTACATCATTGGCGGCGTGATTCCACTTTCGCCCTACATGGCGCTTCACAGCGTGCTCACGGCCCTCTGGTATTCGGTGGGAATCACAGCGATCGCGCTCGCGAGTTTTCGGCGGAATCAAAGGGCGATTCCTCGGCATCCCGCCTCTTCGCGGCGCTCTGCAAACTGTAATCACCGGCGGACTCGCAGCCGCAGCCGCATTTCTAATAGCCAGACTAATCAGCTAACGAGCGTTCGCGTTATTTCACGATCGGCAGCTCGAGCGTGCTCGGATGCGCCGCATCGTGATATACCGTGATGTGCGCCGTCCTCGCATCTTTCGCGGTTTCGTTTTCCACAACGCCGCCGCTGTTGTAATTTTTCTCGACGTCCGGCGAATTGTTCGCGCCAAACACAATCCTCAACCGGCTCCCCTTCGCGATCTGTCGCGAGAAAAAAGTGAATCCATTGAAATCGTATCGCACAATTTCACCGGGTTTCACGAGTTTCGCCTCTCGAATCGATTCCCGGTAGCGCGCGCGCATCGCATCGCTCGTCAGTAACACGCTGCGCCCATCCGGCAAAATTTCGTACAGCGCCGCGCCAAGATCCGTATCCGGCACATCCATCGAAAGCCACACGCTAAATTTCACGAACCCCGAAATTTCCGTCGCCTCCAAAAACGCATCGGTGTGATACACCACTCCCTCGCCAAATAAATTCAGCGCATCAGACTGATTCACGTAGCCGCCCACCTGCACATCCACATCCCCAGGACGCGTATCCAGCGGATCGTAAACAAATTTATCGGTCTCATTAGATTGAGGAGAGGTCTCGGTGAGCGTCCCCGAATGAAATGCATCCGCCGCGACTCCATTCGAAGAGAGATACAAAGTGCGTTTCGAATTCGCAATCGTCTCCAGCGAATCCGCGTACTTCCACTCTTCCGCGCCGGTCACGTAGTACGCCACGCGCTTCTTCAAAAATTCCGGCTTTGCGCCGCTCTTCATCGTCCAGTCGTACCACTGCCGATGCAGATCGTTCAGATCCAGCACGCTTGCGGCGGCAAAATGCAGTCCGCCAATATCCGGATTCGGAGTTCGCGTCCCTGCGTGGTCCCACGGCCCAATAATCAAAAATGTTTCGCTTTCGCATCCGCGCTGCCGTATTGCATGTGCCGCCGGTAATACGTCATCGCGCCCGCTTGATCGCCATCATAATCGCCAGTGATCGTCAAAATCGGCAGCGCAATTCTCTTATAGTCGTCCGTCGACGGAACCATCGCGTCGTAATATGCATCGTCCATCGGATGTGCGAGCCACTTGTGAAATACCGTCGATGGGTTTCCCACCACGCTATCCAGCGTGCTGAACGCGAGATGATCGCGATACATATCCATATTCTTCGAGTGCCAGAAATCTCCATCGCCAAATAAATTCGCGTTCGAAGTCACGCCGCTCGTAAACGTAAGCCACTGCATATCGTACAAACTGAAAATATTTTTGAAATAAGGAAAATCAATCCCTGGATGCGCAGCGGCCGCCGGAACAATCGTCGACAGGTGCGGCGGAAATTCCTTCAGCGTGGACCACTGATCGAATCCCGCATACGACCCGCCCCACATCGTCACTTTGCCGTTGCACCACGGCTGCTTCGCAATCCATTCCACAATGTCGTATCCGTCGCGCGCTTCGTTCGCAAACGGCTCAAAATCGCCGCCAGAATTTCCGCGGCCGCGTACATCCACCAGCAAATACACGTAGCCGTGCTGCGCGAAATAACTCGCGCGCGGATAATACGAATCGCTGATGTACGGAGTGAGCGTAAATATCGCGGGCTGCGGGCCGCCACCATGCGGCGTATAAACCGTGGCGTTCAGCTTGACGCCGTCGCGCATGGGAATTTTCACTCCCCATTGCATGTCAAATTCGTGTTTCGCCGGCGCGTCTGATTTTTCCTGCGCAAACGCGATAGGCAGTGGCGCCGCAAGAACCGCCAGCAAAGCCATGCGCACAACCGCGCGACTCCCAAGTTTCAACCACTTCATCTGTATTCCCCCGAAAGCAAAACGTGTAGAAAGTGTGTGGCGAGTTTGTATCACATCATCCGGGCAACATCTAGGCTCGCGCAAAACGAATTCAATTTATCTGGAAGATTTATTGCTGCGTCGCCGGAACAGCCGCGTTCTGCCGCCGTGCGCGCAAACGCAATACTTTGCGCTGATTCGCTTCGAGCACGGTAAAACTCACGCCGTCGAATTCTAATTTTTCACCGGGCACCGGCACGTGCCCCGCCACATGATTCAGCAAACCCGCAAGCGTCGTCGCCGCGTGCGCCTCTTCCGGCGCCAGCTTCATATCAAACAGTTCTTCCAAGCGGTCGAGCGACAAACTTCCCCGCAGCGTCACGCTGCCATCGTTTTCATGCACCACGTCCGGCGCGGGAGTCCGATCATCCTCGCCAATTTCTCCGACAATCTCCTCGATCAAATCTTCGATCGTCACCAGTCCCGCCACCAGCCCGTGCTCGTCCACCGCGATCGCCATCTGCTGATTTCGCATTTGCAATTCCTTCAGCAATTCCGAGCCGTGCTTCGATTCCGGCACAAAAATCGCCGGCCGCATCAGCTCCAGCACTTTCCTCGTTTCCAATTCGCCATCCGGAATTTCCAGCAGGTCGCGAGCGAATGCGATGCCCAAAATATCGTCGAGCGTTTCTCCATAAACCGGTATGCGCGAGAATTTTTTCTCCACAATCAATCTTCGCAATTCCTTCAGCGATGCATGCGCCGAAACTGCCACCAGGTCCGGCCGCGGAGTCATCACCTCGCTGATTCGCTTGTCGCTAAATCCCGCGACTTGCTCGATCAGCTCCGCTTCGCCCTTCTCGAGAATCCCCTCTTCCTGCGCCACTTCCACCAGCGCTTCCAGGCCCTCCTGATCCGTGCGTCCATCGGCCGCCTTGCGCCCATCCTCTTCGTCCGAAATGCGTGTCAGCGTCGCCGACAATTCAATCACCGCGCGCAACGGCCAGATCAGCCACATCAATCCGCGCAGAATCGGGACCAAGGGACGTAACCATCGGCCGGTTGTCCGCGCCAAAAGTAAATCTGGCAGAAAATGCATCGCGAACAACACTTCCAGAATGAGGAACACCACCATTTCCTCAAACGCGTTGATTCGCTCCGGCACGAAAAACACCACACCGCGCGCCGTCTCCACCGCGATCAGCACCAGCCACAGCCGCGTGAGCAGCGAGAATCCCAGCGCAGCCCGCCGCCGCGGCAATCCAAATTTCGGTTCAATCTCCGCTTCGAACACATCCAGGTGTTCGTGAATACGTCCCGTCGTCACGCGTCCCAGTTCGCGATAGATTCGATCGAGGTAGGAAAACACAGCGAGGCAAGCTGCGATAAACAGCACCGCGAAAGTGTGAATGAAAAGTTGCAGCGTCACGCGAGCCTCAGCCGGCGCCGTAGCCGCAATTCCAATCGCTCCATCTCTCCGCCATCCACTTCGTGATCGTACCCCAGCAAGTGCAATGTGCCGTGAAGCATCAATATCCGGATTTCCTCATCCACGCTGCGGCCGAATTCCTTCGCATTTCGCCGCGCGGTTTCGGGAGAAATCGCGATGTCGCCTAAAGAGTTCTCCGAGTCACGCAGTTTCGCCGTGGCCATTCTTAGCCGCGCGTCCGCGCGCATATTCCCGCGCAGGAAACGAAAGCACGTCGGTAGCTTTCGGCTTTCCCCGAAATTTTCCATTCAGTTTCGCAATCTCTGCGTCCGTCACAAAACAAACCGTAACTTTCGCGCGCGGCACTTTCAGTTCGCGCCGCACATCCGACAAAAAGCGCGCCAGCGCCGCTTCCCGAATCCTAATTCGCTTCTGTCTGTTGATGATCATCGAATCCGCGCGGTGACGTGATCGTGCGGGCTACCGAGCGCTATCCGCACGCGTATTTTCAAGAGCATGTTTGGAATGCTCCAGCTCGTACTGTTCATACGCGCGGATGATCCGCTGCACCAGGTTGTGCCGCACCACGTCGCGCTCGTTAAATGTTACGGTACCGATCCCTTCGATGTTGCTCACAATTTCCAGACGCTTCCACTAGACCCGATCGTTTGCTCGCGGGCAAATCAATTTGCGTGATGTCGCCGGTAATCACCGCTTTGCTATTGAAACCCAGCCGCGTCAAAAACATTTTCATCTGCTCGGAAGTGGTATTCTGCGCCTCATCCAAAATCACAAACGAATCATTCAGAGTGCGCCCGCGCATAAACGCCAGCGGAGCGACCTCGATAATTCCCTTCTCCAGAAATCGCTCCAGCTTATCCGCGTCCAGCATGTCGTACAGCGCGTCATACAACGGGCGCATGTATGGATCCACTTTTTCTTGCAGCGTCCCCGGCAAAAACCCCAGCCTCTCCCCCGCTTCCACTGCTGGCCGCGCCAGAATAATTCGATTCACGCGCTTGTTCAGCAGCGCGGCGACAGCTTCCGCCACCGCAAGATAGGTTTTTCCGGTGCCGCCGGGACCGACCGCAAACACCATGTCGAATTGTGCGATCAGATCGAGATAGCGCCTCTGATTCGCGCTCCGAGGCGTCACTACTTTTTTCCCGGCCTTGTGAAGCGCACCGGCGCCGCCCGCCGGTTCCATTAGTTTCTGTGCGGGCGCACCGGGTTCTTCCGACGACATCCGCATCAGTGCCTTGATTTCGCCATTGCCAAACTGACGGCCTTCTTTTACAAGCTCGTTATATTGCTCAAGGACGCGAATTGCCTTCTCCACGTTTTCGCCATCACCCTCGATGATTAGCTTGTCGTCCCGGAGTTCCGCGGTGACGTGGAATGCCGACTCTAGATATTTGATGTTCTCATCGAGCGTGCCAAAAAGCGTCTCTGCGCTTCCGGCAATCTGCATGGTTCTTCGCATTGCGGTGGGCCCGGCCATTTGACGCTCGGGCAAAAGGGCAGTTCCTCCGGAGAGTTCTCCACTCTACTTCTTACTTCGCTGAATCAAGTCTACTTCACACCCCAACCCCGCGCAAACAGCCCACTTCCCCGTCATCTGCGCTTTTCGCATCCCGACGTCTTGAGTCGGGGCTGAAACCTACCCGATCAAGGTGACCGAAGCGCGATTTGTGCGTCCCGATGTCCTGTATCGGGAGATCGGCACGCGCCCCGTGCCCATTTTCCCCACTTTGAATTAGACGCACCTCGCCCAACGCCGTATCCTACCTGTGCGCAAAATGAGCGAATCTGCCCAGAGGACTCCCATGACCACCCTTCCCACCTTGCAAGATTTCCAGGAAGCTCGTCGCTACGTCTCCGCGCACGCCAAGCACACTCCGCTCGTCACTTCGCGCCTGCTTTCCGAGCGCACCGGATTCGACATCCGCCTCAAAGCGGAAATGTTTCAGCGCACCGGTTCATACAAGATTCGCGGGCCGCTCAACAAGTTCCGCTATCTCACCGAAGAGCAGCGCAAAAATGGCGTGATCTGCTCCTCCGCAGGCAATCACGCACAAGGGGTCGCACTCGCGGCAGCGATTTACAAAATGCGCGCAGTGGTCGTGATGGCCAGCAATGCCACGCAATCCAAAGTTGACGCCACTCGCGCCTACGGTGCGGAAGTCGTGCAATACGGAAATATCTGGGACGAAGCCAACGAGAAAGCCAAGCAGCTGCAAGCGGAGCAGAACCTAACCTACATTCATCCGTTTGATGACATTCAGCTCATCACCGGCCAGGGCACAGTGGGTATGGAGCTGTACGAAGATTTTCCGGAGATTGACGTCGCGGTAGTTCCCATCGGCGGCGGCGGATTAATTTCCGGCACATCGATGGCGCTGAAGGCGAACAATCCAAAAATCCGCATCGTCGGAGTGGAATCTTCCGGCGCGCCCGGCATGCGCCGCAGCATCGACGAAGGCCACGTGGTCACTCTCGATAAAGTGGATTGCGTGATAGATGGATTGGTAGTGAAGCGCGTGGGCCAAACGACTTTCTCAATCGTTCAGAAATTTGTCGACGATATCGTGACGCTTCCCGACCGTGACATCTTCGATGCCGTGATCTGGACGATGTCTCACTGCAAGCTGGTAGTCGAGGGCGCCGCAGCCGCTCCAGTTGCCGCGCTTCTCCACGGCCTGATCAAAGCCCCCGCAGGCGCAAAAGTAGCCTGCGTCCTAAGCGGCGGCAACGTGAATCTAGATCAAATAAAACATTTGAAATGGAATTGAAGCCAAATCTTAAGGCTTTATTTACCTAATCTCCGGCACCCACAGTGGCACGGGCTCTCAGCCTGTGCGCCCTTCGAAACCGCTGCATTTCGAAATCCCTGAACACCGAAGAGAATATTCCACTCGTTTCGCACTACACCCTTCACACCGATCGCTGCTCCTCGCTCAGATCTCCAAAACAAAATGAGCCCGATCCGTAGGGGCGAGGCTCGGCCGCGTAGCGGAGAGTCCTCGCCCACTGCGCCCCGGCGATGCTTGGCACCATCCTCTTTTATCTGCAATCACTTGATTCGACCCTGCTGTCTAACAAAAGAAGTAAAGCATAATATTCCCGAGCCCTACACGGCCCGCGCTTTTTTCCAATTCAAAGAGGGCAGTTCTAGGCCCGCAGTAGCTCTCAAGTAGAGCCGCGCGGTCTCCTCGGCCTTGTTCTTCCCATCTTCAATATCATCAGCCGGCTCGGAGGGCGCAATCCAACTGTTAGTATTCACGTTGAATACAGACGTCTGCACTCCCTGTGCATTGTTCTCAGAGAAGAGTTTCAGATATTCGTTGCCTACTTTTACTTCGGCCCAAACGCCTTCAGTTAGCATTCTAGAATTCCAAGACTCCCGAATCAGCCAATTTGCCTTTGTAGGGGCTGGGCTCGCCCCGCCCGACGTCTCGATTCCAATATTCCCTAAAGCTTCGTCGCCCGTGTAATCAGAAAATCCTGCTTCATCGCGTTCCCATCAAAGTATTCGGTAGCCAACGCATCGTACTTCTCGCGATACTCTGCCAACTTCGCCGGATCGTTTGCCGTCAACATCTCCACCAGCTTCACCAGCGGCCCCGCCGTCCGTTCCGTAGTCCGCCGAAAATGTTGAGGACTCAGGGCGGGCACAGTCATCGTCACTTCGTAGAAAAACACATCCTTCACCGCTGCTCCCAGCCGCTGCTTAATAATATTCGGATCGCCCCACTGTGGCGGAGGCGAAACTCCCGGCGGCGGTGGCGGCATGTAACTCCCAATCATCGCGAACATGCGGCCCACCAGCATGTCTGGCGGCCAAGTGGAAAAAGCGATCGTTCCACCCGGCTTCAGTACGCGCAACATTTCCGCCACTGCAACTTCTGGCCGCGGCGCGAACATGTGCCCGAACTGGCTCAGCACCGCATCGAACGCACCATCCGCAAATGGCAATTTTTCTGCGTCGCCTTCGTGCCAGTCCACTTTCACTCCGGCGATTTCCGAATTCTCTCTCGCGCGCGCCAGCAGCTCAGGAGTTAAGTCGAGCGCGGTCACTGCCGCTCCAGCTCGCGCAGCCGTCACAGCCACCACTCCTGTGCCGCACGCCACATCCAGCACGCGCTGCCCCGCTTTCACTTTCGCGCGCTTCACCAATTCCGCTGCCGGAATCGTAGTGATCGCCTCCAGCGGCGCAAAGTGCGCCCACCCCTGCTTCTGCATCGCCTTAAATGAATCGAGTGCGTCCATTCGCAATCTCCTCAAACAACTTTTACATCCCTGCCTTCGGCTTCACCAGTTCATCGATGTAATCAGGTTTGCTTTCATCGCGGATCAGATGTGGATGTTTCTGTCCGCCATGATAATCCACGTTGCAAATCTTGTAGTACTCGTCGATCACCACTAGCAACTCAATCGGCTTCGTATTGTCCTTCGCCGCATCGATCGCATCCTCGAGGTAATCGTGAGCGAACACGCGCCCGTTCACTCCCACAATCTTCATTCCTGAAGTAATTCCCGCTTTAAATGCAGGTCCGCCTACGATCGAATCACGCACGCTACCATCGTCGCCAACTTGCAATCCAATTGAGTATTCATCTCCAAAGCCGCCGCCACGCCGCCGCTCGCGTTCCGGCAGATCGCTCGTCAGCACCGATTTCCATCCGCCGTTTTCGATTCCACCAGTCGGAGCATTTGGCGAGTTGGAATTCAACCTATCGTGCAGAAAAGTCGCCCAATCATAAGGTGCTGTCGCATTCAAATCGTGAACCACATCTTCAAACGTGTAGGGCTTAACTTCCACGCCGTTGTTCGCCCCGCCATAAAACGTGTGCAGGAAATCATCCATTGTTTTCTCGCCGTGGCTCTGCTGATAGATGATCGTCGCCACTTCCAGCCACATCAGATCGCCTTCGTCGTAGTAATCGCTTCCCCGCCGCCAGTTTCCCCAGCCTCCTCCTCTCAGTCCTTGAGCAGCGGCAGTGTCGAGTAGTGAACGCCACGTCCGTCCTGGCCTTCCCGGCCCAAGATCGGTGGAAATATTCGCGAGGTTGTCGCGATATTGCTCGGGAGTCCACAGCCCGCTGCGCGCAGCAAGCAGCGGTCCTGCAAATTCCGTCATACCTTCGTAATCCCAAAGCATGTCTGTCTTCATCGGAGTTTCGTATTCGGGCGTCGCCAATCCCGCGGGTCGCCGGTATTTTCCGCTCCATGAATGCGCGTACTCATGCGCGAGTAATCCTCCCAGCGAAAGCCCCGCGCCCGGCGATAGCAACACGCGCTCTGGCAAACGGCTGTCGTTGCATTCGTGATGCTCCAGCCCGAAGTGCGCTACGTGATCGCTCAGCGTCAGCAGAAATTTGTATTCGCGATAGTGCCGCGCTCCAAAAAGTTTCCCGGCCTCTGCCACCAGGTTCGTCATTTTTTTCTGAATGTCCGCGCTCATGTTCAAAGCGATTTCGCTGTCAGCAACGATATCGATCTCGTGGTGTACAGGTTCGCCCGGCGGAGTGAGGTCGTACGACTTGTAGTACTGCCCGATGATCACCGGTGAATCCACCAGCTTCTCGAGCGTCAACGGGCTGAACGAAATCTCATTGCCCAATTGCTTCTCAACATGCTGCGACGTTCCGAATTTCCATCCGTCCGGCACGATCAGCGACGGCTTAAAAATAATCTGGTTCGCGTTCACGCCTGCCGGATACAAAACATTTTGGTTCCACTCGATCACCAGCAACTTGTCGGTCGCAGACGTCGCCGACGTCGCAAATCCGCCGCTCGAGGGCTCGATGTAATCGAACGCCACGTCGACGTGATCCGCGCCTGCGGGGACATCAATATGAAACGTAAAAAGATCGAGCAGGTCGCGCTGCCACGCAATCACTTTCCCATTCGCCGTAAATTTCAGCCCCGTCACATTTCCAATGGGACCGTCCGGCCCATGCTCGCCCGGTATCCATTTCGGGTAGTACAACGACATCGGCCCGGCCTTCGCCGGAATACTCTCCCGCGTCTTCACGATTTTCTGCGGGGTCTGGGTGGCATCCACAGTCACCGATATTTGCCCTCCCTGAGCGAAGGCAGCACCTCCGCCCAACGCCAGAGACATGGCCGCGACGGTCAGCAATCCCCACCGATTTCGATTCTTCACTGGTCCCCCTCGTGCCGTTTACTGGATGCCGTTGCCTTGAGGCATCTGCTCGCGCATCCTATCGCGCTGTCGCCCGCAGCACAACGCATGTGCCTATTGCGCCCCTCCGCCAAACCCGAGCGCACCCCCACAGTCAGCCCCATTTCGCACTTAACTCCTTTAGAATCAAGCACTTTTTAGTAATAGTACTAGGTAAACCCAATGCCATCATCAACTTACAAAAACAACCCCTAGGGGGTGCCGAAAGGCCCTCAGGCCCATAAATTTCATCGAATCAATAAGTTAGCGCGATTTCGGAACGAAAACACACCCTCTCCGCGCACCTATTTGGCGCTTAAATCCCGCTTAATTTCGCTCTCTAGACGCCTTATTGACGAGGAATTGTTTGAAGCTGATGGAACGCCGGACCCGGCGAAAGCGCCGAATCCACCACATTATTCTTCCCATCGATCCACTTCGGCCCACCGACCCCGGTTTGTACTTCCCGTTCCACGCCGCTCTGAGGGTCGCGGGTCAGCGTCACGCCGTTTATGATGTCGTTCATCGTGTCGCTCTGTTGCTCCATGTTTCGCATCATCTGCTGAGCTCGCGCGTTCTGAGCTTCTGTCGCCCGTATGGTAGCCAGCGCATTACTCAGGTTTCGTTGCGTCTGCGCCCGCGTGAAAACTTCTTGCATCGCCAACCAGTCCGGATTGAACGCGATTGATTCCGACGCGTGCTGCAGCATCGCCACCGCTTCTTTTCCCTGATCCGCAGGCGCTAAACAGCTACCAAGAGCAACCACATACCACTGCCCAATCGGCCCGCCATTGCCGAAGTATTTCGTCTCCGAGTAAACATATCCAGCCATCTGCTGCCCGTTGAGCGTGCACGAAAAAACCGCTTCACCGCCAGTGGTCCGAATCATTCCCTGCCCAGGACTGTTGTATTTCGGCGTCATCGCACGGCTCTGCGCCACACGCACCGATTGACACATGTGGCTGAACCGCGCCATTCCATATTTCTCGGCAAATACCTGCCCCGATGCATAGGGTGCCACCCGAAATCCCGGAGCCGCCGAATTCCGGTTATATGCATTAGGGGTGGAGTACGCCGGAATCGTAGCGTCCCCCATCCGCAAATTAATTTTTCCATCGGGCGAGGTCATGTCGATTGTGGGGCGAGCATCGACGATGCTGAAGCGAAACATTCCGCCGTATGTTCGCCAGCCAGCGGGAACTTCGATGGAGAATGCTTTTTCGCGATTGTCGACGACCGTGACCCAGCGCACGTCATTCTGCGCGAACAGCGCGGCGCCGCTGGTGAACATAAGACTCGCCAACAGAATCACTGCAACAAATCTAAAAGCATTCAGCAAGTTACGATTCGTGATTGCGTCTCCGCTCGTTACAAAAACAATCGTCGCCATTAATTTTGCCAGCGTATCATTTGGCGCCACCCGTTTATATCACCGGATTTTTCGCGAAGTCACGAGATAACTCTGGGCTCGCGGCGCTTGCGTTTGACAACAATCGCGGCCGTCCTGTACTTTAACTATTCACTTATTTTCACAGGAGAATTGAATGGCGCAAGGCACAGCTACGAAAGTTAAGAAGCGCAAAAAATCAGTATTGAAGCGCGCCGCGCAGTCGATCGTTCGCGCCGAACGCAATCGCGCGGACCGCACTCGCGTTCGCAGCATGATCAAGAGAATGCGCACGGCACTTGCGTCGAACGACGCGAAATCCGCTGGCGAACTTCTTGCCCCAACATTCGCCGCACTCGACAAGGCAAGCGGCAAAGGAATTATTCCTGAGAATGCAGCTGGACGACACAAGTCGCGGCTGACTCGCGCGTACAACACACTAAAAGCCGCGCCGCCATCGGCACCTGTACATAAGCAAGCGCACAAGTCTTAGGCCGCGCAAGCTCGCCTCGGGGAGGTTGAGCATGAGCAAATTGCAGACAGTGATTCTCGGAGTTGCGATCGCGGTGTACGCAGGGTGGCGCGTGAACATGATCGCAAAGGCCTACCGGAAACAGCGCGGGCGGCTCGGCGCAGTGAAACAATCGGATCAGCCCGCGAGCACAAATACTCCACTCCACTAGAAATTTCTTTTAGAGTTTTCCCGCCGTGGCCGCCGTGCGGCGCGTCGCAAGTTGTGTGACGAGAAATTCCATCATTGCTTTTGGCGCAGCCACGCCAGATTTCAGTTGGCTATCAGCTTCAGCAAGCAAAACTAATCCGTCGCGAAGTTGTTCGGTGGGTATGCGACGACATTCGCGCAGTGCGAGTTCAGCGGTGTCGCGGCGCATTCCCAATTGACGCACAGCCTGCCAGGCATCCGCGTTATGCGGCAGGGCTTGCGCTTCGAGAAGTTTGCGATACATCCACGCCATGGCGCCGACGATGGCCACGGGCTGTTCGCCTTCATGGAGAAGGCTCGCGAGAAAGCGCAGCGCTCGTTCGCGGTCGCAGTTTGCCAGCATTTCGGAAAGTTGCCACACCGTATAACGCTTTTCAGAAACTACAAGCAGAGCAACATCGGCAGCGGTAATTTGTTTTCGATCGCTCGGCATAAGTGGCTAGTTTTTCGATTTCAGTTTGAATTCGCGCGAGATCGGCGTTGGTGCTTTCGGCGAGAAGGCGCGCCGCATCTTTATCGAGTTTGATTCCGCGGTCGCGCGCCATTTCTTCTGCAATTATTGCGGCGGGCCTTCGCGTTGCGCGGGCTCGCCATCGAGTTCGCATTTCACTACGAGAGTTTTTGACGAAAGAATTTTGAAGGGGCGCATCCGCGCGTCGAATTCGGTCGCTTCGAAAACCAGCACCGTAAATGGCGCGGGATCGGCGAGATATTTTTCGAGTTGGTCTAACGACTTGTCGCGATTTTTTTCGCCGAGCTTTTCGAGCGCTTCGGTGTCGCTGTAGAAAATCACTTGCCGGGCGACGAGCATCGGCAGCGTTTGCGCCTGACCGATCAGCGTGTCGATGGGATCATCTTCCGCGGAAAATCTTATAACAGCCCAATCGCGCGCCGCGGGATCGGTAAATGCTTCGACCAAGTTTTTTCGGCACGTATCCCGGAGATACGCTTCATTCCCGAGCAGCAAAACTCCGGCAATCGGTTTGCGCGAGGCGATTCGCTCGATGAAGTCTTCGACACTCAGTCCCGGCGATTGTGATTGCGCCATTAGAAGTTCTCCAGGATATCCGCGACGAGGCGTGTAGCAAAATCGTGCGCCATCCGGTCGAGCGCCGGATCTTGCTCGTCGAAGAAACTGGTGATGTCGGACGTGATTTGATATTCCTGCCGGAACAAATATTTGTCGTTGCGGTAGAGAATCTTGCCGGTGTCGCGCTCGTCGAGGTGCACCCGTAAGTGAACCTGAATCAGCATCGTCGTCGCGTGTCCTGTAATCGGATCGAACACCACCGGCGTGGTTTCCAGGCCGAATATTTCAGCGTGCAAGACCGCGTCGCCTTCGGCTGGATTTGAGGCTACTCGATACTTTGAACCCGCGAGGAATTCTCGCACCACTGCCTGAGTCATGCGCTGCTCGATGCGATAGTGCTGCGTTTTATTGACGAACGCCGGAACCGCAATCGTGTGAATCGTTGCGGGCAGAGCGCTGGTGCGTCCCGCGACGTGATAGCCGCAGCCGGTCATCATCGCGGCACAAAGTATTCCAGCGACAAACGCTGTGCGGATTCTTGCCGGAATCGCGATGAAGATCATTCGCTGAGAACTTTCTCGGCAATCGCGACAGTGTTCGCTGCTGCGAGACGAATGTTATCGGCTGCGCCCCACACCCAGATTCCATTGGGGCGGTTCGCGTCCACATGAGGACGCGCGAGAAGTGGCTTCGGTTCACCGGCTGCGGCGACATTCGAGGGAGCGTCGTCGTCCGGCCGAACCTGAAAACCTACAGCGGCAAGACGACTTTCGACGGCGCTCATCTCAGGGGCGGAGTCGAATTCGATGTAAGCCGTAAAAGTGTAGCCGTAGAAAACGGGAGCTTGAATAATTTGTACGGCGGGCAACGGCGCGTGGCCATCGAGGTATCCGCGGATCGTGCGCTCGGTTTCATCGCTCACATCCGCGAGACGTTCGGAACTTTCTGCGCCGTAACGATCCACGAGATTGAACGCGACTTGTCCAGCAAAAATGGTTTGCGGCAGTGGTTGGAATGACAGCAGCTTGATCGTCTGACTCTCCAGTTCTTCGACAGCCGCGCTTCCCCGTTCGGACACGGGACGAAGCATGACGATGGAAATTCGCGCGGATGGCCACTCGGAGAATGCGACCGCCAGAAAACTGCAAACGATTGATGCAGATCCCGGCGAGATGAAAACGCGTCCAGCATTCTTGCCGGAAGAGCCGTCTGCGCTCCGCGATGGCAGCAGATCATCCAGGGCTGGGATCGAAGTCGTCGCACCCGGGTGAGCGCTGAGTGCGCCGCCGATATCAATTACCTGCGCTCCCGCAGAGAGAGCGCGTTCGACATTCGCTTGTGCGAATGCTGGACTCCCCGCAAAGATCACGAGATCAGCGCCTTCGAAACTATCTTCCGCGACCGGCAGGACAACCGTTGCTTCGCCAGCGGCAGCGGCGAGAATTGGAGCGGCGATTTCTTCGTCAAGCAGCCGCACATCGGCTGCCGCGAGCGTTCCGTTTCCGAGCGTGTCGGCGACTTCCTTGCCGCGCAGAGACGCAGCACCTGCAATTACAATGCGTCTCGATCCGGTGGGTGACATGAATTAAGCGGGCCGCTGAGTGCGGCGCTGTTTCGCGAGCCGCACAATGTGAAGTGTAACGCCTGAGACGGTGTACACGCTGGCGATGGCAAGCAGAACGGGTTCTGAGTACACGACGACAGTCCAGATGAACGCGCCGATCGCGACGATGAGCAGCGAGTTCCGCTTCTTCCCCAAGTTGAGATTCTTAAAACTTACATAGCGAACAGTGCTCGTCATCAGCATTCCGAGCACTCCAACAAAAACGAAAAAGAGGAGCGACCAGCGCCAGTCATCGAGGGGCGCTTTCCAAAAATGAACGATCGCAGCGATCATTCCGGCCGCCGCAGGAGTCGGCATGCCGATGAAATATTTCACCCCGCTGGTGTTGGCCATGCCCTGCACGTTGAATCTAGCGAGGCGCCATGCGCAACAGATTGCGAACAACAGACTCATGAGCCACGCAAACTGGATCACGTGAATGATGGCTGCGGAATCGCGCGACACTTCGCGGATGCCCCACGCATAAGCTAGCGCAGCAGGAGCGACTCCAAAACTCACAACGTCTGCAAGCGAATCAAACTGCTTTCCGAATTCGCTGTGACTGTTGGTCAGGCGCGCGAAAAATCCATCCATGAAATCGAAAACAATCGCGACGCCAATCGCGCGGGCGGCATAATCAAGCTGGAATTCACCCTTGGTGAGAATTGCGAGGATGGCGTAATAGCCGCAAAGAAGATTTGCGGCGGTGAGCATGCTGGGAAGGACGTAGATGCCGCGGCGCAAACCGCGCTTGGCGGCTTTTATGCCCTTCGCCTTGGCAAAGTCCAGCTCGTGTTGTTCGACTTCCGGTTCCATGACTAAGTTGGCCACCTAGCCAAAATGCTGGAGCCACCGGCGACGTGATCGCCACGTTTTACCACGATTTCAACTTCGGCGGGCAGCCAGACATCTACTCGCGAACCGAAACGGACGAGCCCAACCCGCTCGCCTCGGGCGACGGAATCGCCCACCTTCTTCCACAGGATAACCCTTCTGGCTATCAATCCTGCAATCTGTTTGAAGACGATTTCGCCCCGCGGGGTGCTTAGACGAATCACATTTTGTTCATTTTCTGTTGATGCTGCAGCCTTCATTGCCATGTGAAAGCGGCCCGGGCGGTAGTCCACGCGCGCCAGTTTGCCCTCCATTGGAGAGCGATTCACGTGAACGTTCCAGATTGCGAGGAAGATGCTGATGCGGCTACCGATTCGCCCATCAAGAGGCTCGGCGACAACTTCCAAGACCTGCCCGTCTGCAGGCGAAACAATTGTGTTTGGATCCGCGGGAATTTCTCGCTGAGGGTCACGAAAGAACCATAGAATGAATGCGCCAAGAAGTAGAAATACGACTGCGAGAACGTGCTGACCGACGAACCATGCAACGAATGCCAGCACGATTGGCGCTGACGCAAACTTGTAGCCGTCGGTGACCACAGACCTCCGAGGGTTGGCCGGCGAGGGTAAGCCCGGCAGAGACACATTGTACGTCAGAAGGAGAGAATGACGCAGGTGGAGAACCTGCGACTCAAGAACGAAGAACGAGCCACCTAGTCGGCGCTAGTTCTGCCGCTTCGGGGCTGCGTATGCTGCTGCCACGCCTGATTGAAAATCAGCTCCATTTGATCTTTCACGCGGAGCCGGAGCTTTTTCAATTCGATTTGTTGGACGAGGTCTTCTGAGCTGAAAAAGGGAGAGGAGATTAATTCTTCGATTTTTGCGTCATACTGCGACTTGCGAAGGGCCAACTCCTGAAATTCAGCGTTGCTGGCGAGAAGCTGTTCACGAAAGTCCCATGGCGTGGTGGGCATTCCGGCCTCCGAATTATCAGAGTTCAATTACATAACAAACGAAAAGTAGCACACGTTACAATCAGATGAAAGCGGAAAAAACTCGTGGAGATCTATTTAGACTGGGCAAGATCGCGGCGGAGAACGATGGCGTCTTCTGTAGGGATATTGTAGTACTTGGGACGGCGGCCGGTTTCGCGGAAGCCGGTTTTCGCGTAGAAGGAGCGCGCGGCGGCGTTTGATTCGCGAACTTCCAGGAACGCGACCTTCGTACTGCTGTGTTCGAGCGTTCCCAAGCGTTCGGCGAGTAATTTCGTGGCGATGCCGCGCCGCCGATAGATTCCGGATACAGCGAGATTCAAAATTTCCATTTCGCCGAAAGTAGTGCGCGCAATTAGAAACGCGATCACTTTCTCATCCACTTCGGCTACCCAGCCCTTTGATGCCGGAGCCTGGAGTGGCGGCGCGGGCGTAGTCGCTTTCCGTCCAATGCGCAGCGCCTTCGATGACGCTATCGAGTTCGAGTAACTGTCGCGACATCTTCGGGCACCATTGGCGCAGACTAGAAATTTGCGAGATGGACTCATGATTAGATTGCTGATCAATTCGATCTGGCGATTCACGATTCTTTCCAATACGATTCGGCGTCCGAACGGCGAACATAATTGGCGTCGAGCGAAAGGGCAGTCTACTACGTCGCCGCTGAGAGATAGCTGGCGACCTATTTTCCCGATCCAAGGCGCGAGATCTTCCGAAACGGATTCGATACTGGAACCGCGCAGCGCTGAATTCTCAATCGCGCTAGTGATGAGATCCGGCGAAGGAGTCACGAATGCGACCGGCTCAGAACCGGCAAATCGCGCTACTTCCTGAATAAACTCATCGGGACGAGCGACGACTTCCTCGCTCGCGAGATTCAATTCCGCACCATCACGGCGGTAAATGCCGCCGAAAATTTGTCCGCGGCGAGCGTCCATAACCGAGGCGATAAGCTTCCGCTGTGGATTTCCTTGCGCGGACAAAGCATGCAATGCGCTGACCGGCGCGATTGGTTTAGCGAAGAGTTCGGACCATCCTTTTACGGCAGTTAATCCGATACGAAGGCCGGTGAAGGAGCCGGGACCAGCGGAGACTGCGTAGAGGTCAAAATCGGAAATTTTGAAATGTAAGTCCCGCAAGCAAGAAGTCTAAGCTTTCGAACAACCTAGAAGAAAATGGACGCGCGGAACGCTCAAAAAAATGATGAAGCACGCGGTCGTCTTCAAGCGCAGCAACGCCGCCTGCCTGGGTGCTGGTGTCGATAGCGAGGATTCGCACGAGAGAATTGTACTGGAACAAGACGAATAGGAGTCCTATTACGACTAGCAATTCGCGTGCCATTCCAACATCTAAGTTTTTCTTAACTAGCTGATTCTAAATGAAATATCTTGACTCACCGCACACTGTTATCTAGAATGGAACCATCCTCAGGGGGGACCCGCATGGACTATAAGATCGGCGACAAAGTGGTCTATCCGAATCATGGTGTCGGAGTCATCGAGCAAATCCACTACGGGATGTTGAACGGAAGAACCGAACGATATTACATGCTTCGCATTTTGGCGAGTGGCTTGAAAGTGATGGTGCCGCAAACAAATGCATGCGCGGTCGGGCTTCGTTCCGTCATCCGAAACGCTGAAACCAGCCAGGTTTTGTTGTTCCTGGAAAAGGGAAAGTACAGCTCTCATCCCGATTGGAAGCATCGCTTCAAAGAGAACTCCGAGCGGATGCGAACCGGGTCGTTGATTGAAGTCGCGGCAGTTCTGAAGAGTTTGGTGGCGTTGAGCCGCACCAAGCCACTTTCATTCCGTGAAAAGAAAATGCTCGAGCGCGCAAAGTTTCTGCTGGTCAGCGAGCTCGCTACCGCACGCAACGCTTCCGCAGAGACAATCGAAGGCGCACTGGTGAAGTCATTGGCCAAGGCGCATCTTGCAGATGCCGGCAATTACGGAAGCCATCGAAGCATAACCTTACAAATTTAACGGCGCAATTTTCTGCGCCAATTCATTCGGGCTCAACCCAATGCACGCGGAACTTTGCGCGGCTTAGGATTGGGCCCTTTTTTATTTGGATTTTGGAGTCGTGCGTTTACTTCCGATGCTTCTTTGAACGTTTTCCCCAGCCGCCGCCGCCCGGCGATTCGACGCGGATCACTGTGCCTGCATTTACGTAGAAGGCGCACTTAGCGGCTACGTCGCGCTTCTTTCCATTGACGATTAGTTCGTTGCGGCCAGGCTTCCCTGCTTCGCCGCCTGCAAGGCCGTATGGGCCACGAGCGCGACGATCGCAGAGGAGGCCGACGTGCGCGTCGGTTAGGAATTCGATCTCGCGAATCAGACCGTCGCCGCCGCGAAATTTGCCTGCGCCTCCCGAATTGGGGCGGAAAGAGTAGCGTCGGACGCGAACTGGGTAGGCGTGTTCGAGGACTTCGACGGGCGAGTTGAGCGAGTTGGTCATGTGGGTGTGGATGCCGCTGATGCCGTCGAGACCGGGGCGGGCGCCGAGACCGCCAGCGATGGTTTCGTAGTAGGCGAAGGTTGCGCCTGCCGTAGCGAGGATCGGTGCCGCCGAAGGTGAGGTTGTTCATGGTGCCCTGGCTGGCGGCGGGAATGCGATTGGGTAGCGCACGCGACATGGCGCGGAGAAGCGTGTCTACGATTCGCTGCGAGGTTTCTACGTTGCCGCCTGCTACGGCGGCTGGAGGGCGGGCGTTGACGATGGTGCCTTCGGGCGCGATCACTTTGATTGGCCACATGAGGCCGGATGTGGCGGGAACTTGATCGTCAACGAGGCAGCGGAAAATGTAGAAGACGGCGGAGTAGGCGATTGCTGCGACGGCGTTGATGCTGCCTGCGCATTGCGGATCGCTGCCTGTGAAATCTACTTCGGCGGTCGCTCCTTGGATTTTGATTGTGGCGGCAATGCGGATTGGATTGTCGGTGATGCCGTCGTTATCCAGGAAATCTTCGCCGCGGTATGTGCCCGGAGGAATTGTGCGCAGAGTGGCGCGCATCATTTCGGCGGAATATTCGAGGAGATGGCGCGCGTATTCGTTTACTTCAGCGAGGCCGTATTTGGCGACGATTTCGGAAAGGCGGCGTTCGCCGATGCGGCAGGAGGCGATTTGCGCGGTGAGATCGCCTTCGCGTTCGTTGGGCGTGCGGACGTTGTAGAGAATCATTTGCAAGATGTCGCGAACGATTTTCCCGCCTGCCATTAATTTCACCGGCGAAATGCGAAGGCCTTCCTGAAAAATTTCGCGGGCGAGTCCCATGGAGCCCGCCTGCGAGCCGCCGATATCGGCGTGGTGGGCGCGATTGGCTACGTAGAAGGCCGGCTTGCCTGGCGCATGCTTCGTGTGGGCGCCGATGTAGACCGGCATTACCATCGTGAGGTCGGGAAGATGCGTGCCGCCGGCGTAGGGATCGTTGAGGACGACGATGTCGCCGGGTTGCAGCTGCTGATCGGCGATTGCGGCGGCGACGGACATGGGCATGGAGCCGAGATGGACGGGCATGTGGTCGCCCATGGCGAGGACATTGCCCTGCGCCATCGAAAACGGCGCAGGAATAATCGCGGCGCTCTTTGATATTGGGAGAGAAGGCGGAGCGGCGGAGGCTGGCTCCCATTTCTTCGGCGACGGAGTGGTAGAGATTTTTGAAAATTTCGAGACGCGTGGGATCGAATTTTGTTTTGATGTGTGGGACGCTGGTGCGCTGATTCAATTGTGCGCTTCGATGATTGCTTCATCGTGTGTTTCATCGGAGCGGCTCCAGGATCAGATTGCCCCATGCGTCGACGCGGGCGCGCCAATTGGGAGGAACGATTGTTGTTGCGCTGTATTCCGTGATGATCGCGGGGCCGGTGAAAATATTTCTGGGAGCGAGTTTCGCGCGATCGTAGACATTTGTGGATACGGATTTGCCGGCGAAAAATGCGGCGCGAGTTTCGGTGATTGCCGCGGCGGCGCTTGTTGCCCGCGGGCTTCGGGCGATCCAGTTGAGGCTTGGGAGTTTTGCCGATGACGCGGGTGCGAATATTTACGATTTCTATTGCGCGGCGGGGATCGGAGTAGCCGTAGCGGCGTTCGTGGGCTGCGTGGAATGCCGTGAGGAAATTGCCGGCGGCGGAGACGGTGATTTCGTAGGCTTGGCCGGAGTAGCGAATATCGAG
>CAVRKW010000012.1:0-22703 GCA_963721845.1 uncultured Acidobacteriota bacterium | reverse complement strand
TACTTCCCACTTTGTTGAAGTGCTCGTTAAAACCACGGTCGAATCCGGCGTCGAAGTACCAGAGTCTTCCTCGCGTTGTATCCAATCGCCCAAAGATTCCCAACGGCGTTCCCGCGAAGAAACGGTTGTGTGAAATGCCAGATTTCGCCTGACAATGAAAACTTTCCTCCCAGATGATGCGAGATCGAAAGCGTTTGTCCGAATTGCCCTCTGCGTATCGGCCCTTCGCTCTGTTCATTGAAGAGTGCGTTCGCGTCGTAATGAAACTGACCTGACCGGGGTTTTTTGTACCAGCGGGAAGTGAGAGAGAATTCACTCTGGAGGGACGCTGGTATGCCGATGAAGAAGTACAAGCCGGAGCAGATCGTGACGCTGCTGCGGCAAGTCGAAGTGGGAATCGCGAATGGGAAGACCACACCGCAAGCCTGCAAAGAAGCTGAAATCACTGCACAGACCTACTACCGCTGGCGGAAGGAATTCGGCGGGTTGAAGCTCGACCAAGCTAAACGACTCAAAGAGCTGGAAAAGGAAAACGCGAAGCTGAAGCGGCTGGTGGCGGAGCTGTCGCTGGAGAAGCAAATTCTGAAGGACGTGGCAGAGGGAAACTTCTAAGCCCTGAGCGGCGGCGTGGCGCGGTCAGGCATGCACGCGAGAACTACCGGATCTCGGAGCGGCATGCCTGCCGGCTGCTGGGGCAGTGGAGAGGGACACAACGCTACGAGGGGTTTTATCGAACTGACGAAGATGCGTTGACCCGAGAGATCATTGCACTGGCCAGTGAATACGGGCGCTACGGCTATCGGCGGATCACAGCGATGTTGCAAGGCCGGGGCTGGCCAGTGGGCAAGGATCGAGTGCAGCGGATCTGGCGGCGAGAGGGGCTGAAAGTGCCGCAGAAACAGAGGCCACGAGGGCGGTTATGGTTGAACGATGGATCCTGCATTCGGTTGCGGCCGGAACGGGCCAATCATGTGTGGAGTTACGATTTCGTGAGCGGCAAGACCCACGACGGAAGAACGCTGCGGATGTTGACGCTGATCGACGAATACACACGGGAGTGTCTGGCGATTCGGGTGGCCAGGCGGCTGGGGAGATATGAAGTGATCGAGGCGTTGGCGGACGTGATGTTGCTGCGGGGAATCCCAGAACATATTCGCTCGGACAACGGACCGGAGTTCGTCGCGAAGGATCTGCGGGAGTGGCTGGCGAAAGTTGGAACCGGAACGCTCTACATCGAGCCAGGAAGTCCCTGGGAGAACGGCTACTGTGAGAGCTTCAATGGGAAGTTGCGGGATGAATGCTTAAATGGAGAGATTTTTTATTCGCTGAAAGAAGCGCAGGTGGTGATCGAGAAATGGCGAGTGGAGTACAACACGATGCGGCCGCATTCGGCGCTGGGTTACAGGCCACCGGCGCCGGTGGCCTGTAACCCCTGGACTCGTCCTGACTCAAGTTTTGCAGCCTGAGGTTGTGATGTAAACTCTCTCACTCGAACTGGTACAAAAACTCGGGCTGGTCAAAACCCTTTCACATCGGCGCTCGCTAGTATGAGGGCAGAATTGGTCGGGCTTCCGATGTCAAGTTCAGGCGCGCCGCCATCATAAAAACGGTGAAAGTAACTCACGGCCACGGTAGGTGTGGTGCCCTCTCCGTGATAGAGAACCGCTTGCGCGCCGAGAAATACGTCCGCTACGCTATTCGCCGTGATTCCGCCTGCGTTGTAATGCGCTATCGGCTCTGCGGACGCGAGTAGTTCAAGGCGCGGCGCAACCGAAAGTTTAGTCACCTCGTTAAAGCCGTACCGCGATGAAAATTCGGGCGACTGGCTTGCACCGAGGAATCCCGTCTCGAATTGCAAATACCCTATAGGCGTCAAAGTTGCGGGAGTCGAAACTGTGGGACGACCGGGATTCGCTTCCGGCCCGTCCACTTGCGCTGACTGTCCGGCCGCGACTGCAACAAATCCTAAGAGAACAAAGAACAGGCACAAGATTGACTTCAATGACCCACCTCATTCGGTTCAGCCAAGCACAGCCAAGACTTGTCGAAGCTCCGATTTAACCGCGTGCGTTCACCGCCTGTAAAGCATTTCCGCCGACTTTCAGCGAACTCAGTGGGGATTTCTCAGGTCACATCCGCCGTTCAATTCACTCTCGCCCTTTTTGCATCGTTGTTCAGACGCAGAGTTGTGAGAACATCTCCTCTTTCAGAACGGTCGGGTCTCGTCGTGATTCGCGTTTCTGAATCAAATCTGATCGGATAATGAATCCGGTTCCATTGGTCAGCACTGGAGAATTTATGGCAAGAGACATCATTCGAACGCCTAACGCCCCGTCGCCACCGTCGGCGTACAGCCAAGCGGTGCGAGCGGCAGGTCTTGTATTCGTCTCAGGCACTGGGCCGCACAATCCCGAAACCGGCAAGATTGTTGGAGATACGATCCAGGAGCAGACCAGACAGTGCTTGAAGAATGTGTCCGCTATCCTCGAAGCCGCGGGGACTTCACTGGAACGCGTGGTGAGTGCCACTGTGATCCTTCTTGAAGAAACAGACTTCGCCGGGATGAATGAAGAGTGGATTAAGTGGTTTCCGGCGAACCCGCCTGCGCGACAAGGCGCGAAATTGCCCGTTCGAATCCCCGGCATGAGAGTGTCAATCGCGGTGATTGCCGAGGCTTGAGCCTCACGTCCGGCTGCAGACAATCCCACGTTCGCCCGAAATCTTGGGACGGACATGGGGTAGCCTCCTATCGGCCGCGGACGGAAAAATCGGGGGAACTGA
Organism: uncultured Acidobacteriota bacterium; assembly: GCA_963721845.1. Taxonomy (GTDB): domain Bacteria; phylum Acidobacteriota; class Terriglobia; order Acidiferrales; family UBA7541; genus DASTCZ01. The sequence continues at coordinate 19,922 of CAVRKW010000012.1, read as the reverse complement.
GCCCAGCCTGGAGAGGCCGGGCCACTTCGCTCGAGCGCAACCCCACAGTGAGGACCTAGTTTTAGTACTACCCCCAAAACACCCCGAAAAATACACCGAAAACGGACCTAACTTCTTTAGAATGAACAACTTTTTAGTAATAGTACTAGATAAGTCTATTAGAATCATCATTTTACAAAAACAATGGGGTGGGGGTGCTTGATAGCGTTTTTGGACGATTAAGGTATTGATAATAAAAGGCTTAAGAACGGAAAAGGCCACTGCTGCTGGACGAAAGTCCGGCGCTACATGGGCAAAAGAAAATGCGGGTTTGGATGTCGATTGTGTAACCAAAAGTGGATTGGGACCGCAATCGGTTTGTGCGAATACGATTACAGTTTTCGCGTGCGCGCGGGCGTTTTGGGAGTGGCGACGGTCGGTTACTCTATAAGGTAAACCCGTTCAATAAGTTGCGATGGAGACCGAAAGGGCGGTCGTGGCTGTGTACGTGCGAGCGCTCTACTTGGTGGTTTACGTCCCAGTCACCAATCTCAGTGCTGAGGGTCAACAAATGAAGAGTCAGTTGAAGAAGCTATGGTACGGGACAGAAGGGCAGGACCTCACGGAGTACGCGCTGCTCGTGGTGCTGATCGCTCTCGCAGCGATCGCCGCCATGACCAGCCTGGGCTCCGCGATTAGCAACGTGTTTTCAAACGCAGCCGGAAATTTGGCGGCGACGTAATACTGAAGGCCGATTCTGGCCGTTGGATACGGGGCGAAGATCCAACGGCCAGGATGGGCCGGATTTTGATTCCCACCTGAGTTAGTTTCATTTTCAATTCCGATGGTGATTTGGCGCGGCGGGTAATGCCCACGTTCGCCCGAAAGTCGCGGGACGAACATGGGGCACCCTGCACTTGGACGGTAGAATCCAGAAAAAATTATTGCGGGAAATTCATGCGCTTTAGCAGGTCTTGGAATCGCGGATCGGAACGCATAGGATCGAAACGCGGCCACACTTTTAGGAGCGCCAGCCAGAGGTCGCGCTCTTTGTAGGCGCGTTCGAGCCATCGCATCGCGTCGTCTTTATCGCCGAGGCCAACGTAAACTTCCGCAACCCATCCCGGGCGCAGGTAGGCTTTCGCTTCTTTTACTTTCTTGGTGGCTCGTCAAGACGGCGGCGGGCTTCGGTGGGATTTCCGGATTCGGCATAGACTGCGGCGACGTCGAAGCCCTGCTGCAGATTTTGCTTTTCCAGAAAGAAAATTGCCGAGCCAAATTTTCCTTCGCGCTTCGTAGACCATGCCCTGGCCGTAAAGTCCCAACGGATCGCTGACATCGAGCTCGAGAATTCGGCGGAATAATTCTTCGGCTTCGGGATAATGGCGCGCTTGGAATTGAACGCGGCCCGCACGATACAAAACAATTGGCGAGAGGGGATCGAGGTCGAGAGCTTTTTGCGCCACCGGAATCGCTTCGTCGTGCTTTCCCATCACCGAAAGATAGAAAGCGTATTGATAAAGGCCGATCACGTATCCGGGATCCAATTCGAGAGCACGTTGAAATTCTTTTTGCGCACCCATCCAATCCCATTCTTCCGCCAGGGTGTAACCCAACGCGGTATGCGGCTCGGCAAGCGAAGTCATCGAGCTCAATCGCTTTCTGCGCGGCAGCTTTTGCTTTGGGAACTCCCTCGGCGGAGTCAAGATTTCCGAAGCCGACGAGTTCCACGTAAGCTATCGGCAAGTCCGGCGTACGCCTGGGGATCATTCGGGATCTTTTTCATTGGCCTGGCGGAAATAATCGACGGCTTTATTGAGGGCGTCGCGGGTGCGGCGATTCCAGAAATAGCGCCCGCGCAAATCGAGATCATGCGCTTCGGGATTTACCGCGGCGGAACTCGGCAGCTGCTTCGCTTCCGTGGGACTAACGGTGATTTTGATTTCGCCGGCGATTTGCGGGCGAATTCCTTTTGCAAATTCAAAATGTCGCCGAGATCGCGTTCATAACTATCCGCCCAGAGATTGGTATCCGGCGGGGCGTAAATCAGCTGCGCGGTGATGCGAATGCGATTGCCGGAGCGAAAAACGGCGCCCTCGACGACGGCATCCACGTTCAATTCGCGAGCAATTTCGGGAGGCTCTTTTTGCACGCCCTTGTACTGCATCACGGAAGTGCGCGAAATCACTTTTAACGCGCGAATCTTCGAAAGTTCGGTGATCAACTCTTCGGTCATCCCGTCGGCAAGATATTCCTGCGCAGGGTCGCCGGAAAGATTCACCAACGGAAGCACGGCCATGCGAAGTCATGGCGTTGAGCGGGACACCGTTTGCTTCGCACCCCAAATTCATTTCCGCTCGTAAATTCCGAGAGAAAACAAGAGAACAACAAAATACGGCGGCGGTCCAGATCGAAGAATGGGGCGCTCGCGACTTGCGGCGCGCCCTCGGAGGCTGTGGCTCCGATGCACGTCGTGCCCGTCGACGCTGTCGACGGCGCCGGAGGCGCCGATGCGCACCGGAACTCCAAGCCGGTAGCCGACGCGGGGAACCGTGAGCAATATCGAGGAATCTTCATCGCCCAAGGCTTTGCGCAACTTTGAGACGGCGGTGGCGAGCGAACCGTCGACCACCATCGTTCCGGGCCACACCAATTCGAGCAATGCTCTTTCGTGACGACTTGGCCGGCGTGAAGCAGCAACTGGAAGAGGACTTCGAGGGGCTTCGGCTCGAGTTCGATTGCATGGCCCTTGATGCGAAGCTCGCGGCGGAGCTCGTCAAATTCGCAATCGGCAAACGCCCAGACGCGCGGCTGTATTTCGTCTCCGTGGGTCGCTTGGGCGTTGGAATTCATAGACTTAGCGTTTCTTCAGGATTCTTTAGAGTTCCGTCAGGACTTCCGATTCGCGAAAGTGAAGAATCCGCGCTCAAACCTGCCGTAGTCGTAGGCGGAAACTGTAGCACCGCGAAGCAGTTGCAGCAACGCCCTTGGAGCCGCGTTTTTGGGGGAATGGGGCGAGCAGCCGGATTGGCGGGGATCACGCAGCGAAAACTGTTGACTTCAAGAGGGAGCGAAAAAAATGAGCGAACCTAGCGCGCGCGTTAGAAGCAACATCGTGAAGGTACCGGATGCGACTCCGGGGTTGCTGTTTGTAAATGGCCAGCAGAAGCAATTCCTGGTGGATAGCACCTGGAAATCTCCCGTGGCACCGGCGGCAAACATGGCGGTGGATGTGGAACTCGATGCGACTGGGGACGATCACCGGAATTACCGCGGTGGACCCAAACCAGGCGAATAAAGAGCGCATGGCGCAGATGAGCAAGGAGGCGCAGGAAAAAGGGAAGGAAGCGGCGAAGCTGGCGCAGCAGGGAATCGGCGCGCTGGCGGCGAAGATGGGCACTGTGCCGCTGGGCGCAGCGGTGCTGGTGTGGATTGCTTGGTTTTTCCTGCCAGCGGCGGGAGTATCGGGCGGATTTGTGGGATCGATTTCGTTTACGTTCTGGAATTTGCTGGGGATAGACACGAGCAACCCAGTGACGATGACTCCGGGCGGCAGCAGCCACGGATTGTTCGCGATGCTGGGAATTCTCGCGATCGCCGCGCCGTTTGCCGCTCCGTTCATCAAGGCAGCGTGGTCGAAGTATTTGAACGCGGCGCCGTTGGCGATTGTGCTGATCGGATTCGTGATGATCTACATGGAGATCAACAAAGCGTTTGGCGATATGGAAAAGATGGGCGTGCCAAGTCCATTCTCATGGGCCTGGGGAATTTTTGTACTGGGAATCGCGGCGCTGGTGCTGGCAGCGGGGGCGATGAAGAAGACTGCGACGCCATAACCTGGAAGAACGGATTTTTTGGCGCAGACAGCGACGGCAATTTGTAGACACTTTTCAATTTGCAAAAATTCACAAATCTTTACTGAGGAGATCGTGATGAAAAATCAGTGGTTTCGCAGGGCGCTTCTTATTTCAGTTTTGGCTGGTGCAGGACTTGCGGTCGCGTGTGGCGTAAATCCTGACGGAAAATATCAGGATGCCGATGGCGCGGTGACACTTGAATTGAAAGACGGCAAGGCCACGCTGAATTTCGGCGGGATACGCATCGACGGTACCTACAAAGTTGACGGCAGCAAAGTTGTGATTTCGCCGGCCGCGGGCGATACGAGCCAGTCCATGGCGTTCACCATCAACGGCGACGGCTCGCTGGCCGGGCCGGCGGGCAGCCAGATACCGAAACTGGTGAAAGCGAAGTAAGCGATACGCGTGATTCAATTGCGGTGCGGCGGAAACGGCTGCGATCGCGTCGCGTCGCGATTGCGGCAATCGGGGGACATACAGTGAAAGTCAAGCCAGCGATTTACGTTGCCGCCGCATTGCTCATCACTCTGTTCGTTGCAGGAGTCGCGTCCGCTGAAACTTTTCAGACCGGCGTGATTTATGTTTGCGGCGGAGAGCGCCTGGAAATTGAAAGCTGCAACATGCAGAATCAGACGGACACGGGATCGTGCCTGGTGGCGCATCCCGATCGCCCGCTGCACAACGGTTTCACGGCGTATACCAATGAAACCCGCGCCGCCCTAAAGAAATTGATTCCCACTTGCACGCAGCCCTCCCCGGCGGATATTGCCAAAGCGCAAGCCTTCCAGAAGAAACAGCAAGACACGCAGGATGCGGCGCGGGCCAAGGCGATCGCGCAAATGGATGGGCCGCCGGTCGTGCTGGGTCCTGGAGGAGCCGCGAAGCCCGCCGAGTCGTCCGGCGATCAAAAGTTGATTCGCTGCATCGAATCGGGCCGAAGCGAATCGCAGTGCGCGTCAAACGGTTTGCTCGATCCGGTGATGAGCATGGTTGGCGCGCTGTTACCGGGCGCTACGCCCGCGCCGCATTCGGGGCTTGATGTGGTGGGCACGTTTCGAGACGCGGGCATCTCCATAAGTTTCGCGGATGACTCGCTTGCAACTTTCCGGCTGCGCCGATCTCATTACAGACACGATCGAATATTCGATCGTGATGAAAGGCGGCCAGCCGGTATTGAATGTAAAAAATTTGCCGCAGCCGTTCACTCTAGGTTTCCGTCCAGATGGAAAAATTGCCGGCCCCGGCGCCGTCGATGTGCGGGGAAGCATCGTGATTGGTCACAACGATTATTGGGTAACGCCCGCGGCGACTGCTGCAAATCCGAATCCAGTGGGACATCGCGAGAGCGTGCCGATACTGCAAGCGAAGACTGCGAGATGCTCGGTGGGAGTTCTTACATCGGCTGGACCGTTCACTCCCGACACCGGCAATTTTCTGGGCGGGTTTGGGCAAATCATGTCGGGTTCGCCCGCATCGGCGCCAGCGGTAAAGAAAATAACGCCGGGATTTCGGGTGGCCGGAGATTTTTCCGGTGCTCCGGGATTTTACGTCGAGTTTTCGATGGAGTGGGCGGTGCTGAATTGCGGAGATTCAGGCGACACGGTTGATTACACCGTGGAAACCACCGCCTCGCAAACTCAAGTAAAAATTCAGGATGGCAACACGCCGATTGTTCTCAAAGTGAACCCCGACGGCACTCTTTCTGGCTCTGGCACTGTGCCGGTGAATGGTCGCAGAATCGTTGGGAAGAATGCGAATGGAGATCTTACCTTCGCGCCGCGCCCCGCGACCTGCAATCTCGGAGTGCTGACTCCCGGCGCGCCTTCGCAGACAAATGGAGGAGGGACGTCGGCAGTAGTGAGCGCATCGAGCGCGTCCGCGCCTGCCGCGGGAGCGATTGCTCCGGTTGCGGCTCCAGCCAATGCCAGTGCGCCTGGGAATGCGGTGCTCTCGGTTGCGTCCGGATTTCCAAATAAAGCGGGCGCGGCTAATCCGCTGGCGGGGAAGACATTGGTTTTGCTGAAGGATAGTTTTGAAATCGTGTTGACGAAAGGCGGTTTCTCAATTCCGGCTGGAGTGATGCCATTCACGGCGATGATCACAGCTTGCAGAAATCAGGCTCCGAGTTGCCAGGCAGCCATCGCCGCGATTAATTCGGAGACGGTTACGGGTGCGAAGATTGATGCCACGGGCAAAGCCACATTTTCCGGAGTAAAACCGGGAACGTATTACGTGATGGGTTCTGGAGGAGCGCCGGCGGCTGCTGGCGCCGCCGCTCAACAATTCATGTGGAATGTGAAAGTGGATTTGAGAGCCGGCGCGAATTCCATCACGATTGATCAGCGCAATGGCGCACCGGTGAAATAGCGCGAACCCCGCGCGAATTGATTGCCCGCTTCGCTTTTGCGCCCGACTATTCCTGCCGCAGTACGCCGATCGGATCGGTGTGTGACGCGCGCCTCGCCGGAATATATGCCGCGGCGAATGCTACAACCGTCAGCACTCCCGCAGCGAATGCCATCGTAACGAAATCGTGCGGCGGTAAATTGAAAAGCATTTTTTGCACGAAGCGCGAGCAGAACGCCGCGATTGCGAGGCCCGCGGGAATTCCAGCGAGCAGCAACACGGCCACATCTCTAAATACCAAACGCAGAATCGAATTCGCTTCTGCGCCCAGCGCCATGCGAATTCCAATTTCTCTTTGGCGCTGCGTCACCACGTACGCAAGAACTCCGTAGAGACCGATCATCGCCAGCAACAGCGCCAGCCCGCCGAAGAATCCGGATAACGTTGCGAGCAGCCGCTCCTGCGTCATCGATTCATCTACTTGACGCTCCAGCGTATTGAATTCCAGCGAGATCGCCTTGTTCATGCCCGTCACGGCGTCTTGCACCGCGCTTGCGAGTTGCTCTGGCTTCATCGCGGTGCGAATCTCGAAATCGGGGGCTTCGAAAATCGGCGGCGCGTCTTCCGAAATTTGATAAATCGGCATCGCCGCTTGCGAAAGCGTATTTTCGCGCATGGATATATATTTTGTGTCGCGCATCAATCCCACGATTTCGATCGGCGCGGTCATCCCGGGCGGCCTGTTCGGGAGATATTCTTCCATTCGAAATGTTTTGCCGATGGGATTCGCGTTGCCGAAAAATTTTCGCGCCATGGTTTGGTTCACCAGCGCTACGCGCGGCGAACCTTTGCGATCGTGATCGTCAAGGTTGCGCCCCGCGAGCAATTGGGTGCGCATCGTCGCGAGATATCCGGGCGTGACGAAATTCAGATAGACGCTCGCGTCATCGCCCGTCGGCGCATTCGGCCCGTCGATAAACACATCATTATTCCAGCTCGACCCGCTGATGGGCGTCACCGTAGATTGGCTCGCCGCAATCACGCCGGGAATCGCTTGCAGGCGATTAAGGATCTGCTCGCAATATGCGCCTTGCTGTTCGGGCGCGATGTGAGCGTTGCGCAAATCCATTTGCGCCAGCAATACATTGCTGCGATCGAAGCCCGCGTCGAGCGTTAATAAATTCCGGAAGCTGCGCACGAATAATCCCGCGCTCACCAACAACACAAGCGACAGAGCGATTTGCGACGCAACGATCCAGCGTCCCGGACGAAATCGCGAGCGGCCCGCGGATTCATCCTTTGCGCCGCCTTTCATCGCGGAGGCCAGCGAAACGCGCGTCGAGCGAAACGCGGGAAGCACTCCGAATAGCAATCCGGTAAGCACCGCGATGCCCGCGGTGAACGCCATCACTCGTGTGTCAATGGTCAGATCCAGAAAAACTTTTTCGTGCGTGGTAGTGATAAACCGCACCATCAGCGATGCGCCCCACCGCGCGAACAACACTCCCAGCGCGGCGCCCATCGCCGAAAGCAAAATCGATTCCGTCAGCAACTGCCGAATCAACCGCCACCGCGACGCGCCCACCGCCAGCCGCACCGCGATTTCTTTGTGCCGCGCCGCCGAACGCGCCAGCATCAGGCTTGCGATATTCGCGCACGCGATCAGCAGCACCAGGCCCACCACACCCATCAAAACTTTCAGCGGACTTTCGTATTGCCGCCGCACGTAAGAAAGTCCCGTGCCCCCGGGCTGCGTCACAAAAAAGCGCGATGCAAATTCTTTTTGCTCGTCGGCCTTCCAGTTTGTTGGCATCGCGCCGGTCATCACCTGTGGCGACAACACTTTCAACCGCGCCGCAAGATTGTCAGTAGTGAGGCCCGGTTTCGGACGCCCCATCACGCGCAGCCACCAGCTCGAACGGTGATCGAGCATGGAATTTTTTCCGTCCATGATCGCTTCGGCGCAAATCGGCACGGCCACTTCGAAGTGCTGGCCCACGTCCATTCCAAAAAATCCCGCCGCGGTGACGCCCGCGATTTGAAACGCGTGTCCATCCAGCGTGATCATGCTGCCCATTGCGCTCGACGAACCGCCGAAATGGTCCTGCCAGAATCCGTAGCTGAGGACGGCAGCGCCCGTGCAGCCGCGTTTGTCGTCTTCAAGAGTGAGCAATCGCCCCGCCGCCGTGTGTATGCCAAGCGTCCGGAAATAATCTCCGCTCACATACAAGGATTGCGCGTAGTGCGCCTCGCCGCCCTGTGCCAAATCGAATTGATTTGGAGACCACGCAAATATTCCCGAAAAAACATCCTGCTGGTCGCGCAGTTCTTCCCACAGCTTGTTTGTGAACGCCGTGTTTGGCTGCGAGCCGTGTTGCGATCTGCTCATCACTTGCTGCAGCTCTTCCGGTTTTTCAACCGGAAGCATCTTCAACATCACTGTATCAATCAGGCTGAAAATTGCTGTGTTCGCGCCAATTCCCAGCGCCAATGAAAGTACGGCGACGATCGTAATGATGGGAGTTTTTGTAAAAATGCGGAGGGCGTACTTGGTGTCCTGCAAAATCGCTTCAAATGGATTCTTCATTGCCCGCCTCCGCGCACCTGGCCCGCCGACAACGATTGCCTTCGCGATCTCAATCCGGACACAGCTCTCACAACTAGCGAATTAAGACCTGGCTGTTTGACGCGCGCTTCGCGCAAAGGTCACCAACGAATTCGCGGGATCAACGCCGGCTGTCGCGCAAATCCATTTCCAGAATCTAGTGAGATCGCGTGGGTCAACGAACAGGACGTACGCCGACAAAATATCCCACTGGAATAGCGGCAAGTTCAGCGAGTATTCGATGCTCAAGTGAAAGAACACGCCAAGCGCCAGCAGGTAATATCGAATTTCCTTAAACCAAATCAGGATTCCGAGACTGAATTCCAGCGCCAGCGCGAACCAGCTCCCCAATTTTAAAATCATCGGCTGCATCAGCCATCTCGGCACGTAAAACCGCCTGATCTCGTCGAGGTGGTACACGTAATACAGCGCCGTGCCCTGCACCCACATCACTCCCTTCGCTTTCCAGCAAAACGTTGCGAAGTAGACGAGGGCAAGTTCGAGTTGAATCATGCGCTGCGCCCAGGGCGCGCGCGGCTGCGCTTCCGCGCCTTCTTTTCCGCGGCGCATCCGCAGCAACCGATCCACAGAGATTGCCGCGCCAGCGGGCGCGAACATCAGAAAAAATCCGGCCACGCGCAGAAACGTGTCGCCGCCGTGCGTGATGAAAAGATTTCGCTGGTCGATGGACGTCAAGCAGAGAAACACGATCACGCTGTTCACGCGGGTGAACAATCCCATCGTCAACAGTATCGCCGACAGCAGAAAAACCCAGAACAATCCTTCGATCCACGCGTTGCTCGCCGGAAGAATCGCGAACAAATTGAGTCGCGTCCCGGGTTCCAGCACTCGCATCGTATGCAAACTTACCCACGCATCGGGGCCGTACCAGGTGAGCCAATCGCTGCGCAGCAACACGAGTGTGGCGATCACCAAAAATCCAAAAATAATTCTGAATAAAGCGATCGGCGTTGGAGATTGCGGCGCGAAGAAAAATCGGCTCCACGATTCGCGAAACGATTTGAAATTCACTGCAAATCCCCGGGCTGCACCTGATAGGTGAAGAAAACATTTGCGTCGTGCGCGATTTTCAGCGCGTCGCTATTAAATGCGGGAGGGATCCTCGCCCACCAATCCACGAGCATCACCGTCACCACGGGATTGGCGCGCTGCTTTTCATGCGCGCGACATATCGCGCTGCATCGGGCCACAGGAGCGAATAATTTTCATCGGGCAGGTTCTCTTCGAATTTTCTGTAGCGTTCCTTGAAGTAGCGCTGCGTGTAGCTGAGCTGTTCCATTCTCGGGAACGTCCACGTTTCGGAAGAATCATCCTTATAAATGACCACCGCCTCGATATAGCTGTTCACCGATTTGGGCGAAGGCGAAAACATGTCCCAGGTTTGAAAAAGTCCGCTCCAGCGCAAATACGGGCGCACAAAATCCCGGCAACCCGTAAACAAAGCTCCGCCAAACGGAATCGCCCAAATGGAAATCACCACGATGTGAAAAATCAGGAATGTGTTGATCGCGAGGCGCTTGGCGCGCCCCATTTCCGGAATGGAGTTCGGCTCAATTCTTTTTTGTGGAGGCTTGGCGGCCTTGCTCATCTCTTGCATTCTGCCACATCACCAACTGCATGGCAGGAGTATGATACGAGCATCCGGCATCTCGATTTACCGCATCGTATTGCAGCAAAGGTGGTCACAATGAATTCTAAACGCCACAGCAATTTCTTTATTTTTGGATTTGTCGCATTTTTCGTTGCGCTGTCCGCTGCATCGTTTGCCTCTGCGCAAGATAAACAAGGACCGATCACTCCCAAACAAGCCGATCCAGCCGCCCAGCAGCAGTCAGCCGCGCCCGCCGGTGCTGCTCCGGATTCGACGACGACGGCGAAACCCGCGATGCTCGAAGTTCCCACCGGCACAAAGCTTCCGCTGATTCTTCACAACGCCATCACCACGCGGAACGCGAGTCCCGGCGATCCGATTTATCTCGAGACACTTTTTCCCATTGTGCTGCACAACAAAATCATGGTTCCCGCCGGCTCCTACGTGCAGGGAGAAATCGTGGAAGCCAAACGCCCCGGAAAAGTGAAGGGGCGCGGCGAAATGAAAATCAAACTCAACACCATGATTCTGCCGAATGGTTACACCGTGAATTTCAACGCAGTGCCCACCAACGCGGGAACCGGCGGAAATGAGTCCACCGATAAAGAGGGAACGATTCAGGGAGACACGGATAAATCCACAGACGCGGGAACCGTAATCAAAGGCACCGCGATCGGCGCTGGAATTGGTGGAATCGCTTCACGCACCGGCACCGGCGCCGGCATTGGCGCAGGAATCGGAGCAATCGCGGCGCTCACTGCGGTTCTGCTCACACGCGGACCGGAACTGGAATTGCCGCGCGGCACCACTTTCGATATCGAACTTACGCGCCCACTATTACTCGACGCGACGTACATTACTTTCACTGATCCCGGCAAAGCATCCACGATGCCCGGCCCGGCAAATCGCGAGCCTACGCGCAGCCGCTCGCCTTTTTGAAATATTTCTCGTTGCTCTTTCGCGATTTGTTTTGTCGTGTTTGCTTTTGCTGTCATCCCGAATCCCGGTTCGGCGGGTGAGGGATCTGCAGTTTTTTTGTGGTTTTGATTTTTTCTGAACTTATTTCTGCGCATTAGCAAACCGCATCGGACTAAACGCATCGCAAGCAATCGCAATTCGCTCGCCGGTAATCCACGCTGCCACCAGCCGCGCCGTAATCGGCGTCAGCAGAATTCCATTTCGATAGTGTCCCGTCGCGATGATCAACCCTTCGATGTCCGTTGTTCCAAGCGATGGCAAATGATCGGGAGTAGCCGGCCGCAATCCGCTCCACGTCTCGATCACTTCCGCATCCGCCAAACCAGGAACCATCTCGAGCACGCGCGTTCAAAATTTTCGCGATTCCATCCGGCGTGACGCGCTTCACGAATCCCACATTTTCGAGCGTGCTGCCGGCGATGCAAATTCCGTTTCCACGCGGCACGATGTAGCACTTCTCGCTGCGCAACACATGTTTCAGATCCACGTGATCCGAGCGCATCGCCACCATCTGCCCGCGAACCGGACGCACCGGCGCGTATCGTGCCGCTCCATCAATCTGAGCCGAATAGCATCCAGCGGCGATCACCACATTTCGCGCCGAAATTTTCTCGCCGCCCGCGATCACTCCAGCGCACCGATCGTTCGTCAGAACAATTTCTTCCACCGGCGAATCCGTGCGAAATTCCGCGTCGCTGGCAGTTGCCGCGCGCAACACCGCCGAAGTGAACGCGCGATTATCCACGCACGCTTCGGAATCGCGCAGCGCCACTGCGCGCGCGTTGCGGCTCAACGATGGTTCCAACTCGAACGCCTGCGCGAGCGGCAACGCGTCGGTTTGCAATCCCAATCCGTGATGCAAAGCGAGCAATGTGTTCATCTCGCGCTCCGCATCAGTTGCGAACAACGCCTCCATCGCGCCGATTTGCTGGAAGCACGCACGCTCGCCACTTGTGGATTCCACTGCCGCGACGAATTCCGGATAAATCGCAGCGCTCGCCGCCATCAATGGCAGCAGCGGAATATCGTGCGCGGTGTGCGGCGTCGGCGAAAGCATTCCTGCGGCGGCCCACGAGGCTTCATTTCCTGGCGACTGTTTTTCCAACACGATGACGCTTACTCCGCGCCGCGCGAGTTCAAACGCAATCGCGCCGCCAATAATTCCGCCTCCAGCGATGGCGACATCCCAGGTCTTTGTCATAGTGGTGGCGCGGTCTACGCGCGTAAGAAAAAGGTCTCAGAAGGAATGGATGAGATCGATGCTCAGCACGCGAGCTTTCTCGGCCAGGTTGCGAGCGCTCTTCCAATCTCCTGCGGTCATTGCGTCGCGCGCCTGCTGCATGAAGCCGCGTATTTTATCGGCCAGATCCTGTTGCGTTGCGTTCATGCGCCGTCCAGAAACGGAGGCAAGATTTTGCCGCGCCGTCTGAAGATCGGCATTTGTGTCGCCTTGCGCCCGCTGCTGATCCTGCGGCGAAATTTGTGGCGCGATCTGCGGCGTACCGGGCACTTTCTCGGGTTCCGGCTCTACGGCCGGAGCAGTGTGATGTGGGGCGGGTGGTTTTTCCGGCGGCACGTCGAACACGACTGGCAATGGATTCTCTATGGAGTATTCAGTAGCTTCCAATTGCACATCGGGAGGATCGGATTGTGGAGCGACCGAAGGGGGACTTGGAGGGATCACAATCCCGGCGTGGGTCATTTTCGGCGTGATCGGACCCTTCGGGCATCCCGCAAGCATTACGCCGAAAAAAAGGATCGCTGCGAATGCGATTGTCCGATGCCGCGCGAATCCGAATTGGTTTCTCGATGTCGTCAATTGAATCATCAATTGGCCGCAGCCGGTTCCGATTTTACTTCATCGATGCGATTGATCGGTGCACTCTGGCCGCGCACCAGCGGCAGCTCCACGCGAAACGTAGTACCGCGTCCGACTTCTGAATCGAAGTCTATCGAACCGTTGTGGAGTTGCACAATGCGAAACGCGGTTGCGAGACCGAGCCCACTGCCGCCTTTGCGCGTCGTGAAAAATAGTTGGAATACGCGCGAGCGCTGCTCCGGCGGAATTCCGTTGCCTGTGTCGCTGATCAGAATTACGGCGTTGTCATTTCTTCGATCGAGCGAGATGGTCAAATCTCCGCCGTTGGTCATTGCTTCCACCGCGTTCAGAACTATATTCAGCACGGCCTGCCGCAGCAATTCGCGATCACCGCGCACGGAAGGCAAATCCGCGAGCTTCGAATGTAGTTTCACATTGGCGCGCTCCGCTTGCGGACGCGCGAGCGTGAGCACTCCGTTGATTACTTGTGCGAGCGAAGTATCTTCGACGTGCATCTCGACGGGACGAGTGAAATCGAGGAAGCGTTTTACGACGCGATCGAGGCGATCGATTTCATTGTCGAGAATGCGCACCGCTTCGCGAGACACGGTGCTATCCGCTGGCAGACTCTCTTTCAGATTTTCGAGCCAGAGCCGCATCGAGTTAAGTGGATTCTTCACTTCGTGCGCGACGCCCGCGGTAATCCGTCCAATTGCGGAGAGGCGTTCGGATACTTCAAGTTCGCTGCCGATGCGTTCACGCGATTCGAGATCGCGAAGCGTAACGAGTGCGCCCCAATCGTCGGGCGAGTCCGATTCGTTTTCCGGCACGGGCTGCACGGTAACGCCTACTCGGCGCGGCCCGCCCGGAGTCGATCCTTCGGCGAGCTCGAGATCGGCGTCATCAATTGGTTGCAGGCGATCGCCCTCGAAACGAAGTGCGTGGCGCAGTGGATGTCCGGCAGGAAATATTTCGGTGGCGCGGCGGCCCAGAAATTGATTTGCAGGCGCGCCGAGAAATTTTTCTACGGCAGGACTCACGAGTACGGCACGGCCATCTTGCGTGAAAAGAATCAAGCCGTCTTCGAGTCCGCCCATGACTTGATTCATGTTTTCGCGCAGCGTGCTGAAGATTTCGCGCACCCCGCGCAACTGCTGGCCGAGGCGAGTAATTTTCGAACTGACCTGGCCGAGTTCATCAGTGGCGGGTTCATCTCCTTCGGGAGATGCCGAATCGAAATGGCCGGCGGAATAACTGTCGAGTTGCCGATTGATCGCAGTGAGAGGGGAAAGCATGGCGCGGCTGACGATGCTGACGAGCAATGTAGACAGCAACACAGCACCCAGTGCGAGCAGGCCCGCGGAACGAAGGCCGGGAATAATTTGAGTTCGCAAAAGTCCCGTCTCAACCGTGACGCGTACTTCGCCATACGGTTGGACTTTGTCGCCGAGACGCAGCGAAAACGGAGCGCGCACTACATAGAGTTGCGTAGCGCCGAAGATGACGCGGAGCTGTTCATAAATACTGCTGCGCGTGAGATCGGAGAATGGCGCGTGCAGAGGAAGTTGCCGCGAGACCATCGCAGGATCGCTCGACACAAGCGCGCGGCCGTTGCTGTCCGCGATGCTGACTTCATAGACGGCGGGATAGTTGGCGAGCACTGCGTCCATTTCAGAAGAAAGGCCCTGGCTATCTTCAAGGCCGCGCTGAAGATAATCGCGCAAATCTTCCGAGGAGCCGGACGCAGGAGCATTTCCACTGGTGGCCGATTCGGTGACGGCGTGCTGCGCCTGGAGGAGCACCTGGTCGGCCGCAACTATGTCATCCAGTTCGGTGCGGCGAATTGTGAGCCGCGAGATTTGCGCGATGTAGGCGATCGAGATGGCGACGGCGACGCCCAGGACCAGCAGCGCGCTCACCAGCGTGAATTTCGTCGTGAGGCGAAGAGGCATGCTCGTGAATTAGATGAAGAGCAAGATGGAATCAGTTTAAGAGCGGAGAGGGTGGGAAGCAAGAATGCGGCGCGAAACGGACAGTCTGGGAAGGAATGGCGCCATGAGGCAATAATCGAGCAGCCCGCCGAAATTACTCTTCGGCTTGAGCTGCGCCGTATTCCTTTAATTTGTTGTGGAGAGTTTTCAGGCTGATGCCCAACAATTCCGCGGCGCGCGTTTTGTTGTTCGTAGCCGCGAGGGTTTGTTGAATGAGTTCGCGTTCGGCTGCTTCGACAGTTGTGCCGATCGGAAATCGCAAGCCTGAAAGCTGCGATGCTGCGATCGACGCGCCAGTGTTACCGAAATCGGGCGGAAGATGAGCTCGGGTGATGACGTCACGATCGCAGACGATCATCGCGCGCTCGAGAACGTTGCGAAGTTCGCGGACGTTGCCAGGCCAGGAATGACCTTGAAAAAGATTCAGCACGTCGGGAGTCACACTGCGAACGGATTTGCCGTGTTTGACGCTGAGATCGGTGAGCAACTGAGTTGTGAGGGCTGGCAAATCCTCTTTGTGTTCGCGGAGTGGTGGAAGTTCGATGCGAAAAACATTCAACCGGAAAAAAAGATCCTGGCGAAGATCGCCTTTGGTAACGGCTTGTTCAGGTTCTCGGTTCGTGGCAGCGAGAACGCGAACATTGACGGAGGTTTCTGTTTTGCTGCCCAGGCGGCGAAATTTTCCGTCCTCCAAGACGCGCAGGAGTTTGGCTTGTGTAGGTGCAGGCATTTCGCCAATTTCGTCCAGCAAGAGAGTGCCTCCGTCTGCAAGTTCGAAGCAGCCGAGGCGCCGTTCCGCCGCGCCAGTGAATGCGCCGCGTTCGTGACCGAAGATTTCGCTTTCCATTAGCGACTCGGGAATTGCGGAGCAATTGATCGCGACGAAAGGACGCGCAGCCCGCGGCGACAGCTCATGAATCGTGCGCGCAACAATTTCTTTTCCAGCGCCGGTTTCACCGGTGATCAAGACGGAAGCGGACGAAGGCGCGGCGAGCTCGACGACGCGGATGACATCGCGCATCGATTTCGATTCGCCGACGAGACTTCCGAGCCTTCCAGAATCGCGAAGCTGGCGTGTGAGCGAGGTGACTTGTTTGCGATCGCGAGCGCGGCCGAGGGCACGTTCAAGAAGCGCACGGAGGACGGGCGCCTTCAGCGGCTTTTCGATGTACCAGAACGCTCCGGACTCGATGGCGGCGATAGCGCGTTCGTCGCTCCCACGGCCCGTGATAATGATGGCGGGAATATTTTGAAGTTCATCTCCAAGGCGAGTAAGAAGTTCGAGACCATCCATGCCGGGAAGTTCGACATCTGCGATGAGGAGAGATGGTTCAAAATCCGCGAACTGGCTGAGAGCGTCTTCGCCACTCGCGACACCAAGAACGACGTATCCCCATTTTCTAAGGAGTGCTTCGTAACCCGCGCGGGCATTCTCTTCGTCTTCAACGATCAGGATGCGCGGGGCGTCGGTATTTTCTTCGGGCATGGGCGTGATCCAATACTGTTTGGCAATCTAGCAGCAGCGGGAAGGCAAAGCAAAGCGCAGTTATTGGGTGACCGAGAGAACTTGTGCGAAATGAAAATTCCTAATTGGACCGCATTCAACATGTGTACTTCGGAAATAGAAAATATTGCTTACGCGCGGCGCACGGAATACAATCTTGCCGTGCTTCGGGGAGGAATTGTGAGCCTGTTGCCTCCTGTAAACACGTCCGGTGATCGGGGGATTGCCGGAGTCGTGGACCTTAATTGACTAATGACCCAGCGGGATCATAAGACGCGCCCAAATGGTGTGCGTTTGCATCTCATAGGCATCTTGGGGAATAACTTCAGTGAAGGAGGAAGAATGGTGAAGTGGGTGAAGGTGGCGGGGATCGCAGTGTTGGGTCTCGCGCTTGTTCCCGCAGTGATGGCACAAGCTCAGAATGGAACGCAGAATTCGACGGGTGCGGTAAATGCGACCGCGAATACTGCGGCAGAACCACCGGCACCGGCGCCGGCGGCGAAGATGGATAATCCGCACATCAAGCCGGGGACGGACTATAACCACTGGGATGCGTCGGTCGGCTACGCGTATACCGTTTACCGTCCGGAATTCAGTTCGAACGGCCAGACATTCAGCATGAATGGCGGAGCGGCGTCGATAACGTATTACGTAAACCGATGGTTCGGACTGACGGGTGATTTTGGCGGATCACACACAGGGAATTGCGTCGACGGACCGTTTTGCAGCGGGGGACCATCGAAGACCTCGTACAATACGATTTTGACCACATACATGGGCGGCGCCCGATTTCGATGGCTGAACAGTTCGAGGGTGACTCCATTTTTTGACGTGCTGGCGGGAGGGGTCCACGGGACAGATTTTTATAGCTACTCCGGTGGAACAACCACAATTTCCAATGTCTCGTCAAACGAGTTTGGAATGCTGGCTGGCGGTGGATTCGATGTGAGGTTCACGCCGAGATTTTCATGGCGCGCAATCGAAACCGACTATTTCTTGACCAAATTCAACCAGCCAAGCGGCGCGGCCTCGAGTTATCAAAACAACATCCGAGTATCGAGCAGTTTGCTCTTCACGTGGGGCAGGCATCCGGTGATGGTGAACCGTCCGCCGATCGTGTCGCTCTCTGCCGATAAGAATTCGATCATTCAAGGGTCCGGCGACGCGATTCACTTACACGCAGCAGCAAGCGATCCCGACGGAGATTCGCTGACATACGCTTGGAGTACATCGTGCGGCAGCGTGCAAGGTTCCGGAGCTGATGCGCAGTGGACGGGTGCGAACGCAGCGGTGGGAAGCTGCACGACGACGGTGCGAGTTGATGATGCTCACGGTGGAAATGCTTCAGCCTCACTCGATTCGCGTGTTGATCCCAAGCCGCAGCCGAAGCCGCCGACAATGAGTTGCTCGGTGGACCGCGGCAGTGTAATGACGGGCGAGCGCGTTACGGTTACTGCAAATGCCAACAGCCCCGATAGCTTCAATTTGAATTACACGTGGCGCGCAAACGCCGGGCAAGTGACTGGCACGGGCGCGTCCGTGCAATACGACACGACTGGACTGGCACCGGGAACGTACACAATTACCGGACGAGTGGAAGACGGACATGGCGGCGCAGCCGATTGCCAGGCGAGCGTCACCGTGGCAACAACCGCCACCGCCGCCACAAGCGAGCAAGCTGGGCGAATGCAACTTCAAGTTGATGAACAGCTCTCGCGTGGATAACGTGTGCAAGCGCATGCTGGATGATGCGGCGCTGCGTTTGCAAAACGATCCGAAGGGCACGCTGGTAATTGTGGCGTACGCCGATCCAAAGGAACACCGCGCGGACAAGTTGTCCGCGGCTCGCGGTGCCGCGTCGGTGAAATATTTGACCGGCAAGGGAATCGATGCGAGCAGGATTTCAGTGCGTCCGGGAACGGGCCAGGCAGGAGCTGGTGCCGCGAACCGCCGGATTGAAATCATCTGGGTTCCAGCGGGCGCGACGTACTAGTCGTTTTCGCGGGGAATGACTTCAGCCGGGCCCGGTGCGATGGCATGCGCCGGGCCCGCTTTCATTTTGGGTACTAGTATCTTCGTACGGAGCGTTCGGTATTGATGGATGGTATCGGCTGCGCTCTATCTGGTTTAGAATTACTGCAACTCGGTGAAGAAGATGACGCGCATCGCAATTGTGACGTTTTTCGCTGCCGCGCTGGCAATTGGAGTTCGACGCGCAGGAATGGCGTCCGATGGGCCCGCCCGGCGGTGATGTGCGTACGCTTGCAAGCGATCCTTCTAATCCGAAACGGATTTTTCTGGGCACAAGTGATGGCCATGTTTTTGGTTCGACGGACGGCGGCGAGCACTGGGCCCTTCTCGGAAGAGCCGGAACACGCCAAGACAGTGTAATCACCTCGATCGTAGTGGATCCGGCGATCCGCAGGTTGTGTGGGCATCGGCGTGGACGCAAGATCCGAGCGCTGGTGGTGCAGTCTATCGAAGTGAAGACGGAGGAGTCCACTGGAAGATGAGCGGGCTTGAAGGGCATGCTGTGCGGGCGCTGGCCGAGGCGCCGTCAAATCCCAATTTGTTCGTGGCTGGAGCGGCGGATGGCGCGTTTCGTTCGCGAAATGGCGGGCGGAATGGGATCGGATTTCGCCGGAGGACAATGAGGAATTGCGAAATCTGGATTCGATGGCTATCGATCCGAAAGACGAAGACGTGATCTACATTGGAACCTACCATCTTGCCATGGAAAACATCGGACAGCGGACGCAACTGGGCGCCAATTCATGAAGGCATGATTGACGATTCCGACGTGATGAGCATCGCCGTGGATCGCACGAATCCGAACCGCGTCTATGCAAGCGCGTGTTCGGGAATCTATTTGAGCCAGGACGGCGCGGGTGACTGGCGCAAGATTCAGGGGATTCCGTATTCGGCGCGGCGCACACAAGTTATTTTACAGGATGAGGCCGCTCCGTCGGTGGTGTATGCGGCGACGACCGAAGGGTTATGGAGGACGAGTGCAGCTGGCGCAGCGTGGGCGCGGATTCTCCTGGAAATTGGGTGATCAATGCTGTGACTCTGGTTCCAGATAGCGAGGGTTCACATCGGCGGATCGTGATTGGCACCGAGCGGCTGGGCGTCTTGATCAGCGACGACGATGGACAAACATTTCATGAGTCGAATAGTGGTTTCTACCATCGGCAGATCGTCGCGCTGGCGCTTGATCACGAACGACCGGCC
>CAVRKW010000011.1:0-93321 GCA_963721845.1 uncultured Acidobacteriota bacterium | reverse complement strand
CGTCATCCGCCAGGGCCGGGCAACCGCGTCGCGGCCTGGCTGCTCGCCTGCGGTGCGATGTTCATGCTGAGCGTTTCCTTGGGGACATCCTGGGGGACGGGCTACCGGCCGTGACTGGCTTTTCCGCCTGGCTGGTGGTAGTGGGAGGGGAGATCGCGGGCAACGCGGCGAGCGTCGTCGCCGGGATCGGGCTGATCGGGCTGTTCCCCGCTGGGATCCCGCAGCGGCGAGGCGAGCGCTGGGTGCTCCGCAGCACTGCGGCCATGGCGGTGGCGCTGCCGCTGCTGGCGGAAATGGCCAGCCCCGCGCCGCCCACGGACCTGTTCGGCTACTCGGGTGAGCCTCCCATCGGCAGCCCGCTTTCCTGCCCGCCGCCCATCCGGCCGAACCGGCCGTGGTGGGCCTGCGGAAGCCCGACCAATTCTGCCCTCATACTAGCGAGCGCCGATGTGAAAGGGTTTTGACCAGCCCGAGTTTTTGTACCAGTTCGAGTGAGAGAGTTTACATCACAGCCATCGGCTGCGAAATTGAGTTTGGTGGCGCAAGAGAACTACAGGCCGCCGGGGCAGGCGGCCTGTAGCCCAGCGCCGAGTGCGGACGCAGCGTGTTGTACATCACCCGCCATTTCTCGATCACGACCTGCGCCTCCTTCAACGAATAAAAAATCTCTCCGTTCAGGCACTCGTCCCGTAACTTCCCGTTGAAGCTCTCGCAATACCCGTTCTCCCACGGACTTCCCGGTTCGATGTACAGCGTCCCGGT
The DNA here is from genome assembly GCA_963721845.1 of uncultured Acidobacteriota bacterium. GTDB lineage: Bacteria > Acidobacteriota > Terriglobia > Acidiferrales > UBA7541 > DASTCZ01. The sequence goes on along the minus strand of CAVRKW010000011.1, from coordinate 92,559 downwards.
TCCCAACTTTCGCCAGCCACTTCCGCAGCTCTTCCGCAACGAACTCAGGCCCATTGTCAGAACGAATGTGTTCCGGGATTCCCCGGAACAACATCACGTCCGCCAGTGCTTCGATCACTTCGTATCTCCCCAGTCTTCTGGCCACCCGATCGCCAGGCACTCCCGCGTGTACTCGTCGATCAGCGTCAGCATCCGCAGCGTCCTGCCGTCGTGCGTCTTGCCGCTCACGAAGTCATAGCTCCACACGTGATTGGCTCGCTCCGGCCGCAGCCGAATGCAGGATCCGTCGTTCAGCCATAACCTTCCCCGGGGCCTTTGTTTTTGCGGCACTTTCAGCCCCTCGCGCCGCCAGATCCGCTGCACTCGATCCTTGCCCACATGCCAGCCTCGATCTCGCAGCACCGCTGTGATCCGCCGGTAGCCGTAGCGCCCGTATTCGCTGGCCAGTGCGATGATGTCTCGCGTCAGCGCGTCCTCGTCGGTTCGGTAGATCCCCTCGTAGCGTTGTGTCCCTCTCCACTGCCCCAGCAGCCGGCAGGCATGCCGCTCTGATACCCGGTAGTTCTCGCGTGCATGCCTGACCGCGCCACGCCGCCGCTCAGGGCTTAGAAGTTTCCCTCCGCGACGTCCTTCAGAATTTGCTTCTCCAAAGACAGCTCCGCCACCAGCCGCTTCAGCTTCGCGTTCTCCCTCTCCAGTTCTTTGAGTCGTTTGGCTTGATCGAGTTTTAGCCCGCCGAATTCCTTCCGCCAGCGGTAGTAGGTCTGTGCAGTGATTTCGGCTTCTTTACAGGCTTGTGGCGTGCTTTTTCCGTTGGCGAGTCCCACTTCAACCTGCCGCAGCAGCGTCACGATCTGCTCCGGCTTGTATTTCCTGATCGGCATACCAGCTTCCCTCCAGAGTGAATTCTCTCTCACTCCCGCTGGTACAAAAAACCCCGGTCAGGTCAGTTTCATTACGACGCGAACGCACTCTTCAATGAACAGAGCGAAGGGCCGATACGCAGAGGGCAATTCGGACAAACGCTTTGGATCTCGCATCATCTGGGAGGAAAGTTTTCATTGTCAGGCGAAATCTGGCATTTCACACAACCGTTTCTTCGCGGGAACGCCGTTGGGAATCTTTGGGCGATTGGATACAACGCGAGGAAGACTCTCGTACTCGACGCCGGATTCGACCGTGGTTTAACGAGCACTTCAACAAAGTGGGAAGTATTCATAGGCTTCACGTATTTGGTTCCACGCCGCTTGTGGTGAGTGGGCCAGCCTTAACTTGCGATTGTGAATTGTCTTTCCGCCGGGTGCCCCATAACAAATCAATGTTCGTCTGTTCCGCTGGTGTCTATGTGGACGTTTTTCAGTTCCTTGATTTGCGCGATGGCGATCGCGCGAGTTCCTTTGCGCTCGAATACAGGGCCGGTGGCCTGCACGTACTTTCCGACAAACGGCATCATCTTTTCACGCTGACTGGAATCTGGCATTTCCGCAGAGATTGGGAAATAGATCAGTCCGGCCTTGGTGAGAATGATGATCGGTGAGCCGTGCATAACGCAATCCATAGTGCACTTCAAACTAAAGTTGGTGGCGGTCCCATCCGGGTTTTGGACAGGACAGGCGAGGTCCCGAACCGCGCCCTCGATCGTCACCGTCTTCGCGTTGGGATCCATCGTAGTACCCTGCGGCGCCGCCGCCGAGCAGATCAGCGCTATAGCAAAAGCGGTCGGAAAAAACATCTGGAAAAAAGTGGAGCGCTTCATAAGCATCCTCAACGGTGCAAGACAAAATGTTATCCGTCTTGACAAACATTATCACGGGACTCGGCTTTCAGAAACGGCAGGGTGCACGATGTTCGTCCCAACAATTCGGGCGAACGTGGGACTGCCGGGTGCCGCATCACGCCGTAGTCGCGTGTGGGTTTTCTGCGTTCTTTCGACTCGCCGCGTGCCCCACAATTCGGGAGCATATAAGTGTTGTTCGGGAAAATTGCTCGGGCTCCCAGCTTAGCGCACGGGTGAGTGTCGGGGTCGCTAGGGATATCGAACGAGATTGGCTCGGTGCGGAAGGATTCGTATATTAGACGGCCGATTTTCTGCCAACGCGTTGCCATTTCCTTCGCGTTAATGGTGGGGTAAAACCACCCGCCGACCCCAAGCTGAAGAACATGACTTCCGGAATGGATTTTGCCCTTGTCGTCGCATTGAACTTGAGGTCGCCGAATTTCATCACGTTCTCGAACGATTCTCCCGGATTGAGGATTACAAAAGCAGAGTTGGGAATCCTCTTGCCGTTTTCGGTGACGGTTTCGAGGTCATCAGGATCAAGCGTGACTTCTACAAGGGTCGATTGAGGTAATCTCACTTCGTCGAGAGGAGACATAAGAGGATTGACGGCAGGTGGTACGACCTTGAACGTCTCGATGGTGACGTCGCCGCCATGGAACTGCGACTCCGTCAATCCGGCGGCGAGTGATTTTCGTCACGCGCGAGGTCGAATACGTAAATGAATCCAACGTCCTTCGGAACGATGAGTTTTTCCGTCGTGAGATTGCGGACGTGAATTCGAATGTTAGCTTAGACCAAAAACGAGTTGCGGTCGGAGTCCGTGCGAAACGACTCGCTGATAACTTCGCCCGTTGCTTCAAGGGTCGGTGGGGTTTCCAGACTCGATAAGTTGGCTCGCGCCGAGGACGCCTAAAGTGGCGAGGGCGTAGGACAGAGCGGCGGAGAATGGGCGGGGCATCTGGAGAGTCAGTCTAGGTTAACTAATTCCAATGGCGGGTGGCCAATTCTTTATCTGCTTGCGGATAAAGGGCGGGAGGCCTTTGTTGTGAATTCGTGTCTAGAAATCTCAAAGAGAGACGGGAAAGAACGAAAAAAACTGAAAAGCTTCCACCCTTTGCGTGGAAATCCGCAAAGGATGACCCCCCGAAGTTCAAAAGCTACTGCAAATCAAAATCGTTCGCTAACGGAGTGCCACCCGCCAGCGCTCTACATCCGATTAGCCGACCTAAGCTTCAACCTTCGCTTGTCCAAGCTCTCTCTGCTTCACCAGATACACAATCGACATGATCGGAATCGGCAAACCCAGCAAGAATCCGAACCACACCATAGGCGCAATGGGAATCAGCTGTGGATATTGCGACATTCCCAACGACTTGTACATTTCGTCCAGGAACTGCCGCATGACATTCTGAAATCCGGGGCGTAGCAGCGTTATGAAAATGTTGAGGAGCGAAATTGAAAACGCGCCAATCGCCGAAGACGCCGCCCGATTCCTTCGCCTTAAGCAGTGCAATACCCGCAGCCACAGACGCACCTGCCCACACCAAGCTCACACCGATTGCGGACCAAGCGTGAAGAATGAACCCAAAGAAAATCCAGGGCGAGCGGAGAAGGAGGTACATAGGAACACTCGACACCAGCAAGCCTCCGCTAACAATTAGGTACCACGCGATCAGGCTAACCGCAGTGGGTCGCGCCGAAATTTTTCGAGTTGCCGGCAGCGGAATCGGCGCGAACGCACCGGTCCGCACAATTCCAAACTGCTTCTTGACCTCAGCGTTGTTTAAATACCACAGCGCCCACACGGAAATCGCCACCGGAAGTGCGGCGATCGTTGCCGCCCTCAACATGACCAGGGCGTCAATCCCACCTGACTTTCGCATCGAAACAATAGGCACTACCAACATCAGCAGAAATACCGGTACGCTAATTGTGAGAGTGATCGCGGCGATCACCAATGCCGATGTCCTAGCCCACTTAAGCTGTCGCAATAGTCCGCCGCCCGTGAGAATGCTCCAGACGCCTCCGGCGGTCGGTACTAGGAGCATCACCACCATCATGAAGTTCAAGAGCGCGTTTACTGCAACAGTTGAAACTCCGCTTGATAGACTCGGTTGATGAATGAATTCGAATATCATGAACGCGCCGAAAGCGACTGCACCTAATCCGCCAGCAATCATGACGATTGCCGCGACGATCAATCCGGCGAAGCGTGTCATGCTGGTTCCTCTATTCGTATTGAACTTGCGTGATCACTTCTGGGGGCGATGCTCATAGTAGTATTTGTCGTATTTCACGTCGCTTCCAAACGTCCGCGACGGCGGAACTTCTTCGTAGCCACTGGGAATTACAAACAAGCTAGTGGCCGGTTCGCCCGGAACCAACGATTCCAGGTGAAAAGTCTTTGTGAGTGTTTTGCTCATCGGAACTGTGTATTGAATCTTTGCGCAGCCGTAGTCAAGTGCAAACCACGAAGTCATTCGGTTGATTGACACTTTCGCAGATCGGTAGCCGCTGATTGTTTCCAATCCGAGAAAATTTTCGTGCGCGGGCGGGGACATCACGCAATTCAGCTTCGCATCGCGCAGCCATTTATCGGGGGTCCGTATTGGATCATAGATCGTGCTCTTCCAATGAGAGCTCTCGACAATAAAAACGTCCATGCCTGAAGCGATACGCACCCTGCGAGTTGTGGGCGACATTGGGAGTTCCACCAATGTCATCACGCTCGCGATTGAGCCGTCGGCCCGCGTCGCTTCAACCGCTCTGGCTGTGACGGATCCACTTGCGTCGGTGGACACCATCGTCACGGTCACCGGCACCGCTCGCGGTCCGGCACGCTGGCTCGAAGCGACGTTCACCGAAACGCCGACAATAGCGGCGAAAACAATCATCGCCATCCAAGCAGACGCGACGCAGCTAAATTTACCCGCAATCCGTGAGCGCAAGGGGTTATACCTTAACTACAGTAGCGTATCCTAACAACAGTCTGGATGATCGTTTGCCACCGCGCAACCAAAAACAATTATGAAGAAGATGATACGCACCGGACGCTATAGGTTCAGCCCGAATCCATCGTGTGAGCGTGAAGAGTGTCGAACTCTTCTCTAATAAGACGCAGACGAATCTTTACTTGACCATCGACGGACACTGCGAAGAAACTCGCAGAGGCACATAAAACATGCGTGAGATTACCTTCGACGCCCAAGCTTGGACTTCCCCCGACGATTTCTACGAATGCTTCTTCAAAACTGTCGGAGCTCCAAACTGGCACGGACGCAATTTCAATGCGCTAAGGGACAGCATCGCGACCGGTAAAATCAACGCAATCGAACTTCCTTACCGCATCCGAATAATCAATTATTCTTGGGCTAACGTCGGCGCCAAAAAGATCGCGGACGATTTCATCGACCTCATAAATGAGCTCAAATAATCTGGTTGCGACATGGATATCGTCGCAACCGACTAAACGCAGTCCTGGGAGCGCCGATCTCCTGATCGGCTCCTTTGCCCACTCCTCTCCGATTTTTCCGGAGCGCCGTCGGCGCGGAATTAAATGTGAGCCCATTGCGTGAGCATTGGGTACCCTTCCCATTCAAATCAGGTTTTTCCGGAGCGCAGTCAGCGCGGCACTAAACCATCGCCCTGGATTTCTCATATTCATCTCGCAAAATATCTAAATCATTAACATTTAGGACTTATACATTGAACTCCCCGGCGCAGGGAACGTGGGTTCACCGAAATCTAGTATCTCGCGCGGTTTTGATTTGTGTCGAACACCCCGAGTTTGGTGCCGCGCCGACGGCGCTCCCGAAAAACCTAATTTTTTGATCAGGCTACCCAGGCCCTGCGGGGCCTGGGCTAATGTTTAGCGTGCGGCCCTACAGGCCGCAGGACGGAAAAGGCGAAAGCGGCAACGCCAATCTCATTCGAAAACTGGGAACGAAAAGCCCAGAGGAAATCACCTATATGATTCCCTAAAATTTTACTTGACACAGCTACCTTATCGGTTATAATTCGACTTAGTTTTACTGGCAATCCCCCGCAACAACCCCTGTGCCCGAGTCCGTGCGCCACGATTCCGTCCCGAATCGGGAATGTGACGGTATTGCGGCATGGCGGCGCGTGCTCGTTGCCGCGAGCCTTTTTGTGGAGAGAGTGAAGATGCGCCGAACTGTGCTCAAACGCGCTCAAAACGTGTCTCCGTTTGCCGCAACCCCTTTAGAATCCGCACTTACGAAAAAACAGGGGGGTGGGGGGTGCCGTGGCATTAAATTATATTTTTCGGGAACGATGAGGGCGGGAGAGAGCGGGAACGTCAAATTCGGAAGGTCAAGCGGACAGCGGATCTCTCGGCCTTCGGGCCTCGGGATGACAGCAACTGCGGAGGCGAAAAGGGCGAAAGAGTAGAAAACCCACGTTCGCCCTTAAACCGTGGGACGAACATGGGGCACCCGGCGCGAATCGGAACGGCTGTGGGTCGGGCAAGCCCGTCCCCTACGAGTTCAAAAGCTTAACGGCGTAGGCGGAAAGAATAGAGAACCCACGTTCGCCCTTAAACCGTGGGACGAACATGGGGCATCCCGGATACGGCGCAGACGGGGAAGCGAAAAGAGATGACGCTCACCGGCTGAGAGCCGGTGCCACTTGTGGGCCTTGAAAACGTCGTCATCCTGAGAGCTATCCGATCAGGATAGCCGAAGGATCTCGGGGTGAGTTTTGAGGGGAGGAGAGGCGAAAAGAGATGTGGCGCACAGGCTGAGAGCCTGTGTCACAGGGGCGGATCGCGGAGGCGTGGCGCAGCGAATCCATCTGCGGTAGAGTTCCGGCAACGCCGGAGGGATCCCATGGCCGAAACTACAAGTGGAGAAATGAGATTGAAGACAGACGGAAAATCCAGATGGCCGCTGATCGTGGGAATTGTGGTCGTGGCGCTGATTTTGATTGTGATCATCACTCCATTTCTGATTGACGTGAACCGCTTCCGCCCGGAAATCGAGCAAGCCATCGGCGAAAAAATCGGCCGCAAAGTGCAGATCGGAAATCTGAAGGCTTCGCTTTTCAGCGGAAGCCTGGAGGCCGATCAAATCACCATTGGCGACGACCCGGCATACAGCCAAGATCCATTCCTCACCGCGAAATCGCTTTCCGTGGGAGTGGAAATGAAGCCGCTGATTTTTTCGCGCGAAGTGCGCGTGCACACCATCACCATTGACGCGCCGGAATTGCAATTGCTCCGCACGGCGGAAGGCCGATGGAATTTTTCTTCGCTCGGCGGAAACGCAAGCGCGGCGCCCGCAGGATTCGAGCGGCAGCTCGCCGGTGAAAAGTTTTATCGTGGAAGAATTGAAAATTAAAAACGCGGAAATTTCGATCGGCCGCGTGGGAGCCGCGGCCAACAGCGGACCCAAACGCGTGGCCTACCAGAGCGTGAACATCTCCGTAAAAAATTTTTCGGAGACGGAAAAATTTCCGTTCACCTTTGACGCAAAAACTCCCGGCGGCGGAAAAATGAATCTCGAACGCGCAGCTCGGCCCGATCGGAAATGCCGATGCCGAGCACATGCCCTTTGACGGAAAGTTAAACGCCGACGCAGTTCCGGCGACAGACATCGAAAATATGCTGAGCGTTCTCGGCTACTCGCTGCCGGATGGATCTTCGCTGCAAGGCGGCACGCTGAAAGCGGACGTTTCGATTACCGGTCCGCTGGCACGCATGGTGATCGCCGGGCCGGTGGAGCTCGATGGAGTGAAGCTCGCGGGATTTAGCCTGACATCGAAACTCGCGGGAGGGCTCGGCTCCAGCGGAGATACCGGAGCGAACGAAACTGTGATTCAAAAAGCTGCGGCGAAAGCGCGCTACGCTCCAGATGGTTTGCGCGCGGATGATCTCGATGTGGAGATTCCTTCGATCGGAAGCGTCACCGGATCTGGAACCGTGGCGCCAGACAACGCGCTGCATTTCGAACTGGCTGCAAAATTAAATGCGTCGAGTCCGCTGGGAGCGCTCACGAAAATTCCGGGATTGCGCAAATCGCTGGAACTCAAAATGGAGCGATTCCGTTTCGCGTGGAGGGCACAACCTCCAAACCGGTGGTGACTCCCGAATTGAAATCGCCGATTAAGGGAGCAGCCGGCGCCGCGACTGCGGTGGGGACGCTCGGCGGTCTCTTGGGAAAAAAGAAAACGCATCCGTAAACTGAACATCAAATTCGCGGCGCGAAGCGCATGAGCGCAAATCGCACGAAAACGAAATGAGGCCTTGATGGCAAAGCTGGCACTGATTTACGGAATGAGACTTTTTCCTTCCGACGAGCTGGGCGAAGTGGAAGAAGCAATCGTGAAACTGAAAAACGGGCGCACCGCGCGCGTTTCCATGCACTTGATCGAAGGAAGCAAAGAAGAAATCGAAAAGACTCTGCAGCAATCGGTGGACGCGTTTTTTGAAATGTATCCGGAAATTTAGCGAACGAAAAATCGCTCAGCGATTGCCGAAATTTTCGGGATCGGCATTGGGATCGCCCACCGAATCGGAAACCAGCACGGTGGATTGCCCGGTAAGTTCGAAACGCTTGCGGCACTTATAGCAAACGGCTAGATCGTCGAGCCGCACCATGTAACTGCGCGCATTCGCGAAGCGCTTCTTATCTTCTTCGCCCGCGCCGCGCGGCAGTTCCTTCCGCTTCATGCAAACTTTCCAGCGAACAGGAAATTCAAAATCTTTGCGGCAGTGCGGACAGACGAGCTTGATCTTCTTCGTCTCTTCGCGTTCCGAATAAAAGGCGCGTTCATCCATGTGCGTTCGGTGGGATGCGAACTAGCATCGCCTGCTGGCATTGTAACAAATCCCGGCCTCGCATCGCTCCATCGCAACATCCAATAGCTGAAACCCGGCCATTACCAATGGGATGTTTACTGAGTAACCCGATTGCAGAACGATGCGTCTAAGAACCCACGACGGAAAACCGCAACCTGCCGCGGCGACAACCGGGCGAGAGACGAAGAGCCAGCCGAAGCTGGCAAGCAACAGTGTGACGCAACACGCCGAGCAACAAAGGGGCCGCAGTTATCTTAGCTGGGTGGCGCAACCCGGCGACAGCGAATAAGGGGATCGGGAAAATGGGCTGGAAGCACCTCAAGAGATTGCTAGCTGTGTTCGCGCTTGTGTGTTCACCGGTGATTTGCGTGCGGCTGGCAAGCCAGCCGCGAGCTTCGCTCAAGATGCGCAGGCTGTCTCCCGCGTAACGATTTCCGGAACCACCAAGACTCCTGATGGCACTCCGATTCCCGGCGCGACGCTGAGGATTATTCAGCCCGACACCGGACAAACTTACATTACGTGGTCCGATGAAAAGGGCAACTTCGACCTGCGCAGCATTCCAGTAGGCCACTACCGAATCGAAGCGAGCCAGCTGGGATTCGAGGATGCGAAGCAGGAATTCGATCTCTCCACTGATAAGCTAACCGTTGTGCCGGTCGCGATGAAGATCGCCACGCTCGAAGCGATCAACGCTGCGAATCAACCGCCCGCAGCGGCGTCGGCAGCAATCCTTCACAAACCCCGGCGACCGGCGCGAATCAAATGCCCGTGCAACCGCCTGCTACCCGGCGCGCCGCCGAACGCGAATCCCAATGCTCCCGCGACGCCAACAACGCAAGCGCAGAATCGCGGCGCGCGCGGAGGCAGCTCGGACAACAAGGCGGCGCGGCCGCGGTTTCCGAGCGTAGATGTACAGGGACAAGGTGGCGCCGCAGGCGACCAATCCGCCGCGGATAGCCAGGATGCGAGCGGACTTGGCCAAGCAGCGAGCGCGGATGCGGGAGTTGTGATTCAAGGTTCCACTGGACAAGCGCAGAGCAACTTTGGATTCGGATCGTTCGGCGACTTCGGAAACATGTCGCAGACCGGCGGCGGCGTGGCGAACGCATCGCAAGGCGCGAGCGGCGCGCAACCGGGGCAAGACGCAAGCGGCGGCGGCGCAGTGGGCCCGGAATGATCTTGATCGGCCCGGGTGGCGGTGGACCCGGTGGCGGACGCGGTCCGGGCGGTGGCGGAGGCGGACGCGGCGGGGCGAGTGGTGGGCGCGGCGCTAGAGGCGGGCAAGCGCGGGGCGGGCAGAACGGATCGGAACCCCCGTGGGGATTGCAGCGCGTGATGCGGCAGAGAATAAATTCGTATCACTTCAGCGTGTTCGACAAATTTGAAGATTCGGCGTTTGATGCGCGGCCGTATTCGCTGACGCAAGTAAATCCAACGAAGGAATCTTTTTTCAAGGAAAATTTTGGCGGAAACATTGGTGGGCCGCTGCGCATTCCACATTTGTATGACGGCCGCGACAAAACATTTGTGTTTTTGAATGTGACCGGCACGCGAAATGAAAATGCGGTGGATAGTTTCGGAACGGTGCCGACAGCCGATGAAGCAAGCGGAAATTTCTGCAACATCGGGATTCCGCTTTTTGATCCGACGTCAAATTTTTCGGCGCCGCGCACCGCGCTGCCTTGCAATATTTCGAGCATGATCAATCCGGCAGCGGCGGGGTTGCTGAGTTTTTTCCCCGCGCCGAATGTGGCGAACACGATCAACGGCGCGCAAAATTTTCACCTGCAGACGACCACACCGAGCAATGCGTTTAACGTAAACGTTCACGTGCTGCACACGATCAATTCGAAATTAAATGTGCAGGCCACGTACAACATCAGCCAGACGAGTTCGACATCGGTGAATGGATTTCCGGAATTGACTGGAAATTCCAGCGGACGCGGGCAGGGGCTAACGCTGGGCGCAACAGAAAATATTTCGCCGCGATTGAACAACAACACTACGCTGCAATTTACGCGGCAGCGAACGCAGGGATTGAATCAATTCACCAATGACACCGACATCGCCGCGACTCTGGGAATTGATGGCGTGTCGACGGCGCCATTCGATTGGAATCTTCCAGGGATAGCGTTCGCAAGCTTTTCGTCGCTGAGCGATCCGAACGCTTCGCTGCGAAGAAACCAGACGACGCGGCTGAGCGATGGCGTGACGTACGCGCTGCCAAAACACACGATCAAAGTAGGAGGCGAATTACGGAGCGTGGATTTTAATAATTTCGCCGATCCGACTCCCGAGGGCACGTACACGTTCACGGGCGCGCTGAGCGAACAACTTTACAACGAGGGTGGAAACTGGGTGCCGCTGTGCAATGCGCCAGGAACCACGACGCTGACATCGCAACAGTGCTCGGCATACCAATTCGCGGATTTTCTTCTGGGATTTCCGGAAAACGCGAACGTGCGTTTCAGCGGACAGCCAACTTATTTGCACAGTTGGGGCTGGGTAGGATACGCAACTGATGATTGGCACGTGAACCAGCACCTGACGCTGACGTACGGATTGCGGTACGAAGGAATTACGCCGCCATCGGAATTGCACGGAAGCATGGCAGACCTGGTGCTGAATCCCACATTCACTGAGGGAGCTGTGGTGGCTGCGGGAGGAACATCACCGTTCGGCGGAACTCTGCCGCAGGGACTGCTGCACGGCGATTACAAGGATTTTTCTCCGCGCATCGGACTTGGCATGGCGAGTGCCGGGAAAATTCTTCGAAGGAAAGCACACGATGGTGGTGCGCTCTGGCTACGGGATTTTTTACAGTCCCACGATTTACAACACGCTGGCGAACGATTTGCTGAATCAACCGCCATTCGGCACGGCGCAAACAGCGGCGAGCGAAACGGGACAATTGTTGACGCTGCAAAATGGTTTCCCGGCTTCCACTGTTTCGGGCGGGATTACAAACACGATTGCAATCGATCCGAATTACACGAACGCGTACGCGCAGATCTGGAATCTTGGAGTTGAAACACAGATCAGCCCGTCGTGGCTGGTAACGGTGACATATACGGGCACGAAGGGGACGCACCTGGAATTGCTCTCGGCGCCGAATCAATTGGCGCCCGGTGTGACGGGCGCGCCGCTGCTGGTGAGCAATGTCACCGGCGGATTTACGTATGAATCGAGCGGTGCGTCTTCGATTTTGAATGCGCTGCAAGCGCGCCTGCAACGGCGCATGCACAACGGCATGATGTTTCAGCTGATCTATACGTACAGCAAATCGATCGACGATTCGAGCAACATCGGCGGAGCCGGCGGCACTACTGTGGTGCAGCAATTTCCTCTGTTCGATCTCGAGCGCGGACTATCGGCGTTTGACGAGCGGCACGTGGTGACGGGAAATTATTATTATGAGTTGCCGTTTGGCGAACGGAAAAAATGGCTGCGTAGCCGTTGGGAATCGGCGGTTTTTGGCGGGTGGCGCATTAACGGAACGGTGAGCTTCCACACGGGGACGCCGTTTACCGCGCAATACAATCCAGGCACTGCGGACTTCAGCGGAACCGGGCGCAAGCTTTTCATACCGGCCGGACCAATTGATGAATCCGAATCTTCCGAGCAGCCAGCAAACGCTGACGGAATTTTTCAACACTGCGGCATTTGCGGCGCCGGCGAACGGTGTGTTTGGCGATGCTGGACGGAACACCATCGACGGTCCGGATTATTTTGTGCTGAACGCTTCGGTGTCGCGCACGATTCAAGTGGGGCACGACGGAAACCACCGCGTGGATTTCCGGTGGGACATGGTGAACCTGACGAATACGCCGAGCTTTACTTCTCTGGGAACGATTCTCGGCTCGCAAACATTCGGACAGATAACCGGCGCGGGACCGATGCGCTCGATGAGCATGACATTGCGATATAACTTTTAAGAGAGAGATGGAAATGTACAGTCAACAGCATTCATTCCTGAAACGCAGTCTCGCAGCGATTGCCGTGTATGCGCTGCTGCTGCCGGCGTTGCCCGCGCAACAACAAACGCAACAACAAAACCAGCAGCAGACACAACAGCAAGCGGCGCCGCCGTCACAACAAACGACACCGCCCGCGCAACAGACGCAGCCGCCATCGACGGGCGGGCAGCAATCGCCACAGTCTCCTGTGAATCTAGGGCAGGGTCCGCCACCGCCTCCGCCGCAGCACAAAGGCGGAGGGGGGATCACCGTTCACACGAACCTGGTGCAGATCGATACGTTTGTCACCGACAAAGACGGCAAGCCCATCAAAGGATTGAAGAAAGAAAACTTTCAGCTGGATGAGGACGGCAAGCGCCAAGCGCTGACGGCTGTGGATTATTACGACATCGAAGGGATCGAGAAAGCGGCGAAAAGCGACGACACTACAGCTCCGATCGTGGTGAGTTTGAAAAACGCTCCCGATCCTGAAGTGGTGCGGAATCAAGTACGCGATCACCGCATGATTGTTTTATTTTTTGATATGACGTCGATGCAGCCAGAAGATTTGCTGCGGGCAACGGATTCGGCGAAGAAATTCCTTCACGACAAAATGAGTCCGGCGGATCTGGTGGCGATCGTGTCGTTTGGCAGCGTGCTGACGCTGAACACAGATTTCACAAACGATCGCAACGTGCTGTACCAAGCGGTGGCAAGACTGATTCCGGGCAAGGATGCGAATCTTTCCGGGCAGGCAACGTCAGCGAGCGACACGGTGACAGCCGATGACGAATCTGCTTTTTCCGCTGACGATACGGAATTCAATATCTACAACACGGATCGAAAACTGTACGCGATGGAAACGCTCTCGGGGATGCTGGGCGGAATTCCGGGCAAAAAATCCGTGATGCAATTTACGGGAGGAATCACGCAGTCCGGCGAAGACAACCGCGCTGAATTGATCGCAGCAACAAACGCGGCGAACAAAAACAATGTTTCGTTTTATACGGTGGATTCGCGGGGATTGATGTCAGACACAGCGGACGCCACGACCGGCGCAACGGCGGGAAACTCAGGATTCAGCTGGCGGGCAAACTTATCAGAGGACGCAAGCGCGGCAGGATTCGCGCGACACGCTTTCGACGCTGGCGGAAGATACGGGCGGCAAGGCATTTTTCGATGAAGGAGATTTGGGGGCGACGTTTGCAAAAGTGGAAGCCGACAACACCGGCTACTATTTGCTGAGCTACTACAGCACGGACGTAAAAGAGGACGGGCGGTTCCGGCGCGTACACGTGAAGCTGGCGGGCAGTTATCCGGGTTCGCATCTGCGGTACCGCGAAGGATACAACGCGGCGCGCACCTGGAAGATTTACACCACCGAGGATCGCGAAAAACAATTGGACGACGCGATGGCATCGGATGTGCCCCGCGTGGAATTGCCGATTGCGCTGGAGACAAACGAATTCCGTTTGCCGAATAATTCTTTCTTCGTCCCGATTTCGGCGAAGCTGGCTCCCGGCGCATTGAAGTGGGCGCAGAGCCACGGCAAACAACAAACGCAATTCGATTTTCTGGTGGAAGTGATGGACGCGGGAACGAAGCGCGTGGCGGGACCTCCGCTGCGCGATACGGTCACGGTGCATCTGGATCAGGCGCGGTTTCAGGAGGTGCAGCAGCAATCGATCGTGTATCAGGGCAACATGCTGCTGAACCCGGGCAAGTACACCTTGAAATTTCTGGTGCGCGAGAACGAATCAGGCCGCATCGGGACATTCGAAGAGCCGCTGAACTTGACGGCGCTGGATGCGAATCGCATGGCGCTTTCGAGCGTGGTGCTTTCGAGCCAGGTGATGACGCTGCAAAAAAACAATGAAGTGGAACGCAAAGTTATCGGCGGAGATTTGAAAGTGAAGGAGTCTCCGCTGGATGTGAACGGCGAGCGAATCGTTCCGAGTGTGACGCGCGTTTTCACCGACCAGCAAACGCTGTACGTTTTTTTCCAGGCGTACATGCCTGCGAAAAGCTCGACGGCGAATCTTCGTGCGGGCTTGATCTTTTTTAGAAATGGGCGGCGATTGAATGATACGCCGATGGTTGAGCCCGCCGAGGTCGATGAGAAGACGCACACGGCTTCGTTCCGAATTAGTTTGCCGTTGAGCAAACTTTCCACCGGCGGCTATACGGTGGAAGCGGTGGTGATCGAAGCGGGCGGAACGCAGGCGGCGTTTTCGCGGAATTATTTCGCGCTGAGGAAGCCGGCAGCAGCGGCTCCGGCTGCGGGGACGAGCCCTTCGGGGCAACAGTAAGAAAATTAATCAGGTTTGCGAAGATCGCGAACGTCGATGCCGAGTTGCTGGCATTTTTTGTAGAGATGGCTGCGTTCGAGGCCGAGGGCTTTGGCTACGTTGGTCATGTGATGGTTGTGGCGCTTGAGTTCGGCGAGCAAGACTTCTTTTTCATAAGCTTCCACACGATTGGCGAGAGTGCCCGTGGCTGCTGCTCCGCTTTCGCCGGTGATACCAGGCGATGCAAGTTGCGGTAGCGCGGCTACAACGTCTTCGGCAGTGATTTCATCTCCGGTGGCGAGAAGCAGCAATCTTTCGATTACGTTTCGCAATTCGCGGACGTTGCCGGGCCACGCATAGCGTTTTAATTCCTCGATTGCCGCCGCGGAAAATGCGCGGACCTTCCAGCCATTTTGCGCGGCGATTTGTTTTGCGAAATGTTCGGCGAGGATGTGAATGTCGTCGAGACGATCGCGGAGCGGCGGCAGCACAATGGGAAAAACATAGATGCGGTGAAAGAGATCCTGGCGGAATGTTCCCTGCTTCACCAACTCTTCGAGGCGGCGGTGGGTTGCGACGACGACTCGCGCATCGACGCGAATGGGTTTCTCACCGCCAACGCGCTCGATTTCGTTTTCTTCGAGCACGCGCAAAAGTTTTGCCTGCATGGTGAGGGGCATGTCGCCAATTTCGTCGAGGAAAAGTGTGCCGCCCTGCGCCTGCTCAAATTTTCCGGTGTGGCGCATGGCGGCGCCGGTAAACGCGCCTTTTTCGTGGCCGAATAATTCGGATTCGATCAGTTCGGCGGGAACTGCGGCGCAATTCAGCGTGACGAATGGGCCGGCGCGGCGGGCGCTGTGTTCGTGAAGCGTGCGCGCGACAAGTTCTTTGCCGGTTCCGGTTTCGCCGAGGATGCAGACGCGAGTTTCGCTGGCGGCGACGCGGCGAATCTGCGCCATCAAATTTTCCATCAGCGGGGATTTCCAAATAATTTCATGTTTGCCGAGGCGGCCGCGCAGTTCGCGATTTTCGCGTTCGAGGCGAGTGAGCTTGACGATGTTTTCGACCGTGACGAGAAGCTTTTCGGTGGAGAGCGGTTTCTCGAGAAAATCCACGGCGCCGAGGCGAGTGGCGCGCACTGCCATTTCGATATTGGCCTGACCGGAAACCATCACGACCGGCGATGCGACGCCGGCATTTTTCAAATCTTCGAGAAGAGCGAGGCCATCGCGGCCGGGCATGACGACATCCGAAAAAATTAAATCGAAATGTTCGGCTTTCGCGAGGTCGAGAGCGGTCTTGGCGTTATCGCAGACGGTAGCTTCATGGCCTGCGAGGCGAAATGCGCGGGAGACGGATGCGAGAGTGTTCGCATCGTCGTCGACAATTAATAGATTGGCTTTGAAGGTCACAGTTTTATTTTAGTTCGCGCTTTCAATTTAGCGATCCATCTCTGAGCGGAGCCGTGCCTCGCGGCAATCCGCTCAATTCTGGCGGACGGATTGGCAAGTCGATACGAAATGTAGCACCCGCGCCGGCTGCGCTCTCGACAGTAATTTTGCCATGATGATCGCTGACGATGGATTGCACAACGGCGAGACCGAGCCCAGTGCCGTGACGCTTGGTGGTGTAATACGGAGTGAAGAGGCGGCCGCATTCTTCTGGAGTGAGTCCCGTGCCGGTATCGGAAATTTCCACGCGCGCGGAACCATCGCGCTGCGCGGTGCGAATGGTGAGAGTGCCGCCGCCGGGCATAGCGTCGAGAGAATTTAGAACGAGATTGCTGAGCGCGCGATGGAGCAAATCGGGATCGGCCTGAATGGTGGGCAGGCTTTCATCGAGATAAAGCTCGGGCGTAATCGGCGGGCGGTTGATGGCGTGAAATTGCGCGTCGTAAAGTTTCACGGCGCTGCGGACGGATTCGTTTAAGTTTACGTCCTGCAATTGCGGCACCGGCATTTTCGAAAAATCGCTGAAGCGGCCGACGACTGTTTTTAGATTTTCGATTTCGGCGCGAAGTGTGGCCGTGGATTCGTTGAATATTTCGTCGAACTGCGCGGGCATTTGCACGCGGGCGCGCTGCATATTTTCGATGGTCAGCTGGAGCGGAAACAGCGGATTTTTCAGTTCATGAGCGAGGCGGCGAGCGAGTTCGCGCCACGCGGCGACTCGTTCTGTTTGCACGAGGCGATCGCGCTGTTCGGCGAGTTGGCGCGTCATCTCGTTGAAATTTGAGGCAAGCTGGCCGACTTCGTCGCGTGAACGAACATCAACGCGCATATCCCACTTCCCTGCGGCAACCTGGCGCGCGCCTTCGGCAAGTTTCGCGATGGGACGCGAGATGCGGGCGGAAACCCAGAGGCTGAGCAAGACTCCGAGAACTATTCCCGCGCCGCCGACGAGCACGCCGAGAGTACGAACAAAATTTGTGAGCATTACCTGTTCGCTGCGCGAACTTCCGACTAATAGAACTCCGAGGACCTGACCTTCGCGGCCCTTGCGAGGAATGGCGTGAAAACTTTCGGCGCTGGCGAGATCCGAGGTCCAGGAAATTGTTTGTTCGGCGGGCGCGCCCTGCCTGCACACTTGTTCGATCAACGGGCGCAGGCGATCGGGCTGTGGCAACGTCTTTTCAGAAACCATCAGCGCGTTCGAATCGAAATCCGGCTGAAGATTGCTATAAAACATGGCGCGCGTACCGGGCGGCAAAACGAGTGACGAAAGAAAACCGCTATCGATGCGGCTGCCGCCAACGATGTAAAACTTTTTGTCGCCGACGGGAACGACACGCACGGCAATGAGCGCGAGTTCGTAGCCATTGGCCAGCTCCATGCGCTGAAGAAACGCGCCTTCCTGATTCCAATCCACACCGGGCGCGGCGAGCCAATCGATTTTGTAACCGAAGCGCTCGTAGGATTCTTTGGAAGAGATGCGAGTGCCGTCATCGGATGCAAGATCGAGAAAATCGAGGTGATGAGAATTCGCGAGGCCGGTGGCGTCGCTAACGTAGGTTGCGGGATCGGCGCCGCGAGAAAGCTGGATGGCCATGCCGAGAGTGCCTTCGCTTTCGGCGATTCCCTGCACGCGATTTACGATTTCATCGCCGCGCTGCGCCATTTCGCGGCTGAATTGCTCGACGAGATCATCGGTGTGCTGCTTTTCGAGCTCTTCGAATTTTGCGCGCGTGTAGGTGGATACGCCCCACGAGACGAGAGTGACGGCGACGATGATGGTGAGCGAAAAAATCAGCGCGAGTTTTAGGCGAAAGCTCATGGCTTATTATTTTGCGTTGCTGCTGCCGCGGCGCGCGCTGGTTGTTCGAGCCAGACGTCAGCGAGCTGCCAGCCGCCCCAGCGAGGCGAAATCCAATCGTGCACCGAGCTACTTACACCGTAGAGTTCCGGCACAAATGCGAGCGGAATGATCGCACCGGAATCGACGGTGGCGCGTTCCGCGGCGTAACGCTGCTCGGGCGTATCGAGCGCGGGTTTTTGGGACGCGGCTTGATCCGGCTCGATCTGCGAGAGCAAATTGTCGAGCGACTCGCGAGCATCGGAAGGGACGAGGCGCTCTCTCACGAAGCGCAAGTCCGCGCGAATCGGTTTGCTGGAATTCTCGGGCGATACATTAATGATGATTCCGGCGTCGCGCGCGTTTACGGCGATGCGCTCCGCAATCTGCGCCGCGACGGAATCTGAACCATCATAGACCAGGGATAGCACGGGGCTCACCGAAAGCTGTGCTCGGAGTTGCCTGGCCTGCTCTACCCGAGCGGACGTGGAAAAAGTGAATGCGTAACCGGAGAGCCATTGAGGGAGCAGGCTCCCGGCGGGCTCGCCTTCGCGCTGCAGCAAAACATTGACGATGGAGGCGCGATCGATCGCGAGGGAAAGCGCGCGACGGAGATTTGGATCCGCAGCGGCGGGCGAGCCGTGCGGAGCTACCGCGAGCGCGAGGAGTTCAACTGGAGAAGATGAGGATGCACGCGCGCCGCTGCGGAGAGCTGTGCGGGCGAGAGCGGGGAGAAGTTCGGCGACATCTGTTTTGCCGACTTCGAGATCCGTGGCTTGTTGCTGAGGCTGGATTCCGAATTGAAATTCGACGCGATCGACGAAAGGGCGGCCGCTCCAAGTATCTTCGCTGGCGGTGAGCGCGAGATTTTTTTGCGGGTTCCATTCGGCGATGCGAAATGCGCCGCTGCCGATTACAGTTTGGTCGGCGAGATGAAAAATAAAGCTGCGGCCGTGGACTAGTTCCGCGAGAAGTTCCGGGCGCGGCTGCGCAAAGGTGAGTGTGACGAAATTACTGGAAGACTTCGCCTGCCAGAGATCGGCGCCTTCGAGTTCGAGGGCCGCGGCGGCGGATTCGGCGGTGAGGCGCGTGCCGTCATGAAATTTCACGCCTTCGCGCATGAGAAATTGCCAGTGCGTGAAATTTGCGTCGTGCTGCCATGCTAGAGCTAAGGCGGGCTGGATGCGGCCGGTCTCATCGAGCTTGACGAGGCGATCGAAAACCAATTCGAGAAGGCGCTCTGTGGCTGCGGAATCGGGAGTGCCGGAATACCAATCGCGCGGATCCATGGAATTTACGCGAGCTCGCATCTCCACACGAAGCGTGCCGCCGTAGCGCGGGCGCAGCGATGCATGCGCCGCAGCCACGACGAGAAGCGCAAGCAGCGCGCTAGCGATTGCAGAAAACGTTGAGAGAGTAGGCTTCATACATTCCGGTCTTCAAATTGTGAACGATTGCGCGAACGGAATTCGTTTCTGTGCCGCGGCGCAGCGCGAGAACTGGGCCATCAAATTCCATCGCGGCGCTTACGGCACGAAATTCACGGCCGGTCCATTCCTGCGCTTGAATAGAGTCTGGCTTGGAGTAGTCTGCGGCGCTTGTGGTGAGAATTTGCCAGCCGGTGCCGCAGCCGGTTTGGACAGTGGCGATTTGCGAGCCGAAACCGGTCATCGTTGCGATTGGTTCCGCGCTGGATTCGCCGTAGATGCGGATTTCACCGTCTGTATTTGCTGTTGCCCACAGTGATTGGTCTGCGGCAGAGAATCCGGCGATTCCGAAAAATGAGGGACGCGGAGAGTTCGCGGAGGATGCGTCGCTCCAATCAAACCAATTGCGTGCTGCGGCGGCGATGGCAGATTGAGACTTACCGTTGGCACCGGGGAAATCCCAGGGACTTGCCGAAGAGGAAGCGCAACGAGTGGTGCCGACATCGGAAATCGTTCCGGAGCAAACAATGTTTGCGAGTCGCGCCTCAAATGTTAGACCGGAGACCGTGATTTTCCCCTGGAGGTCGCGCGAAATTGCAGCGGATAACTGGAGATAATCCGTCGATTGAAGTTGCCACGATTTGTCGCGAAAACGCATGACGCTGATGGACGCGGGGGTCAGCACGAGGAGCGGAGTATTGGTATCGGAACTTTGGCCAGCGAAGGCGAAATCGAGAATCGGTTCGGACTGGGTGAGGGCGAGCTGCCGCTGAATGAGAATTGCGCCTTGCGTTGCGGCGGAATTCGAAGGCTGGGGCGCGAAACTGACGATCGCGACTGATGTGTGTGCGTCTTGCGTGTACTCAGCGATCCAAAGCCGCGAATCGGAATCGCGCAGAGAGAGTTACTTTCACGGTGATCTGTGCGGATGCCGCGGCAGCGAAGTGGAAACCGCGAGATGTAAGTTCATTCTCGAAAGCGTGCTGAGCGTCGCTGATTTCTGCCGCGCCCATCCCATTGGTAAGATCGCGGAATTCGACACGCGCAGATTGTTTGGGATCGAGTTGCGAGGCGATTTTTCGCGCCAGTTCGCGAGCGGCGGTTGTGGCTAAGCTGTCAGCGCGAGACGGCAACGCCGTAATACCGAAGATGAATATCAGAAGAGTTGCGAGAGTGCGGCGTCGAGAAAATGACCAGGATGAGAAGTCCACGGCTTTGTAAAACGCAATGTTAGCACAGCGTTCGCTGTGAACTTTTCGCGCGCGGCGGTGCGCTTCGCACTGTGCAACAACCTACGGAACATTGAAGAGACGCCCTCCGTACCTTCCATTACGAACAGAAGACGTGGAGGGTGCCGATGGACTCTTTTTTTCAAGACGTGCGCTACGCAATCCGAATGCTGACGAAAAAACCGAGCTTTACGCTGCTCGCGGTGCTGACTCTTGCGATTGGTATTGGGGCTAGCGCGGCGATCTTTAGCGTCTTGGATAGTTATCTGCTGAAACCGATGGCGGGCCGCGACAATAGCCGGCTGGAAGTGGTGGGATTCACGCGGCCAAATATGGATGGCGCGGCGCCACTCTCGTATCCCGATTTTCTGGACTATCGCGACAACTCAAGTGTGTTTTCAGGAATGGCTGGCTATGTGAATGCTCAAGTGGGACTGCGGGCGAACGGGCGCAGCGACATGTCTATCGCTCACTACGTGACGCCCAACTTTTTCACGCTGCTCGGAGTGCAACCAGCATTGGGACGCTTTTTCCTGCCCGGCGAGGGCGAGCGAACGCCGAACGCTCCGGTAATCGTGCTGGGATACCGATACTGGCAACAACGATTCGGCGGCGATCCAACGGTGATCGGGCGTGCGGTGGATGTAAACGGCAAACCGTTTTCCGTGATTGGAGTTGCACCGGAAGAATTCCACGGGCCGTACACGCTGATTGATACTCCCTTCTACATTCCGATTGGAATGTCGTCCGCGATAAGCACGAACGACCAAATGGGTTTCGTCGAGCGCCGGGAAAGCCACCAGGTGCATGCGCTTGCACAACCGAAAGAGGGAGTAAGCCGCGAACAAGCGCGCGCGGCGCTGCAAATAATCGCCCAACGGCTGGACCGCACTTATCCGCAATCGAATCACGACACGAGAATCGTAATCGCTTCAGAACGCCTGGCGCGACCGGAAGAGGGAGCGGCGTCGGCGAATATTCTGATTAGCGCTGTGTTTCTTGGGCTGGTGACGCTGGCGCTGCTAGTCACTTGCGTGAACGTCGCGAATCTTGTGCTGGTGCGCGCATCGGGTCGCGCGAAGGAGATGGCCGTTCGAGCGTCGCTCGGCGCGAGGCGCGGGCGACTGATACGCCAGCTGCTCACGGAAAGTTTGCTGCTCTCTTTATTAGGAGGGGTAGCGGGCGCACTGTTTGGCGCTTTTCTTGCACGCCTTGTGGCTGCGATTCGAGTTCCGGGCGGGCTCCCGATCTACTGGGAATTTTCATTTGATTGGCGAGTTTTCGCGTGTATCGGAGGAGTCGTAGTTTTCTGCGCGCTGGTCGTTGGCTTGTTGCCCGCGCTGCGCTCGTCGCGGCTCGATCTAAATGCAACATTGCGCGAGGGCGGCCGCTCTGATGCGGGCGGAGGGACGCGCACTCGTATCCGAAGTGTGATGGTCGTAGCGCAGGTTGCCGGTTCGCTCGTCGTATTAATCGCGGCCGGACTTTTCATTCGAAGTTTGCAAGCTTCGCAGAAGATTGACATCGGATTCAATCCAAAGAATTTGCTGAATGTAACGGTGGACCCTGGGCTGATCGGCTACCAGCAAAGCCGCAGCGATGAATTCACGCAGGCGCTGAAAGAAAAGGTTGTTGCGATGCCCGGCGTGCAAAGCGCCAGTTATGCGTACACCGTTCCGATGGGATACGACCACGAGAGCGCGCGGATCTGGAAAGAAGGACAAGCAGAAACCGATCGAGCAGTGTTCGGCGCGGAGCTCAATCGAATCGACGAAGATTATTTCAAAGCGGTCGGCGTCACGCTGGTTCGCGGCCGCGGATTCACACAGCAAGATTCGAAAGATTCATTGCTGGTAGCGATCGTCAATCAGGAAATGGCGGACCGGTTGTGGCCAAATCAAGATCCGATCGGCCATCATTTCCGTTACGGTAAGCCCAACGCGCGACCCGTGGAAGTGGTGGGAGTTTCGCGCACCGGTAAAAACGATTCTTTGACCGAAGATCCTTCGCCATATTTCTATTTGCCATTCGCGCAAAACTTTTCGAGCCTTCACATTTTGCAGGTGCGGACGACCGTGCCTCCGACGAGCCTCGCGCAATCGATCGAGGCTGCCGCGCGCGAGATCGATCCCAGCATTCCGGTGTATGGCGTGCAAACGATGGAAGAATCACTCAACGGCGGCAACGGATACTTCCTGTTCCGGATGGGCGCGCTTTTCGCGGGATCGCTTGGCGCACTTTGCCTTTTGCTCGCCGTCATCGGCGTGTACGGAGTAATTTCGTATGCCGCCAATCTGCGAACGCATGAAATCGGAGTTCGCATGGCGCTTGGCGCGCAGCATCGCGATGTTTTGAAAATGGTATTGGGACAAGGGCTCATGCTGGTCGGAATCGGGCTCGTGGTCGGGCTCGGAATGTCGATGGCGCTCACGCGGTTCATGCGCAACCTCTTATTTCAAATCGGCGTAGTGGACCCGGTTACGTTCATTTCCGTTTCGGCGGTGCTTGTAGGCGTCGCGATGATCGCCTGCTACATTCCTGCGCGCCGGGCGACAAAAGTGGATCCATTGATCGCGCTACGCTACGAATAATTACGGTCACACAATTCGGGGGCTTGCATGAATTCGTTCCGCCAGGATCTGCGCTACGCAGTCCGAATGTTGCTGAAGAAGCCTGCGTTCACGATGCTCGCGGTGCTCACGCTTACACTCGGCATCAGCGCAAGCGTTGCGATCTTTAGCATCATGGACGGTTTTTTCCTGCGGCCGCTACCCGGCAAGAATAACGAAAATCTTGTCGTGGTGGCTGTGCGGCAAAGTCATCGGAATTTCGAAAGCCCGCTTTCTTATCCAGATTTTCTGGACTACCAAGCGAATTCGGACGCATTCAGCGCGATGGCCGGCTATGTGAATTCCGTAACCGACTTGAAGGCTGACGGCCGCAGCGAGTTGGTGCTGACTCATTTTGTTACCAGTAATTTTTTTGAGACGCTGGGCTTGCAGCCGGCACTCGGCCGATTTTTTCTGGCTGGCGAGGGCGATCGAGCGGCGACGGCGCCGTACATCGTGCTCAATTACGATTTCTGGCAGGAACGATTCGCCGCAAATCCATCGATCGTAGGACATGCGGTGACTATCGACGGAACCCCGTTCACAATTGTTGGTGTCGCGCCGAAGGGCTTTATGGGGCCGTACAAGCTCATCGAAACACAGATGTACGTTCCGATTGGAATGGCGGAGCGGCTTGCGGAGCCCGGGCCCCAATTGCTCACGGCGCGCGATAGCTACATGGTTCATACACTCGCGCGACCGAAGCCGGGAGTGACTCGCGAACAAGCGCGCGTGTCGCTGCAACTGGTCGCCGATCGACTCAGCCGCGAATATCCGCTTACAAATAAGGATACGCGCGTGGGAGTTTATCCCGAGCGCCTCGCGCGTCCTGAACCGGGAGCGGTTGCCGGAAATGTCCTGGTGATCGGAGTATTTCTGGCGATGGTTGCGCTGGCGCTGATGGTTACGTGCATCAATGTGGCGAATCTGGTTTTGGTACGAGCGTCTGGCCGCGCAAAAGAACTGGCATTACGATCGGCGCTGGGCGCGGGAAGATTTCGAATCGTGCGGCAGTTGTTGACGGAAAGCTTGATGCTGGCGGCGCTTGGCGGAATCGGCGGCGGCGCTGTGGGCGCGCTGCTTGCGCGGCTGGCTACTTCAATTCGCATGCCGGGTGGGCTGCCATTTTATTTCGAATTTGATTTTGATTGGCGAGTATTTCTGGGTACTGGCGGAATCGTCGCGCTGTGCACCGTGCTAGTTGGATTGCTGCCGGCGTTGCGGGCAACGCGACTGGATTTGAATGCGACGCTTCGAGAGAGCGGCAAGTCCGATTCAGCGGGAGGATTCCGCCACCGATTGCGTCACGCGCTTGTGGTGGTGCAAGTTGCGGGCTCGATCGTTGTGCTGATCGCCGCTGGATTGTTTGTGCGAAGTCTGCAAGTCGCGCAGAAAATGAATCTCGGTTTTCGCGCGCAGGGAATGTTGAACCTCACATTCAATCCCGGATTGATGGGCTACGACTCAGCTCGCACGACGGCGTTTTATCAATCGCTGAAGCAGCGCGTGTCCGCTCTGCCGGGAGTCGAAAGCGCTTCGTTCGCGTCCTCGGTGCCCATGGGATTCGACAATGAATCGGCAAAAGTGTGGAAGGAAGGACAATCAACGACAGAGCGGCCCGCCGATGATGGTTTCAATCGAGTGGATGAAGATTTCTTCCGCACGATGAGCGTTACGATTCTCGAAGGCCGCGCATTCACGGCACAGGATTCGAAGGACTCGACTCCCGTCGCGATCGTGAATCAGGAGATGGCAAAGCGTTTATGGCCGGGACAAGATGCTCTGGGCCACCATTTCCGCTATGGCGCCGACGCGCGCGCTGTGGACGTGGTGGGTGTAACCGCGAACGGAAAATATAATTGGCTCTTCGAAGATCAGACGCCATTTTTCTATGTGCCGATGGCACAGGCTGCTTACCACTCAGTCTCCGTCCTGCAAGTACGGACGGCGACGCCCCCGTTGGAGCTTGCGGCGGCAATCGAATCTGCTGCTCGCGAAACAGATCCAAATGTTCCGCCGTTTGCCGTTGCAACAATGGAAGAATCGCTTGGTGGGCCGAATGGATTTTTTCTGATTCGCACGGGAGCTATTTTTGCGGGATTTATTGGCGCGCTTTGTTTGTTCCTAGCCGTGATTGGCGTGTACGGCGTGATTTCTTATGCGGCAAATCAGCGCACTCACGAAATCGGAGTTCGCATGGCGCTCGGCGCGCAGCGTGGAAATGTCTTGCGAATGGTGATGCGCCAGGGACTAGTCCTCGTGAGTATCGGACTTGTACTTGGGCTCGGAGCTTCGCTTGCGGTAACGCGATTCATGCGTGATCTGCTTTTTCAGATCGGCGCGATGGATCCCGTAACATTTGGAGGAGTCTCGCTGATTCTCGTCGGCGTCGCGATGATCGCGTGCTATGTTCCCGCGCGGCGAGCTACGAAAGTTGATCCGCTCATCGCGCTGCGTTACGAATAATTCCACTGAGTTAGCAAATCGCGGATCAAAAGTTTTCTGTTCGCTTTGGATTTTTAGCATCCCGCGGCCGCATGCAGACGGCCGCGGGATGTTTTTAGTTGTTGCCGAACCGCCGGCAGACGGCTCGCCTCGCCGATCACATGAACCGTAGTTCGCGACCTGACGATTCGGCTGCGAGCCGCTTGCAAGGGTATTTGCCGGCGGAACTCGTTCTCACTTCAAATCGATATCCGCGCGTTTTCGCTTTCCGCGCAGAGCTGCAATTCCTTCATCACTGATCCGCAACCTCGCCGGAACGCCCCGAGGGCCTGGGGCGTTCATCGAGGGCGTACCGCGAATCCTTCCATGTCAATGTGCGGAATTCGCCGGCCGAGCAAGTGCTGCAGCCGCGTTGAAAGCCAGACGTCGTAGCCCACAACTCCGACTGTCGTGCCAAACATTGCAAACGCCCCTGCCAGCAACATGTATTTGAAAATCGCCATTTCACACCCCCATCGTTCCGTTAGTGAGCGCGTGCCGCACGGTGCACTCGCACCGGAACCAATCCCGCGCGCGCACTTTCGGCAATCACGGACTGTGCGCTCGCCGTCCGCTCGAATCTCATTTGCTGGCTCGATCCGCGCATCATCCAAAACGCACCTCGCAACGCGAGCGCCGCAAACATCGCCGCGAGCCCGAGAGAAGCGAGGAAGATTTCCGCTGCCGCCGCTGCTGCCATCAAAGCTTCCATCGCCGTTCTCCTCTCGCGCCTTCGCTGCGTTACGCTGTTACCAGAATGCATGAGCGCGACCAATCGCTTTCGCACTGAAAACACGTCACTTAGGGCGAGGCTAATGCTTTATTAGCGTGGCGGGGCGAACACGCCGTGGGCCGCTGGACGCGCCGCTGCAGGCCGCCGTCTAACGAAGCGTCTGTACGAAGCGCGTATAATGTTTTGAGAGAGGAATTGCATAGGTCTTACGTGCCCGATTCAACCCAACAACCCGCCGGATTTCGAAGAACGCTTCAACCTTCTTCTCGATCGGGATTCCGAGTTCTGCGCATTCTCGGCATCGACATTTATCTGCATCCGAGCTGGTTCATCATTTTCGTTCTCATCACGATGACGCTCGTGGAGCAATTCAAAGAAGTGCATCCCGGCTGGACAACCGCGCAGCATTGGACTCTGGGGCTTTTGACAAGTCTCTTGTTCTTCGGCTCTGTAATTTTTCACGAGCTGTCGCACAGCATGGTGGCGCGGCATTACAAGATTCCGGTGTCGAGCATTACGCTTTTCGTTTTCGGCGGACTTGCCCGCATCACCAAGGAACCTGAAAAAGCCTCGCAGGAATTCAACATCGCGATCGCGGGGCCGCTCTCTAGCTATTTTCTCGCAGGCGTGTTCTGGTCGCTGAAACACTTCATACCGGGAAACGAAATGGTCGTGGCGCTGGCGGGATGGCTCGCATGGATCAATTTCGCGCTCGCAACGTTCAATCTAGTCCCCGGTTTTCCGCTCGATGGCGGAAGAGTTTTGCGCGCCGCCGCGTGGAGCATCACAGGCAATTACACGCGCGCAACGCGCATCGCCACCACCGGCGGCCGCATTGCCGCCTACGCTATGATTCTTATTGGCGCGTGGGACGCGCTGCATGGCGATTGGGTGGGCGGGATCTGGCTCGCGTTTATCGGCTGGTTCTTACTGAGCGCCGCGCAGGAGAGCAACGCGCAGATTGCGATTCGGCAAGCGCTCGCCGGCTTGCGCGCCGCGGACGTAATGTCTCTGGATATGCCATCCGTGCAGCGCGATATTTCTCTGGAAGATTACGGACACGAAGTTCTGCGCACCGGCCGGCGCGTGCATCTGGTCGTAACAAACGGCACGCTAAATGGATTGATGAGCGTGCATGCTCTGGCTAGAGTTCCGCGCGACGAATGGAATTCCACTTCTGTGCAAGCTGCGCTTTTGCCGGTCGATAAGATGCGCTGGGCTTCGCCAGATGAGCCAGTGCTAAAAGTTCTCGACCGTATGCAAGCGGAGGATCTGAATCAAATGCCGGTGCTGCAGCGCGAACCTTCGCCGCAAGTGGTCGGCATGATTAGCCGTGAAACAATTTTGCGAGTGATCCAGACGCGAGCTGAAATCGGTACGATCCCGGCCACCTAGAATTCGTCGATCCGATTTACCCGGCAGCGATACTTTCCCAATCCAGAATTTGAATTTCTGCGATATCACCTGAAACCAGTCCGCCGATCTTTGGCACAAAGAGCAACGCATTGGCGTCGGACGAAGTTCGTGCGAGCGCGGAACACTGGTTGGGCAGCGCTTCGACTTCAAATCCAGCCGCGCTCATTTTTGCGCGCGAGTACACGACGTAATCCATCCCCGGCCGGCCGTGAATATTTCCGCGGACAGTCGCGCGGAATCGCCTCGGTGTGAAATCGCTCGCACCCGCGAGTTTGCGGATCGCTGGCGCGACAATTAAATGGAAGCAGACGAAAACCGCCGCGGGATTTCCAGGCACCACGCAGATTGGAATTCCTTCCCAAATCGCGAAACCCATCGGACGTCCCGGCCGCATCGAAACTTCATTGAACTTTATTTCTGCGCCGAACTCGGCGAGCGTGCTTTTCACAAGATCGCGCTGACCGCGCGACGCCCCGCCCGTGGTGACTACTAGATCGGCGTCTCGCCGCGCTGATTCGAGCGATTCCCGCAAATTAGTTCGCTCATCCGCTGCGACTGCGATCACTCGCGATTCCGCGCCGCACTCCTCCACAAGCGCTGCGAGTGCCGGCGCATTGCTGTTGCGAATCTGGCCGTGCTTCGGAGTTGCGGCCACGTCGACCAACTCGTTGCCCGTCGCCAAAATGCTCACTCGCGGACGGCGAAACACTGGCACGTTCGCATGACCTGCCATGGCGAGAAGCGCGACATCGCGCGTCCTAATGCGTTCACCTTTTCGCGCCAGTACATCGCCGCGACGCGCATCTTCCGCAGGAGGAAAAACACAATCTCCTGCATTCACAGCTGCGAAGACGCGAATACTGCTGCAAGAGTGTTCCACGTTTTCGATCGGAATCACCGCATCGGCGCCCGTCGGCATCGGCGCACCCGTGGAAATAGCAATTGTCTTCTGCGGTGCGATAGCAGGCGTGCCAGCCTCCGCGAAAGCGGTACCGCCGATTGCCAAACCGATCGGCTGTTCACGCGAGGCTCCAATTGTGTCCTCCGCGCGAACCGCAAATCCATCCATGGCCGATCGCGCGAATGGAACGATATCCTCGCCCGCGACTACATTCTTCGCGAGTACACGCCCCACGGCATCGCGAAGCGCAACTGACTCTTCGCCGACTCGGGTCACGCAATTCAGCACTATCTCCCGCGCTGCCTGCAAATCCGTCATGTATGCATTATATTCCGAGCGTGGCTGGTCCAGCTTCAATTGTCGGACCTTCTACGTTAGCTATATAGTTGTTTCCGAATCGAGCCATGAAACGATACGCCGAAATTGAAGCCTTCATTCTCGCTGGTGGAAAGAGTTCACGCATGGGTCGCGATAAGGCCAAGCTTGAAATTGGAGGCGTGCCGCTACTCACTCGCGCCGCGCAAATGCTCAGTCCGCTCGCTGCAAACGTGATGGTTGTCGGCGAAGAGCGGCGCGCTGCCGAGTTCGGGCTGCCCGTGCTGACGGATTATTGGCCGGGTGCCGGCCCCCTCGGTGCTATCGCTACCGCGTTAATGAGCGCGAGCTGTCCCTGGGCGTTCGTTCTAGCTTGCGATATGCCATTTGTCACGAGTGAATGGATCGAGTGGCTTTTCGAACGCATCGCGTCAGCGCCCACTGACTCGTTTGATGGTCTCGTGCCTGCAACAGAGCACGGTATCGAACCGCTCTGCGCCGTTTATCGAAAGGCATGTCATAAGACGCTTGCCAACGTTCTCGACGGAGGCGTCCGCAAAGTCACAAATGGTCTTGCAGTGTTGAAAATACAGAGTGTCCCCGAGGCAGAGTGGCGCCCCTTTTCTCCAGATGGATCTCTCTTCCGCAACCTAAACACCTGGCAGGATTATCTCGATGCTCGCGCCTCACTTGAAAAGTGAAATGCTCAGGCGTGCTGCTGAGTTCCGCGGATAATTCTTTCTTCGCCCGAATAAATTACGAATCTCTTTCCGCGCAGAAACCCCACAAGAGTTAGTCCCATACGCCGCGCCAACTGCATCGCTAAACTTGACGGCGCCGAAATGCACGCGACGACTGGGATTCCCGCGACGATCGCTTTCTGAATAATCTCGAATCCACCGCGGCCGCTCACCAGCATCGCGCAATCTCCCAGCGGAATCCGATTCTGCATCACGCCCCAGCCGACTACTTTGTCCACCGCGTTGTGCCGCCCGATATCTTCGCGCAGCACCATCAATTCACCTTGATTCGTGAACAACGCCGCGGCGTGCAATCCGCCAGTGTGTCCAAAAACGGTTTGCGATTCGCGCGCAAGATCCGGCAACGCGCACAATTGCTCGCCGGAAATCCGAAACGTGACGTTCGGCGCGTGCAACACGCGTGCGCGCACTGCGTCAATCGTCGCTTTACCACACAATCCGCAACTTGAGTTCGCAAAAAAATTACGCCGCAAGCGTTTCGCGTCAAACTCCGCATCCGCCGAAAGCCGCGCGCGTATCACATTCCCTTGTCCGCGCACTCCCGTCAGCGACACAATCTGTTCTGGCTTCTCCACAACTCCTTCGGTATACAAAAACCCTGCCGCCAATTCCTCATCATGACCCGGCGTGCGCATCGTCACACTGATTGCGCGCCGGCCGATGCGAATTTCGAGCGGCTCTTCACCCGCGAGCGCGTCTTCTACGCGGCGCGCGATTCCCTCTTTCCATTCGACGACTTGTGTTAGATCTTCACTTCGCTTGGGCGCGGGTATCGGCTTTCTCATGCGCTCACCAAAAGAATCGTCACAAACAACGTATTCCGGCTCGTAACTATGACGGGCGTATTTATATTTGGCGTAACAAATTTCTCGGAGACCACGAATTAGCCTCCGCGCGTATGCATTTCCAGATGGGGATCCTGCCGCAGCGTTTCCACTGGCAACAAAACTCCGCGCGAAGGATTCTCAATCCGAGTTTCCGCGCCGCGCGCCGTTCGTCCCCGCCACACGCGCGAAATTGCCGCGGCAATTTCCTCGCGCGGAGCGCCGCCGCGCACCAGCCTTCGCAGATCGGTACCCTGGCTCGCGTAGAGGCACAGATACCACATTCCGTCCGCAGTCAATCGGCTTCGGTCGCACCGCCGGCAAAATGGCGAAGTGGTGGACGCGATGATTCCGAACACCGTCCCATCGAGAAGCCGAAATCGCTCGGCCGGCGCGCTCGAATCTTCGCGCAGCTCTTCAATTCGGCCGAATCGCTTCGCTAACGTCTGCAACATCTCTTCGCGCGAAACCACATCACGCGATGACCATAGCGTTGCCCCTCCCACATCCATATATTCGATAAAGCGAACTTCTGCGGAATGCTTGGCGCCAAATTCGATCAGTTCGGGCAACTCAGAATCGTTTAACCCGCGCATTATCACCGCGTCGACTTTCGTGTCGCAAAACCCGGCGAGCTCAACCGCAGAGATTCCTTCCAGCACTTGGTTTAACATGTCGCGCTTCACCAGCGCGGCAAATCGCTCTGCGTTCAACGTATCCAAGCTCACCGTAACGCGTCGAAGTCCCGCTTCGCGCAACGCAACCGCATGTTCCGCGAGCATCGTTCCATTCGTAGTGAGCGCAATGTCTCGCAGCCGCTGATTCGCCGCAAGCATTCGCACCAACACCGGCAAATCACGGCGCAGCAGCGGCTCGCCGCCTGTGAGCCGCACTCGATCCACACCAAGCTCTGTGAAGATTTCCACCAGCGACGCGATTTCCTCGAAGCTCAGCAATTCTTCGCGCGGCAACCACACATAATCTTCGTCGGGCATGCAGTACTGGCAACGCAGGTTGCAGCGATCGGTCACGGACACGCGCAAATTTCGCAAGGGCCGTGAAAGCGAGTCGAGAGGCGCGCGCTCGATGGATTCAGCCATTCTGATTTTCATCTTATGCTGACGGTTGAAAGCCGGTCAAACTTGCTGGAGATCGCGCGCAGTGACAATTGCCAACAACATTCGCAAGTTCTAGAAAATTTATCCTTCGTCTTGATATTGAGTTTTGAGCTTCGTAATCACAGCAGGATCGGCGAGCGTCGTCACATCGCCAAGCACGCGCCCTTCGGCGATATCGCGCAGCAATCGCCGCATGATTTTCGCGCTGCGTGTTTTCGGCAGCTCTGACGTAAAGAAAATATCGTCTGGCCTCGCAATCGCTCCGATCTTCTTCGCCACGTGCTGCCGGATTTCTTCTTTCAATTCATCGCTCGCCGTCGCCGATTCCTTCAGCGTCACGAACGCCGAAATTCCCTGCCCCTTCACTTCGTGTGATCTCCCGATCACCGCCGCTTCCGCCACCGCCGGATGATCCACAAGTGCGCTTTCCACTTCGTAAGTCGAGATGCGATGGCCGGCGACGTTCATCACATCATCCACGCGCCCCAGCAGCCAGTAATATCCATCCTCATCTATCTTGCAGCCATCGCCAGTGAAATATCGCCCGGGATATTTCGACCAATACTGCGCGACGTATCGATCCGGATCACCGTAGATCGTTCGCAGCATGCTGGGCCACGGTTTTGTCAGCAATAAATATCCCCCCGCGCCCGGCCCCACTTCCTTCCCATCTGCGTCCACAACTTTCGCTTCGATCCC
Organism: uncultured Acidobacteriota bacterium; assembly: GCA_963721845.1. Lineage (GTDB taxonomy): Bacteria > Acidobacteriota > Terriglobia > Acidiferrales > UBA7541 > DASTCZ01. Next base: position 59,908 of record CAVRKW010000011.1, on the reverse strand, counting down.
AGGAAATGGACGCGTCGCCGATCCCGGCTTAGTCGCCACGATTCCCGGCAGCGGAGTAATCAAAATCATTCCCGTCTCGGTCTGCCACCACGTATCCACAATCGGGCAGCGCTCTTTTCCAATGTTCACGTGGTACCACATCCACGCCTCAGGATTAATCGGCTCACCGACAGTTCCCAACAATCGCAGCGACGACAGATCATATTTATTCGGCCACTCCGCGCCCCAGCGCATGAAAGTACGAATTGCAGTAGGCGCGGTGTAAAGAATGTTCACGCCATACTTATCAATCGTGGACCAGAATCTCCCGCGATCTGGAAAATCGGGCGAGCCTTCGTACAGCAAAGTTGTGCAACCGTTCGCGAGCGGCCCGTAAACGATGTACGAATGCCCTGTCACCCAGCCGATATCTGCCGTACACCAATAAACGTCATTCTCTTTTATGTCGAACACATATCGATGAGAGGTTGATGCGCCAACGAGATATCCGCCCGTCGTGTGCACAATTCCCTTCGGCTTTCCTGTCGTACCGCTCGTATACAAAATAAAAAGCATGTCCTCCGCGTCCATCGGTTCGGCAACACATTTATCCGACGCGCCTTCCACAGCTTCATGCCACCACAGATCTCTTCCCTGCTGCATAGCCACTTTCACTGCCGGATCACGTTTCGAAACGCGCTCAACCACAATCACTTTTTCGATCGTAGGAGTGTCTTTCAGCGCTTCGTCCGCCGTGGCTTTCAGCGGAACAATTGTGCCGCGCCGCCACGCACCATCCGCTGTGATCAGCACTTTGCATTTCGCATCATTAATACGTTCGCGCAGCGATTCTGCCGAGAATCCGCCAAACACCATTCCGTGCGGAGCGCCAATCTTCGCGCACGCAAGCATCGCAATCGGCAATTCCGGAATCATGCCCATATAAATTGCGACGCGATCGCCCTTCTTCACACCCAGCGACTTCAGCGTATTTGCGAATTTATTGACCTCGCGCTCCAACATTCCAAACGTAAGCACGCGCGAATCGCCCGGCTCGCCTTCGAAAATAATAGCCGCCTTGTTTCGCCGTGAAGATGCCGCATGGCGATCCACGCAGTTGTAAGCCACATTCAGCTTCCCCCCGAGAAACCATTTTGCCCACGGAGCATTCCATTCGAGCACGCGATTCCACGGCTCGAACCAGGTAAGCTGCTTCGCTTCTTCTGCCCAGAATCTTTCGGGATCGGCTAACGCGCGCTCGTACAGCGCGGGATCGGAATTATTCGCCTGCGCCCTAAATTCGGCGGACGGCGGAAACACGCGCTTCTCATCGAGCAGCGCCGATAATCGTTCGCGTTCGTCAGTAGACATGGCGAAGTTATCTTAGCGCAGTGGAAGGTGCGCGAAGCAATCGGCAAGAAATTTGAATACTCTGCTGTGCAACTCGACTACTCGCACCGCAACGCAATCAGTGGATCTACGCGTGAAGCTCGTCGCGCGGGCAACAATGACGCGACCAGCGCCACCACCAAATAAATCGCAGCCACCGTAATGAACGTACCCGGGTCAGCCGGCTTCACTCCGTATAGAAATCCCACGATTAATTTTGTCATCAGCACCGAACAGCCGACCCCCAGCAACACTCCCAATCCGGCTGGCAAAAGTCCTTCGCGGACAACCATCGTCACCACGTGATTCGCCTGCGCCCCCAGCGCCATCCGGATTCCGATCTCCCGCGTCCGCAGCGTGGTGCTGTACGAAATCACGCCGTAGATTCCGATCATCGAAAGCAGCAGCGCGATCCCCGCAAATAGCGCCATCAACTGCACATAAAACTGCGGCGTTGCCAGTGTCTTGCTCACTAGCTCTTCGTATGTCGCGATCTTATCGATTGGGATTTCTTTGTCTTGCGACCAGATCGCTTCTTTGGCCGCGGAGATTGCGACGGCTGTATTCCCTTTGGTGCGCACGATCAGCGTTCGAAAATTTGAATCTGCGGTTTTCCCAGTGGGCAGCGGAATGAAAAATTCAAGTTGCGCGGGCCGGTCCTGAAAATCAAATTGCTTGATGTCGCTTACGACTCCAACAATAGTCCGCCAATCTTGCGGCGAATCGTCCAGCCGGAATCGCTTGCCAATCGCCGTCACGCCAGGCCAGTATTTCTGCGCCATTTTCTGGTTGATGACCACTGAGCCCGCACCAGCAGCGCCATCTCTCTCATCAAAACTTCTTCCCTGCACCAGCGCCGCACCAAGCACCTGGAAATAATTCGTCGCGACTTCTGTAAGCGGTATAACCATATCCTTGTCGGATTGCGCTATCGCGCGCCCTTCCACTTCGAGATTTCCAAATTCAATTCCGCCGTCGTTCGGCGGCGCGCCACTCGCAAACGTCGCCCCCGCCAAAGCAGGAGTCGCAGCAAGCCGCTCTCCAATTCCCTCAAACATCGCAGACTGTTGCGCCCCCGTGGAATATCGCGCTTTCGGCAGAACTAAATTCAAAGCCACCAGATTCTGCTGGTTAAATCCTTCTGGCGCGTCGTACAAAAGCCGCAAACTTTTTATCATTAATCCCGCGCCCACCAGCAACGCAAACGATAGCCCCACTTGTGCCACCACCAGCACATTTCGCATTCGCCGCAATCCGGTCGTCCCGGAATTGCTCCGGCCGGTTCCCGCAAGTTTGTCGCTTACGTCAAGTCGCGACGCTCTCAAAGACGGAATCAATCCAAATGCGATTCCCGTGATGCACGAAATGGCGATCGCAAACAACATCACTCGCTTGTCCAATTCGATCGGATTCATATTTCCCATCGTGATTGCAGGTGGCAGCGCTTTCACCATCGCCCGAACAATCCAGAATGCGAGCAACACTCCGCATATTCCCCCAGCCAATCCGAGCAGCACACTCTCTGTGAGCGACTGGCGAATCAATCGCCATCGGCTCGCTCCGAGCGCCGCGCGGACAGCTGCGTCACGTTCGCGCACGACAGATTGCGACAGCTGAATATTCGCGGTGTTCACGCACGAAATCGCCAGCACAAACGCCACCGCTCCCAGAAGTATCAGCAGATCGCGCCGCGTTTCCGGCGACGCTCTCATTCCTTCCAGGCTCAGCACTTCGCTGCTCCATCCGGCCGGCCTGGGCCGCTCGGTTCCCAGTCGCGCCGCGATCACATCCATGCGCTGTTGCGCCTGCGCCACCGGAACTTGCGGAATTACTCTCGTGATCAACCACGGCCGCAGTTTGTGCGCCGCAATTGAATCGGCCGTCATCGAAAAAGGCAGCCACACCTGTGCGTCGCGCCGCGGCAGCCGAAAATTCGGCGGCATTACTCCCACCACCTGATAATCCAAATTATTCAGGCCGATCGTGCGGCCCACAATTGACGGGTCTGCGCCATAAGATCCAGTCCAGAGCGAATAGCTAAGCACCGCCACTCGGTCCGCGCCCAATTTCCCGTCGTCCGGCAATAGAGGACGCCCGATTTCCGGCCGCGCGCCAAGAAACGTCATCAGTCCGCCGGAAACATAAGCGCCCAAAACTCGTTTAGGTTCCGCAGCGCCGGTGATCGTCACATCAGTCGGCTGGTATCCCTCAAACGGCTCCAGAAAATCGGCCGCGCTCCAACCATTCAGAGTTTCAAAGGTTACGCCCGGGTATGCGACCTTCTGTTTCGGCAACGAATTCCATAATTCCACGATCCGCCAAGCATCCTTAAACGGCATCGGCCGCAGCAGCACCGCATCGACCACGCTGAAAATTGCAGTCGTCGCGCCAATTCCCAGCGCCAGCGAGAGCAGCGCCACTGCGGTAACTCCCGGAGTCTTCCGCAACATTCGCAAACCATACAGCACGTCTTGCCGAAAATCCGTGAGCCACGAAAATCTTCCGCGTGTTTGCAAGTCGCGCTCTTCCGCGCGATTTTGCCACTGCGTAATCTGAGACATTTTTTGCAACTCCGATTCTGAAATTTCCCTGCTCAAGCGCCGCCCAGTCCGAAATGTGTTTTTCTGCGCCGGCGCGCGCTGCGACTTTCATTCGTACCGGCGGCCAGCGCCTCTCGATAAGCATCATCAAGCTGCCGCGCAAGATCCTCCACAATCTCCGCCTCGCGCTCGGGACGCACTCCGCTCAATCTCAAATGTTCCCGAACGAATGAACTCCACTGCGAAGGTGTTGGTGAAGCAGCGTTCGGCATCATCGTCACTCGCTGCGCAATGCGGCTAACGGATCAATTCGCGATGCCCGTCGCGCAGGGACCAACGACGCGACCAGCGCAACGCACAAATAAATCACCGAGACGATCGCAAACGTGCTCGGATCCGCGGGCTTTACTCCGTACAGAAACGCCGCAATCGTTCGCATCATCATCACCGAGCCCGCAATCCCCAGCAGCACTCCAATCACGGCCGGTATCAGCCCTTCGCGAATTACCATCGTCACCACGTGATTTGCCTGCGCTCCCAGCGCCATCCGAATCCCGATCTCTTGCGTGCGCTGTGTGGTGCTGTACGAAATCACGCCGTAAATCCCAATCGTCGAAAGCAGCAGTGCAATCCCCGCGAAAATTGACATCAGCTAACGCGTAGAAGCGCGGCATAGAAAGCGCGTCGACTCTCCAGCTCTCTGTAGGTTGCGATTCTATCGATGGGAATTTCCTTATCCTGCGACCACACCGCCTCTTTGATCGCCTTGATCTCCTCCGATGATATTGCCAGCAGTCCGCACGAGTAGCGAAACCCAAGTTGTGTCAGTATCTTTTCCTGTCGGCATCGGCTCGAAGAGTTCGCATTCCGACGGGCATGTTTTGCAAATCGAATTCCTTCACGTCGCTAACTACACCCACGACCGTGATACCAGGGTTGCATGTCGTTCTCCCGCCGAAATCGAAATCGCGCGCCGATCGGAGACGTGCCGGGCCAATAGCGCCGGGCCATCTTTTGGTTGATGATCACCGCACCCGAATCCGTCGCGCCTTCCTGCGCCGAGAAAGTTCTGCCTTGCAAGAGCGAAATTCCAAGCAGTTGGAAATAATTCGGCTCGATATCCGTCGCTGGGAATCTCTAGGTTCTTGTCGCTTTGAGATATTGCGCGGCCCTCGATCTCAAAGTCTCCGCCTTCACCCAATCGAACATCGGGTGGCACGCCGGTGGCAACCGTCACTCCCGTTACGCCGGGCGTCGCAGCAACCCGCTCCTCGATCCCCGCAAAAAGTGGGGCTTGGCGCGCGCCGGTGGAATACCTCTCCGTCGGAAGGATCAAATTCAATACCATCAGATTCTGTGTCTGGATTCCTTCAGGCGCGCCGTAAATAAGCCGCAAGCTCTTGATCATCAGCCCTGCGCCCGCGAGCAATGCAAACGACAGCGCGACTTGCGCAACCACCAGAGAATTCCGCAACCGCCGCAAACCAATCGAACCCGAAGAGCTACGTCCCGTTCCGCCAAGTTTTTCCATCACCTCCACGCGGGATGCTCTCAACGCAGGGACAAGCCCAAAAATAATTCCCGTAATGCATGAAATTCCGATCGCGAACAGCAACACTCGCCGGTCAAGCGCAATTGCGTAGCCGGTGATCGCTTCGTTTTCGGCTGGCATCGCCTGCAGCATCAGCCGCAGCATCCACCATCGCCAGAACCACACCACACAAGCCGCCTCCGAACCCAAGCAAAATACTTTCCGTAAGCGACTGTCGAATTAACCGAAGCCGGCTCGCGCCCAGCGCAGCCCGCACCGCGGCCTCTCGCTCGCGCACCACCGCTTGTGAGAGTTGCAAGTTCGCCGTATTCACGCACGCGATCGCCAGTACAAACGCCACGCATCCAAGAAGAATCATTAGATCGCGCTGCAGTGTCACCCATCGATCTGTAGCCATTCACGCTTTGCAAATGGGCGTCCCAGCTCCGCCGCCTCGGCCTTTCAGCAGCGAGCCGTTTCGTCAGCACATCCATTCGCTGTTGTGCCTGAACCAGAGTAATTGGTGGAATCAATCTCGTGATCGGAATCGGGCGCAGCTTGTGCGCAGCCATTGAATTTGCCGTCAGCGAAAAAGGCAGCCACACGTCCGCTTTAAACGGCACCACGACATCGCGCGGCGTCACCCCAACCAGTTGATACTCTTGATCGTCCACCGTGATCGTTCGGCCGATAACCGCCGGATCTCCTCCGTACACTTCCTTCCAAAACCCATAACCGATCATCGCGACATGGTCCTTGCCCAGGCTTGCCATCATCCGGGCAGCAGCAGTCGTCCGAGTTCGGGCCGGATTCCGAGAAACGTCATGAATCCGCCGGTGACATACATTCCCTGCACCATTCTCGGATCGCCGGCGCCAGTAACCCGCGGATTTATGGGCTGCCGCGCTTCGAACGGCTCCAGAAAATCGGCGCCGCTGCTCCAGCCGCTTACCGTTTCGTAGTCAGGTACGTTTCCCAGTGGCCAGACGTCAACGATCCGGCTCGGATCCTTAAACGGCATCGGCCTCAGCAGCACCGCATCCACCACGCTGAAAATCGCGGTCGTCGCTCCAATTCCCAGCGCGAGCGAAAGCACCGCAGCCGCTGTGAATCCGGGATTCTTCCGCAGCATGCGAAGCCCATACAAAATGTCTTGTCGAAGATCGGTCACCCAGTTAAAGCGACCGTATTTTTGGAGTCGCCCGCGCCTCCGCGCGATTCTGCCAATCTGTCAGCGCGGAATTCTTCTGCGTTTCTGCCGCGGAAATTTCGTCAGAGAGCGCCCGCCAGTCCGAAAAATGCCGGGTCGCCACATCCCGCGCTTCCGACTCCGCAGCGCCACCAGCCAGCGCCTCTCGATAAGCATCATCAAGCTGCCGCGCAAGATCCTCTACGATTTCCACTTCGCGCTCAGGCCTAACTCCGCTCAACCGCAAATGCTCGCGTACAAATGAATTCCACTGCGAAGGCGTTGATGAAGACGCGTCACGCATTTTCCTCACTCGTATCGCAGCGCGACCAGCGGATCCACCCGCGTCGCGCGTCGCGCCGGCACGTAGCAAGCAACCAACGCGACGATCAGCAGCAGCCCCATCAACTCCAATCAACGTCATCGGATCGCTCGGCTTCACGTTGAACAGCAGCGCCTTCAAATATCGCGTCACGCAAACGACGCCACCGTTCCAATCGCCGCGCCGATCGCCGCCAGCAAAATTCCGTGGCCGATCACGTTGCGCAGCACGTCGCCCGCCTGCGCGCCCAGCGCCATGCGAATTCCAATTTCTTGCGTGCGCCGCGTCACTTCGTACGAAAGCAATCCGAAGAGCCCGATGCACGCAAGCAGCAGCGCCAAAATCGCGAACAAGCTGCTCAGCCGCGCGATCAATCGCTCTTGAAACAACAAGTCGTCAATTTGTTTCGATTCAGTTTTGATATCGAAATCGGCATGTCGGCTGCCCGCCTGCCGCACGATTTCGCGGACTGCGGAAACAACCGCCAGCGGATTTCCAGCCGTGCGCAATTCAAATCTGCCGCCGTTGCCGCTCGGAACGTACATTGTCGGGTTCATTTCGCGGCGCAAATTGTTGTACTTCGCATCGCGCACAACTCCGATCAATGATCCATCCCGGATCGCGCTGGTATTTCGGATTCGTCAGCCGCATATTTCGCCACCATTTCATCTGTATCGGCGCCAAAGTGCTTTCCCAAGCGGATCCACATTCGGAAAATATGCGCGCACAAACGCTTCATTCACGATCGCTGGAGCCGAGGTACGGCGTGCCATCTTCGTCCGCTTGCGCGGCCGATGCAGGAATTCAGCGGGAGTGAAATTCCGGCCAGACACGAACCCGATCCCCATCGTCTCGAAAAAATTCGGCCCCACCGCGAAGTAATCCGCGTCGCTCCTTCGCTGGGCGGATTGCCCGGCAGGTGGAACCCCTTGTGGAGAGCGATCCGCTCAGCAACGTGATCGACGAATAGCTCGCGGAAAGCACTCCGGGAATTGCGGCGAACCGTTGCGCAATTCGTTATAAAGTGCCGGCAAGTCGCGCGCCCTTGTAGCCGGTCAGAGTCGAATCCACTCCGAAATTCAGAACGTTTTGCGTCGCGAATCCGGGATCGATGTTTTCCAAATTCTCCAGCGTGTGTACCAACAGCCCCGCCCCCACCAGGACCACAACCGTCAGCGCAACTTGCGCCACCACCAGCACTTCCCTGCGCCAGCTCCGAATCGTCCCGCGTCCCCGCGCTCGACCCTTTGCCTGCGCCTTCTTTCAGCGCGGGCGTCATATCCACTCGCATCGAACGCAGCGCCGGCGCCAGCCCAAAAATAATTCCCGTGAGCAACGACACGCCGATCGTAAACGCCAGCACTCGCATATCAATCTCCGCGGAAATTCCCAGCGGGCGCGTCGATGTGCTCCCAAAAATGCCAGCAGCGCTCGCGCGCTCCAAAATGCCAGAACGATTCCCAAGAATTCCGCCGGCCATCGAAAGCGTTACGCTTTCCGTTAGCAGTTGCCGCACGATTCGCGCGCGTCCCGCTCCCAGCGCCAGCCTCACCGCAATTTCCTTTTGCCGGCGCCGGCCCGCGCGAGCATCAGCCCCGCAACATTTGCACACGCAATCAACAGCACCAGCCCAACGGCGCCATCAACACGTAAAGCGGCGTGGAAAGTCTGCCTCGCGCACCGAGCAACGCTCTTTTGCATCGGTAGCAGCGCAATCGACGGCGCGTCCTCAGCTTTCGCAAGTGGCTTTTCGCCATGCACCAGCTCATTGAAAAACAACAGGCTCACCGCGCTCTGCGCTTGCATCTTTGCGAAACGCCCGGCTTCAATCGTCCCACCGCCACAATCCACCACGAGCCCGCATCTTCCATCCGCGGATTCCAGTGCGATTCGCAGCTGTCGCCTTCTCCGCAAGCGGAATCCAAATGTCATATACATTTCCGGGAGTAAGGCTGATGAATCGCGGCTCCGCCACTCCCACAATCGTGAAAGGAATGCCCTTCAAATGAATTGTCTTTCCCACCGCGCCCGGATCGCCGCCGAACGTAGTTTTCCAGTACCCGTAATTCAAAACAGCCACCGCGCTGCCGAAGGCGTGTCGTCCGATGGCTGAATCGTTCGGCCAATCGCGGCGCTCACGCCGAGCGTCTGAAAATAATCGCCCGACACGTATTGCGATATTAAGCCAGGCTCGCCGGACCGTTGCCGCTAACGGTAATTCTCGCCCTGCTCACTGAACTCCGCGATCCCGGAAAATACCTCCGTCTTCGCTCGAACTTCCTCCAGAAAAGGTTTTGAGAGTGAGCACCCGCTCGGATTACCGCCCTTCGTTTCCTGGGCGCAGTCGTCGGATGACCAAATACCATGTACGTTTAGACCTTTGCGCGCGCTCCATTGCAGCAGCACCAGGCTCGATGGATCAGCCACCGGCAGCGATTTCAGCATCACCGCATCAATCAAACTGAATATCGCCGTGTTCGCGCCGATTCCCAACGCCAGCGTCAGCACCGCAATCGCTGTGAACCCAGGACTCTTCCGCAGCACTCGCAGCGCATACAAAACATCCTGCCGAATATCCGTAATCCACGTAAAATTCCCGCGCTTCCGCAAATCGCTTTCCTCCGCTCGCTCCTGCCACTGGTTCACGGCTGACATTTTTTGCGCCTCCACTCGAGATATCGAATGTCCCAGCTTCGTCCAGTCAGCAATGTGCCGCTCGCGCCGCCGCCCGCGCATCAACCTCACTTGCGCCAATTGCAAGCGCATCGCGGTAAGCATCATCAAGTTGCCGCGCAAGGTCCTCCACGATCTCAGCTTCGCGCTCAGGCCGCACTCCCGCTCAACCGCAAATGTTCCCGAACGAATGAACTCCACTGCGAAGGCGTGGATGAAGGAGAGTTCGGCATAATCGTCACTCGTGCCGCAATGCGATCAGCGGATCAACCCGCGCCGCTCGCCGCGCCGGAATGTAGCTCGCAAATAGTGCGACTCCACACAGCAGCGCCGAGACCGCGATAAAGGTTCCGGGATCGTGCGGCGCCACTCCATAAAGCACGCTCGCAAGAAACCGCGAAAGTCCCCACGAAGCCGCCAATCCAATCGCCACACCTATTAGCGACAAACGCAGCGTCTGCCCAAGTACCATCGTTACTACGTCACTCGCCGCTGCGCCCAAAGCCATTCGAATTCCAATTTCCCGAACTCGCGACTCCATGTTGTAAGACATCACTCCATAAATTCCTGCCGCGGCGAGAATCAGTGCCAGCCCCGCGAAAACCCCAAGCAATAAAGTTCGAAACCGCGGCTCAGCGACGGAATCGGAAACGCGTTCGTTCATCGAGATGAACGCAGAAAGTGGCAACGCGGAATCTACCTGCGCCACCGTCGCGCGAATTTCATTTTCGAGCGTTCCAGGATCGCCGGAGACGCGCGCAACCAGAAACGCCTCCGCCGGAGGCCCTTGTGACACCGGCAAATAAAATGCCGCGGTCGGTCGCTCGTCCAGCCTTCCATGTTTTGAATCGCGCACCACGCCAACGATTTCGGCCCACTTCGGATTTCTTCCATCCTTGGGGTCACCAAGGAGATTTTCAATTCGCCGCCCGATTGGATTTTCGTTGGGCCAGTACATCCTTGCGAGCGTCTCGTTCACAAGCACAACGGGCGGCCCGCCCACGCGGTCGGTGTCCTGGAAGAGCCGCCCTTTCAGCAAAGGTATTCCCATCGCACGAAAGTATCCCGGACTCGCTTCAAAGAAATGCGCAGGTTGATCGTCGCCGGTCGCGAGATGCGCAGCCGTTTCCTGTTCCAACTGGAGTTTGAACGCCGCGTGAAGAACGTGCGCAAAAGGTAGGCTAGTCACGTAGCCTGCGGAGTCCACTCCCGGCAACGCTGAAATCCGTTCGAGCGTTTCGTCAAAATAGCTGACGCGTCGGCTCTGCTTTGCGTACACTCCGCCGGGAAGCGTAATCCGCGCGGTAAGTACGCGTGCGCTGCGGAATCCCGGATCAACATTCACAAGCCGCCACAAACTCTTGATCAGCAGCCCCGCTCCAGCGAGCAGCACGATCGCCATCGCCATTTCCGAAACCGCGAGTACGCCGCGCGAGCGTGCAAGCACAGACTTGCCTGATGGAGAACTCCCGGCTCCTTCTTTCAGCGGTTGATTGAGATCGATTCGCATGACGTGCAGCACGGGCAATAAGCCGAAAATGAGCCCGCTCAACACCGAGATTCCCACCAGGAAAATCAACACACGCCCGTCGAGTCCGATGTTTTTGACGAAAAGCATTTCCTCCGGAATGAAGCGCCGCACTGCGTGAAGACCCCAGTCCGCGACAATCAGTCCCGCACCGCCGCCGATCGCCGAAAGCAAAAGGCTTTCCGTGAGCCCCTGGCGAATTAATCGCATCCGGCTCGCGCCCAGCGCGGCTCGCATGGCGATTTCGCGCTGCCGCGCCACGGCACGCGCCAGAACAATGTTGGCAACATCCGCGCACGCAATCAGAAGTACGAATGCCACTGCGCCAAGCAGCAGCAATAGCGCAGCGCGCGATGATCCCGCGAGTTCCTCGTGCAACGGCGTGACTTCCACCGTATCCCGTGCGAACGCACCTGCGGCAACTCCCGCTTGCGCCTCGGCTTCTGACATGACGCGCGAATAAATCGCGTTCAATTCTTCACGCGCTTGTGCAACAGAGATCTCTGGCTTCAGACGCCCGATTGTCTTGTATACGAATGCCGACCCGTAAAATGCCTCATCACCCCAAGTCCACGCCGCCGGCAACCAGAGCATGGTTTTCCCTGGATAGTCGAAGTTTGGCGGCATCACTCCGATCACCACCGTCTGTTTTCCGTTAATCAAGATTGTTTTGCCCACCACATCGCGTGGTGCGCCGAATCGCCGGCAAAGAATGTCGCTGAGAATTGCTAGCGCCGGATGCCCTATAACCTCTTCTTGCGGCGAGAACGTGCGCCCCGCCTCCGGAGAGATACCGATCGTGTCAAAGAAATTCTGTGACACCTCCGCGGCCGCGGCTCGCTCCGGTTCTGAACCAGCGGCGGCAAGATTCACTTCGCCTGTCTCGTCCGCGGCTAGAAATTCGAATGAGCGTGTGTGATCCGCCCACTCGGCCCACGCTCCTTTGAGATCTGGCTGCAGAACGAAGTGAACGGGACTGAGGTTATGCACCGTAACAATTCGGCCGGGCGATGGATACGGCAGCGGGCGCAGCAGCACTGCATTGATCACGCTGAAAATTGCTGCGTTCGCGCCAATCCCCAGTGCGAGCGCCAGCAGCGCCACCGCCGTAACCCCCGGCGTCTTGCGCAACATTCGCAGCCCAAACAAAACGTCCTGGCGAAGATCGGTAATCCACGAAAAATGTCCGCGCTTACGCAAGTCGCGCTCTTCCGCGCGTTCCTGCCATTGCGTACTCCGCGCGATCTTCTGTACCTCCGATGCGGAGATCTCTTTCCGCAAGACGCCCCAATCCGAAATGTGTCTCTCCGCAACTGCGCACGCCGCGGTTTCTGTGGCCCCCGAAGCAAGCGCCTCCCGATAGGCGTCATCAAGCTGACGCGCCAAATCCTCCACGATTTCTATTTGTCGTTCGGGACGCACTGCGGGCAATTGCAATCGTTGGCGGACGAATGCAGCCCAATCAGGCATGATTCGGTTTCACAATCTGATTGACGGTGACGACGAATTGTTGCCACACGCCACGCTCTGCCACCAGAACTTTGCGGCCCTCTGCCGTGAGGCGATAAAAACGCCGCCGCCGCTCGCCCGATTTTTCCACCCAGCGCCCGGAGATCAGTCCCTTGCCTTCCAGCCGGCAAAGAATCGGATACAGCGAGCCGATGCGGAAATGAATCTTTCCCGCCGAGCGCTGCTCAATCAGCTTTCCGATTTCGTAGCCATGGCGTGGACGCGCTTCGATTAATGAGAGAACCAGCAGCTCTGCACTGCCTTTTTTCAATTCGCGGTTGAACATACTTCCCCACGATATACTGCGCCGAAGCATACTGTCAAGCTCGATCGCATCCTCGCGTCACCGCAGCTCTGAAACGCCAAGACACTTCGCCGCGTATGCGATACCATCTGCACTCCGATGCGCGGTAGTAGATGCCTCTGTTTCGTCACTCGCGCCGGGCTGCTGCAAACAATCCATTCGCTGAGGTGAAGGGCGTGAAGAAGCAATCGTTCACATTGATCTCCGTTTCCAAAATCATCGGAACTTTTTTCGTGGCGCTCGCGTGCGCACTGCTTCTGATTTCCATTTCCGCATTCGCAAAACGCGACGATGACAAAACTTCCGCAAGCATCCCCGCGAACACTTCAAACGCTGCTGCGCCAGAGATGCGTGAACAAGGTCGCGGCGGCCGCGGCGCGGGTGGCGCAGGACGTGGTGACGGTGGCGCCTATGGCGCGCTGCATCTCCGCAACATCGGCCCTTCCATGATTTCCGGACGCGTCCAAACAATCGCGGTCGATCCCACCAACAATCGCCACTTTTATATCGGCGCTGCATCCGGTGGAGTATGGCGCACCTTGGATGGTGGAATCACATTCACTCCAGTGTTCGACGACCAATCTTCTTATTCCATCGGCTACGTCGCCATCGATCCCAAAAATCCATCCGTGATTTGGGTCGGCACCGGAGAAAACAATAGTCAGCGCAGCGTTAGCTACGGCGACGGTCTCTATCGCTCCGATGACGATGGCCACACCTGGAAGAAAATGGGCCTCGAACATTCCGAACACATCGCGCGCGTCATCATCGACCCGCGAAACTCAGACACCGTTTTCGTCGCCGCACAAGGCCCGCTCTGGGGCGGTGGTGGCGATCGCGGTCTCTACAAAACCACCGACGGCGGCAAGACTTGGAAAAATGTTCTCTCCATCAACGAACATACCGGCGTCACCGACGTCGCTTTCGTTCCCGATGATCCCGATGTCATGTATGCCGCCGCCTATCAGCGCGAGCGCCGCGAATACACATTGATTGATGGCGGTCCCGAATCCGCGATTTACAAATCCACCGATGCGGGCGCCACGTGGCACAAAATCACGCGCGGACTTCCCGGTGGCGACGTCGGCCGCATTGGCATCGCTGTCACTCCAGCAAATCCGCGCCTCGTTTACGCGGTAATCGAAGCTGGCAATGGTTCCGGCGGCGTCTACGCTTCCAGCGATTTTGGCGAATCGTGGGAAAAGCGCGACGGCTTCTTCAGCTCTTCGCCGCAATACTACGGCACCATTTTCGCGGACCCGAAATATCCGGAACGCATCTATGTCATGGACTTCATTATTGAAACATCCGACGACGGAGGCCGCACCATCCGCGGACTGAACACGCAAAACAAACACGTGGATAATCACGTCGTCTGGATTGATCCCGACGATAGCGAACACATCATGGTCGGCTGCGACGGCGGCCTCTACGAAAGTTACAACCGCGGCGGAGCTTGGCGCTACGCGGAAAATCTTCCCCTCGGCCAGTTTTACGATGTCGTCGCCGATACCAACGCTCCGTTCTACAACGTCTACGGCGGCACGCAGGATAATTCCAGCGTTGGCGGCCCAGCGCGCACTCGCAGCGCATCCGGAATCATCAACGCCGATTGGTTCACCACGCAAGGCGGCGATGGTTTCCATTCCGCGATCGATCCCGAAGATCACAACACTGTTTACGCGGAACTCCAGGGCGGCGAACTAGTTCGCTACGATGTAAAAACCGGCGAGACCGTTGACATCGTTCCCACCGAAGGCGCAAACGAACCGCCTCTGCGCTGGGATTGGGATTCGCCGATTTTCGTAAGCCCGCATTCCCACACGCGCCTTTATTTCGCGGCGAATAAATTATTCCGCAGCGATGACCGCGGAAATTCCTGGCGCACCATCAGCGGCGATCTCACTCGCCAGCTCGATCGCAATTCCCTTCCGATGATGGGCAAAATCTGGGGACCCGATGCTGTCGCGAAAAATGCTTCCACAGCTCCATTCGGAAATTCCACCGCGATTAGTGAATCACCCAAGAAAGAAGGACTGATTTATGTCGGCACCGACGACGGCGTCATCAACATCACCGAAGACGGCGGCGCAAATTGGCGCCGCGACGAATCTTTCCCCGGAGTTCCTGACGTCACTTATTGCACTCGCATCTTCGCCTCGGCGCATGACGTGAATACCGTCTACGCATCATTCGACGGCCACAAAAACGAAGACTTCAAACCATACATCCTGAAAAGCACCGACGCTGGAAAAAGCTGGTCATCGATCGCCGGCGATCTTCCGGAAAACGGTCCCGTTCTCGCAATCGCGGAAGATCCCGTAAATCCAAATCTCATTTTCCTCGGCACCGAATACGGTCTCTACTTCACAACCAGCGGCGGCAATAAATGGACGCGACTCCGCAACGGCCTTCCAACAGTTGCGGTGCGCGATCTCTCCATCCAAAAACAAATGAGCGATCTAGTCGTCGGAACTTTCGGCCGCAGCATTTGGGTCCTCGACGATTACTCTCCTCTCCGCACCGTGGATCAGGAAAGCGCCAAGCCTGCTGCGATTTATCCCGTGCGCGATGCGTGGCTCTACATTCAATCCTCACCGTTCGGCGGCAGTGGCAAAGCTCATCTTGGCGACGCTTTCTATACCGGCGAAAATCCGCCGATGGGCGCGATGATCACTTACTCCGTGAAAGACGTTCCGCAAACCAAAAAAGCAAAGCGCGAAGCCGAACAAAAAGACGCCGAGAAAAACGGCCAGAAATTCCACTATCCCACGATCGAAGAATTTCGCGCCGAAGATGAACAAGAAGCTCCGCAACTTCTTTTCACCATCTCCGATTCTTCCGGCGCGATCGTCCGCAAATTGACCGCGCCTGCTGCAGGCGCCGGCATGCGCCGCATCGAGTGGGATTTGCACTCAGCGCCATTCACTGTTCCTCTCGGCAATCCACAAGGCGGCCGCGGATTCTTCGGCGGCGCAAATACCGGGCCGCTCGTCATGCCCGGAAAATATAAAGTGAGCATGGCGATGGTCTTCGACGGCAAAACGACCCAACTCGCCGGCCCCGCAGAATTCAACGTAATACCTGCGGGCATCGAGCCAATGTCAGCCGAAGATCACGCGCAATTAATGGCGTTCGCCGAAAAAGCCGCGAAGTTGCAAGCAGCAATAGTCGCAGCCGCCGATATCGCAACCAATATTCAAACCGAAATCGGCGACGTGAAGCGCGCGCTGCTTGCAACGCCATCCGCGGATGATTCGCTCACAAACACCGCCGTGGAATTGCAGAAACGTGACGAAGAACTCCAGCGCAAATTAACCGGCGATCGCATCGCGGGTGAACATCAGGAACAGGAAGCGCCGTCAATCCTGCAACGCATCGGCCGCGTTTCTGGCGGTGTTTCTGATTCCACTTCAAAACCAACCGGCACGCAAATGAGCGATTACAAAATCGCTGGCGACCAATTCGCCGCTGTTCAAACCCCGTTGCACCAACTCGTGGACGACATGGCGAAATTCGAAAAACAACTCGATGCCGCCGGAGTTCCACACACACCGAATCGCGTGCCGAGTTGGAAGGATCAGTAACGAGAGAAAGTTATTCCGGGCGCGATTCGATAAAGATCGAGTCGCGCCCATTCTCTTCTCTCCTCGCCTCTCCTCTTCTCCTCTCTTCTCTTCTCCAACCCTCAAAAATGAATGATCGGTTCCTTGTGAAAAATATTTTGTCCTTCGCCGATCACCAGCCATCCCATCTGAAATCCTGTGTGCGCAATCACCAGACCCGCCGGCCGCGCTCCCACCGGCATTTGAAATTCGCGGCGCGTGGTCACCGATTGTCCGGGCCCGAGTTGCGTATCGTATCGCGGCTCGCCAGCGGCGGCGGGCAATGATTCAAAGCGATTTCCCGCCGCATCTTCCAGCAGGACGGTCACGCTTTTCTCGCGCTGCGTCACTCGCTTCGCCTCGCTGAAAATCCGTATTGTGGCCTCAAACTTTCCGAGATTTCCCGCGGTTGCGTGGGTCACTTCGTCGATCTGAATGCACCAGTCGTCGAAACAGACTGGCTCCTCGATTTGCAGCGATTGTCGCGGCGCACGTGCCGCGACGACCAGACAAATCCCGAAGTAGATCAGCATGCACGCCGCCCAAATACAGAGCAGCCGTAGCGCCGATTTCCCACTGCCTCCAATTCCCTTTACCGCCGCAGTGATCAACACAATTATCGAGATCAGCGCAATCAGCAGAAACAGGGGCTCGTAAATTGTCATGGAAGCTCCTCTGTCTTTCCAGGGCGAACAACATTTCGCTACCGATTTTTATCGCTGAACAAACGGATAAAGTTCGTCCGCGATCCAGTAGTTTGTGAGCAGGATGGCCAGCGCCATCCCCGCTCCCCAGATCATCCAGCGAAACCTGTTTATCTGGAGCTGCCCGCTGAACAACTGCAGCAGCACATCCGCAAGGTATGCGGCGGAGTACAAAACATTCGCGAGCGCGCCGAGAATGAAAAGACGGCCGATATCGAGGAAATTCATTGCCGGGCGAAAGTGCGGCCACGATATCGCAAACCACGCGACGACAATTGCCAGCAGCACCAGGTTGTAAATAATTCTGCGCGGCTCCCAGAAGCGAAACGCGTTGGAAAAGTACGGACACGATGGACCCGCGCCCGATGGGAGCGAAGGTGGTTGCACTAGTTGAGCGTCTTGCTGGGCCATGTGGGCATCTCCTCGAGAATTGGGTTCGATAGCGGTGGATGAAAGATTCGCTCCTTGTCACCGCGAAGTACTTTGCATAGTAGAGTCGATACTCAAATTTGTCAATAATTTTCATTTAGACGATTTCCTAGCTGATTTTTTGGCCGATGGATTTGGCCTGGGTGAAGAGGTACAGATAATCCGGCCCGCCCGCTTTGGAATCTGTGCCCGACATATTGAAACCACCGAAGGGATGGGCGCCGACCATTGCGCCGGTGCATTTGCGATTGATGTAGAGATTTCCTACGTGGAATTCGCGTTTTGCGCGTTCGATTTTTTCCGGTGATTTTGTGTAAACGGCGCCGGTGAGACCGTATTCGGTGTTATTGGCGATCGCCATTGCATCATCGAAATCGCGCGCCTTGATCACCGCGAGCACCGGTCCGAAAATTTCTTCCTGCGCGAGACGCGATTTCGGCGAAACATCCGCAATTACTGTGGGCTGGATAAAATATCCGTCGCCGGATTTCGTGTCGCGTCCACCGCCATTGAGCAAGCGCCCTTCTTTTTTCCCGACTTCGATGTAATCGAGAATTGTTTTCATCGCGCCTTCGTTGATCACGGCGGCGACGTAATTATTTTCCGCGGGATCGCCGACAACAATTTTATCCACGCGCGCTTTCAATTTATTCACGAACGCATCGTAAACTTTTTCGTCCACAATCGCGCGCGAACACGCCGAACATTTCTGTCCCTGAAATCCAAATGCGGAAACCGCGACGCCTTCCACCGCTGCGTCCACATCGGCTTCCGAATCCACGATGATCGCGTCTTTGCCGCCCATTTCGAGAATGGTGCGCTTGATCCAGATCTGTCCTTTTTGCGGCGCGGCGGCGCGGTGATGAATATCGAGACCCACATCGCGCGATCCGGTGAAAGCGATGAATCGTGTTTTCGGATGCGTGACGACTGCGTTTCCAAATGTGGCGCCGGCGCCGGGGCAGAAATTTACAACTCCGGCGGGCAGTCCCGCTTCTTCGAGGACTTCCATAAATTTCGCGGCGATAGTTGGTGAATCGCTTGAAGGTTTCACGATTACCGTATTGCCGGAAACGATTGCGGCGGCGGTCATGCCCGCCATAATCGCAAAGGGAAAATTCCACGGCGGAATTACGGCGCCGACTCCGAGCGGAATATATTGGAGCGTGTCGCGCTCGCCGGGAAGTTGCACGGTGGGTTCAGCTTGCAGCAAGTCGCAAGCGCTTCGCGCGCGTAATACTCGAGAAAATCAATCGTCTCGCAAGTATCGGCATCGGCTTCCGCCCAATTCTTGGCAACTTCGAATACGAGCCAGGCATTAAATTCCAATCGGCGAGCGCGAATGATATCGGCGGCCTTGAACAAAATCGCGGCGCGATCTTCCGCGGAAACTTGACTCCATTTGGCGAACGCTGCGAGAGCGGCTTCCATCGCGGGCTCAACATGTTCGGCGCCCGCTTTTTGGTGAATGCCGACAACTTCGGAAGGTTTCGCGGGATTGATGGAGCGAATCTTGTCGTGCGTGGTGATTTTCTTTCCGCCGATGATCAGCGAATATTCGCGGCCGAGTTCTTTGCGAACTTTTGCGAGGGCTTCGCGCATGTTGCGCGCGTTTTCTTCCTTGCTGAAATCCAGAAACGCTTCGTTGCGAAATGGTCCGCGCGCGGAATGTGCTGTGGTGGAGTGAGTTGTCGTCGCCAATTGAATTCTCCTGAAGTGAATTATAGCGCAGCAGCGGAGTCACAATAAATGTCGCGCCCTGCGCCGGGGCTCTACGGCTGTTTGGTTTCGATGCCGTCTTTCATGGTGATCCAATTCGTGCCATCTTTTGAAAATTGCACGGTGTAGTGGATAGTTGTAGTGCCATTCGCGATATCGAATGTATTTAGTGTGCGCCAGTACGGCGGTTTTTCGCCTTCGGTGACGCCGCCGTAGGTCCACTTATTTCCGTCGATCACCAGCCGCCCGGCATTCGCGGGATTCGGCGGAGCGATTCCGTAATTCACAAACGTGCCGTCTTTCGCTCCGGGAGTGAAAACGATCAGCGCTTTCGAATCGCCATCCACAATTTGATCGCAGGCGTAAAACATTCCGCTCTGCCAGCAATCGTTGTGAAGCGTGGAATTATCCGCGCCTTCCTTCGAAAAATCCGTCGCGTAAGTTTTGCCGATTGCTTTCCATGTGCCCGAGAGGACGGTAAGTTTCTGCAGCGCTGGCGGCATGGTTTGCGCGGATGTTTTCAGCGGTGTGCGCCATGCGCTTGCGCCGATTGTTGCAGCAAGAACAGCGATGCAAATTCCGACAGCGAATTTTCGTATCAACATGAACTCTCCGGCTGAGACGTGACGGTCAACTTCCAGCTGCCTCACTCTGATGCCGCTATTTGCTTTTTAGTTCGACCACGATATTTTCGAGCGGCGTGGCGCCAATGTTATTTGTGGCCTGCCTTCCTGCGTTGCCGAAAGAAACTGTGCCCGCTTTCGCGTCGCGGATTTCGGAGTGTCCATCGGGCAGCGTCACCGTCGCGTGCGAATCGGTTAGGACGATAATTACGCGCGGGCGCTTGTCGACGACGGGACCGGATTCGCCTGGTGCGAAATGCACCCGGACGACGCGGACGTGCTTGTTTTCGAAGACTACTTCGTTGTGGTCGGGATCCAGTTTCACGGCGTCATCCGTCGAACTTGCTCTCTTGGCGGGGCAGCGTGGTGTTCCATCTTGAACATCCGATTAAAATCACACGAACTGGACGTTCCGTCAGCATCGGCGATCGTACGCCAGCTTCCTTCGAAACCAGCTAAAGCGGGCCCTTGCGAATTCGCCAGTTTTCGGAGTTCGAGTTGAACCGAGGTGGTCGGGTAAGCCAGGGCGGAATTCCACGGTACAGAATTGGAGCAGGCCGTACTCGGCCTGATTGAAGCCGAACTTGCTCTTGCTTTCGAGCGTGTGCAGATTCGACCCAGAGACGACGTCGTTCCATAAAGACGGTTCTCCGACTGAATGCCTGGCGTCGCGCTTTGCGCCTCAGGGTGGAACCGGACTGCACTGCCAACGCGATGACCGAAATATTGCGTCACAGAGTATATGTGGCCTTTCATCTTGCTAGTCTAAATGCCGATGCTCTAAAATTTGCGAACGAGTGCTAAAATGAGTTCCATTCCGGGAAACACCTAGTAATACCTAGAATTACGGACAAAAACCTGGAAAACGCGGAGTTGAGACCCCCCACCCCCCTCTGAATTTCGTCATTTTTTCGTAAGTCGCAGATATTAAGGCGTTTAGCGAAAAAAGCCGGCATCGAAAAGGGCCTTTGCCTGCAGAGTTGGCGGCAAATACTGAATCTTGTAGGTGAATTTGCGAAAGGCTGGATTGGAGATCGCATCGAGATGCGGGCGGCGTCTTTGGAGTTAAAGGATGAACAGAAACGGCGGACGACAGCCCCTATAAATAGAGACGCCCGCACGGTTAGATGCGGGCGACGTCATTTATGGAGTGGATTATAACAAAGGCATATATGGAAGTCAAGTGTTTTTTAGGGGAACTATATATTGAACTCCCTGTTGCAGGCGCGAGGGGGCGTGATCAACGGAGGAATTGGTAGGAGCAGGAATTTGAAGCTTGAGGAGATAAGAAGCTGCGGTCGCGAAACCGCAAGGCGCTCACCACAGAGACACAGAGGACACGGAGAATTGCAGGTGGGGGGCGACCACGCGCGAGTCACTAGGCGGTCACCGCAGAGACGCAGAGTGCGCAGAGAACGACTGGAGAAATCCACTCAGACACCGCGGTGGGCAGTAAAGTATGCAGCGCGCACCCCTCAGCGGCTGTGCTAATTTGCGGTTTCGATGAGTGACGATTTGCGCCGGACGATGGGACTTTCGCACGCCACCGCTATGGTGGTGGGAATAATTCTGGGCGCGTCGATTTTTGTGCAGCCATCGGAAATTACGCGGCTGGTTTCGAACACGCGCGGATTGTTGGGAGTGTGGGCCGCGGCGGGGGCGCTGACGCTTTGCGGGGCGCTAATTTGCGCGGAACTTTCGATGGTGTTTCCGCAGACGGGCGGCGTTTATATTTTTCTGAAAGAAATATTTTCGCCGGCGCTGGGATTTTTGTGGGGCTGGGGAATGTTTTGGAGCATGCATTCGGGAATCATCGCGGCGATCGCGGTGATTCTGGTGGGGTACGCGGGATTTTTCGTGCCGCTCGGCGCGACGGCTTCGAAAATCATGGCGGCGGGAGTAATCGTCGCGCTTTCGGCGATCAATTATCTGGGAGTGAAACCGGGCAGCGCGGTGCAGCTCACGCTGACGGTGATAAAAGTTGCGGCCGTGGCGGCGATGGTGATTTTGCTTTTTGTTTTTGGCGGTGCGGCGCATCGTGCGATGCCTGCGGAGATCGCATCGGCTGCTGCAATTCCCTTTCGCGATTACGCGCTGGCGATTGCAGCGGGACTATTCGCGTTTGGCGGATGGCACATGGTGACGTACGCGGCGGGTGAGACGCGGGAGCCTACGGTGACGATTCCGCGCGCGCTTTTATTTGGAACGCTGATTGTAACTGCGTGTTACGTCTTGCTGAATGCAGCGTACTTGTACGTTCTGCCGCTCGCCGGAGTGGCCGCATCCACGCGAGTTGCAGCCGATGCGATGGAATATGCGCTGGGAGTTGGCGCGGGCGGCGCGATTGCGGCTCTGGTAATTGTGAGCGCGCTGGGCGCGTTGAATGGAATTATTCTAGCCGGGCCGCGGGTGTATTACGCGATGGCGCAGGATGGGCTTGCGTTTCGCTGGATGGGCGCGGTGCATCCGCAGCGGCGCACTCCGTATCTGGCGATTGCGGCGCAGTGCGTGTGGGCGTGCGTGCTGGTGGGAACGAATAGCTACCGCCAATTATTTTCGCGAGTGGTTTATACGGAATGGATTTTTTTCGCGCTGCTGGCGATGGGACTTTTTGTTTTGCGGCGGCGCGGAAAATACAGTCCGGTGCTGCTGAAAAATTTGTATCCTGTGGCGCCAGCGGCGTTTGCGATCGCGGCGGTGAGCGTTGCGGCGATTCAAGGCAGCGCGGATTGGCGCGGAAGCGCGATGGGAATGGCGCTTCTACTCGCGGGCGTGCCCGTGTATTTTATTTGGACGCGAAATAGAAACTCGAGAGGCCAGCAGGCAAAGGAATCGTAAATGCCGATCATTGATTTTCATAATCACTACTATCCTCCGGCATATCTGGATGCGCTGGAGCGCGGACCGAGTGCTGTGCGCGTGACGCGCGATGAAGCGGGAAATCCGGTGGTGCATTATCCGGGCGATTTCAATGTGGCCGTGCGCGGGCACCGCGACATTGATTATCGCGAAGAAGTTTTGCGCGCGGCGGGAGTGGATACGCAGGTGATTACGCTGACGACACCAGGAACGCACGTGGAAGAGCCGAAAACCGCGGCGCGGCTGGCGCAACTTGTAAACGACGCGTTCGCAAAAGTGGTTGCCGATAAGAAGGGACGCTTTGCGGCGCTGGCTACGCTGCCATTGAATGATCCGGCGGCGAGCGTGACGGAATTTCGCCGCGCGGTGCAGCAACTTGGATTCGCGGGCGCGATGCTCTTCAGCAACGTGAATGGAGTTGCGCTCGCTGATCAGAGATTTTGGCGGCTCTATGAAGTGGCGAACGAATTGGAAGCTGTGCTGTACATTCATCCGACGAACCCGGTGAGCGTCGCCGCGATGGAAAAATATTGGCTGATGCCGCTGGTTGGATTTCTGATGGACACGACACTCGCGGCCGCCGAATTGGTTTTCAGCGGGGTGCCGGAAAAATTTCCGGATATCAAATGGGTGCTGGGTCACCTTGGCGGCGCGATTCCCTATCTTGCGGAACGATTGGATCGCGGTTACGAAGCGTTTCCCGATTGCCGTGTGAATATCGCGCAGCCGCCGAGCGCGTATCTGAAGAAATTTTATTTGGACACGGTGAATTTCGATCCGAAGGCAATCGAGCTGGCGATAAATTTTTCAGGCGTGGAAAGAATTCTTGCGGGCAGCGATTATCCGCATCAGATTGGCAGCATTGAGAAAATGCTTGGCGAGCATAGGCGAGTTGCGCATTTCTCCCGATGAGCGCGCGAAAATTCTTGGCGGGAACGCCGCGCGGCTGCTGGGGATTTAGAGGATTTTCAAACTTCTTTAAATGGGAAGGGACAAGCCCGAAACCTTCACAGGCTGAGAGCCTGTGCCACTGGGCGAGGACTCCCCGCTTCGCGGTGAGCCTCGCCCCTACGAGAATGGGCCGCAACAATTTTATTTCGGGGTGGTTTGTGGCGCGGGCTGCTCTGGAATTTTTGTGGCTTGCCACGCTACAACTTGCCAATGCCCGTTGCGGCGCAAAAATGTTCCGGTATTTCTGAAATAAGCTTCCTCAACCTTTCCATCTTTGTGTTCGGTGCGGCCGACGAGGCGAAACGCGACGACCGCGGTATCGCCGTAATCGTGAACGGTGATGTCTTCGGCGGAGTAGGTGACTTTCGTGTCGGTGGCGGGCTGCGCGCCGGTGACGCTCTTCATGATGTCGGCTTTGGTGGTGACGGCGCCGGCGGAGCGCGTGTAAATCACATCGTCCGCGAAAAATTTCTCGAAGCCTGGAGCGTTGTTGGTGGACGCATCGCTCAAAAATTGCCGCAGCATCGCGGTGAGTTCGCTCACCGTCGCGGGATTCGATTGCATCTGAGTTTGCGGCGGATTTTGCGGCTGCGATTGCATCTGTGCGGCCGCCGCTAGCGGAAGGAGCAGCACGATTGGCAGCACGCAAGCGGTGACGCGGGCGATTCGTTTCACAATTCCTCCTGAAACAACGGTGCGGCGTATTATATGGCAGGGAGCAGGATGAACGCATATCTCGCCACGCTGGTTGTGTACTCGCTGCTGCTGATCGCGATCGGTTTTGTGGCCGCGCGGCGCGTGAAAAATGCGTCGGATTTTCTGGTGGGCGGGCGGCGATTTGGCGCGGGAGTTTTGTTCGCGACATTTCTCGCGGCAAATCTTGGCGCGGGATCCACCGTCGGCGCGAGCGGAATCGGATATCGGCTGGGACTTTCGGCGTGGTGGTGGGTGGGATCCGCGGGAATCGGCACGCTGATTCTTTCGCAAATTGTGGGGCCGCGGTTGTGGCGGATCGCAAAAGCAAATGATCTGCACACGATGGGCGATTACCTGGAGCTGCGTTACAACAAAGCTGTGCGCGGGACCATCGCCGCGATTTTGTGGATCGGCACTTTGACAATTCTCGCGGGACAGATCATCGCGATTTCCTGGATATTGAATGCCGTTGCCGGTTTGCCGAAGTGGGCGGGCTGCGTGGCCGGCGGCGTGGTGGCGATCACGTATTGCACGGCGGGCGGGCTTGCGTCGTCTGCGATTGTGAACACGATTGAGTTGAGTGTGACACTGACCGGACTTGTGCTATCGGCGTTGTATGCGACGCACGCGATGGGTGGATGGGCGGGATTGCACACGTCGCTTGCGACGCAGATGGGCGCTGAAGCGGCGGCGAGGAAAACGAGTTTTACTGGAGCGGGCACTCAGCAGATCCTTATATATGTTGCGTTCCTCGTGCCTTCGTTTATTTGCTCGCCGGGACTTGCGCAAAAACTTTACGGGGCGCGCGATGTGCGCGCGGTGCGCGTGGGCATCGGATTAAATTCGATCGGGCAATTTTTATTTGCGTTTGTGCCCGCGCTATTTGGGATGGTGGCGCTGGCGCATTTCGCTCATCTGGGAAATGCGGAATTCGCGCTGCCGCAAGTAATTTTGAAACTTGTGCCGCCGTGGGTGGGAATGTGGGCGCTGGCGGCGGTGTTTTCTGCGGAGCTGAGCGCGACCGATGCGATTTTATTTATGCTGTCCACTTCGCTGGCCGTGGATTTGTATCGCACGTTTGTGAATCCCGGCGT
Source organism: uncultured Acidobacteriota bacterium (assembly GCA_963721845.1). Taxonomy (GTDB): domain Bacteria; phylum Acidobacteriota; class Terriglobia; order Acidiferrales; family UBA7541; genus DASTCZ01. Next base: position 34,264 of record CAVRKW010000011.1, on the reverse strand, counting down.
GACGCAGAAGAAATTGCTGACGGTTGGGCGCGTAACAACTTTTTTCGCGGGCATCGCGGGAATTGCTCTGGCGATTTTGCTGCCATCGGTAATTTCCGCAGTGACAATTTTTTATAGACTGCTTGCGGTAGCGCTGTTTGTTCCATTTTTGCTGGGATTGTACTGGCGGCAGGATGAGCGCGGCGGCGGCGCTGGCAAGTATCGCGGTCGCGATTTGCGCGGATGTGTTTGTGCAGTTTGGGACGGCCTCGCACACCGTTGGAATTTTTTCGCCCGCGGCGGTGGGAATATTTGCAGGATTAGCGACCGCGATTTTGACGAGTGCTGTGGCTCCGAATACGAAGCCAGACGCCGCAGTGTTGCGGCTGCGGCTCGCGAGATTCGTCGCGATGTGCAGCGAGCTAAACTTTATGGGGAGAATGAAATGAAACGGCGCGAATTCAATCAGGCGTTGATTGCAGCGGCGAGCGCGATGCTGTTGCCAGCGCGTTACAGAATGCGCAACGGCTGAGGAGATATCCAAAATGGATGCAGCACAAATGGCGGGCGGCGTGGGCGATGCGGGCGGCCTGACCGACGTGGAAGGAATTAAGGTTGGCCACTTCACCGAAACGCGCAGGCCCACTGGATGTACTGTGGTGCTCTGCGAAAAAGGCGCTACATGCGGAGTGGATGTGCGCGGCGGCGCTCCCGGCACGCGCGAAACGGATCTGCTGAATCCGATAAACCTCGTGCAAGAAATTTTCGGATTGGTGTTGAGCGGCGGAAGCGCGTACGGGCTGGACACCGCGACCGGCGTGATGCGCTATCTGGAAGAAAAAGGAATTGGGTACAAGGCGGGCGCCGCGACTGAACCGAAGGGAGAAACGATAGTCGTGCCGATTGTACCGGCTGCGATTCTTGATCGATCTGGGAGTCGGCGATTGGAGAATTCGTCCGAACGCGGAATCCGGGTACAAAGCGTGCGTCGCGGCGAACGCCGGAAAAATCGCGGAAGGAAACGTGGGCGCGGGAGCGGGAGCCACAGTCGGGAAATTTTTTGGCAGCAAATTTGCGATGAAGGGCGGATTTGGAACGGCGAGTATTCGCGCGGGAAATACAGGAGTAGTGGTGGCGGCGATGGCGGCTGTGAATGCTGCGGGCGATATCCGCGATCCGCGCACCGCGAAAATTATTGCGGGCGCGCGAACCGAAGATGGAAAAGGTTTTCGCGATGCGATGGCGCAAATTCGGAATGGACACGGCGTCGTCTCCGCTGGGTGCGGGCATGAATACAACGCTGGGCGTAATCGCGACGAACGCGAAATTGAACAAGGATCAAGCCACGAAAATCGCGCAGATGGCGCAAGACGGATTCGCGCGCGCGATTAATCCTTCGCACACTCCGGTGGATGGCGACACAATTTTCGCGATCGGAACCGGCACAACCACGGCGCACGCGGAGACTTGGGCGATCGGAGCGCTGGCCGCCGACGTGATGGCGATGGCCGTGGTGCGCGCGATCATGCAGGCTGAAAGCATTCCCGGGTATCCCTCGTATCGAGACATGCGCATCATAATTGTTGATCCGAGCAAGCGTCGCCCAGTTTTTGCCGGCGCAAAACGCATTCCCCTCTCTTGGAAATCGGCTGCGTTCTTTCCGCTTGACAAATTCAAACAAGTGTTTTAAACATGTGTTTACCATGGCGCAGCACGCCGTACTTCACATTTCGCCACGCACGCGCAAGCACGCCGTTCGCGGCGCCGGTCCTCGCGTCGCGGACGACACACGCGCGAAGCTGCTCGACGCCGCTGGACCAGGTTTTCGCCGAGCGCGGTTTTCAGGGCGCGACAATTCGCGAGATTTGCCGCAAGGCGCGGGCGCGAATGTCGCGGCGGTGAACTACACGTTTGGCGACAAGCTCGGGCTGTATACGGAAGTGCTCCGCAGCATAGTCAGCGCTGACACAGACGGCGGCGCTGAATGCGGCATTGGATGACGAGCCTTTCGCCGGAAGAAACAATTCGCGGCGTAATCCGCGCGCGGCTGATGAGCCTGTGCAGCGAAGACAGGCCGAATTGGCACTTTCGGATTGTGATGCACGAGTTTTCGCATCCCACACCCGCGATGGCTCGCGTGATCGATGAGGGAATGCGGCCGATTTACGACCACATGCGAAAAGCGGTCGGAAAAATTATCGGATTGCCGGCGGACCATGAAACCACGCGGCTTTGCGTGAACAGCATCGTGGGCCAGGTTTTGTTTTACACATTTTCGCGGCCAGTGCTGGCGCGATTGCAACCGGAATTGAAACTTACTCCGCAAAAATTGGAACAGATCGCGGACCATATCGCGGATTTTTCTCTCGCGTACTTGAAAAAAGTGAGACACGGAAAACGACATGGCTGAAATGAAACACGAACACGTTGAATCAATCCGGATCCGGTTCCGGGACACTCGTACCGCGCACAACAAACGCAGCGCACGCCGGACGAAAGCAAGCCGCGAAGCTGCGATCATCCGGCGCATCGTGATCATCGTCGTGGTGATCGTGGCCGCGATCGTGGTGTGGAAAGTTTTCTTTGCCACGCCGAAACTTCCGGCGAGCATCGTGGCGCTCAGCGGCCGCGTGGAAGGCGATGATTCCGCGGTCGCTCCGAAGACCAGCGGGAAAATTCTCGAAGTCACCGTGCGTGAAGGCGACACCGTCACCGTTGGACAAGTGATCGCACGACTCGACGACGCGCAAGTTCGCGCAAAAGAAGATGGCGCACGCGCGGCGCTTGCCGATGCTGAGGCGAAATCGCGCGCGGCGAGTGATCAGATCGCCACTCTGCAAGAACAACTGGTACAGAATAAACAGCAAACCGAACAATCGAAAACGGACGCCGCAGGCCGCGTGCGCCAGGCGCAAGCAGACTTGACGGCCGCGGAAGCGACGTTGACGCAGCAGCTGGCCGCTCAGAAGCTCGCGGATTTCAACCGCGACGCGTATGCACAGCTGGCGAAAACCGGCGCGGCATCCGCAGCAACAAGGTCTGCAATACGAAGCCGCAAGCGGAGCAACAAGCCGCAGTAGTGGCGGGCGCGCAGCGTCAGGTGGAAGCGGCTCGCGGAGCACTTACCACCGCTCAGGCAAATCTTGCGAATCCGGGAATTCGCGAATCGCAAGTTTCGATCACCGAAAGACAAATCGCGCAGCAGGAAGCGCAAATTTCCGCTACGCGCGCCGAGACGGAACAGGCGCAGGCACAACTCGCGCAAGCGCAGGCGGATCGCAGTGATCTCACCGTGGTCGCACCGTTTGCGGGCACTGTGATCACTCGCGCAGCCGAGCCCGGTGAAGTTGTGCAAGCGGGAACTGCGATTGTCACGCTGCTGGATCTGAGCAAAGTTTATTTGCGCGGCTTTATCCCCGAGGGCGAAATCGGCAAAGTAAAAATTGGCCAGCCTGCGCATATTTTTATCGACTCCAACACAAATCAGGCGCTCGACGGATACGTGTTGCGCATTGATCCGCAGGCGACTTTCACTCCCGAAAATACTTATTTTCGCGACGATCGCGTGAAGCAAGTCGTCGGCGTGAAGCTGCAACTCACCCAAGGAATCGGCTTCGCGAAACCCGGCATGCCCGCGGATGGAGAAATTTTGACCGACGGCAGCACCTGGCCGCCGCACAAGCGAGTGCAATGAGCATTGCGACCACAGATCGAGAATCGCAGCGCGTGCCGGCGACGCGGAACGCCCGAGGCGGCGATTGTTGTGCGCGACTTGCGAAAAAATTATGGCACGCTGCAAGCCGTGCGCGGAATTTCGCTTGAAGTGGCGCGCGGTGAAATCTTCGGCCTGATCGGCGCCGATGGCGCCGGCAAGACCACCACGTTCCAAATTCTCGCCGGAGTGATGAAGGCCACCAGCGGCTCCGCGGAAATTTTCGGCAAAGCCGCGCAGGACGCGCGCGCGCAGACCGGTTACCTGACCCAAACTTTCAGCCTGTACCCCGATTTGAGCGTGATGGAAAACATCAGCTACATCGGTGATTTGCGGCATGTTCCTCCAAAAGAGATTCAAGAACGCGGCCATCGCTATCTGAACATGTTTGACATGGACAGATTTTCGAATCGGCTCGCGGCGCAATTGAGCGGCGGCATGAAGCAAAAACTTTCGCTGGTGTGCGCGCTCGTTTCCGAACCAAATATTTTGCTGCTCGATGAGCCCACCACCGGCGTCGATCCCGTTTCACGCCGCGAATTCTGGGACACGCTCGCGCACCTTGCGGGCGAAGGCCTCACGGTGATGGTTGCGACTCCGTATCTCGACGAAGCCGAGCGGTGCCACCGTATTGCATTCATTCACCTGGGGGAAATCCGGCAAATCGGAACACCAGACGAATTTCGCGAGAGCTTGCATGCCAAGCGCATCGAGCTGCGCACGCCCGAACTTCGGAAGGCGCTTTCTGCAATTCGGAAAATGTCTGGCTCGCACGGCGAGATTTTCGATGTGCAGCGTTTCGGCGATCGGCTGGATCTGCTTTCTCATTCGCCGGAATCCGACGAGCAGTCCGTGGAAAAACTGATGCGCGACGACAACCTCGCCATCGACGACATTCGCATCGACGAGCCCACTCTTGAAAATACTTTCGTGGCAACGCTGCGCTCTTTGAGCCAGGAAATGCGCGATGAGCCTTTCCCAAGCCGCCGCGACCACAAATCTTTGCGCGGACAGGTCGCCATCGGCGCGCAGAATTTGACGAAACAATTTGGTTCGTTCACGGCCGTCCACAACGTGAGCCTGCAAGTTCGCTACGGCGAAATTTATGGACTGCTCGGCGCGAACGGCGCGGGAAAAACCACCACCATCAAAATGCTTTGCGGACTTCTCGAGCCATCCACCGGAAACATGGTGCTTGCGGGCGAGACCGGCAAATTGCGCTCGACGAGAATTCGCCAGCAAATCGGATACATGTCGCAAAAATTTTCGCTCTACAACGATCTCACCATCGCCGAAAATCTCGATTTCTTCGCCGGCGTTTACGGCGTGGAAGGCGAAGAGCGCGCCGAAAAAGAAAAGTGGGTGATGGATTTTTCGGGGCTCGAAGGAAAAGAGAATCTCGTTACCGGCAGCCTGCCCGGCGGGTGGAAGCAGCGAGTCGCATTCGGCTCCGCGATCATGCACGAACCTCCCATTGTGTTTCTCGATGAACCAACTTCCGGCGTTGATCCGCTCGCGCGCCGCGCGTTCTGGACAATGATCAATCGCCTCGCCGACGCGGGCACCGCGGTGCTCGTCACCACGCACTATCTGGAAGAAGCTGAACAATGTAATCGCCTTGGTTTCATGGTCGCTGGCGAGCTTCTCGTCGAAGGCACTCCCAGCGAAATTAAAGCGCGGCAGCACGGACACTTGCTTGAATTTCTCGTGGACCAACCACAAAAAGCTGCGGACCTTCTCAAGTCAGAAACGCAACGATGGCGCGTGGCGCTTTTCGGCAAGCGCCTGCACATCATCACCGATAGCGACGTGGAAGCCGGCATTCGCGACACTACGCAAAAACTAGAAGCGGGCGGCGTTCACGTTCTCGGCGCCACCGAAGGCCGCTTCTCTCTCGAGGATGTTTTTATCAGCGTAGTGGAACAAGCTCGCGAACACGGAAAAATCGGCTCGGAAGAATAGGAGCAGCAGCCATGCGGCGCATTTTCGCACAAGCCCGAAAGGAATTGACACAACTGGTCCGCGATCGTCTCGCGGTGGCGCTTGCGCTTCTGCTTCCCGTTGTTCTCCTGGTGCTGCAAACCACCGCAATTTCGCTCACGGTGAAAGATCTCCCGATCATTGTGCAGGACCTCGATCAGTCGCAGGCTTCGCAGCAACTTGTCGACGCGTTTCGCCAGTCGCTCAGTTTTCACGTAGTCGCGTGGCCCACGGACAAGCAGCCCGAGCAAGCCTTCACGGCAAACAAAGCCCGCGGCGCGTTGATTATTCCGAATGACTTCGGCCGCAGCATCGCGCGCGGCGAAAACGCAACGATCCAGGTCCTTGTTGACGGCTCCGACGGAAACACCGCGCAAATTATTTCAGGTGACGCTCAGCAGATCGTGCGCGCGTATAACGCCGCCACCGTCGCGGCAACACATCCCGAACTTGTGAACGCTTCGATTCGCTTGTGGTACAACCCCAGCCGCTCGTCACAGCAATTCTATGGGCCGGGAATTTTTGTTCTGGCGATGTCGCTATTCCCTCCCTTGCTGGCGACGCTTGCGATGTCAAAAGAGGGCGAACAGAAAACAATTCTGCAGGTCTACGTCTCAAATATTTCCGCGCATGAATTTCTGCTCGGCAAAATTCTTGCCTTCATGATCGTCGCGTCCTGCGAAGCGATCATCATGATGTCAATTTTATTTGCGGGATTCGGCTTGCGCTTCGCCGGTGATCCCACTCCATTCATCGTGGCGACAATTTTGTACATGTTTTGCGTCACCGCGTTCGGAAACATGCTTGGCGCTGCGATTCCCAGCCAGGTAGCCGCAATGCAAGCGGTGGCTCTCACAGGATTCTTGCTTGTCTACATGCTCTCTGGACTTCTGTTTCCGATCCAAAACATTCCCGCTGGCATCCGCTGGATTTCCAACATTGTCTGGGGCCGCTATTACATTGAAATCGTTCGCGATGCGTTGCTCGCCGGCGGCGGATGGCCCGCCGTATGGCTAAAAGTTCTTATCATCGCTGGAATCGGCGCCACTTTTTACGTCCTTGCCTGGCGGTACATGCGCCGAATGCAGTTGAAAGACTAAGCGATGAGAAAACTTCAAGCACTTTTCGGCCACCGCATGCGGGCTCTCATCCGCAAAGAATTTCGCCAGATTTTGCGCGACAAGCGCCTCGCGATGTCTCTGATTCTGCCACCTACGCTGCAGCTGCTTCTTTTCGGTTTCGCGCTCAACGCCACTGTCAGCAATCTGAAGCTCGGCGTGGTTGACGATAGCCGCACTCCCGAGAGCCGCGAACTCGTCGCCAACATGACAGAGAGCAAAAGCTTCAAGGCCGCCGGCACATATTTGTCCGTCGACGAAATGGGCAAGATGATCGCCAACGGAACCCTCGATGCCGGACTTGTAGTTCCTTACGACTACGCGCGCGATCTGCATCGCGGACGTCCCGTCACCGTGCAAGTTTTGCTCAACGCCATGAATTCGAATACCGCGACGATCGGCCAGGGTTTTGCCGAAGGAGTAATCGCGACCTACAACCAAACTCTCACCGGCCAGGGCATCCACGCGCAGTTTCAACAAGTGGCGGCCACCGATGTGAGCCATCGCGGAATGGTCCTGCTACATCCAGCTTATCTCTACAATCCAGGACTTGAATCCACCTGGTTCATCGTCACGGGAATTCTTGGCGTGCTGCTGATTCTCAACGGCTCGCTGATTTCCGCTGCGGCCATCGTGAAAGAACGCGAAGCCGGCACGCTCGAACAATTATTGATGTCGCCCGCGTCCACCACACAGATCATCGTCGCGAAATTATTTCCGCTGTTTGTGCTGCTGTGCTTGATGGGCTTGATGGCTGTGGGGATCATGCGCACCGTGTTTGGAATTCCTTTCCGCGGCGACATATTTCTCGTGCTCAGCGCCGCCGCTCTTTGTCTTTTGTGCGGCATCAGCATCGGCACATTTATCGCCACCTTTACAAAATCGGCGCGGCAAGCGCAGCTCACGCTTTTTTTCGTAAATCCGCCGCTCACTTCGCTTTCCGGCGCGTTCACGCCGGTGGAGGCGATGCCGAAATGGCTGCAGCCGGTTGCGCAGTTCAATCCGATCCAGCATTTCGGGCAGATTTCGCGCGGCGCAATGGTGAAAGGAAGCGGCATTGCCACTTTGTGGCCAAATTTTCTGGCGCTATCGGCGTTCACAGTCGTACTCGTTTCGCTCAGTATCTGGCGATTCAGAAAACAACTTAGCTAGGCCCAGTCCTTAGGGAGTCTCATGAAAAAAACATTTCATAACCGGCTTCATACATTCTTCGCGGCGCGAGCTAAAAGCGGCGCCCTGCTCGCGCTTGCCGCTTCATTGATTGCGGCAGCACCTGCATTCGCGCAATTCGGCCCGCCGCCGGGGCAATCGCAAGGCTCCTCCGCTGTGCAGTTGCCGCTCTCCGGCCGCAGCGCGCAAAGCAACGGCTCCGCAAAGGCTTCCGACCAGCCTGCGCCGAGCACCACCGCGACCGTGAATACTCTCAATCCCAACGTGCAAGTGCAGGGCGCGTATGCCGGAAGCACTCCTGGAATTGCGACCATGCCGTTCAGGGGCAAACTCGGATTGCACGAAGCAATTCAGCGAGCGCTCGCGTACAACCTTGGCCAAACCGGAGCAACGCAAGCTCTTCGCGACGCGCAAGGCCAAATGAAAGTGGCGCGCAGCGCGCTTCTGCCGAACTTAAATGGAACCGTCAATGAAAATGTGCAGACCACCGACCTGCACGCGCTCGGGCTTCGCTTCAACTTTCCGGGGTTCAACATTCCTTCCGTCGTGGGCCCTTTTAATTACATTGATTTGCGCGCGCATGTTTCGCAATCCGTTTTCGATTTCACTGCGCTCAATAATTATCGTGCCTCCAGCGATCTTGCGAATGCAAGCCGCTACGCTTCACAAGATGCGCGCGACGTGATCGTTCTCGCCGTTGGCAGCACATATCTTCAAGTGATTGCCGCCAAAGCGAAAGTCGCTTCCGAAGAGTCGCAACTCAACAGCGCGAACGCCGTGTACCAGCAGAGTCTGCAACAACTCGAACAGGGACTTGTCGCGAAAGTCGATGCCGATAAGAATCAGGTGCAAGCGCTCACGCATCAGCAACGCCTGCTCTCTCTGCAAAACGATCTCGCCAAGCAAAAAATAAATCTCGCGCGCATGATTGGGCTGCCGCCCAACGACCAATACGAAGTTACCGACGATATTCCTTTCGCCGCGCGCCGAGCCGCTTAACGTGGAAGACGCGCTCAAGCAGGCTTTCGATCAACGCGCCGATCTAAAGGCGGCTGACGCGCAAGTTCGCGCGGCCGAGCGGGCGCACTCCGCTGCGCGCGCAGAACGCTATCCATCTCTCGGAGTCACCGCCGATTTCGGCGGCATCGGCACAAATCCCGCCCAGATAGAAACGACATATACCGCCACCGCCAGCCTGAAAATTCCACTTTGGCAAGGCGGCCGCACCGAAGGCGACATCCAGCAATCCGATGCTGCGCTCGCGCAACGCCGCGCCGAACTCGAAGATCTGAAAGGCCAAATCGAAAGCGACGTTCGCAGTGCATTTCTTGATCTGCAAGCAGCCGCCAGTCAGGTGGAACTCGCCCAGCGAAATGTGCAGGTCAATAAAGAGGAACTCGAACTAACTCACCAAAAAGTTGAAGCGGGCGTGATCGACAACGTGCAATTCGTGCAGGCGCAGGAATCCGTTACCAACGCCGAGTTCGATTACATCAACAGCATTTTCGCGCACAACATCGCCAAGCTAAATCTCGCGCGCGCGATGGGACACGCCGCGGAAGCGCTGCCGCAAATTCTCAAAACGCCGTGAAGAAAAAGTTACGCCGGCAAATTGCAGTTGAAGTTTGAGTGGTGCCCGAGGCGGGAGTCGAACCCGCACGAGGTAAAATCCCCAGAGGATTTTAAGTCCACAGCGTCTGCCATTCCGCCACCCGGGCACAGGCATTGCCAGTGTACGCACCGAAATTTGCCACCGCAAGCTAGCTCCAAACACTTGGCGGCATTACCTCTTTATTTTTGCGGCTTCTTCACCGGCGCGTTCACTTTCGCAAGCGTATCCTGCGCGAGCGCTCGATACGGAGTATTTGTCGACGCCGCCTCCGTCAGCGCCGCTCGCGCTTCCGGAGTCTTGTGCTCAAGCGCGTACGTATAGCCGAGACGATACTGATTTCGCGCGTAGGCGTTCGCATCGCTCTTCAATAACGGTCCCGCTTTTTGAAATGCCGCTTCCGCGCCAGTGTAGTTTTTTCGATTCACCAGCACTTGCCCATCCGCCGACCACGCGAGACCTGTCTTCATTCGCACCTGCGCCGACCAATCGGCGTCGCTCACATTCTCGGGCTTGGGCGCCGTCGGCAACACGTCGATCGCCTTCTTCGCATCTTTCTCCGCCTCATCGAGCTGCTCGCCTTTTTCGCTGTAGTAATCGGCAAGCAGGATCAACATGTCGGGAGTGTCTGGACTCACGGCAAGCACCTTCTGCGCAGCCGCAGTCATCTTCGCAAAATCCTTTTGTTGCCCGTATGCGCCCGCAGCCATCGATTCGGTTGACGCCGCGTACTGCGAATCAGGAAACGCATTGAAGAATCGCTCCGCAAGCGCCGCACGATCTCCCGCGGCCGCGGTTTTGTAAACGATCTCAAGCATGGTCGCCTGGACGTATTGAATCTGGTCCTTCTGCTCGGCCAGGTCCTGCGTCTGGCGCGAACTCCACTGCGCGGCATCGGTCCCCTCGGGCGGTGGCTGCGCTTTAAAGTGAATCAGAATCGCGCCGGTGCGTTCGCACGCCTCAAGAATCTTTGGATTGTCGCGAAGCTCTGATTCCGCCCGCACCAAATTTGTGGAAGCGTAAAAATTATTCGCATCAATTTCCAGTTGCTTCCGCGCGTACTCCGCTGCTTTTCCATAATCCTTCGCATCCATGTAGTAATCGATGTGAAGCTGCGTGGCGAGCACCGCATAATCGCCCTTGCCAAAATCGGCTTCGAACTTGTCAACCAGCGCGAGCTTCTGCGCAGCATCGGTCGTCGCGTTGATATCCTGCACCGACTTCGATTCCGGCGTCCCGGCCTGCACATTCACGCTGCGTACCAGTTGCGCCGAAACAGGCGACACAACCACCAGGGCAAACCCGAAGAGAAGCAGAATTTTCCGCATGGCCCCTCCTGGAAGAATTGGGTGCTTCAATTGCGCAGAGAATAACGCCGATTTCGGCCGCTAGCGCAAGAATTTTCGCTCCCGCCTCTGGGCAATTGCCCGGCAGCTCTCGATTCTTATTTCCCATCGAACACGCTGATATACTTCGCCCATGGAGCCGAACATGGACGACAAATCTCTTCGCACTCATGTGTTGGAACTTCTTTCCGCAAAAAACGCTCACGTGGATTTCTCGGCGGCGATCGCGGGACTCGCGCCGAAGAAACGCGGCGTGCGTCCCGCGGGCTCGCCGCATTCGCCGTGGGAAATTGTGGAGCACATTCGCATCGCGCAGTGGGACATTCTTGAATTCTGCCGCGACGCAAAACATAAATCTCCAGACTGGCCCAGTGGTTACTGGCCGAAAAATCCCGCGCCGCCAACCGCGGCTGCGTGGACGAAGAGTTTGAAAACTATTTCGCGCTCCCTCGACGAAATGAAAAAAATCGTTGCGAATCCGAAAACGGATCTCTTCGCGAAAATTCCCCACGGAAGCGGACAAACAATTCTTCGCGAAGCGCTTCTCCTCGCCGATCACAATGCGTATCACGTTGGCGAATTGGTTCTCGTAAGGCGGCTGCTCGCCGAATGGGACAAGAGTTGACGCCCGGCAATTCAGCCACGCAAGCCGAACCGCTTTCTCAAATCACACGCCCCACGTTTGTCCGCTGGCAGGTGATGGCCTGCATCACGCTCGTCACCATGCTCACCTACCTCGATCGCCTGAATCTTGGCATCGCGGCGAAATTCATCAACGACGAATTTCATTTCGGCACGCAAACGATGGGCTGGATTCTCAGCGCGTTCGTTCTCGGCTATTCCTTGTTTCAAATTCCTGGCGGCTGGCTCGGCGACCGCATCGGCCCGCGAAATGTTTTGGCCGCGGCGATCGTGCTCTGGTCAATTTTCACCGCGCTCACTGCGCTCGCTCCGCGCCTCGCCGCGCACGGATGGATCAGCGTCGCGTGGGCGTTCATCGCCGTGCGATTTCTCGTCGGCGCGGGCGAAGCGGCCACTTCTCCCAACGGCAACAAAATCGTCGGCAACTGGATGCGCGCATCAGCCCGCGGCACCGGCGCCAGTTTTACAATTCTTGGAGTAGGCCTCGGTGGTGCAATCACTCCACCGCTGATCGCCTGGATCATGCTGCGGTACGGATGGCGCACCTCTTTTTATTTCGCCGGCCTGCTTGGGTTGATTGTCGTCGTTCTCTGGCTCGCACTGGTCACAAATTCGCCGGAAGAAAATCCGCGAGTCAATCGGGCCGAACTTGATTTAATTAGAGCAGGCCGAAACCACTGAACCGCTCGCAGTTGCCGCAGCAGCATCGCGACATACCACGCCATGGGCGAAAATTCTCCAATCGCCATCCGCGTGGGGACTTTTCTTCGCATATTTCTGCCAGGGCTTTCCGATTTATTTTTACCATACCTGGTTTTTTTACTACCTCACGCAAATCCGCCATCTCACTATCAACGAGGGCGGCTTCTGGGGAGCCACTCCTTATCTCGCGATCGTTGTGCTCGCGCCGCTCGGCGGAATTTTTTCCGATTTCGCGGTCCGCAAATTCGGTAAACGCAACGGCCGCCGCGCCGCGATCACCCTCGGCATGGTGTCGCAGCGGCGCGCTGCTCTGGATCGGCAGCCACACCGCGAGCAACGCCGCCGCCATCACACTGCTCGCCATCGGCGGCGGAATGAACATGTTCGCCGCGAGCACTTTTTGGGCGACGTGCATCGATCTATCGCGCACGGTTTCACTGGCTCGCTTTCCGGCATGATGAACACGTTTGGAAATTTTGGCGGATGGCTTTCGCCGATTGTTACCGCATATTTGCGACTCACTTCGGCTGGAATCGCGCTCTCGATTGCGCCGCGATTGTTTCGATCGCGTCGGCTGTGTTTTTTCTAATTGTTCGCGCCGATCGCCCGCTGGATACCGCGTAACTCAGGCTGCCGCGACTTCTTTCATCTCCGACAAATCCACGTCAATTTTTTCGTTTGCGCAGCCGGCGTGGATTTCTTCTGCGCCATGGCGCCGCACCGCGATAAATTTCTTTTCTCGCCACGCGATGCCCGACTGGAGCCGCGCGCAAATATTGCACCGGCCAATCCACGCTGAATCCGAATTCTTTCGCAGTGTGCAACGGCCAGTACGGCTCGCGCAGAAATTCCCGCGCCATCAATCACCACATCAGCATAATCCTGCGAAATAATTTCGTCGGCCTGCTGCGACTTGCGAAATTAATCCCACCGCTCCAGTAAGAATTCCGGTTTCCTGCTTGATTCTCCGCGCAAAATCCACCTGATATCCTGCCTCAAGCGGGAATCTTCACGTTTGGCACCAGCCCGCCGATGAACAATCGATCAAATCCACTTCCAATTTTTGCAATTCGCCGCGCCAGCTCCACGGATTGTTCGATGTCCCATCCACCCTCGGCCCAATCGGTCGCCGAAATTCTCACAAACAGCGGCTGCGACGCGGGCCATTCCCCGCGCACAGCTTCCGCAACTTCTTTCGCAAATCGCATTCGATTTTCCAGCGAACCGCCGTACGCATCTTTTCGGAAATTGCTCAACGGCGAAAGAAATTCGTGAATTAAATATCCGTGCGCCGCATGAATCTCCACCACTTCAAATCCCGCGTCCAACGCGCGCCGCGTCGCCGCTGCAAATGCAGCCACAATTTCTGCGATTTCCTTTTCGGACAATTCCTGTGGCACCGCATATCCATCCCGAAAACGCGATCGCGCTCGGCGCCACCGGCTTCCATCCGCCATTCGCTGCGGTGATCAGCTTTCCGCCTTCCCACGGAGCGGCGGTACTTCGCCTTTCTTCCCGGCGTGCGCAATTTGAATTCCAGGCAGCGCGCCTTGCCGGTGAATAAATTCCGCGATCCGCGCCAGCTCCGGAATGTGCTCGTCTTTCCAAATTCCCAAATCAGATGGACTGATGCGTCCGCCCGGCGTCACCGCCGAAGCTTCCGCCATCACTACGGCCGCGCCGCCCACGGCCCTGCTGCCCAGATGCACCAGGTGCCAGTCGTTCGCGAAACCATCCGCGCTGGAATACTGGCACATCGGCGAAACAATAATTCGGTTGCGGAGCGTCACTCCGCGAATCGGGAGCGGATCGAACAAGCCTGCCATTTGTTTCCTTTCGGTCGCGGTAATCGCAACCGTTAGATTCATCCGGAAACGCGCAGGCTACATCGTTTTCAAAAACTCAATCCTCAACGATGTATAATTCGGCGCACCCAATGCCGCTTACTTCGGGAACCAGATTAGGCCCATACGAAATCATCGCCCCCATCGGCGCGGGCGCGATGGGAGAAGTCTATCGCGCGCGCGACACGCGCCTCGATCGCACCGTCGCCATAAAAGTCCTTCCCGAATCTCTCGCCAATGATGCCGATCGCCTCCAGCGTTTCGAACAAGAAGCTCGCGTCCTCAGCGCGCTCAATCATCTAAATCTTCTCGCCATCTACGATGTTGGCACGCAGGACGGCACGCACTACCTCGTCTCCGAATTTCTCGAAGGTCAAACACTTCGCGATGAAATGGAAACCGGCCCTCTTCCGCAGCGCAAAGTTTCCGATTACGCTCTGAAAATCGCCAATGGACTCGCTGCCGCCCACGATAAAGGCATCGTCCATCGCGATCTGAAACCCGAAAATATTTTCATCACGCGCGACGATCACGTAAAAATTCTCGATTTCGGCCTCGCAAAACTTTCGCAAGAAGTCGGCTCGCTCAACGCCAGCAACGCCACTCTCACCAGCCCCGCACTTACAGCTGCCGGCACCGTGATGGGCACCGTCGGCTACATGTCTCCCGAACAGGTCCGCGGACAAGTCGTCGACAGCCGCTCCGATATTTTCAGCCTCGGCGCGATCCTCTACGAAATGGCTACCGGCAAGCGCGCTTTCAAAGGCGATTCCGGCGTCGAAACCATGAACGCCATCCTCAAAGAAGATCCTCCCGAATTCGACGCCGCATCTGCATCATCAAAAATTTCTCCGGGCTTCGATCGCATCATTCGCCACTGCCTCGAAAAAAATCCCGCGAACCGTTTCCAATCCGCGCGCGATCTCGGCTTCGCGATCAGCGCGCTTTCCGGCACGGGTTCCAGCGCAACCGCAGCCATCAGTTCCGCCAGCCCCGCCGCGCCGAAAAATCGTCAGTTGCTGCCGTGGCTAGTAGCAGCCGCGATGGCAGCAGTCGCTCTGGTCTCACTCGCGCTTCTGTTCCGCCCGCAAGCGCCCACGGAACGCACTGAATTCGCAATTCCTCTCCAGGAAGACACCAGCCATTTGGCGATTTCACCCGACGGCACCATGCTTGCCGTGGTCACTCCAGACAAAGCATCCGGAGCCACAGTTCTCGGCATTGAGCGTATCGGCTCTTCCAGTTTGACCATTCTCTCGGGTACCGACGATGCCAGTTATCCATTCTGGTCGCCAGACGATTCCTACGTCGCGTTTTTCGCCCATGGCAAACTAAAAAAAATTGCAGCCTCAGGCGGCGTTCCTGAAGTTCTCGCTCCAGCGACAAACGGTCGCGGCGGAGCCTGGAGCCGCAAGGGCGTCATCATCTATTCCCCGCAACCAGCCGGCTGGTTGTGGCGAGTCAATTCGGACGGCACCAAAGTCGCTCCGCTCACCGAAAAAATCCTTCTCGACTCGAGAGAAGATTCGCATCGGTTTCCGGTGTTTCTGCCGGATAGCGATCACTTCCTTTTCCTGGCAGGAAACTTCACTGGCGACTCGAAAAGTGACGGCATCTATTTCAGTTCGCTCAGCAAACTCGAAAAAATCCCTGTCATGTTGAAAAACTCGAATCCCGGTTACGCAAACGGTCACGTATTCTACACGGATGAAAAATCCGCGCTGCGCATGATCGCATTCGACGCCTCCACCGGCTCTACTTCCGGGGAATCGCAAGTTGTCGCCGAGCATATCGGATATCAGCCATCTACCTATTGGGGCGCATTCTCCGTCGCGGAAAATGGAACAGTCGTCTACAACCCCACGGTTGGCGCCTCACAATCTCTCTTGATCTGGTACGACCGCGCCGGAAAAGAATTGGGCCATGTGGGCGATACCGGCGTTTTGGCAAATCCCTCCATGTCTCCCGACGGCAATCGCCTGGCGATTGACATCGCCGATGCAAAAGCTGGCAGCATCAATGTTTGGATTACTGATTTTAGAAACGCCGCCAATACTCTTTTTACTTTCGATAAGTCCGAGGACGACGTGGGTATCTGGTCACACTCCGGCACTGTCATCGCCTATCGCTCCACGTTGACGAACGCCACTCACATTGAACTGAAACAGGTGCAAGGATTAGTGCCGGTTAGCGAAATTTATACAACCGCGGACACAGACGATCTCGTCCCGAATTCCTGGTCTCTCGACGACAAGCAAATCCTTTGTACCTCGCAGCCTGGTGTTGGCGGATCCCATCTTGCTTTGCTCCCCATATCGGGTGGAAAGCTCACGCCTTTCCTAGGCACGAAATCGAATACCACCAACGGTATGATTTCTCCCGATGGCAAATGGGTCGCCTACTCTTCCGACGAATCCGGCGAGTGGCAGATTTATGTCTCGTCGTTCCCCGAAGGCGCCGGCAAATGGCAGGTTTCACGCGGCGGCGGCGCCGAACCACGCTGGCGCGGCGATGGCAAGGAAATTTTCTACATCGGAGCGAATTCAACTCTGACTGCAGTCCCGGTAAGCACCGACGGAACTTTTTCCACCGGCAATCCCATTCCATTGTTCCAAAGCCAGATTCGCACGATCGTCTCCTCCACCGATCTCTTCAGCTATGACGTCTCTAAAGACGGCCAACGCTTCCTGGTCAATCGCTACACCAAGCCCGCCCAGGTCCCTCCTCTCGGCATAGTTCTCAACGCCACCTCTCCGGCCCAGAAGTAATCCCGGGAGCGCCAATCTCCGTATTGGCGCCTTTTTATTTAGCTATTTGTGATCCCAACTCTCCGAGTTCATTGACGCCCCGCCGCCACCTTCGTAACATGACGCGACCGCAATTTTGACCAGCTATTCCATGCTCGACCAAACCATCTCGCACTACCGCATCGTCGAAAAACTCGGTGGCGGCGGCATGGGCGTGGTTTACAAAGCCGAAGACACTGAACTCGGCCGCTTCGTTGCGCTGAAATTTCTGCCCGACGATCTCTCCCGCGATCCGCAGTCTCTCGAACGTTTTCGCCGCGAAGCCCGCGCCGCTTCCGCCTTGAATCATCCCAACATCTGCACCATCTACGAAATCGGCAAGCATGGCGACGCAGTCTTTCATCGCCATGGAGTTTCTCGATGGCGCAACGCTGAAACATCTCATCGCTGGAAAACCGGTCGACAACGACACGCTCCTCTCGCTCGCAATCGAAATTGCTGACGGCCTCGACGCCGCGCACTCGCAAAATATCGTTCATCGCGACATCAAGCCCGCAAATATTTTCGTCACCAAGCGCGGTCACGCAAAAATTCTAGATTTTGGTCTCGCAAAAGTTGCGCCCGCCGCTACTTCGTCTAGCCAGATCGCATCGGCAAACACGATCACAACACCGATCGATGATCAGCATCTCACCAGCCCCGGCTCCACTCTCGGCACTATCGCTTACATGTCGCCCGAGCAAGCGCGCGCGAAAGATCTCGACGCGCGCAGCGATTTCTTTTCTTTTGGCGCCGTGCTCTACGAAATGGCCACCGGCGCCCTTCCATTTCTCGGCGAAAGCTCCGCCGTAATTTTCGCTGCGATTCTCGAACGCCTCCGATTCCCGCAGTGCGCCTGAATCCTCGAGGTTTCTCCCAAGCTCGAAGAAATCATCAACAAAGCTCTCGAAAAAAATCGCGACCTGCGCTACCAGCACGCCGCAGACATGCGCACCGATTTGCAGCGGCTGAAACGCGACTCCGAATCTGGAAAATCCGCTGCCGAATCTCCCGTCGCAAAACCGAAATCAATATCTAAAATGCGGAGGAACTGGCTCGTCGCCGCGATCGTTCTCCTTGTCGCACTTGCGGCAGTAGGACTCTGGCGCTGGCGCACCGCCGCAAAATCCGGCGCATCACAAATCGAATCCATCGCGGTTATTCCTTTCTCCAGCACGGGCGGAAATGCCGATACCGATTTCCTCAGCGACGGCATCACCGAATCCTTGATTGATAGCCTCACTCACGTCCCCGATCTGAAAGTAAAATCACGCAACTCCGTTTTCCGCTATAAAGGCAAAGAATTTGACGCTCAACAAGTCGGCAAAGAGCTCACCGTTGACGCGCTCCTCACCGGCAGAGTCGTTCAACACGGCGACACCATTCAGGTGAGCGCCGATCTCACCAATGTTGCGGACAACACGGAAATTTGGGGCGAACATTACGAAGGAAAATCCGCCGACATCCTCTCGCTGCAGCAACAAATCGCCGGCGATATCGCCGATAAACTTCGCTCGAAATTAACCGGCGCCGAAAAACAACAAGTCTCCAAACAAGGCACGCAGAATCCCGAGGCCTACCAGCTCTACGTAAAAGGCCGCTATTACTGGAACAAGCGCACCAATGCGGATGTTAAAACTTCAATTACCTACTTCAATCAGGCCATCGATAAAGATCCCAATTACGCCCTCGCCTATGCGGGAATCGCGGATGCCTACGCCGTGCTCAGCGATTACGGCGCCGATCCTAACGATGTATTTCCCAAATCAAGCGCTGCGGCAGAGAAAGCTCTCGAACTTGACCCCTCACTCGCGCGTCCCCACGCCGATCTGGGCAGCTACAAAATGCAACACGCTTGGGATTTCGCAGGCGGTGAAGCCGAATTCAGAAAAGCTTTTGAACTCGATCCCAGCGATGCCAGCGCCCATCAATGGTTCGCGGAACAGCTTTCCTATATCGGCGGCCGCGCGCAGGAATCCATTGACGAAGCCGAGCGCGCACGTCAGCTCGATCCCCTTTCTCCCGTAATCATTACGGTGCTCGCCGAAGTTTGTACGCAGGATCGCCAATTTGATCGCTCCATCGAAATCCTCAACAAATTCAACGCAGAAAATCCCAGCTTTGGCCGCGGCCACTTTGGCTTGTACCAGTCCTACTGGGGCAAGCATGAATACGCCCAAGCGATTCGAGAGCTGAAGACTTCCGCTCAATTAGAGGGCGACAAAGACGCCGCCGAGATCGCGGATGCGATGGACACCGGATTCCGCTCCGGCGGCTTGCAAGCTGCCATGCGCAAGGCCATCGAAGTCGCCCTCGCACGCCGTAAATCCAGCACAAATTTTGTTTCCTCGTTCCAGATAGCGTCCTTCTACGCAGAACTCGGAGACAAAGATCGCGCATTCGATTGGCTCAACACCGCGTATCAGGAACGCGACAACTATTTGGAAGCTCTGCGCACCACTTACTGGATGGACTCCCTGCGCTCCGATCCGCGCTACTCCGCACTTGTCCGCAAAATCGGTTTCCCGCAATAATCCCTTCCCTTTTCCCACCGCCGCCCATTGCATCCGTTCGATATTTTTCACCTCCGCGCGCCGTGCGGAATTCGTCACCGCAATCCCGCGCCGCGCATCCGCACCCTCCGCAGCGCGAGCGGCGCGCTATGAAATGCGATCCCAACGCGTACGCGTTCCCTCCGGAGCGCCACAGGCGCGGCACCAAACGTAAGCCCAGGCTGGAAGGCCTGGGTGCCCTCTCCCTGAAAGGCCTCCGGAGCCCCGTAGGGGCGGCACGAGAAGAGTCGAGTTACCACCGCACGCGACAGCACGCTTCACCCGCCAGACATTCTTGGTAATAGAACTACTAGTACTTTTTTGTTAGATTTATCTATTGACAACTTTTTCGAATTTTGAGACAATGCGCATGGAGAATTCCCCTCAAAATTTATTGACGGCTCGCCCTTTCAAGCGCCGAACTGCGCTCGAATCGTCGATCAAACGCCATCCGGTGCCTTCGAACTCTGAAGGCAAAGGCCGTTTTGGCCGTCGCGAATTTTTCGTAACCGCTTTAGAATCAGCCTTTTCCGCAAAAACAGCTGATTTTAGGGGGGGGGTGGGGGGTATTCCCAAAAATCTAAACCAAATCCAGCTGGACCAAGGAGAAATGACACTATATGTCACTTGAAGAAAATATGAATTCCCATACCGCAGACGCTTGGGGATCTTCTATCCCAGATAAGCAACGCTGCCGCTTCACCAATGCTCGCGGTGTCCGATGCTCCCGCCGCCTTTTCGATGCAGCCACTGGACTGTGCTCATTCCACGAGCGTATCTGGTCGCAGGAGGCCGCCGCTGACGCCAAGGCCACCGCCGAACTTCTCACTGAGGACGCGCTGGAACTTCTCGATCGCGACGAGATTCACATTGTCCTCGCCCGCCTGTTCCGTTTCGTCGCCGAAAAGCGCATCGAGCAATCACAGGGCAGCCTCCTCGCATACATCACCAGTCTCGTTCTCCAAACTCTTCCATTCCGCGAACCTGCCGTGAGCGATAACAACCGGCCGGTTCAAATCGTCTGGGATCTTCTTAGACCAAACCCACCGGCGAGCGAGCAAACCGAAAATACGGAGCCGGTCGAGACGAATCAACCAGTCCTCCTATCTGGCAACCCAGTCCCTCAAGACTAGCGGTGCAAGATCGCAATTCGTTTCTCTTTGTCGCGCAAAAGTTTTATATTGGCGGGCAATGCTGGGGAGCAGAAGTCGCGCGCGGTTTGGCGTGCTCCTGGCATTGCCTCGCCCGCCGCGACATTTCATTCAGGAGACTACGATGAAATGGAAATTGCTCATGGCGCTTTGTATTACGTTCGCCACCGTCGCGTGCGGCGGCAACAACTCCACCACAACCGCCGCGGAAAATAATCCGCCGGCGAATTCGGCTCATTCTCAAAATTCCGCAGCGAAAATTAATTGGGTCTCATACACCGATACAGCCGAAGGCGCGTTTTCGATGGATGTTCCTGTGGGCTACCAAATCCAGGGCGGAATGTACCGCTTCGGATATTTCGATGTGCGCTGGATGATGGAAGCTCGTTCGCTCGACGGAAAAATCATCATCCGCATCGACGATGTAAACGTGCCCCCATATTCCCTTCCCGGACCGCACACCGGAACTGAAGGCCAGCGAAATTTTCAGCCGCAGCAATATCAAATGATCACAGCGAGATATCGCGACGGCCAGACGTATGCCGAATCGTACGCGAAGCATCGCTTCTCAGGCGTGTGCAAATCCATGAATCCTCGCACCGCGGATTGGATTCCCGCTTTCTCGCCCGAGATGAAAGATGATCCGGGCACTCGATCAACCGATGGAAATGTCAGCTACGATTGCGATTCGACGGATGGGCCGCGCATCGCCAGCGTTTTCGTTCACTCCACGCTCAATCAGCGCTGGAGGATTGTGGTTCGCGTTTCCTGTGAGCATTCTCAGCAGCCCCGATCGCGCCGCGCAAGCGCATTCGATGGTGGATCGCATGATCGGCAGCTGGAAGAAAAATCCGGAATGGGTGCAGCGCCAAAATCAAATCACGCAAGCGGGGTTAGCGCAGATCGGCAAAAATTTCGGCGAATTCATGAAGCAAATGCGGACGTACCACGAGCAACGCACCGCCGCGATGAATCAGCAAGTCGCCGGATATTACGCGCGGCAAAATGCGCAGGCGGAACAAGTGTCGGGTTGGGGGAAAACTCTTACGGGGCTGGAAGACGTGCGAGATCCAAACACCGGCGCTCAATTCGAGATTTTCTCCGGACCCAAATCTGGCCAGTGGATCAATGACGCGGGGACCATGGTGAATTCCAATCTTTCTCCGGGTCCCGGTTACCGTCTGACGACGCCCGTCTCTCACTAGCGCGGCCACTTGTTGAACGGCATGAATTTTTATGAAGTAACACCGGCGCAACATTGATTTGTGAGAGCTGGTTCTCGAAGGGCAGTGCCGTCTTCAATGAAAGAGAACTCATTGGAGTCGAGATTGCACAGTAACTTCGGGAGATTCGCCACATCTAAATAGTCAGGCAGTTTCTAATAAGCGGAGGAAACGATCCTATGGCAACAATCACCGTGAAAGACGGAACACAAATTTATTTCAAGGATTGGGGCTCCGGTCAACCGGTAGTTTTCAGCCACGGCTGGCCGCTCAGCGCGGATGCGTTCGAAGACCAGATGTTATTTCTCGCGGATCGCGGATATCGCTGTATCGCGCACGATCGCCGCGGACACGGCCGATCGAGCCAACCGTGGAATGGAAATGATATGGATACTTACGCCGATGATCTCGCCGAACTCACTGCAATCGCTCGACCTGAAAGATGCGATCCACGTGGGCCACTCCACCGGTGGCGGCGAAGTGGCACGATATATCGGCCGCCACGGAACAAAGCGCGTCGCGAAAGCTGTGCTGATCAGCGCGGTGCCGCCGTTGATGCTGAAAACTGCCGGCGAATCCCGCAGGATTGCCGATGGAAGCGTTTGACCAGATTCGCGCAGCCGTTCTCGCCGATCGCTCGCAATTTTGGAAGGATCTCAGCACGCCGTTCTACGGCGCGAACAAACCTGGCGCAAAAGTTTCGCAGGGATTGCGCGATTCGTTCTGGCTGCAAGGAATGATGGCCGGACACAAAGCCGTCTACGATTGCATCAAGGCGTTTTCGGAAACGGATTTCACCGAAGATCTGAAAAAATTTGACGTGCCCACGCTGGTGCTTCACGGCGATGCGGACCAAATCGTTCCGATTGCCGCCTCAGCGTCTTCTCTCGTCGAAGATCATCAAGGGAGCGATTCTGAAAGTAATTCCCGGCGCGCCGCACGGCATGTGCTCCACGCTGAAAGATCAGATCAACGCAGAGCTGCTCGCATTTTTCAAAGGTAGCGCAACCACAGCCTCGGCCTAGGCCTGGGAACGGGGGCGCGGTCAGTTGGCAAACGATAGCAATATTTTGTTGATGCAAAATCGAAAAGGAAATTTCGCAATTATATTTGTCTGCGTGATCGCGGCAGCGTTTACTCTGTCGTTTCCGCAGGCGCATTCCGCGCCTGCGCAACAATCAACAACAGTAACTGACGCGGGCGTCGCCGTCGGGCCGCAATACGATTCCACTCACGTGTATGTTGCGCCCGGCGATCTGGATGCGTTCGTCAAGAGTTTCATCGCCACTTTTGGCGGGCAAACGTCAAAACAAATCGTGACAAATGTTTTGCCCGAGCCGAGCAGCGCTGAATTTCAATATGTATGGACACCGGTTGGAACGCTTTCTGTCTTCGCGTTTCAAACACCGATTCCATTTCCGTTTGGGCAGGAACGCACTGGATACCTGGTCACCGACATGGGCGAGGCAATTAAATCTGCTCGTGCCGCAGGAGCGGACGTGATTGTGGAACCATTTAAAGATCCGATTGGGAGAGACGCGGTAATCCAGTGGCGGGGCGGCATAAAAATGCAGCTGTATTGGCATTTCACTGCCCCGAAATATGACGCGCTCGAAGCGATCCCGGACAATCGCGTGTATTTCTCACACGATGCTGCTGATATTTTCGTCAGGCGATTTTGTGCGCTTCTCTCACGGAAAAATTGTCGAAGATGAATTGCAAGCGGATGCCGGAGAAATCAGCCGCGCGGGCGAGACGTATCGCCGCATTCGCATCACTTCAAATTTTGGCAACATGCAGGTGATGGTCACTGATGGCCATTTGCCCTATCCGTTCGGTCACGAAATCACCGGATACCAGGTGCAGAATCTCGGCGCAACACTTGAGAAAGCAAAAGCGGCGGGAGCAAAAATGCTTTCTGCTGCTTATGCGTCGAACGATCGGAGCAGCGCAATCGTGGAATTCCCGGGCGGCTACATCGCAGAAATTCACGCTGCGAGCGCAAACAAGTAACCGGCGGTGCTGCGTTTATCTCGAAGTTTTATTAATTCAGCAGGGAGAATTTAATTTACTCAGACGATTCGTCGGTATCGTCTGAATCGTCGTCGCCTGCGTGGCGCTGTTCGATGTTTTCGGTTTCGCCAGCGTTCGCAGCCGGGGATTCTTCGCTCGCGTGCGATGTTTGCGCGTCGCTCGATTCGCCGGCAGATTCGCCGGTCGAATCGGTCGCTGGCGATTCAGTCTCCACAATGTGTACCGCGGAAGGCGCCGCGGGAATTTCGCCCGATGCCGGAGCGGAAGCAGCTGGCGTCGCAGCTTGTGAAACTGTGCTTGCGGCGGAAGCGGCTTGAACCTTGGCCTCTTCTTCTGCTGCCGCTTGCAGTCTTGAGGTGAGCACCTCCGCGAGCAGATCGATCAGCATGCGTGCGCCGGAACCATCGGAATCCAGTTCGGGGTTGTAGGTGGTGACTTCAAACACTGCGAGACTTTTTTCTCGCGCGAAAACATTCAGCGCTTCGCGCACCGGCTCGAGTCCGAGGCCGCTGCCGGAAAAATTTGTAGCGGAAAATTCGCCGCCGGAAATCGCATCAACATCAAAATGCAAAATGTATTCAAACTGGCCGGAATGCAATTGCTTGATCGCAGCTCGCGCGGCAGCTCCCGCGCCCATGCGTTTCACATCGCTCGAGCTGAATCTGCGAATCGGAGATTTCGCGAGCGCGGCTTCTTCCGGAGCATCCAGCCGGTCGTATCCAAACAGCACGATATCCGCTTCGCGCACCAGAGGAGGCTCTCCCCAAAATCGCACCAGCTCCGGCGCGCCTCGGCCAACAATGTGAGAGACCACCATGCCATCGACGCATCCCGAAGGAGTGGTCGCGGGCACATTCATATCCGCGTCGGCATCCACGTAAATCAAATTTACCTGGCGATAGTAACGCCGCGCTCCTGCAATCGTCGCAAGCGCGATGCTGCAATCGCCGCCAATAATCAGAGGCAGCGCGCCGCTCTTGATCGCTTGCTCAACGCGCGGACGCAAATCATTCAGCACTTCCACCAGCGCGCCAACGTTTCGCGCGCGAGGATGTTCGTCGTCCACTTGAAAAGTTTTCTTGACGGTGTCGCCGAGGTCGGTGACTTCGAATCCAGCAGACTCAAGCCGCGCAACAAGTCCGGCATCGCGCAACGCTGCAGGTGCGCGCTCGTGTCCCGCTCGCAGAGCCGCGGCGGAAGTCGGCGCGCCTATCAGGGCAATCTTCTTCGGCTGACGGAGAATCTTGACCGCCAACACAGCCTCCTGGCTGAACCTATTGTCTGTAATGCGGGCCAGGTCGCGCGGCATCCGCGACGCAAACCCCGACGGCGAAAACTATCCTCGCCGTCCCCCGGGTGCAACAGCTGCAAGCTCAGATGGCAAGGTGAATCGCACGTCTTCGCGGATGAGATCCAGATCGCGCTGATCGGTGAATCCCAAACCCGCGAGCCTGTCGCTCACTTGCTCAACAAGAACTTCTGGCGCGGAAGCTCCAGCGGTGAGGCCGACAGCTTTTACATTTTCGAACCACTGTGGTTCGATCACGCTCGCATCGTCGATCAATCGAGCGGCGACTCCAGCGCGCTCGGCAACTTCCACGAGACGGTTGGAATTCGAACTGTTCGGCGAGCCGACCACGAGAATCAAATCCACGTCGCGCGCCATTTGTTCGACGGCTTCCTGGCGATTTTGTGTGGCGTAGCAAATGTCATCCGATGCTGGCCCTTGAATCGTGGGAAATCTTTCGCGCAGCCGCGTCACGATTTCCTGCGTGTCGTAAAGGCTCAGCGTGGTCTGCGTGAGGAACGCAAGTTTATTTGGATCGTCAACATTCAGCGCGTCAACCGCTTGCACGCTATCGACAACAATGGTTTGCTCGGGAGCTTCGCCGGAGGTACCCACAATTTCCTGGTGATCTTTGTGGCCGATCAAAATAATGGTGCGCTTCTCGCGCGCGAATCGCAGCGCCTCAAGATGTACTTTCGTAACCAGCGGGCAAGTAGCATCAATCACGCGCAGCTTGCGGCTATCTGCTTCTTCGCGAGTCGTGGGAGGAACTCCGTGCGCGCTGAAAATCAGCACCGCTTCGTGCGGCACTTCGGCTACGGTCTCCACAAAGATCGCGCCGCGCCGCCGCAGTTGCTCCACGACGTAGCGGTTGTGCACAATCTCGTGGTGGACGTATACGGGCGGGCCATAAGCTTCCAGCGCCAGTTCGACGATATCAACCGCGCGCACCACTCCCGCACAAAAGCCGCGGGGGCGTACGCGGAGCAGCATCTTGCCGGTGCCGTCGCCCTTGTTGCCCCGGATTTGAACCAAAGACTCACTCATTCGGGTTTAGCCTCTAGAGTAAATTATCATACCGCACCAGCGGCATTGCCGTCATGTCCGAATTGGGCTGTTTCCCCGTTTAATGGGTGCCTTGAGACCACGTGCCGGGGCCTAAGTTGCTGCCAGGGCTAAATTTAGCGGTGGATATGGAATTCTGCACAATTCGCGGGAGATAGGGTGCGCTGGTCGCGATTGAGGTTGAATGCGTCGTGTTATTCTTCGTAATGGTACTTAATCTCGGTTGGTCCGATTGGGTGAGAGATTCTAATGCTTCTTAAAGACAAAGTTGCGATTGTCACCGGTGCGGGACGCGGAATTGGGCGCGCAATTGCGCTGCGGTTTGCTGCGGAAGGAGCGCACATGATGCTCGCCGCACGGACTGCGTCGCAGCTGGAATCCGTGGCCGCGGAAATCACGAAAGCTGGCGGCAAGGCGGAAATCCTGGCGGTGGATCTCGTCGGTGAAGACCGACTGCAGTCGCGTGGTGCGCGCCGCGCGAGATGCATTTGGTGGCGTGGATATTCTGGTGAACAACGCCGGAATTTACGGGCCGGTGAAACCGATTGAAGAAATCACGGCGGAAGAATGGGACGCCGTTGTGAATATAAATTTGCGCAGCGCGTTTTTTATGACCCGCTTCGCACTGCCCGATCTTTACGCGCGGCGCGGCGGCGCGGTGGTGAACATCTCCAGCGTTTCCGCAAAAGCTGCGTTCGGATGGGGCGCGGCATACGCTTCCGCGAAAGCGGGCATGCTCGCGCTCACGCGCACTACCGCCGCGGAAGGCGCGTATCACGGTGTGCGAGCAAATGCGATTTGCCCAGGCCCTGTGCCAGAAACTGAACTCTCGCAGGAATTAGGACGCGGCCTCGCCGCTCGCGCAGGCCGCGACGCTGATGAGATGTTCAAAGAAATGTTGAACGGCATTTTGCAGCGCCGCCCGCAAACTGCCGCTGAAATCGCTGGCGCTGCTTTATTTCTCGCCAGCGATCAGGCCAGCGCGATCACGGGGCAGGTGCTGAATGTGGACGGCGGAATGCTTTTTGCCTGAGCTCTTCCGCGAACGCGACGCCGCGCCGCGCAACAGGTTCGGCCAGCGTGACGGTGGTTTCGCCCGCGCGGCCAAGCAGGTAAATTGCGCCTGTAATGATCGCGCCGATCAAGAATAGAATCGTGAAAATTACCAGAGCCGCCAGCATCTCCTGCACGTAGTACGCTTGAAAAAGTAATGTTGCCGCCAGCAGAAACCACAGCGCCTTGCGCCATGGATCGCTTCGAAGTTTCTCGGGCCGATTCCGTTCTGATGGATGACCGGTTGAAATATTAATGTCTATGAGTTCTTTCGTTTCGCTCAAACATAATGGGACTTCTGATGAGCTTGATGCTGAAGCTTCACTTGTCCCGACCGTAGTCAAAACTGCCTCCCCGGACCGCACTGGCTATTGGATGCAAATGAGTACCCAAATGTTCCGCCACGATCATTAAACCGCTAAGTGGCGTGGATGGTGAATGGTACAAAGGCTGCAATCTCGTAGGCCCTTGGTAACAGTACTCGGAATTCTGAAGAGATTTTCCCGTAATGGGAACAGGCACGACGCTAAATTGCGGCGACGGAAGTCCGTTGCATACAGCATTCACACTACGCCGAGGAGAAACACCGAGAACAACCTACAAACACCGAAGTGGGAAGCAGCCCGCGAGTAGAACTAACGAGGGTGCAGGCGAGTTTTTCCTGGCAGATGTGCCGCGTTATTTCGCTTCAAACGGATAGCGATCGTTACTTTGTACCGCGGCGGCGATTCTGCGGCGTGCCGCGATCGTATCGATGGTGCCGCGCTTTGCGAAACGCTTGAGCACCGCGAGTTGCGTCATCAGCATGTCGCCATCGTGGACGGCGGCGAGGGCGCGGCGCGCTTCGTGCTCAATTTTTTCGGCGGAATCAGAGATGAGCACGCGAGCTGCGTCGATCATTGCGGCAGCGGATTGTTCGCCGCGAGTTGCGGCCGATTTTTGCGCGCGGAGCAAGCAGGATTCCATCGCGAAAATTTCCATCACGATATTCGCGAGCGCTCCAACGAGTTCCTGTTCGTCGGCCAATTTTTCGCGGAATTTTTGCACCGCGCCGCCAGCTGCTTGCAGGAATATTTTCTTGGAGTTCGCAACAACGCGCGCTTCTTCGCCGAGCAATCCGCTTTCGCTTTCTTGCGATGCGGGGCCAGCAAGAATTTCGTCGGCCAGCTTCATCGCCGCGGGAATTAAAGGCAACGCGCCAGACATCGCGCGCTTCATCAGCATTTGGATGATGAGCATGCGATTGATTTCGTTGGTGCCTTCGAAAATGCGATTCACGCGGCTATCGCGATACGCGCGCGTGACCGGGTAATCTTCGTGGAATCCGTAGCCGCCAAAAATTTGCACGGCTTCGTCGACGACGTAATCGAGCATTTCGCTGCCGTAAACTTTCGCGATGGAACTCTCGATGGCATATTCCTCGAGCACGCGCATGGTGTGCTGAGTTTTGTCGCCGGAATTTTCGGCGGCCATCGCGCCTTCGATGTATCCGGCGGAGCGGTACACCATGGATTCAACGGCGAAAATTTGAATCGCCATTTCGGCGAGCTTTTCTTTCATCAGCCCGAATTCGCCGATCGATTTTCCAAATGCCTTGCGTTCCTTGGAGTAGCGCGATGCGGTGGTCAGAATGTGTTTTGCGCCGCCAACGCATGACGCGCCAAGCGTGAATCTGCCGGAGTTCAAAATGTTAAACGCGACGATGTGCCCGCGGCCGATTTCGTGCAGCAAATTTTCGCGCGGTACTTTGCAATTTTCCATGAAGATCGGTGTGGTGGAGCTGCCATGAATTCCCATCTTGTGCTCTTCGTTACCCGGCGTAAATCCAGGAAACGTACGTTCGACGATGAACGCGGAAAATTTTTCGCCGTCAACTTTCGCAAACACGATGTACACGTCGGCGAAACCGCCGTTGGTGATCCACATTTTCTGGCCGTTGAGAATCCAGTTTTTTCCGTCGGCAGAAAGTTCGGCGCGAGTGAGCGACGCCTGCGCATCGGAACCGGCTTGCGGCTCGGAAAGACAATAAGCCGCGATCCATTCGCCGGTGGCAAGCTTCGGAAGATACTTTTTCTTCTGATCTTCGGTGCCGAAATAAACGATCGGCAAAGTTCCGATTCCGGTTTGCGCGCCGTGCGTCACCGCGTATCCGGCGTAAATCGAAATTTTTTCGGTGAGGACTGTCGTGGAAATTTTGTCGAGCCCCGCGCCGCCATATTCTTCCGGCACGCCCGCGCTGAGCAGGCCAAGTTCGCCGGCTTTTTTCACCAGCTGCACCATCAGGCCGGGCTTTTTTGCTTCGAGATCTTTTACGAGCGGCAAAACTTCTTTGGTCACAAATTCTTCGGCGGTCTGGCCGATCAGGCGCTGGTCGTCGTTGATATCGGCGGGAGTGAAGACGCTGTCCGCCGAGGCGGCTTCCAGCAAAAAGTTTCCGCCCTTCATTACTTTGGGTTGCGCCGTCGTGGTAGCCATGCGGCCCTCCGCCAAGATTATTTTTTACTTTGCGGCAGCTCGAATCGATTCCAGATATTCCGGCGTCAATCCGTGTTCTTCCGCGCCGGTCAAAATTGTTTGCACGTAATGGCTCGCGGGCTTCAAACCCTTTTCCACTTTCGCGGCGATAAAAACCTGGGCGCTTACTTCGCGGCCATCTGCCGCTGTGACTTTCACTTCGATGCGGCGGTAGTGGACGGGCGCGCCTTCGTAGCGATCGAGCGAACGAAATGCAATTTCGGGAATGAGATACAGAACTCCGTGAACGCTTTTACCGGGCGCTTGCTGAATATTCGCGCTCGCCGTGCCTCCGCGAACTTTTTTATTGAAGACCAACTCGTAATTTTTCAGCTCGCCGTTGATTTCTTCGAACATCTGCGGCGCGCGCGAACGAAATTGCGCGCGATTCATGTTGCTTGCGTATGCGAAATACCAGGAGCCGTTTTGTGCCATGCTCGATTCCAGAGGCGAGGAAATTCCGCGGGGTTGGCGCACTTAATTTTGGCGCAAGATACGCCAGCCGCCGTCATCACGTCGCAACTATCTTACCGTTTACTTCCGGCGAAGTCGAAGCAGAGATTTTGCCGCTCGAACGGTGATATATTCCGCGGACAATCAGCACGCCGGAGCCGGACTCTACGCGGAAGGGAATGAAAAATGGGAAATCCAGTGGTGCATTTCGAGATTGGATGCCGCGACATCCAGAAAACGCAGGAATTTTACTCAAAACTTTTTGACTGGAAAATCAGCGCGATAGGACCCGCGGCGATGATCGATACCGCTGCCGCCAACAAAGTGGGAGGGCACATGACTGCGCTCGGTCACGAGCCGCACCACTACACAATTTTCTACGTGCAAGTGGATGACGTGCAGGCGTATCTCGATAAAGCCGCTGCGCTCGGAGCGAAAACTTTGGTGCCGCCGGTCACTATTCCTACCGGCACCTTCGCGTGGCTGCAAGATCCCGACGGAAATACAGTGGCGTTGTGGAAAGATGCGGCCGCGAAATAATTGCGGAAGCTGCGGCCGCGCGTTACGAAAGCCGTTCGAAAATTCCGGCGGCGCCCATGCCTCCGCCGACGCACATCGTGACCAAGCCGTAGCGGCCGTTTCGCCGCACGAGTTCGCGAATAATAGTCGCGGTAACTTTCGCGCCGGTGCAACCCAGCGGATGGCCCAGCGCGATCGCTCCGCCATTCGGATTTATTTTTGCGGGATCGAGTCCCGCAACCTGAATCACGCTGAGCGCCTGCGCCGCGAACGCTTCGTTTAATTCGATCACGTCGATTTGATCGAGCTTCAAACCGGCGAGTTTCAGCGCTTTCGGAATCGCGTAAACGGGGCCCACGCCCATTTCTTCGGGAAGGCAGCCGGCCGTTGCGAAGGAAACAAATCGCGCGAGCGGTTTCAGATTGAGCGCGCGAGCGCGATCTGCGCTCATCACGATTGTTGCGGCGGCGCCGTCGCTGGTTTGCGAACTGTTTCCCGCGGTGACGGTTCCGTTTACGTGAAACGCGGGTTTGAGTTTGGCGAGCGCTTCCAGAGATGTATCGGCGCGCGGGCCTTCGTCAGTTTCGAAGGTGGAATTCATTTCCACAACTTTGGATTTCGGGAGCGCGCCGCCCGCGGCGATTGCGCCGGCTGCGAATGATGCCAGGTGCACTTCCACGGGCGCGATTTCATCTTTGAAATTTCCCGCGGCGATGGCGGCCAATGCTTTCTGGTGGCTTGCCAGCGAAAACGCATCTTGCTGTTCGCGAGTGATGTTGTACTTGCGCGCAAGATTTTCGGCGGTGAGTCCCATGCCGAGATAGGAGTCGGGATAATGATCCATCAGCCAGGGATTCGGCGAAATTTTATTGCCGCCCATGGGAACCATGCTCATGGATTCCACGCCGCCCGCGAGAATTACTTCGGAGCCGCCGGACATAATTCGTTCGGCGGCGTACGCGATGGCCTGCAAGCCCGACGAACAAAAACGATTCACGGTAATCGCGGAAGCTTCCACGGGAAGCCCCGCGCGGAGAGAAGCGATACGCGCGACGTTCATTCCCTGCTCGGCTTCGGGCATCGCGCAACCGAGGATTACGTCTTCGATTTCTCTTGGATCGAGCGCGGGAACGCGCGCGAGAGCATTTTTGATTGCTGTGGCAGCGAGATCATCGGGACGCGTGGCGCGCAGAGAACCTTTGGGCGCTTTGCCAACGGCGGTTCGGACCGAGCTTACGATTACGGCTTCGCGCATGTGAGTTCCTTGAATGAGCAGAGTAAACGCGAAAAGTGTACCGCGAACTTCACGGTTAGTGGTTTGGATGTTTGAAATGGCACGAGAGATTCATGCCGGAATATCAGCTGAATCCCGCCGGCGGCGAGCTGCTGCGTGGATTTCGACCGCGAGATAGAATGCTGCCGCGTATCTGAATTTGCACGCGCTCGGAAGGTACGAAGATTTGCATCAGGGACACACACATTCGCACGTTGCGCTTTCGCCCGAAGATTTTTCTGGCGGCGAAAACCAATCCTTTTGGGCGAGCGATGTCGCGATTTTGGGCTACATCGCGCTGGCCACCGTGGTAGCCCACGTACTCACCGGCGGCCACTACGGATTTCACCGCGACGAACTGGCGACGCTTGACGATTCGCGGCGATTGGCGTGGGGATACATCGCGTATCCGCCGATCACGCCATTTTTCGGGCGCGTGTCGCTTGCGCTGTTTGGAACTTCGCTGGCTGGATTTCGATTTTTCGCCGCGCTGGTAGACGGCGCCAGATCGTGCTCACAGGATTGATGGCGAGCGAGATGGGCGGGCGGCGCGGCGCACAACTTGTAGCCGCGTTTGCGGCAATTCCATTTTGCCTGGGCGCGGGCGCGTTGATGCAGTACGTGTCGTTCGATTATTTTTTCTGGGTGCTTGCCGCGTATTGCGTGGTGCGGCTGGTGAAAAGCGAAAATCCGCGATGGTGGATCGGAATTGGCTGCGCCATCGGATTCGGAATGATGTCGAAATACACGATGGGATTTCTTGTCGCGGGAATTGTGGCGGGAGTGATTTTCACCGATGCGCGAAAATTTCTCACGAGCAAATGGCTGTGGTACGGAGTGGCGATTTCGCTGCTGATTTTTCTGCCGAATTTGATCTGGCAGGCACGCCACAATTTCGTGTCGCTGGAATTTTTGAAAACAATTCACGCGCGCGATATTCGCATCGGACGCACCGACAATTTTCTTCGCGGTCAATTTATTTTGACGCTGCTGGGGTTTCCGCTGGGCATGGCGGGACTTTATTTCTGTTTTTTTTCGGCTAACGCGAAGCGATATCGCATTCTGGGCTGGATGTTTCTTGTGCCGCTGGCGATTTTTCTCATCACGAAGGCCCGCGCCTACTATCTCGCTCCGGCGTACCCGATGTTGTATGCAGCAGGAAGCGTGTCGGGCGAGGAATTATTAACAGGAATGCGCGTTGGATGGACACGCACGATTCGCGTCGTGGCATGGACGGCGCTGCTGGCGGATTTGATTGTTGCGGCCGCGCTCACATTGCCGGTGGCGCCGATAAATTCCGGATTGGTTTCGGTTCGCGGTGAAACTAAATGGCGATTATCGCGACGAAATTGGCTGGCCGGAATTTGTGCAAACGCTCGCGCAGATTCGCGATTCGTTGCCTGCCGCAGAACGCGCGCGGACGGTGGTGCTCTCCGCGAATTATGGCGAAGCCGGCGCGGTGAATCTGCTGGGGCCGCAATATGGATTGCCGCCGGCGATCAGCGGAGGAAATTCGTTTCTGGGCGCATGGGTATGGCGATCTGCCGCCGGAGACGGTGATCGTCACCGGGTTCTCGCGAAAATTTGTCGATCATAATTTCAATTCGTGCCAATTTGTGGCGAAATCGTGGAATATGTTCGGAGTAAAAAACGAAGAGACTGAAGACCATCCCGAAATTTTTGTGTGCCGCGGATTGAAACAGAGCTGGCCGGATTTCTGGAGAACTTTTCAATATTTTGGCTGATGAGGAATCCGCCGCCGAGCCGGACGGAAACGCGCGAATTTTTCCGCGCGCGCTTCTCTGCGGCGTCCGCACGCGGTATTCTTGATGGCAACTCTAGGTTGAGGGGACTATGAAAACCAAAGTTGCAGGCATGCTGGCGCTGGCTCTGATTTCCGGATTACTGGTGATGGCGCAAACTCCCGCGCCCGCTCTGCCGTATTCTCCCAGCCTCGATTTGACCTCCCTCGACAAGTCCGTAGATCCGTGTGCGGATTTTTATCACTACGCCTGCGGCGGCTGGCAGAAAATGAATCCGATTCCGGCCGATGAGACCGGCTGGGATGTGTATTCGAAGCTTGCTCAGGACAATCTGAATTTCCTGCACGGAATTCTGGAGCAGGCATCTTCGAATTCAGGGCAGCGCGACGCTGTGACGCAGGAAGTGGGCGATTTTTACGCAGCGTGCATGGACCATGCTGCAGTGGAAAAACGCGGACTCGCCGCGGTGCAGCCGCAACTTGACGCAA